>CAZXXA010000015.1:0-85361 GCA_964644615.1 uncultured Methylovirgula sp. | reverse complement strand
CATCCGTGACCGCCTTCGCCAATGGCTTCAACAACACAACGCCGACACCTTCGCCCGGCACATAGCCGTCGCCGCCTTCGCCGAAACTCTCGCAACGGCCTTTGCTCGACGCGAATTTGAACTGCGACAGGAACAGATATTTGTTGGGATGGACCGAGACGTTGACGCCGCCCGCAAGCGCCAGTTCGCAGCCTCTTTGCAAATCGCGGCAGGCAAGATGAATGGCCGTCAGCGAAGACGAGCACATTGTGTCGACGGCGATGCTCGGCCCGCGGAAATTACAAAAATAGGAAACCCGGTTGGCAATCGAAGCAGGACTGCCCGAGAGTGATACCGGACGTCCGAGCGCCTGCTCCTGCGCGCCGTAGAGCTGATATTCTTCATACATGACGCCGACGTAGACGCCGACATTGGCGCCCAAGTCGCGGTCACGCGCTAAAGCATCGCGCGTATAGCCTGCATCCTCCAAAGCTTCATAAGCGCATTGCAGGAAAAGCCGCTCTTGCGGATCAAGATATTCGACCTCGCGCGGCGAGATGTTGAAAAAGAGCGGGTCGCATTCATCAACGCCCGGAATGAAACCGCCCCATTTGCTGTAGGCTGTGCCGGCCTTATTTTTGTCGGGATCGAAATAGAGCGAATGGTCCCAACGCTCTTTTGGAATTTCGGTGATGCAATCGCGCGCACCGCAGAGATTGTCCCAGAATTCGGCGAGATCGCGCGCTTGCGGGTAGCGGCCGGCGAGACCGATGATCGCGACATCAAGCGACGACTGATCCTGATGGATTGGAGCCGGCGCGCGGAAGGGCGCACTGCGCGCACGCAGGCGGGTTTGCGGAATGTGCGTTTCGCGCCTCGCGGGCGCGCGCTCCTCTGATGGCGCCTTGCGCGGCGGCGTCTCGGGGCGCGCCTCGACCTTCAGCAAATTCGCCAGCCGATCACGGTGCGACGACAGGAAATAGCCGCTCAGCGTCCGCAGATCCTGATATTCGAACAAAAGCGTCTTCGGCAAAGATCCGAAGGATTTCTCAAGCTCGTTCGTCAGTTGGATCGCGACGATCGAATCCATCCCATATTGTTCGAGCGCCACATCCGTGTCGATCCGCTCGGACGGCATATCGATCACTGCGGCAAGCGCCTTCTTTAGGATCGCGAGCGTGCCGTCTTCCAGAAGCTCCGGTGCTGCCGAAACGACATTGTTATCGGCGTGGTCGGAAGTCGGGTTTCTTTCTTCAGTTTCGTCGG
Organism: uncultured Methylovirgula sp.; assembly: GCA_964644615.1. Taxonomy (GTDB): domain Bacteria; phylum Pseudomonadota; class Alphaproteobacteria; order Rhizobiales; family Beijerinckiaceae; genus Methylovirgula. The sequence goes on along the minus strand of CAZXXA010000015.1, from coordinate 84,116 downwards.
CATCCTTGGCGGCTCGAAGCACATGCCGCCGCAGAAGCGCAGGTTCACCGAACAGAACCAGCACTTCATCGGCGTCCAGCGCATAGGCTCTGTAGAGCGCCTCAATGCCATCTTGGGTCGGAAGAGGCAGGACGCCACGATCACGCTGCATGCGCGCAATGGCCGGCGCCACTTTCATGCCGCCGTCTTCCCACAGAGGCCAATCCAGCGCGAGCGTCCGCCCATGCGCTTCACCTTGGGCGACGAGCCTGTTGCGATAGCTCGCATAGCTGTCGAGGAAGCCGTTGGCCGCGGCATAATCCGTTTGGCCGGCATTGCCGAGAGCGCCCGACACGGAGGCAAACAGGATCATGAAGTCCAGCGGGAGATCGCGTGTCGCCTCGTCCAAATTGACGAGTCCTGCGACCTTCGGCGCGAGGACCGCCGCCATCTCCTCTTGCGTTTTGTTCACAAGGAGCGCGTCGCGAATATATCCGGCCGCATGAATGATGCCGTTCAGATCGCCGAAGGTTTCCTTGATTTCCTTGATCAGATTTTTGACTGCTGCCCGGTCGGCGACATCGACGGACCGATAAGCGATCTGCACGCCGCGGCGCCTGAGAATTTCAATCTCTTTTTCTTTGGTCTCGGTCAGCTGGGAGCGGTTCGCAAGGATGAGCGTGACCCCGCTTGCCCGCTCCGCAATTTCCTTTGCGAAAATAAATCCCAGACCGCCTGCGCCGCCGGTAATCAGATAGATGGCGCCGTCGCGCCATGGCATTTTTCTGGACGCAGCTGGCGTCTGTTCCGTCCAACGCCGGATATGGCGCGCGCCTTTTGGATAGGAAATCTGGTCGACTTCAGGGGACGCGGCATTTTCACCGAGCTTTGCAACAATATCGGCCGCCGAAACATCGGGCATTACGGTCGTGAGCTGGCAGATCAGCTGCGGATGTTCTTGCCGCGCTGTCCGCAGAAGGCCCGCCAGGGCCGTGAACGGGCGGGCCATATCTTCCAACGGCAACACCAGCTGCACCAAGACATTTCCGGCCGGTTTTGCGCGCAGGATTTCTTGAAACAGCTGAAGCAGATGCGCGGCGGCATTTTGATAGCGAAGCGAAAGCGAAAATGGATCGTCCGCGACCGTGACGCAATGCGCATTCGGCAAGATGCCGGCGATTTCGGATTGAAGCGCGGCTGCACGCGGGCCGAAGGCGCAGAGAATGATCCAATGCGCTTCGGGAGTCGCCGCCACTGTCTCAGCCGGAACGGGCTCCCAAACTGGCGCGAGGAGGAGCGTGCCGATGCGCGCCGATTCAGGAATGAGGACGGATGTTTCGACGCGAAGCGGATCTGTTTTGGAAGCGGCAGGTGCTTCGTTGGCGTCAGTGGCGCGCGTGCTGAAGCTGCAGAGGCGGACGCAGACGGTGCCATCGTCGGCGCAGATATCGATATCGAGCTTGCGGATGCGAGCGGAGCTGGCGCCGGTGGCAAGATCGACGATCGCCCAACCGCGTGCCGGAGTCGGAGCGTAGATCTCCACCGCCTCGACCGCGAAGGGCAGCGCCTTTTCGAGCGCATCCTTATTCCGCAGGTTCAAGCCGAGACAGGCCTGCAGTGCCGCATCCATCAGGCTCGGATGCAGGACGAAGGTGTCCCGGCCGGACAGGGCCGGCAGCTCCGGCAGTTCGAGCCGCGCTACGACGCGCTGGCCACCCATATGAACCTGTTTGAGCGCTTGGAACGTCGGGCCATAGGCAAAGCCGAACTCAGAGAAGACCTCATAGCATTCGGAGCCCGGCGCTTCCGCCGTGCAGGCCGCAAGCAATGATCCGATCTCCCGGCGCGGCGGCTGGGCGGCTTCGGTCAGGACCGCACGGCCCTGGCTGTGGATGGCGGCTTGCGATGTTTCAGATGACTCGGTCTTCTCCCCGCCGTGCGCCTGCGCGTCGCCGTCCCAGCTGGTGATCGCAAAGGCGATTTCGCCACTCTCTTCAAGGGCGAGTTCGATCGCGACCTCGCGGGCGTCGTCCACCACGAGCGGCCGCAGCCAAACGACGTCATGCAGGGCGATCCCTTGAGACGTACCGATGCCCGAACCGCTCGCCTTCGCCAACGCCGCGCGTGCCATTTCCAGATAGGCAACGCCAGGCAGCAGACGGCGTGTTTCGACGACATGATCGGCGAGGAAGAACTCCGTGCCCGAGAGCCGTGTCACAAAGCGCTGCGACCAGAGATCCGAGCGGTTCTCATGCAGCAGCGGATGCAGAACCCGTGCGCCATGGTCCTCTATTGCAGATACCCCAGTCTGCAGCGTCGCGGCCTGTGTCGAACCCGCTTGTTGCGGCAACCAATAGCGCTCTCTCGCGAACGGATAGGTCGGCAGGCTGATGCGCCGCGGCGTTGTCGCCCCATAAAGTTGCCGCCAATCGATCGAAAGGCCCTTCACCCAGAGATCGAGCAGCTTGCCGTATTTGCCGCGGGCCAGCCAGCGCTCCACCGCCTCTTGCAGCTCGGCATCTTCGAAGAAGCCCGCGATCGCTTCCCGGTCGCGCTTCACAAAACCCCGATAGCAGTCCTCGGTCTTCGTCTCGCCGGCCACATAGGCCCGCAGCTTGCCCTGCAAATCTGCAATTGAGTTCACCAGCAGGCCAAGCCGGTGATCCATCGCCTCACGCCCGACCTGAAGCGTGAAGCCAATTGACGCGAGATCGTCTTCGCTGAACGAACGTGCCGTAACCGCATCGAGCATAAGAGCTGCGTAGTCTTTCAGTTGCTCCTCGGTGCGCGCCGAAAGCGGGATAAGATATGCCCTGTCATCCTCTGCGGCGCCGTCTGCTTCTTCGCAGGCCGGAGCGGATTCCAATATGGCATGCGCATTCGTGCCGCCGATTCCGAACGAGCTCACTGCGGCGCGATGCAGTTCCGCACTTCGATCAAAGGCGCGGCTTTGCGTGACGATATAAAATGGCGACGTCCTGAGATCGATCTTCGGGTTGATTTGATCGAAATTGATCGTCTGCGGAATCTCGCCATGCCGAAGCGCCATTGCGACCTTGATGGTGCCGGCGAGACCGGCAACCGTGTCGAGATGACCGACATTGCTTTTCACCGAGCCGAGACCACAGAAACCCGTTTTGTCCGAATATTTTCGATAGGCTTCGGTTAAGGCGCGAAATTCGATGGGATCGCCAAGGACGGTGCCCGTGCCATGCGCTTCCACATAGCCGATCGTTTCCGGATCGATGCCGCTTTCATCGAGCGCCCGGCAGATGACATCGATCTGGCCTTGCACGCTTGGTGCATAAAAACCGGCCTTATCGGTGCCGTCGTTATTCACGGCGACGCCGCGCACGATAGCATAGATGTTGTCGCCATCTCGAACCGCATCGCTGGCGCGCTTAACGAGAATGACAGCAACGCCCTCGGCGGCGACCATTCCATTCGCGCTGGCATCGAAAGCGCGAATATGGCCATCAGCGGAGAAATTCATTCCTTCCTGGTGGAGATAGCCGAACGGTTCATAGGGCAGCAATGTCGCCGCACCCACAAGCGCCTGCTTGATGTCGCCCTGCATAATGCTCTGATAGGCGACGTGCAGTGCCACGAGCGACGACGAGCAATTCGACTGAACCAGATAGCTTGGACCGTGCAGTCCTAGCTTGTAGGACACCAAGGTCGGAATCGTTCCACCCTGCGATAGCAGCCAGGACTGATAGCTCAGATAATCGGTCACGGCGTCGCCGGCCGAAATCTTCATGCCATAGGCACTATTAGCGGCGGACATGAAGACGCCGGTGTCCGACATCTCTCTTGCGACGTAGCCGGCGTCTTCTACGGCTTTCCAGGCATGGAGCAGCAGCAGGCGCGCTTGCGGGTCCATCAAGGCCGCATCTTTTGGCGCAATCTTGAAGAACGCCGGATCGAAGAGATCCTTGCCATCGATCACCGAACGAACCGCAACGAAATCCGGATCGCGAACCAATTTTTCTGGCGCGCCGATCCTCTGCAATTCCTCGGCCGACAGTTTTTCGATGCTCTCATGTCCTTGCAGCAGATTCTGCCAGAACGTGAAATGGTCAGCGGCACCCGGAAAATGGCTGGAGATACCGATGATGGCGAGACTGTCATCGTAATAATCGGGAATGCGCGCGCCTTGCATATCGGCGTCGAACTGAATCTCGCTTCCGGTGTCGCTGCCGTGCCATTTCGTTTGCCGCGGCACGGCCGGCTTTTCTTCGATGCTTTGTTGCTGATGGATGTATTGGGCGGCGGATTGGATGGTCGGATTGGCGAAGAGCGCGGTGACGTCGAAGTCGCAGGCAAGACGGCTGCGGATCGTATCGGCGACGGAGACGGCGATGATGGAATCGCCGCCGATCTCGAAGAAGCCGTCGGTTTGGGCGATGTCCGTTTTGCCGAGCGCCGTCGTCCAGATGTCGGCGATCTGGCGTTCGAGCGCGGCACGGCGCGTGGCGTCGGCGGAACCTGCATCGACGTTCGCGGCCGAACGGGATCGCCTGCGTGCGCCGGACTGCGCACGATCTGATGCGTGTCGCGCCGTGTCTTGTGCCGCGCCCGCGCTCGGCGCCGCATCGTGCGACGCAGGCTGCGCGGATGTTTGGGATTGGCGCGTGCTCTGTTGGGCGAGGCGCTTGCGGTCGATCTTGCCGTTGGGGGTGAGCGGCAGATCGGCGAGCGGCTGGAAGGCCGCCGGGATCATGTAAGACGGCAGTGTCGCCTTCAGATGCGCTCGAAGGTCGCTTTCTGCGACAGCCGCAACAGCACCTGTCTTTGGGGCTGCTCCCGTCTTCGACGCCGGTTGACCCGCTTTCGGCACATAATGCGCGACGAGCTGCGGATGACCGTTGATCTCTTGTAGGACGACGGCGCAGCTGGCGATGCCGGGATGGGTCGCAAGCTGCGCCTCGATCTCGCCGAGCTCGATGCGATAGCCGCGCAATTTGATCTGGCCGTCGCGGCGGCCGAGATAGTCGATCGTGCCGTCGGGCCGCCAGCAGCCCATGTCGCCGGTGCGGTAGAGCCGTTGCCCTTCTTCGAACGGATGGACGATGAAGCGCTCCGCCGTCATCTCCTTCTGGTTGAGATAGCCGCGTGCAAGGCCCTCGCCGGCAATGTGGATCTCGCCCGCCACCCCGATTGGCGTCGGGGCCAGCGCTTCATCGAGGATATAGATCCGCGTATTGGCGAGCGGCCGGCCGATGCCGGAAGGTCCGTCCTTGCTGAGCCGCTGCAGGCTCGACCAGATCGTCGTCTCGGTCGGGCCATAGACGTTCCAGGCCGCAGCGGCACAATCGGTCAGCTTCGCGCGTAAAGCCGCGGGCAGCGCCTCGCCGCCGCAGACGATCCGCACGCCTTCGGCATTCGTCCAGCCGGCATTGAACAGCATGGTCCAGATGGCGGGCGTCGCCTGAATGAGCTGCGGTTTGCGGCGGCCGATCTCGTCTTTGAGCTTGCCGGCATTGCGCACCGTCTCGCTGTCGCAGATGCAGCATTCGGCGCCGACGAGGAGCGGCCCCAGGAGCTCAAAGCCGGCGATATCGAAGCCATAGGTGGTGACGGCGAGCAGCCGTTCGCCTTCACTGAGCCCGAAGTTCTGGGTCAGCGCCAGCAACACATTGGTGAGCGCCCGATGCGGGATCATCACGCCCTTCGGGCGGCCGGTCGAACCCGAGGTATAGGTCACATAGGCAAGATGATCGGGGCCGGCGTCCTTCTGCTCTTGGTCCTTCTTCTCTTCGCCAATCGCGTTCGCCTCTTCGCTCGCAGCTTGCGGCTCTCCGCTCTCCCAGTCGCCATCGATGCAGATGAGCGCGGCGCGGCCGAAGGCCTGCAAGGCGCCGGCATAGGCGGTCTGGGTGATGATGCAGCGGAGCTGGCTGTCGCCGATCACATAGGCGATCCGCTCTGCCGGATGATCCGGATCGAGCGGCACATAGGCACCCCCCGCCTTGAGGATGCCCAAGAGAGTAACCGGCAGATGCAGCGAACGGTCGAGATAGACGCCGACCAAAACATCCGGGCCGACGCTGCGCCGGCGCAGAGTGGCGGCCAGCCGGTCGCTCTGCGCATCGACTTCGCCATAGCTGAGTGATTGCTCACCGAAGCTGACCGCAATGGCGTCCGGCGTGCGCTGCGCCTGCCGTGCAAAAAGCTGGTGAACACAGGCCTCCGGCAGCGGCACGGCCGTCGCGTTCCACGTCCGCAGCAGCGTCTCGCGTTCCGCCTCCGAGATCAGCGCATGATCCTTCAGAGAAGCCGACGGATCGGCCATCACCCGTTCGGCCAGGGTCAGCAGATGCCCGGCCATCCGGTCGATGCTCGCCGCCTGATAGAGGGTGCGGTCGTATTTGAGATTGAGATCGAAGCCATGCGCGCGCTCATAGACTTCGAGCTCGAGCTCATATTCGCCCTCCTGATGCAGCTCACTCATCAGGCTGAAAGGCAGAACATCATGATAGGCATCCGACAGCGCCTTCAGCGCCCCCGAGCCGATATGGTTCTGATAGGTAAAGGCGACCTGGAAGACCGGCGCCCGGTCGGGCAAGCGCGGCACGTTGAGTTCGCGCACCAGCGCCGCAAAAGGATAGGCGGCATGATCGAGACAGTCCGCCACATGAATCTGCAGATCCTGCAGAAACGCCGCCCAGGACGTGCTCGCATCGAGCTGCGAGCGTACCGGGATCATATTGATGCAATAGCCGATCAGGCGCTCGAAGGCGGCGAGCGGCCGCACCGAGGCCGACAGGCCGACGACGAGATCCTCGACACCGGCATAGCGGGCGAGCAGCCCATTGAAGAGGCCGAGGAAGAGGGTTGCGGGTGTGATCCCAGCCTCCCGGCAATAGGCGCTCATCCGCTGCGCCAGCTCACCCGACACGGCGGCCGTCCGCGTCGCCCCATCGAACCTTGCGACAGGCGGGCGCGGCGCATCGAGCGGCAGGTCGAGGACCTGCGGCGCGCCGTCCAAATGCCGCTTCCAAAAGCTGAGATGATCCGCCGCTTCGGCACTCGCCAGGAACCGCCGTTCCCAGGCCACATAGTCGGCATAAGCATCCACGCCAGATGAAGAAGCAGCTGGCAGGCACCTGCCTTCGCGTAGCACCCGATAGGCCTCCAGCACTTCGCTCAGGAACGGCACCAGCGAGCCGGCATCGAAGACGATGTGATGGATGACAAAGAGGATAAAACTCTCATCCATTGAGCGGCGCAGCAGCTCAGCCCGCACCAGCCCGCCATCACTCAACACAAACGGCACCTTCGCCCGCCGCGTCAGATCGGCGATCACCGCGTCGTCCGCGATCCCTGAGATATCCGCGCTTTTGAAGACATCGCCGGCCGGCCTCGCCTCCCAGCGCGGCCCGCCTTCCGCCATTACCACCGCCGCCGACAGCAGCGGATGCTGCGCGATCACATGCCGGAACGCCGCATCAAACGCATCCGCATCCATCACACCCTTAACCTGCAGGCACAGCGGCACATTATAGGCGCTCATCCCCGGGCTCAGCTGCTGCAGCGACCATAACCCACGCTGCCCAACCGAAAGATCGGAGAAGGAGGCCTGCAGCGCCTTCATGGATTCCAGAACTTCGACCGCCGACAACTTGCCGGATGCATAGGCCGCGAGCAGCTCATGTTTCGTCATACGAACAGTTCCTTCTCGATAAGCTGCACGACCTCATCTTCAGTGAGACTGCCCTCTCGAAATCCCGTCAAAGCCTTCAAAACGATATCATCGTCCATTTCCGAACTGCCGGAGCCATTGGCACTTTTGCGATAGGCAGGAAAAGCCGCGGCTTTGATTTTCTTCTCGATGCAAGCAGCGAGATTGCGCACCGTCGAATGGATGAGAATGTCTTTTCCGCTCACGACGACATGGAATGTCTCTTCGAGACCGCGCCGCAATTTCGTTCCGGCGAGCGAGTCCAAGCCGTAGTTGCGGAGATCTGTGTTCGGCTTGATTTTGTCTTCTGGCAGTTCGAGCACAAGCGAGGCCCAATGCGTGACGCGCTTTTCAATTGTTTCAGTGGACGCACTGAACGGGGGCGCCGCGATATGTAAAATCGGACCGCCGCTTCTCGCTTGCGGCGCATGAGACGGTGCGCCGACTGAAACAGGGAAGCGCTCTTTTGCGAATGGATAGGTCGGCAAATCGACTAAGCGCAGCGGGCCCCCCTGGTAAAAGAGATGCCAAGGTATCTTCGCGCCATGCGTCCAAAGCGTCGCGATCTCCGCCCACCTGCCCTTTTCGACAAGAGTCGCGATGAGGATGGGTGCGATCGTGTCATCGACCAGAATGGAACGGATCGACGAGACATCTTCGATATTTCCAGAGAAAGCTTGAGCCCGCCCACTCTCGCCTGGGCGCAGGTCAGAATTTTGCAGATAGGCGCCGAGACCACGGCGAAGCGAAGCAAGATCATCGGTGACGAAGGCGACACGTACCTCCATCTCCTCGCGCGCCGTCTGAAGCGTGTAAGCAAGGCGCCGCAGACTTATATTTGGATTGTTGTCGAGAAATTCGAGGCTCTGTTGCAGAAGTGCGCGTAGCCGCTCTTCCGACTTCGCTGAGAAGACAATGATGTGCGATCCGTGTTCTTCGTCGTCGCCGATGTCCGGCAGTGCATTACCGGCATATTCCTCGACGATCATGCAGACATTCGTTCCGCCTGCGCCGAAAGAATTCAGCATGGCGCGCAGTGGCGGCTCCATTTCTTCTCCACCTGCGGCCGTCCTCGGCCGCTGCCATGTCTGTTGCGACGTCTGGAAAGAGAATGGGCCGGTAACGAACGCGATGTCAGGATGAAATTGGTCCGGCGCGATGGACGGTGCCAAAGTTCTGCTGCGGAGCTGCAGGACGATTTTCGTTAGTTGCGAGACGGTCGAAGCCGCCTCGGCATGGCCAATGTTCGTCTTGACGGAGCCGATCGCACGGGAGCCGTGTTGGTCCGTATTCCGTTCGAAAAAGGCCTTTAACGTATTGAACTCGATCGCATCCGCGATGCCCGATCCGGTGGCGGCCGGTTCGACATAGCTGATCGTGCTCGGGTCGATTCCAGATGCGGCAATACAATCTTCGAACAGTTGCGATTGCTTGCGCGGATTGGGAACGAAATAGCCGTTGAGACGGCCATTGTGATTCGTGGCCGTTGCCTTGATGACGGCATGGATCGCATCGCCATCCGTGATCGCATCGGCCAAACGCTTCAGCAAAAATGCACCGACGGTCTCAGCCGGAAGATAGCCGTCGCCATTCGCGAAGGGCCGGCTGCTTGCCGAGCTTCCGATATATTGCGTCTGCCCAAGCGCTATATATTTGTTCGGATAAGCCGTGAGATTGACGCCACCCGCAATCGCCAGACGGCAAGTGCCGCGCATGAGATCCTGACAGGCCATGTGGATGGCCACGCCGGATGATGAGCACATCGTATCGATGGCGAGGCTTGGCCCTTCCAAGTCGAAGAAGCTTGAGACCAAATTCGGAATGGCGCTCGGTGCGGTGATTCCGGCGGTGCCGTGCATGTCATAGTCGGCCACCGCGATTGATCTTTCGTGGTGCATCGCGCCGACATAGACGCCAATCTGATTGTCATAGAGCTGCTGACGCAGCGCTTGCGTATGACCGGCACTCTCCAGCAGGTTCCAGACCGTCATCAAGAAAAGGCGGGCCTGCGGATCCATGATCCCGGCCTGCCGCGGCGAAATCTTGAAGAACAGCGGATCGAATTCGTCGATCCCGTCGATGAAGCCGCCCCATTTGCAATAAGTCTTGCCGGGCCGATCGCGATTGGCGTCGAAATAGAGATCGTGGTTCCAGCGATCTTTCGGAACTTCGCTGATGCAATCCTTGCCGGCGCAAAGATTTGCCCAGAATTCATCAATGTCCTTGGCCTGCGGAAAACGACCGGAGAGGCCGATGATCGCTATGTCCAGAGGCTGCGCTTCCTCGCGGCTTCTTCTTCCGACGTTATTTTTACTTTGCGCCGCGGCGTGCCGCGGCACGGCCGGCTTTTCTTCGATGCTTTGTTGCTGATGGATGTATTGGGCGGCGGATTGGATGGTCGGATTGGCGAAGAGCGCGGTGACGTCGAAGTCGCAGGCAAGACGGCTGCGGATCGTATCGGCGACGGAGACGGCGATGATGGAATCGCCGCCGATCTCGAAGAAGCCGTCGGTTTGGGCGATGTCCGTTTTGCCGAGCGCCGTCGTCCAGATGTCGGCGATCTGGCGTTCGAGCGCGGCACGGCGCGTGGCGTCGGCGGAACCTGCATCGACGTTCGCGGCCGAACGGGATCGCCTGCGTGCGCCGGACTGCGCACGATCTGATGCGTGTCGCGCCGTGTCTTGTGCCGCGCCCGCGCTCGGCGCCGCATCGTGCGACGCAGGCTGCGCGGATGTTTGGGATTGGCGCGTGCTCTGTTGGGCGAGGCGCTTGCGGTCGATCTTGCCGTTGGGGGTGAGCGGCAGATCGGCGAGCGGCTGGAAGGCCGCCGGGATCATGTAAGACGGCAGTGTCGCCTTCAGATGCGCTCGAAGGTCGCTTTCTGCGACAGCCGCAACAGCACCTGTCTTTGGGGCTGCTCCCGTCTTCGACGCCGGTTGACCCGCTTTCGGCACATAATGCGCGACGAGCTGCGGATGACCGTTGATCTCTTGTAGGACGACGGCGCAGCTGGCGATGCCGGGATGGGTCGCAAGCTGCGCCTCGATCTCGCCGAGCTCGATGCGATAGCCGCGCAATTTGATCTGGCCGTCGCGGCGGCCGAGATAGTCGATCGTGCCGTCGGGCCGCCAGCAGCCCATGTCGCCGGTGCGGTAGAGCCGTTGCCCTTCTTCGAACGGATGGACGATGAAGCGCTCCGCCGTCATCTCCTTCTGGTTGAGATAGCCGCGTGCAAGGCCCTCGCCGGCAATGTGGATCTCGCCCGCCACCCCGATTGGCGTCGGGGCCAGCGCTTCATCGAGGATATAGATCCGCGTATTGGCGAGCGGCCGGCCGATGCCGGAAGGTCCGTCCTTGCTGAGCCGCTGCAGGCTCGACCAGATCGTCGTCTCGGTCGGGCCATAGACGTTCCAGGCCGCAGCGGCACAATCGGTCAGCTTCGCGCGTAAAGCCGCGGGCAGCGCCTCGCCGCCGCAGACGATCCGCACGCCTTCGGCATTCGTCCAGCCGGCATTGAACAGCATGGTCCAGATGGCGGGCGTCGCCTGAATGAGCTGCGGTTTGCGGCGGCCGATCTCGTCTTTGAGCTTGCCGGCATTGCGCACCGTCTCGCTGTCGCAGATGCAGCATTCGGCGCCGACGAGGAGCGGCCCCAGGAGCTCAAAGCCGGCGATATCGAAGCCATAGGTGGTGACGGCGAGCAGCCGTTCGCCTTCACTGAGCCCGAAGTTCTGGGTCAGCGCCAGCAACACATTGGTGAGCGCCCGATGCGGGATCATCACGCCCTTCGGGCGGCCGGTCGAACCCGAGGTATAGGTCACATAGGCAAGATGATCGGGGCCGGCGTCCTTCTGCTCTTGGTCCTTCTTCTCTTCGCCAATCGCGTTCGCCTCTTCGCTCGCAGCTTGCGGCTCTCCGCTCTCCCAGTCGCCATCGATGCAGATGAGCGCGGCGCGGCCGAAGGCCTGCAAGGCGCCGGCATAGGCGGTCTGGGTGATGATGCAGCGGAGCTGGCTGTCGCCGATCACATAGGCGATCCGCTCTGCCGGATGATCCGGATCGAGCGGCACATAGGCACCCCCCGCCTTGAGGATGCCCAAGAGAGTAACCGGCAGATGCAGCGAACGGTCGAGATAGACGCCGACCAAAACATCCGGGCCGACGCTGCGCCGGCGCAGAGTGGCGGCCAGCCGGTCGCTCTGCGCATCGACTTCGCCATAGCTGAGTGATTGCTCACCGAAGCTGACCGCAATGGCGTCCGGCGTGCGCTGCGCCTGCCGTGCAAAAAGCTGGTGAACACAGGCCTCCGGCAGCGGCACGGCCGTCGCGTTCCACGTCCGCAGCAGCGTCTCGCGTTCCGCCTCCGAGATCAGCGCATGATCCTTCAGAGAAGCCGACGGATCGGCCATCACCCGTTCGGCCAGGGTCAGCAGATGCCCGGCCATCCGGTCGATGCTCGCCGCCTGATAGAGGGTGCGGTCGTATTTGAGATTGAGATCGAAGCCATGCGCGCGCTCATAGACTTCGAGCTCGAGCTCATATTCGCCCTCCTGATGCAGCTCACTCATCAGGCTGAAAGGCAGAACATCATGATAGGCATCCGACAGCGCCTTCAGCGCCCCCGAGCCGATATGGTTCTGATAGGTAAAGGCGACCTGGAAGACCGGCGCCCGGTCGGGCAAGCGCGGCACGTTGAGTTCGCGCACCAGCGCCGCAAAAGGATAGGCGGCATGATCGAGACAGTCCGCCACATGAATCTGCAGATCCTGCAGAAACGCCGCCCAGGACGTGCTCGCATCGAGCTGCGAGCGTACCGGGATCATATTGATGCAATAGCCGATCAGGCGCTCGAAGGCGGCGAGCGGCCGCACCGAGGCCGACAGGCCGACGACGAGATCCTCGACACCGGCATAGCGGGCGAGCAGCCCATTGAAGAGGCCGAGGAAGAGGGTTGCGGGTGTGATCCCAGCCTCCCGGCAATAGGCGCTCATCCGCTGCGCCAGCTCACCCGACACGGCGGCCGTCCGCGTCGCCCCATCGAACCTTGCGACAGGCGGGCGCGGCGCATCGAGCGGCAGGTCGAGGACCTGCGGCGCGCCGTCCAAATGCCGCTTCCAAAAGCTGAGATGATCCGCCGCTTCGGCACTCGCCAGGAACCGCCGTTCCCAGGCCACATAGTCGGCATAAGCATCCACGCCAGATGAAGAAGCAGCTGGCAGGCACCTGCCTTCGCGTAGCACCCGATAGGCCTCCAGCACTTCGCTCAGGAACGGCACCAGCGAGCCGGCATCGAAGACGATGTGATGGATGACAAAGAGGATAAAACTCTCATCCATTGAGCGGCGCAGCAGCTCAGCCCGCACCAGCCCGCCATCACTCAACACAAACGGCACCTTCGCCCGCCGCGTCAGATCGGCGATCACCGCGTCGTCCGCGATCCCTGAGATATCCGCGCTTTTGAAGACATCGCCGGCCGGCCTCGCCTCCCAGCGCGGCCCGCCTTCCGCCATTACCACCGCCGCCGACAGCAGCGGATGCTGCGCGATCACATGCCGGAACGCCGCATCAAACGCATCCGCATCCATCACACCCTTAACCTGCAGGCACAGCGGCACATTATAGGCGCTCATCCCCGGGCTCAGCTGCTGCAGCGACCATAACCCACGCTGCCCAACCGAAAGATCGGAGAAAGAAACATCGAATGCGGCGGGACGTGCAGCTTCTGGAATGTCCGCACATGACCTGTCCCTTTCGGGACTAGTGGGTTTGCGACTTTCAAGTTTTGGAGCGAGATAGGATGCGAGCGCTTGCGCAGTCGAAAGCGTGAGCAGATCGCGTGCTGGAATGGCAATGCCGCAGGCGGCTTCGAGATTGCGCTGCAATTTCAGTGCGACGATCGAATCGAAGCCGAGATCGCGAAGATCCGCATCCGCTGCAATATCGACTGAGTTGAGGCCCAGCACGTCGGCAAGACAGCTCGTGACAATATGCTCAGCAGTATCCTCCGTCTGCGCTGAGCGGGATTCCGGCTTGCGCCTGCGCAGGTTTTCGGAAGCCTTCTGCACCTGACTTCGCTCTTGTATTTGGTCTAAGAGCCAGTGACGTTCTTTGGCGAAAGGATAGGTGGGTAGGCCGACACAGCGCGGCCGTACGTCGCCATAAAGCTGCCGCCAATCGATCGGCAGACCTTTGACCCATAAATCGAGAAGCTTGCCGTATTTGCCTTTTGCAATCCAACGTTCGACGGCTTCCTGAAGCTCGGTATCTTCGAACAGCGAGGTGATCGCATCCTTGTCGCGTTTTACGAAGCCCCGATGGCAACCTTCAATCTGCGTCTCACCAGCAAGATAAGACCGCAGTTTGCTCTGCAAATCGTCCATCGATCCGACGAGAAGACCGAGCCGGTCGTCCATTGCTTCGCGGCCGATCTGAAGTGTATAGCCGATCGACGTGAGGTCATTTTCGCCGAAATTGCCTGTCTGAAGCACCTGGAGAAGCTGGCGCGCCCGTTCCCGCAGACGCTCTTCGCTCTTTGCCGACAGTACGATGAGGACTGGACGCGGCCGAGCTCCCTCCCCGTGTGTGATCGCTGCCGCCGAGTTCGTTTCATGCTCCTCGACGATCACATGCGCGTTCGAGCCGCCTGATCCAAAGCTGCTGATCCCAGCCCGCCGCGGCCGATGGTCTGAAGGTTCGGGCCAATCGACCATTTGGTCGATGATGAAGAACGGGCTGTCGGCAAGCGAGATATGCCGATTGAGCTTTTTATAGTTCAACGAAGCGGGAAGCTTTTTGTGCTGAAGGCATAGCGCCACCTTCAGAAAACCCGCAATGCCGGCCGCGGCTTCGAGATGGCCGATATTCGTCTTGACCGAGCCAATTCCGCAGGATGCTCGCGGCGTTCCATTCGCATTCGGCGCGCGCGCGAAAGCCCCCTTCAGTCCCTGGATCTCGATCGGATCGCCCAGCGAAGTTCCGGTGCCATGGACCTCCATATAATTGAGGTCTTGCGCAGCGATATCAGCATCGCGGCAGGCTTTGAGGATGAGGTCGGCTTGCTTTGTATGGCTAGGGACTGTCAACCCCGCAGCTTGCCCGCCATGATTTGTCGCGACGCCTTTGATGACGCAATAAATCTTATCGCCGGCTTCGACCGCGTCGGCGAGCGGCTTCAGTAACAGCGCGACGGCGCCTTCGCTGCGGACATAACCGTCGGCGTCATCATCGAAGGTTTTGCATTTCCCGTCACGGGACAGCATGCCCGCTTTGTAGAAAGCGATGCTGTTTGCCGGGTGGCAGATGATGTTGATGCCAGCCACAAGCGCTTGGCGGCAGCTGCCGGCATTCATCGCTTTGACGGCGTCATGCAAGGCAACCAATGAGCTTGAACAGGCGGTGTCGATTTGCAGGCTTGGGCCGTGCCAATCGTAGAAATAGGAAATCCGGTTCGCCAGAATTGCCATCGATGTCGCGAGACCGAAATGGCCGTCGACATCGATGATGCCACTCTCGCACAGCCGCAATTGATAATCGGATCCGCTGGCCCCGACGAAGACACCGGTTTCGGTTCCGGCCAAAGATTTGGGGGCGTAGGCGGCATCTTCCAGACATGCCCAGGAGAGCTGCAAGAGCAGCCGCTGCTGCGGATCCATCATCGCCGCTTCGTTCGGCGAAATCCGAAAGAAGGCCGCGTCGAAATTGGCAACATCGCTGAGAAACCCGCCGAAATCGATGCCGCGATGATCAGTTTCTGGATCGATATTCGACGGCCAGCTCCATCGATCTGCCGGCAGGCGGCCGATCGCATCTCGCCCGGAAGCGAGAAGACTCCAGAATGCATCCGGCGTCGCAATATCCCCCGGCAATTGGCAGGCAACGCCGATGACCGCGACATCCGTCGCCCGTGAAACGTTGCTTCGTGGGCGGTCGGTCTCTCGCGGATATGCGATGAAGGGCGCTTGCTCACGCACATCGACGTGCGCCTGACCGGTTGAAGGAAGGGCGCCGTCGTTATCGGGCACCAGACGCGCGCGTATCTGCGAGGCAATCCGCGCACAGGTGTTGTGTTCGAAAAAGAAGACCGGCTCGAAGTCGATACCGAAACGCCACTTCAGACGTTCTCTGAGATCGAGAAGATCGGCGGAATCGAGCCCGAGCTCGAACAGGGGGCGTTCCGACGGAATATCGTCGGGCGTTGACCGCAGGATGGCAGCCACCGCCTCAGCAACATCCGGCTCGATATGCGAGTCGGCGATCGGCGCCGCTCGGGTGCTGTCGACGTGAATTTCGTTCCGCGTCCGATGATGAATGTCATAGTGAACCAGAACGCCGTAACCGTTGTTATCGGCGTCCTTGGGGCGATAGCCCGCGACAAGGCCCTTGACCGTCGCGCCGTGCAGCTCATGGAAACGAAGCACGGGGTCCACCAACCGACCATGTTCGTTGCGGTACGCGATATATTCGGCGACGGGTAAATCCTTGTGCTTCGGATAGTCCTTGCATCGCGTGATTCCGACGACCTGATCAATGCCGGGCATCAAAGCGCAATATTGCAGCATCACCTCGAGAAGTTCGTCGCCGAGATTGAGCTGCTGCATGGCAGGCAGCACATTGAGAGCCAGCAATTGAACGATGGGACCATCTGCCCGATGAAGGGCCTGCACGGCCGACGCGGTCTGTCCGGTGAAATCGATAGCCGCGACACGCTGCGAATAAACGACGCCGACGACACCGCCACCATCGCCTTCGAGAATCAGTTGGCCGTCCGGAAACTGCACCAACCGGTTCTCGATGATCGATTGTTCAGCCTGAATGCCCTTCGCCCAGCACTCGTCTTCAAGGCGCATCAACGCCGGCATGTCCGTCATGCGTGCTTGGCGAATCCGATAATCCCGCGATTTGAATAGATTGAGCGTCGCGTCGGCCGTTTTCTTCTGGAAGAGATCCGGTTCAACAAAGAATCCCTCCATCGCCATCTCGAGAAGAAACTTATGGCGTTGCGAAACGGCTTCGCTCGCCTGCTCCGCAGACGCGTCAATGACAATCAAGCCATGCCGCTTCAGGAGCGGCCGCCATTGCCCTCCGTAATTAAGCAGAGTCCTACGCGGTTTCTCGGTATCAGGACTTGGCTCGGCCGTCGAAGCCAGAACCAGAATATAGAGAGCATTCTCAGGATCGCCGACGCCAGCATTCTTCAGGTCTTCGACTATATGGTCCGGCCTCAACGGTGCGGCTTCATGAAACGAACCGCGCGTCGTTTCGGCAAGAAGCTCGCCCAGATGATCCGGCATCGCCTGAGTGATAGCCGCGCATCGCACGACGGCATTGCCATTGCCCACCAATACCACGACGGCAACTGGCCGCTCTCCTGCAAACCGCTTCTGCACGATCATCGCGACGATGCTTTGAAGCGCCGCCAAGGCAGTCTTGCTCGACTCGGACATCACGCGGCCCCTTCGTCGCCAACTTCTCTCAATGCTCAACAAATTCGCCGTCAGCGCGCGCCCCAACCCTCCAGTCAATCGAGTCCAGACGGTTTGGAGCACGCGCGCGTCTTGCGCTTAATTCAATTGTGTTTTTGGCGGTATCTGATCGACGAGCTTCGTCAGCACATTGCCCGGGCCGACTTCGACGAAGTTCGTCACGCCGCGGGATCTGAGATCCTGGATCGTGGCCTCCCAACGCACCGGGCTCTCGATTTGCTTCACGAGCATCGACCGGATGGTGTCGCCGCTGCTGTCGGACGGATAGACACTGCCCGTGACGTTTGCCGCGACCGGCAGTTTCAGTTCGCTAATTTCAAATCGAGTGAGGGCTTCGCCAAACTCCTTCGCTGCTTCGCGCATATAGCGGGAATGAAAAGCGGCGCTGACCGGCAACTGAATGAACAGTTGAACCTCAGGCAATTTGAAAATCGTTTCGGCTTGTTTGATCTGGTCTTGAGGGCCGGAAATGACGGTCTGTTTCGGCGAATTGTAGTTGGCGACGTCGATCGCCTGAAGACCGTGACGTTGCAGCAGGCTTTCGACAAAACTTGCTGGCGGTCCAATGACGGCTGCCATCGCGCCGTTGCGGGCGCGAGCCATCAATTCGCCTCTGAGCTTGACGATGCGAAGCCCTGTCAGGAAGTCGAACGCACCGGCTGCCGCGAGGGCATTGAATTCACCGAGACTATGACCTGCGACATAGTCCGGCTGCTTTCCGTCTTGGATTGATTTGCAGTAGTGGAGGAAATTAACAACGTAGAGCGCGGGCTGCGTGTATTGCGTTTCCCGCAACTTGTTCTCTTTGTCATCGACGCAGAGGTCGCGCAAGGAGTAGCCGAGGATCGCGTTTATTTCGCTTTCGTTGTCGCGAAACTCCGGCACGACGCTGAAAAGCTCTTGTCCCATGCCGCGGCGTTGCGATCCCTGGCCAGGAAATAGAAAAGCATCCATCTCGCGTCTCCTAGGTTCGTTCGAATATTGCAACCGTGCAGAGCACCGATGACCATCGGTTTTTATCGACTGGCTTTATTCCTGCTTCCGTCTCGCCTTCCATTGCGCGCGTCGCGGCCGGTTTGTTTGGAATCGTCATGCGGCACGGCGACATTCGAGAAGCGACCGCAAATTTCGTGTTTCGTCCGCCGTAACGGACATCAAAGGCGTAGCCTTGGATTTTGAGTCCAAAGGGCGGGCATATTTGAAGAAGGTCGCCAAACTGCTCGCCGGGCTAAGGTCGAGATATTCGTAATCACCGGATTTTTCGAGATGCGCGACGGTCTTTGCGAAGACAACGGGCGCGCGTAGCGTCTGCCAAAAATTCTCACCTTCGACGCGATCGAGCGTTTCGCCCGCGGCGCAGCAGACGATCGGTATTTCAGCAGGCCCACACGCGATCTGATCGAGATAATTGAGCGTCGGCTGTTTCGCGCGATCGATCCACCGCGAATGGAAGGCGAACTCGACGGGGAGGCTCTGGGAGGCAACTCCGTAGCCCTCCAAAGTCGCAGCGACCCGTGCGCTTTCATAGTCCGGCATGGCAATCACGCAATGCTGAGAAAAATAGATCCCCGCAACCTCACTCGCGTCGCAAAGAACGACACTGTCCCGGTGGATTTGTGGGCCAGTGAGGACCGAGATCATCGAACCCTTTAGACAGATCATATTGAAAATATTTGATATTTCACGGATGGCGGCGATCGCGGTCTCGGGCGTCCATATTTTTGCGACGCAGGCCGACGCGAAGAAGCCAAGACTCGTACTCAAGAGAAGATCCGGGCAGATGCCTTCTTCAATAAGAGCCTGTGCCAGCGAATATTCGACCATAAAGAGGGCTGCCGAGCTGATGAACATCTCGCGCAAAGGTTCGCTTTTCTTCTTTTTCGGATCATAGACCTGATCCAAGACCGCGCAGTTCGTCAGATCTCGAACGATCTCATCGAGCCGCAGCATATGCCCGCGAAAGAGCGCGTTCCCCTCGAAGAATCCCTGACCCATCTGGAAATGATGTGATCCGAGACCGGAGAACATAAAGACTGTCTTCAACCGCGACATTGCTGTTCGAACCTGTTTTTCCCGACGGAGTCACATACGGCGCAGGCGATGATCGGCTGGCCTAACATCCGACTCTCGGCGCGATTTCAGATAGATGAGATTGCTCGAATGCTTTTCGACCGGACCCGGAAGAATTTCCCGGACGCACTCGTTGATCTCGACATATCCGTTCCATTGCTTCGGATAACCGAGAGACACTTCTTCAAATCGAACGTCGTCGCGATAGGCGGTCGAGCGCCGATGAAGGTGTCCGGACACGACCGCAGTCGCGTTGAAGCGAATGTGCCAATCCTCCGTCTTGCGTGTTCCGCACCAAAGCGAGAACTGCGGCATAGACGGGAGATGCGCCAGGTCGCGGCGCAGCGGAAAATGATTGACGAGAACGGTCGGCAGCCCGTCATTGCTCGCTTCGAGACGTCTTTCCGTCTCGGCGCATCGCGCATGGCACCAGGCGACCCTATCGGGGTAGGGATCGGCATGGAGCATGAACTCGTCCGTGCAGACCACACCCGCGTCTTCTGCCCATGCGACGGCCCGCGTCAGCGGTACGCTATCGGGACGAAAGCTATAGTCATAAAGCAGAAAGAGCGGCGCGACCCTGACCTCTCGGCCATCCACGCTGACAACTGGATAGGGATCTTCCGGCGTTATCACATCGTAAGCGCGGCACAGGTCGACCAGTTTTTTATATTTATAATGTCCCCGCTCGGCCTCATCTTTGGACGGCACCGTCCACAATTCATGGTTGCCTGGAACCCAGACCAATCGTTTGAAACGCGCAGCAAGAACTTCGAAGGCAAACCGCAATTGTTCGCACGTCTCGCCAATATCTCCGGCCAAAATGAGCCAGTCGTTTTTATGAGTTTCAACTTTTAGGAGAGCCCGTCTGTTGATTTCATATCCGAGATGGAGATCGCTGAGCGCATAAAGCTTCATCGCAGTCGCCCCATGAGGGATGTCCCGGTAGGTCGATCCTTGTCAAACAGATGAACGGTACTCGCCGCTTCAGGCATTTCGGCCCAAAGCCAACGGATCTGTAATTCCGATCGCGTCAGAGCCACCGCGACAGCGAGCTTGTGCCGAGGTGTCGCTGCGTATTCGCGAAAATGCCAACGACGCGAGTCGTCCGGACATTTGGACGAAAAATTCGCACGCGGGGTGGCGCCGCCGAGATCGAACCAAAATCCATCGAGTGCCAGCGAGAGGCCCATGCCGCGCGCTTTGATATAGGCCTCTTTGAGAGTCCAATAGGAATAAAATAGGCGGCTTCGATCGGCCGCCGCGGATCGCGTAATTTGCGCGACCTCACTTGCAGCGAAGACGGACGGTGCCAGGGCCTCAAAATCGAGATCGCGCGCAACATTTTCGACATCGACCCCGATTTCGCAGTCTTCCGCGACTGCGCATGCCGCCAATCCATCTGTATGCGACAGATTGAATTGCAGCGACTGATATTGACGCGGCCATGTGATGTATGGACGCCCATATGCGTTGGCGTCAAAGCGCCACTCATGCGCCGCGACATCGGCGTAACGCGACAACGTCGTGCGAACGAGAACACGTCCCGCGAGATATTGGCGGCGCGCACCTGCCGCGATGAAGCGATTGAGGCGGTTGATTTCCGCCTCGCTCAATATGTGGAGATAGGACGCGGGCCAACCGTCATCTTCGTCAGGGATCGACATCATCCAGATATCGACATGGCCTCCCTTAAGGACGCACCTGTCGTCGGTCGCGATCACGTCCACACCTCCTTCTTCGCCGATGATGTCGGCGTCAGCTCAACTACCCAATTTATCGTTGCAGACGAGCAACGCTCGTCACAGATAGGCGCTGCTCGGCGGATTGATGCCGTTCAGATAGTAGTTGCCGACGTGGAAATATTTCCAGCGCACCGGGTCGTGCAGCGTGTGCGTCCGCGCATTCCGCCAATGTCGGTCGAGCGCATAGCTGTTGAGCGTCGCGCGTGTGCCCGCAAGCTCGAACAGCTTATTCGCCGCGAGCAGCGCGATTTCGGTCGACAGCACCTTTGCTTCTGCTGTCGCAATAGACGCTTCGGCGACCGCGGTTTCGGACGGCTCGGCAAGCGCGTGGTCAATCGCGCGACCAGCCCGCTCCATGATGGCCTCGGCCGCATGAAGACGGATCTCGAGATCGCCCACAGCCGCAATCGTGAAGGGCTCCTCAGAGGCCGCATTGGCACCGCTGTCGATCCACGGCCGCGTCTTCGTCCGGACGAAGTCGATGAGTTCCGCGATCGCACCTTTGGCGATACCGAGGTCGATTGCGCCCGTGATGATCTGATTGATTGGGCCGCCTGGCGTCGGCGGCAGGCCGGACCACCGCGCCCGCATGACCCGCGAGGCAGGCACTTTGATATTTTCGATCAAGACCGTGCCGGAGGCCGTAGTCTTCTGGCCAAAGCACGCCCAATCATTGATGATCGTAAGGCCGGGCTCGGCGCGATCGACGAAGGCGAAGCACGGGAGCCCTTGCTCGTTCTTGGCGACGATCGCCACATAGTGAGACAGCAATGCACCGGTCGAGTAGAATTTTTTTCCGTTGACGACGAAATCGTCGCCATCCGCGACGATCTTCGTCTGAATTTCGAGAACAGTCCGGCTGCCCGCTTCCGCCATGGCGTTGCCAAGGCGAAGACCTTTGAGCACCTCGCCAAAGAAGAAGCGCTTCTGCTCCTCGTTTCCGTCGAGAGCGATATTTTCGACGATGGCAAGATGGTTATGCGGGATCTGGCCGATCGACGGATCGACAGCCGAGATGATCTTAATCACCTCCGCCACCGTCACATAAGAAAGCCGCGCGCCGCCATAGGCTTTCGGCACAGTAATTCCCCAAAGGCCACTTTGCGAGAAGCGATCGAGTTCATTGACGGGGAGGAAACCCTCGCGGTCGCGCAGAACCGCGTCTTTTTTAAACTCTTCGGCGAGCTCGTGAGCAATGTCGATTGCCTCCGCGCTCTCTTTAATAATATGCGCGGGCGTCACGGGACGCGGACGAGGAGGGAGGGAGATCTCGGGCGTGTTAACGCGTGGCGTTTGTAGCGGATCGCAAACCGTCATGGAAAGTCCCTCTTCCGTAACCCAGATCCCGCCGTGGCCAGCAAAATACGCGCCGCCGCACGTAAATCACCGATCCATTACAGCATCGATCAGCATGAATTCACCGCACATCACCGCGACCGAGATCTAGCAATCGTCATTCAGACGCCGCCTTGAACGGCAGTTTTTTTCGAGATCGTTCGAATGCAAAGCGAAGAACGCAACACGCCTCGACAAACAAAAAGATCTTCATTGCAATTTCGCATGCCGTGAATAGGACTCTCTCATCGTTTGATGTTGAATCAATGACAGCGAGTCGTTTGCGCATTTTTTCGTTCGTAGATTTTATGCGGCTAAGCTTGGCATTTCGCATCTTGCATGCGGAGAATTTGACGCGCTGCACGTTCGTTCAAGTGACGTTGCGTAACTCGCCCACAACGCTCGTTTCATTGAATTGATGCAGTCGCACGTCAAGCTCTCTTCATAATCGGCATCGTAAAATGCGTGATTAGGCACGCGCTTCATGTCTGAAGAGGATCATAATCGAAGAGAGTCACGCTGCATTGTTCGTGCTTTCTCCAACGCCATTTCCGGTATGTCAGCAAACGGAGAATCAAGGATGCGGATGAATGATTGGGTCGAGAACGGCTGGTATCTCGTCACTTATTCGCGCGATCTCAGCGTCGGCCAACCGATGAAACGTACGGTGTTGAATCAGCCACTTCTTCTTCTTCGGACCGAGCAAGGCGTCATCGCGCTCGAGGACCGCTGCCCGCATCGCTTTGCGCCGCTGAGCGCTGGCAAGCTGCTCGGCGACAACCGCATACAATGCGGCTATCACGGCCTCGTCTTCGATACGTCGGGCAACTGCGTCGAGAACCCGCACAGCAGCACGCAAACGATTCCGAAGAATTGCCGCGTTCGCGCTTATCCGGCGATCGAACGCTTCAATTGCGTATGGCTGTGGATGGGACGTGCGCCTGCCGACGTATCGCTTATGCCGGATCTTCAGATTTTCGAAGACGCGCCAGAAGGCAGTCTCAGCAAGCCCGACTATCTCCTGATGGATGTGCCCTTCGATCTTCTTGCCGACAATCTCCTTGACCTGAGCCATGCTGCCTATCTGCATGACGGGGTGCTCGGCAATGAGACCACGGTCGCCGCGACCTATTCCGTCAAACGGAGAGAGCGCGGCATCACTGTCGATCGGTTTTCGCCGCACGTCCGTCCGGCCGAATATTTCAATCTTATTTTCATGCGCGACGAAGCTCCGGTCGATCACTGGAACACGGTGCATTGGGATGCGCCGGGCTCGATTTTCCTCGATGTCGGCGTGACGAAGCTCGATGCGCCGCGCAGCTCCGGGACTGGCGCCTATGCGGCGCATTTTCTGACGCCGGAGACGGAGGCGACGACGCATTATCATTTCTTTGCGCGCCGCATGAATCCGGTCCAGCGTGATGCCGCTGATGACGCCGCTGTGCAGCAGCGTCTCGGGGAACTTCGACGCCTCGCTTTTGCCGGGCAGGACCGGCCGATGATCAAGGCGCAATATGAGACCATTTCGCTCGCGCGCGAAACGCTGCAGCCGATCTGGCTCGAAAATGACGTCGGCATCATCCAATGGCGACGGATCAGCAAGGATCTGCGGGCCCAGGAGACGATCGATCCTTCCATGGCTGCGCACGCCTGAACCGCAGCGTCAGAAAAAGACGGAGACGCATTACCCGCATCGCGTCTCCATCTTTGAATGAGATCCTTTGCAAACGAAGGTCATCGAATGGCGGAGAAATGGCTTGCCGCTGCGCTGGATTACGTATCGCATTGGATCGAATATCAAATGCGTATCTCACGGCAGCCAGGATACGCTCTGGCGATAGCCTACAAAGGCGCGCTGTTACTCGACGAAACGCGCGGCTATTCCGATGCCGCGCGCGGATTAGCATTGAACGACGCGCATCGCTTTCGCGTCGCCTCGCACTCGAAAAGCTTCACCGCCGCGGGCGTCATGAAGCTGCGTGAAGCCGGAAGGCTGCGTCTCGATGATCCGATCGGCCGCTACATCGCCGGGTTTAGTCCTGCGCTTTCGTCAATCACGATCGCGGAACTTCTGAGCCATGGTGCCGGTCTCAGCCGGGATGGCGCCGATAGCGGCCAGTGGCACGACCTCAGATCGTTTTTGACCTCCGCCGAATTGCGAGACGCGCTGGCCGAGAGGCCGGTGATCGAAACGGGACTTCGCTTCAAATATTCGAATCTGGGTTATGGCTTGCTGGGACTTCTCATTGAGGCAGTAACCGGCACCTCGTACAACCAATATATCCGGCAGGAGATCATCGAGGCCGCCGGTCTCTGCGAGACAGATCCCGACATAACGGCAGGCGATATCCCACTCGCGTCCGGGCATACCAGCCTTCAGCCGCTTGGCCGGCGCATCACCATTCCAAGCGATCAGCCGACACATGCACTCGCGGCGGCCACCGGCTTTGTCAGCACAGCGCGCGATCTTGCGCGTTTCTTTGGCCAACTCGATCCAGCTGCCGAAACAAGCCTGCTGTCAGCGGCGAGCCGGCGCGAAATGTTTCATCGGCGATGGACGGATCCAAGCACCGCCGTCGAGCGCCATTACGGCCTGGGTCTTATGAGCGGAGGCGCCGAAAAATGGCGATGGTTCGGCCATATCGGCGCATTTCAAGGATGCATGTCGCGCACTGTTGTTCTGCCTGCCACCGGCGCGACGATCTCACTTATCACCAATGCGATCGACGGGCCGGCTTTTGTTTGGATCGACAGCATCGTCCATATCTTGCGCAGTTTTGAAACCCACGGTGCTCCCTCGGACGCGGTGGTCGACTGGAAGGGGCGCTGGTGGAGCCTATGGGGCGTCGTCGATTTCGTTCCTGCGGGCGATAAGATCCTTATCGCTTCCCCGTCGATGCTCTCGCCCTTTCTCGACGCCACCGAATTCACGCTTGTCGAGCGAGACTATGGCCGC
The DNA here is from genome assembly GCA_964644615.1 of uncultured Methylovirgula sp. Classification (GTDB taxonomy): domain Bacteria; phylum Pseudomonadota; class Alphaproteobacteria; order Rhizobiales; family Beijerinckiaceae; genus Methylovirgula. The sequence continues at coordinate 58,865 of CAZXXA010000015.1, read as the reverse complement.
ATCAACCGCGCCAATGGATTGGCCTATTACGGCGAGGACGTCCACCGGCTCCGCAGCGCATCGGGCGATGTCGAGGCAATATGCTACGCTGGAAACAGGCTGCTTCCCGAGACGGAATTCGCCGCAGAGCTTGAAGCGCGTTATGCGCCTAGCTCTACGCCTCTGCGCTTGGACTGGGCGTCATGACCCCTTCGTCGCCGTAAGATGAACCGTACGCCGTTCGCCGATCCGGGCGAGAAGAGAAGCGCCGATAGGTAGGATGGCGTCATCAAAATCATAGCTGGGATTATGCAGCATATGAGCATCACCCTGCCCAAGCCAGATATAAGCACCGGGAACGCATGCCAGCATATCGGCGAAATCTTCGCCGCCTGCCATCGGTTCTTGAACGACATGCGCCTTATCGGCGGAGACAATTTCGCGCGCGATATCGATCGCCGCATCGACTTGCGCCTTGCCGTTACGCAATACTCGGTAAATGTCCTTGATCGTGATATCCACTTTGACGCCGAAGGCTGCACCCACGCCATCGGCAATCTGCCTGATGCGGCCGCGAATAGACTCACGCATGGCTTCGTCGAACGTGCGAACCGTTCCGGCAATGTGAACGGAATCTGGAATAACATTATAAGCCGTCCCCGCGTGGATCTGTGTGACCGACACCACAGCCGTGCGCAGCGGGTCGATATTGCGGCTGACGATTGTTTGAAGCGCCTGCACCAGACTCGCGGCCGCGACAATCGGATCAACGCCCGTCTGAGGCAGGGCGGCATGCGCGCCCCGGCCGACGAGCTTGATATCGAAGAAATCCGTCGCGGCCATGGCCGGGCCCGGCGTCGCGGTCACCACGCCGAGGGGACTGCCCGGCCAATTGTGAAGCGCATAAATTTCCTCGCACGGAAAGCGATCGAACAATCCGTCAGAGATCATGGCTTTGGCGCCCCCCAGTCCCTCCTCCGCCGGTTGGAAAATGGCCACGATCGTGCCGGGGAAATCCCGCGTGTCCGCCAGATAACGTACGGCTCCCAGCAACATGGCCGTATGGCCATCATGGCCGCAACCATGAAATGCCCCGGCTCGCGTCGAGCGGTAGGGGCGATCGCCCAATTCATGCATCGGCAGAGCGTCCATGTCGGCGCGAAGTCCGACGGCTGCACCCGACTTCTTGCCTCGAATGATACCGACAACACCGGTCTTGCCGAGGCCGCGATGAACTTCCACGCCCCATTTGGCCAAATTATCCGCGACGATCCCCGAGGTTCGATGCTCTTCGAATCCGATCTCCGGATGCGCATGAATATCCTGCCGAATGGCCTGGAACTCCTCGACGAAAGCGGTGATCTCTGCAATCGCTGCCATAGTTTGAGCCCCCAATTACAATTCGCCGTATCGATTGACCACGGCATCTATGGTGGAAACGAGGAGCGAAAATTATGAGGGATGTGTCGTTCAAATTCATGACGTTCGGGGGTCACGACGCGAATCTGTGAAGCATCTGGCGCACTGCAGCCCATATCGCAGCAGATTCATTCAAACGCCCGCTCATACTAAGGGGAATAGATTATGGCTCTTCCAAAAGATTGGGTTTGGTTCGTCACCGGCAGCTCGAGCGGTTTCGGCCGGCTTTTCGTTGAGAAGGCATTGAACGAAGGCTGGCGCGTTGTCGCGACCGCGAGAAACCCATCAGCCTTGGATGACCTAGGGGCACGCTTCGGCGAGAAGCTGCTGTCGCTCGCGCTCGATCTCACCGATCAAGCAACAATCGAGAATGCCATCAAAATCGCGGAAGAAAAATTCGGCAGCATCGATATTCTCATCAACAATGCCGGATATGGTTATCTCGCGGCCGTCGAAGAAGGCAAGGAACCGGACATTCGCGCGCTCTTCGATGTGAATGTCTTCGGCCTTGCTGCCACGATCCGCGCGGCTCTCCCCGGGATGCGGGAACGCAAAAGAGGCTGGATCGTCAATGTCACATCGATTGGCGGTCTCGTCGGCAATCCCGGCAGCGGCTATTACGCCGCATCGAAATTCGCCGTCGAGGGGCTCTCCGAAGCGCTCGCGAAAGAAGTCGAGCCGCATGGTATCGGCGTCATGGCCGTGGAGCCAGGCCCTTCGCGAACGCCCTGGGCGCGTGCTGTTCAGCAGTCGCAGGAACATCCTGCTTACGCCGAGACGTCAGGCGCACGCCGGCGGTTAATTATCGAGCTTGATGGCAAACAACCGGGCGATCCCGCCCGCGCTGTCGATCTCGTCCTTACGGCGCTCGAATCGGAAAAGCCGCCGCAGCGGCTGGTGCTTGGCCAAATGGCCATCGCGGCGACCAAAGCCAAACTTGCCCAAATGCTGGACGATCTGACAGCCTGGGAGGAACGTTCCATCGCAACCGATTTCGCGACCGCCAAGACTTAGGTGTTGCCGGTTCTCGTCAGCCACGCTTAAAGCAGAGACGGAAGACGGCGCCAGGATTGTTGTCGGACAAATCGATGCGCGCGCCATGCAACCGCGCAATTGCGGCGACGAGGCTGAGCCCCAGCCCATTGCCCGGCGTGCAGCGGCTACGTTCCAAGCGATAGAAGCGTCTAAAGAGATTGGGGAATTCTTCCGATGGAATTCCCGGGCCGTCATCGGCGACCGTGACGGTCGCCGCGCTGTCATCCTGTGAGATTGCAACAGTCACTTTCCCGTCTTCCCGTCCATACTTGATCGCATTGTCGACCAAATTCGCGAGCGCATCGAAGAGAAGGTCGCGATCGCCTGTCACCGAGACTTTCGACTCGGCAACCACGCTGAGATGGATGCGGCGGTCCTCGGCGGCCGCATCGAAAAGCTCGACAACTTCGGTCGCGATTTCGACAAGGTTCACGGGACGGAACGCCGCCGTGCGATTGCTGGTTTCGATCTGCGAAATGCGCATCAGCGACGAGAAGATGCGCAGCACATCGTCGAGATCGCTCATCGTATCGCCGATCAGCGCCTGATCTTCGTCCGCCTGACGCGGCCGGTTACGAGCTCGTTCGAGCCGCCCATAGATGCGCGTCAGGGGCGTACGCAGATCATGCGCGACATTATCGGTGACTTCTTTCATCTCCTCCATCAAAGTTTCGATGCGGTCGAGCATTGAATTGAGATTTTGCGCAAGCTTGTCCCATTCGTCGCGCGTGCCCCGCAATGGAATGCGCCGCGCAAGATCGGCCTCCATAATCTTTTGACTCGTCGCGTTGATCGAATCGATGCGGCCGACCGTGCGTCGCGCAGATGTGATGCTGGCGACAGCGGCAAGAACACCGATCAACAAAAGGATCGCGCCATTCGCCAGCCTGACCTTTCGCATGAAGGCGGCATCGTACTCCGTGCCGCGCCCGACCAGAAGATGCGAACCGTCGGCGAGCGTCGTCAGGCTCGCGCGCATGGAATGACTGGCGCCCTTCGCATCCTGAAATTTGAGACTTATCAGACCTTGCCTCTGTGCTCCGGATGGCCAAGCTGCCAGATTTCCGGCGAGCCACACAAAATCCCGATCCGCGAAGAGATAGTAGTTGCCTCCCATGTTCTGTTCAGACGCGACTTGTTTGATCGCGGTGACGAGCCCGTCGCGGCCGGCAACATCGAAGGATTTAAGTAGGGCAGCTTGGTCGCTCTCGATGGCGCGATCCAAGGCACTATGCACATAAGCTTCGGTCGTATGATAGACGAAGGCGAAAAGGGCAATGACGATCGCGCCGAATATCGCGATGAACATCAATGCTAATCTGAATGTGGTCGAACGAAGAGTCTTAGCCAGTAGCACGGAGGCAGAATCCAACACCGCGGACGGTGTGAATGAGCGGATAGTCTTCCTGGCTATCGACCTTTCGCCGCACGCGGCTCACATAAACGTCGATGATATTCGTGTTCGGATCGAAATGCAGGTCCCACACATTTTGCAACAGCATGGCGCGCGGAACGACATGGCCTTCGTTGCGGACGAGAAATTCGAGCACTTGGAATTCGCGCGGCAATAGCTCGATCTCGCGATCGCGCCGCATCGCTTTCCGCATGACGAGATCGAGCCGCAAATCGCCGACGCGCAATACCGTCTCCTTCGCCACGACATTGCTGCGCCGCGCTAGCGCCTCGACCCGCGCCAGCAGCTCAGCCAAAGCGAAAGGTTTGACGAGATAGTCGTCGCCGCCAGCACGCAGGCCGCGCACGCGATCATCGATTTCGCCGAGCGCGCTGATGATGAGCGCAGGGGTAACGACACCGGCTTCGCGCAGCCGCCTGATGATGGCAATGCCATCGATGCCGGGCAGCATGCGGTCGATGGTCATGACGGCGTAATCGGCCGCCTGCCCCTTCGTCAGACCTTCTTCACCGTTGCAAGCGACATCGACCTGATAGCCGTTCGCCTCCAGGAAATCGGCAAGCTGATCGGCGGTCTCGCGATCGTCCTCAACGACAAGAATACGGAGGCGGCTTCCGAACATCTGTAACGACACCTATGTCTGAGGCTTCGCAGTCTAACAGGAATAAGCCGATATTATACTGACTTCGTTGTCAGAAATTGAATCATTCTTCATTTGAATAAGCCGTCATTTCGCTATCCAATCCAAGCACCGATCGATATCGCCGCGGACGCATTTGCCCGCCTTCATCGATCATGAGGCACGTGCATGGCATGAGGCACTTGGCATGACCGCGGCGGTTGTTGCATCCAATGGAGAGCGTACCATGTTTCACAAACTCGCGATCACCGGGCTCGTCGCCATCGCTATGGGTCTCGGCATGCCCTCCGGCGCGTTGGCGCGCGGCGGCGGCGGTTTCGGTGGCGGCGGAGGACACGGCGGTTTCGGCGGCGGTGGTTTCCATGGCGGCAGTTTTGGCGGTTTCCATGGCGGCAGCTTCGGCGGCTTTCATGGCGGTCGTTTCGGCGGCGGGTTTGGGCACGGGGGTTTTGCACGCGGCAGCTTTGCACATGGCGGATTCGCGCATCCCGGCATGACCACTTTCGGAGGCCGAAACTTCGCATTTCATAATGGCTTCCGTCATGGCTTCCACAATCGCTTCCGCCACCGCGTCTTCGTAAACAGCTTCTTCTTCGGGGACGGTTTCTACCCGTATTACGACGACAGCTACGATTACGCCGACAACTGCTACACCCGCGTCTGGACGCGGTGGGGCTGGCGCTGGATTTGGGCGTGCTATTGATCGCCCGGCTTTAGCGTAGCGCGGTTCTACAAACCCGATTGCCGTGCACCGTCCTCCCGAACGACTTGGGCCCATGCCAACGCATGTCATGGGCCTTTCTTTTTTGAACTCGAACCGAGATCATGTGCGCCCAGAAAGCGGACTGGGCCGACAGAGCTCTCAAGGAGCGCGAGCGGCAGATGAGAGGGCCTTATGACCACCGCCTACATCAACCGGATCGCGACGGCGGTGCCTCCTTACGATGTCCACACTGCTTTTCTCACCTTCGCCGAAGCGCTGCTAACGGACAACCCGCGCATGACGACTCTCTTTCACCGTATGGCGCAAAGGTCCGGTATCGAGAACCGCTATTCCTATCTGGCGCCCGGCACAAATCCCGTTCAGGGCGATCGCGACGGATTTTATCGGCTCGGCCAATTTCCCGATACAGCGACTCGCATGCGCGAATTCGAGCGCTTCGCACCGAAACTCGCCATCGAAGCGGTCGAACGGCTTTTGCTCGATTCGGAAGATCGCAACAAAATCACCCATTTAATTATCACCTGCTGCACCGGCTTTTCTGCGCCAGGACTCGATCTCGAAATCATCGAACGATGCCAGCTGCCGCGCACCGTCGAACGCACGATCATCGGCTTCATGGGCTGCTATGCGGCGATGAACGCACTCAAAGTCGCGCGTCATGTCGTACGCTCCGAACCCAATGCACGAGTGCTCGTCCTCAATCTCGAACTCTGCAGCTTGCATCTCAAAGAGACGAGCGACATCGAGCAAATCCTGTCCTTCATGATTTTCGCCGATGGCTGCGCAGCGAGCCTAGTCAGTTCCGAGCCGACCGGGATCGCACTTGACCGCTTCCATACGGTCTTGGCGCCCGAGACCGCCGACCTGATCACTTGGCACATTCGCGAATCCGGATTCGACATGGTCCTGTCGGGGCTCGTGCCTTCGGCCGTTCAGAGGTTGTTGCAGTCCGAACGCGATGCGATCCTCGCTGGCACAGCTGTTTCCGCCATCGATCTCTGGGCCATCCATCCCGGAGGTCGGTCTGTCCTCGACGCGGCAGAACGCGGCTTGGAACTCAAGCCGTCCGCGCTCGACACCTCACGCGACGTGCTGCGCCGCTTCGGCAATATGTCGTCGGCGACGATCATGTTCGTGTTGCACGACATGTTGGAGGCACGTCGGGCGCGCGGCTGCGCGATGGCTTTCGGGCCAGGGATCGTGGCGGAAACGATGCTCTTTCACACCGGAGGCTGACCATGCCGAGTCCGAGGACGCGCAGGCTCACGCCGGAGCTTTTGGATGTTTTGCCCGCAGACGATCGATCCGCCATCCAGTCGCGGCGCGATCTCGCCCGGCTCAATTGGATCATGCGCAATGATGCGGTTATTGCGCATCGTCTCAGAGCGCTGGCGGGCGACAAGCCACCGCGGTCGATTCTCGATCTCGGCGGCGGTGACGGCACATTTACGTTGCGCATTGCCCAACGCCTCGCCCGCGTCTGGCCGAAGATGTCCGTGACATTGCTCGACCGCCAGAACATCGTCGCCGAGACCACCCGGTCGCGCTTCGCGACACTTGGCTGGCATTTCAAGGCCGTCGAGGCTGATGTCTTTGATATCATGACGGCGCTCGTGCCCGAAACATATGATGTCATCATCACGAATCTCTTCCTGCATCATTTCGAGGGCGACCGGCTTCGGCAGCTTCTGACTGAGATCCGCCACAAGACGAAGCTCTTCATCGCGACCGAGCCGCGCCGCGGAGCATGGGGATTGACCGCGACGCGAATGGTCGGCGCGCTCGGCTGCAACAGCGTCACACGGCACGACGCCCGCGTCAGCGTCGAGGCCGGTTTCACGAGGGACGAGCTGACACAAGCCTGGACGTGCCGCAATGCCTGGGCGTTGGAAGAGCGGCGGATCGGCCTCTTCACACATTTCTTCTGTGCCAGCCGCGTGGCCGAAGATGCTTTATGATGCGATCGTTATCGGCGCGGGACCTGCGGGCGCCATATCGGCTTTGACGCTTGCCCGCCGCGGCTGGTCCGTGGCGCTGATCGAGAAGACGCCGTTCCCGCGCCGCAAGGTCTGCGGCGAGTTCATGTCGGCTACCAATGCGGCATTGTTGCGCGATCTCGGTCTTGACGACTCTATCCGCGCGCATGCCGGACCCGAAGTGCGCCGCGTCGGCATCTTTGCAGGCAAAGGGATGGTGACAGAGGTCGCGCCACGGCGCGGGACGGACGGCCGCGGCTGGGGATTTGCCGTGGCGCGCGAAACACTCGATGCACTTGTCGTTCAGGCGGGGCGCAGCAGCGGTGTCGACGTGCTGATGCCTTGGCGCGCCGTCGCGCTGACTCGACGCGCTGGGCAGCATGTCTGCACAATCGAGGGCAAGGACATACGCTGCGATATCGCCGCGCCCATTGTCATTCTTGCGCATGGCTCCTGGGAACAGAGCGCGCTGCCGACCCAGGCGCGCCGGGCTCATCGGCCCCGCGATCTCCTGGCCTTCAAGGCGCGTTTTCAAAATGCGATGCTCGACCACGATCTGATGCCGCTTCTTGCCTTTCCCGGCGGTTATGGCGGGATGGTCAACAGCAGCGACAACAGCCTGTCGCTGACCTTTTGTATCCGTCGCGATATGCTTCAATCGCTGCGCAGCGGCACACAGGGTGCAGGCGAAACGGCTTTGGACCATATCAAGCTGTATTGTGCCGGTGCGACCGCCGTATTGCAGGGTGCGAGTCTCGCATCATCTATTCTTGCGGCGGGCCCCATCGTGCCGGCCATCAGGCCGCGCTACGCGAACGGTCTTTTTCGTGTCGGCAATATCGCAGGCGAGGCGCATCCAGTGGTCGCGGAAGGTATTTCCATGGCGATGCAGGCCGGCAGCCTTCTTGCTGGCTTGCTCGCGACGCATGAAGGCGAAGTCCGCAAAGGGCGAAATCTCGACGCCGTCGGCCGCATCTATGCACAAGAGTGGCGGCGACGGTTTGCGCTGCGGATCCATGCGGCGGCGCTGTTTGCCCATCTAGCCATGCGGCCGACGGCGGTCGCGCTTTTGACGCCGGTGTTCAGCCGCTTTCCGCCGCTTTTGACATGGGGCGCGACGTTGAGCGGCAAGACGCATTTGCAATTCGAATGAATCGCGTCAAGCCAGACTTCAATCCGGCCGAGACTTCATCCGCTTTTTAGCGCGCCTCCGATTTCGCCAATTGCCGGTCGTGCATGGCCTCCGCGACGGCAACGGCCTTTGCGGCATCACCCAATCCGGCGCCGAATTCGGGATCGCGGCCTTGGGAACCGAGATCTTCCGCCGTATCAGTCAAGATCTTGCGAACCTCATCCGCAGTGAGGTTCGGCCTTTCGCTCAACAGCAATGCGACGAGGCCGGAGATTTGCGCGGCAGCGAGCGACGTGCCCGAGCTGAATTGATAGCTATGAGAGGGCGCGGCGACGATGATGTCACTGCCGGACGCGGCGAGACAAATATAGCCGCCATGATTGGCGCTCGCGAACAGCCTGTCGTCGCGATCGGTCGCCGTCACGGCGATGACATTCGGATCGGCCGCGGGATAGGCCGGCGGCGCGTCGGCGCCTTCATTACCGGCGGCGGCGATCAGGATCATCCCATTTCGATGCGCCGAAGCCAGAGCGTCGGCCAGCAGCGGATCATTCGGGCCGGCAAAGCTCATATTAACGGCACGGGCTTTGTGCTCGAAGGCCCAATTCAAAGCTTCGATGACATGCGCCGTCGTGCCCTCTGCACCCGGCGACGACGCCGACTCGCTGAAGGCGCGGATCGCGAGAATTTTCGCATCCGGCGCGGCACCGGTCAGCGCGCCATGCGCGCCAATGACGCTGGCTACAGCCGTGCCATGGGTGTCTGTACTGGATTTGTCATTCACCAAATCGACGCGATCAGCGATCGAACCCGCAAGATCGGGATGGCTGGCATCTATGCCCGAATCGATGACGGCAACGAGGCTTCGCGCACCCTCCGTCACGCGATGCGCTTCGATGAAATGCATCCTTTCGAGCGCATATTGTGCCGTGGCCAGGCTTTGATTGCCAGTGTCGGCGCCCTCCAGCTTGAAGATATAATTGGGCTGCACCCAGGCGATCTGCTGCTCGGATTGAAGTTCGCGGACCACCTGCGGCACAGAGCGGTTCGGGCCAATGCGATAACGGTTGAGCGTCTTGCCGAGCAGAGCTAGGTGCTGCGCGCTGACCAAAGTGAGACCGTGCTGCCGCGCAATCCGCTCGGTCAGTTGCGACGACCCTTTGACTGTGAACAACACCTCATTCGGCACGAAACGGTGTTCACCGGCAACAGGAACGGCCGAGTCGGAGTGGGGCGGCGTCTCAGCAAAATGCGGACGGGGCGGCGGCAGCTGGGCGGCGCGCTGCGAGGACATGGCTTTCGTGGTCGCCGGCATGTCGGGCTCGCCGCTATAGCCGCCATAAATCGGATAGGGATGGTAAGTGCGAACCGGATGCCGGCCCCACATTGGCCAGTGGCCGCGTCCTGGCCAGCGCGATCCGTCGGATGGCGGCCGGCCAGGCGCACGCGCGTAACGCGGAAGCCAACCGCTCCGCGCCATCGGATGCGCATAGCCGCCGCCGAAATAGCCGAAGCCGCGCGCGAAGGCATCGGAGGAGTTGGCCCCGGCGAGCAGAAGGACGCCGAGCGAGACGCACAATATCTGTCGCGTCATCTGCCGCGTCTTGCACGTCTTCGCGCCGATCCGTTTTTCAGCTTCCGTTTTCGATGCGGGTTCCATGCGGCTCTCCCTCCGCTCGCGTCCACAGGCGGGCCCTGTCGCGCACGCCCGCGTTTTGGACCGAATGCCGGCCCAAGACTGTGTCGCAGCACACAAGCGAGGAGTTCAGCCGAGCCAAAAATTTTTCGCGAGCTGCATGAACCTGGAGGACATGACGCGCGACCAAAGGATGTCAGGGGCGCGATCCTGCGGCCCATCTCAAGGAGTTGAACCATGTCTCGCATTTCGCTTCGCAAGCTGGCCGCCGCCGTCCTGGTCGCCGGCACCGCCTTGACCGCAACGGTTCTGGCGCCTGTCAGTGCTTCGGCCAAGCCCTTCTTCATGCCGGTCCATTTTCATCACTGGGGCCACGGCTGGGGCTACGGTTATTGGGGCTACGGCTACGGCTGCTACCACAAATACATCAATGCCTATGGCGAGCTCGTGATCGTGTCGGACTGCGACTAACGGCATGAGATCTCAAACGGCATGGGCGAGGCCGGCTCAATCTGGCTTCGCCCTTCCTTGCGCGCCGCCAGCCGGCATTGGCGAAACCGTGCCGCATCGGGCTATGCTGGCAAGGGCACCGGCGGGGAGCATGCAGCGCATGGAGGGGAAGACGGCAGAGACCGACGCGGCATCGGACGAGGCTCTCGTCCGACGCATTGCATCGGGCGACCGCCGCGCCATGCAGCTGCTCTATGTCCGGCATGGCACGCGGGTCTTCCGCTTCCTGCAGCGGCTTGTCCGCGACGAGGCTCAGGCGGAAGATCTGTTGAGCGACGTGTTCGTCGATGTTTGGCAGCAAGCCGGACGCTTCGAAGGCCGTGCGTCTGTGTCGACCTGGCTTTTGTCGATTGCGCGTTTCAAGGCCTTATCGAGCTTTCGCCGACGCCGGAACGAAATTTTACAGGATGAGACAGCGGATATGATCGCAGATGAATCCGATACGCCGGAAGTCATCTTGCAGAAGATCAGCAAGGCAGAAGCTTTGCGCACCTGTCTCGCCGCCTTGTCTCCGGCGCATCGCGAGGTGATTGATCTTGTCTATTATCATGAGCGCAGTGTCGAAGAGGCGAGCGTCATTTTGGGAATTCCGGAGAATACGGTGAAGACGCGCATGTTTTATGCGCGCAAACGTCTCTCCGAAGTTCTGCTGCAAGCCGGAATTGACCGAGGTTGGCCATGAGCGACGACAAACATGATACGCCGCAGGATGCCGGCCTCACTCTGCCCTGGTATGCGACGGGCCGTTTGTCGCCGCAGGAACGCGCCGACGTCGAGCATGCGCTCGAAACCGACGCGGAGTTACGGCGGCAGCTCGCGCTCATCCGAGACGAAGCGGATGAGGCGATCGCGCTGAACGAGCGTTTGAAAGCGGCGCCTGCCTCAGGGCTCGACCGCATCATGGCCAAGATCGATCGTCATGAGGGCGCGCATTCGCGGAGCGCTGGACTTGGCGAGAAAATACTCCGGACCATCGCGAACGCGCTTGGATCTCTGTCGCCGCGCAATCTCGCCTTCGCAGGCATTGCGGCGGTCGCCATCATCTGCCTTCAGGCGGGACTCCTGACTGGCTTGCTGATCCACCAGCATGAGAATGCGACGATCTATAAGACGGCATCCGCGGATACCACGAAGGAGACGGGGACTTTCGCGCTCGTCGCCTTCATCGGTACGGCTTCCGTACAGCAAGTGACGGATTTCCTGACGGCGCAACATGCCGAACTTCTCGACGGGCCGAAGCCTGGCGGCCTTTATCGAATCAGGCTTTCCGATCAGGTGCTTTCTCCAGAAGCACGCGATGCGCGCCTGGCGGACTTCCGCGCCCATAGCGATGTCGTGCGGCTCGTCTTGCCAGAGCCAACAAAGCGCTGATCATGTTGCCTGTCGGCCTGCGTTTACCAAAAATGCTGGGCGGCTCACGACGGACGCGTGATCGCGGCGCAATCTCATGCCATGATGCCCTTAAGGGAGACGCGCATGACGATCGACGCCATCTTCGAGAAAGCCGAACCGAAAATCAGCCGCCGCGAGGCCGTCACCGGATTCGTCGCCGCGCTCGTCCCGGCGGCATCGGCCACAACGCCCGCCATGGCGGAGGCACGCGCGGCGCCGGTCCAACCCGATGACGAAAGACTGATGCGCGAAGCGCTCACGCTGGCCGCGGAAGGCGACTACCCCTTCGGCGCGGTTATCACCCACGAGGGCAAAGTTCTCGCGCGTGGGTTCAACGAAGGCAAACGCAGGCAAGACCCGACAGCGCATGGCGAGATGGTGGCGATCCGGAATTTTCTCGGCGCGCACGGGCCCGAAGCGCTCAAGGGCACCACGCTTTATACGTCGGGCGAACCTTGCGCCATGTGCATGGGCGCGATCGTCTGGTGCGGCATCACGCGCCTCGTCTATGCGGCGTCGGTTGCCGAGATCGGAAGTCATGTTGGCCAAATCCAGATTTCCGCCACCGAGATCGCGCAGAAAACGCCGTTCGAGACGATCGAGATCACTGGCGGCGTATTGGCCGCGGATGCGCTGAAACTCTTCAAGTAAAGGGACGCGCCGTGCTCATCAGCCTGTGCAAGACCGCACTCGTCGCCATGGTCGCAGCCTTTTTCGCGCTCGTCGCTTTCAACAATGTCGTGGACTACGGGACCAATCGGGCCTTCATCCAACATGTGCTGGCGATGGACAGCATTTTTCCCGACAGCACACTCAAAACACGCGCGATCACCGATCCGAAGCTGGCCATGCTCGCCTATTGGGCGATCATCGGCTGGGAGATCGCGACGGCCGTGATCCTTATCGCGGCGAGCGCCCGATTCATCGCCTATTGCCGCGCGCCGCTGCGCTTCGCCCAAGCAAAGCCGCTCGCGGTTCTCGGCCTGACGATGGGCCTTCTGCTTTATGGATTTGGGATCACCACAATCGGCGGCGAATGGTTCGCAATGTGGCAATCGAAAGTCTGGAATGGGCTCGACAGCGCGGCACGATTCATTCTGCTGAACGGAATCGTCCTACTGGTTTTGCTGACGCCTGAACAGGGATTAAAGGATCAGGTCAAAGATCTATAATTTCGTCACGAAGAACGACGCGGTGAAAGATGGCCATTCCAGCACCTCCCCCGCCTCCACCTGCAGCTCCAGCTGCACCGCCTGATCCAAACGTTCTTCCCCGCGAATATGATCGCTGGAACTGGGGCGCCTTCTTCCTCAATTGGATATGGGGCATCGGCAATGGCACCTACATAGCCTTGCTGACGTTCATTCCAATTTTCGGTCCATTGATTATGCCGTTTGTACTCGGCGCCAACGGCAACCGCTGGGCCTGGCGCAACAGGCGGTGGGACAGTCTGGACCATTTCAGGCGGGTGCAACGCGCGTGGGGTTTTTGGGGCGCGGGGATATTGGTTGCGTCGATAATCCTGTATGCCGGGTTGTTTGGGGGACTCTTTTACGGGCTCGCCCATTCCGAGGCGTATCGGCTCGGCGTGGCAAGACTTGAGTCAAGTTCTTTGGCTGCCGATGCTTTGGGCACACCGATCAAGGCCGGCTTTCCCTTTGGTAATATTTCCGTCGAAGGCGCCTCCGGCCACGCATCGCTCAATTTTTCCGTCACCGGCCCGAAGGGCACCGGGCGAGCGTCGCTCGAAGCGATAAAGCAAAATGGCATTTGGTCACTGAAGAGCTTCAAATTGCAAATGGACGGCAGCAGCGGCGTCATTGACCTGCTGAATGAAACGACAGCGGATCTGCTAAATCTCCATGACCGCCTCATAGAGCGTCGTGCCGCCATAGCGCTCCTTTAGCTCCGCCGGTGAGCCGCGCTCGACGATCCGGCCGAAGCGCATGACGACGACGAGATTGCAGAGCCGTTCCACCTCGGCCATATTATGCGAGGTGAGGAGGATGGTCGCGCCATGCTTCTCCCGATAAGTTTCGAGCCTTTGGTGGATGAAGGCCGCACGATCTGGATCGAGTGACGCAGTCGGCTCGTCGAGTAACAGGAGGTCCGGCTCGTTGAGCAAAGCCTTCGCCATCGCCACGCGTGTTTTCTGTCCCGCTGACAGCGTGCCGAAATTGCGATCGAGGATATCGCCCAGGTCGAATTCATGTGCGAGCTGCGCGATCCGGCTCTTGACGGATCTAATCCCGTAAAGATGGCCGAAGATTTCCAGATTTTGTCGTACGCTTAGACGCGCTGGCATGTTCACATAGGGGCTGGCGAAATTCATCCGATGCAGAACACGATACGGCGCGCGGACAATGTCATGACCGAAGACGCGAACCTCGCCGCTTGAAGGCGCGATCAGCCCCATGATGGTGAAGATTGTTGTCGTCTTGCCGGCGCCATTACATCCGACGAACCCGACCGTAGCGCCTTTCGGAATGGTCAGGCTGATTTCGTCGAGCGCCCGTGCGCTTTTATAATCCTTGACGACGGTGTCGAGGACCACTGCAGGAGGCGGCGCAGCATCCAGTTTTACTATGGTAGGCGCGTTGCCCTTCAGGGCGATGATTTCTGCGGTATTCGTTTGCATGGGTCCTATCCCTCAGAATTAATCACTGACGGTGACGAGCGCGCCCCGCTTGCGCGCATTGCGCAAGAGCATGACGAAGCTCGCAAGACCGGCAGTGAGATAGACGATGTTGAGCGCTAGGCTCTTCAACATCAGATCGGCGCGCAACGTGCCGTCGAGGATCGCAGCGCGAAGCCCCTCAAAGACATAGGTCGGCGCCAGAAGAAAAGAGAGCGGTTGCAGCCACTCCGGCAGAATCCAGGTGGGATAATAGACGCAGCAGAGCGGCAGCAGCAGAGTGACAAGCGACCAGGCGAGCGTCTCCGCACCCATGCCATAGCGCAGCACGAGACCGCAGACCGCAAGGCCGATCGCCCAGGCGGTCAGAATGAGATTGATGAAGAAGATCACCAACATCAAACCCAGTCCGTAGATGTTGAAATGAAACAGCAGCAGGGCAAAGACCGACACCGGCACCATGCCGACGGTGAGCCTCAGCAGGCTGATGAGCATCAGCGCGCCGGCAAGCTCGAGCGGCCGTAGCGGGCTCATCATCAGATTGCCGATGTTGCGCGACCAGATCTCCTCCAAGAAGGAGATCGAAAAGCCGAGTTGGCCGCGGAACAGGACATCCCACAGAAGCACTGCACCGACGAACGTGCCGGAAATCATGGCAAAAGATGAATGATCCTTCGACAGGAAGAGCTGCAAAAAACCCCAGACGAGCATTTGCATGATCGGCCAATAGACGAGTTCCAAGAGCCGCGGCCATGACGCCTTCAACAGATAGCAATGGCGCAGCACGATGGCGCCAATGCGCGTGAGCGAGTCCATGAGCCTCTCCCAGATTTTTCAGCTAGCGGCTCGGAGCAGGATGTGCCGCATCCTGCTCCAATACGCGCACAGCCGCTTCAATTGGCCAGCTCGCGGCGGATCGGACGGCGCTTGCCGGTCTTCGGCGGGAAAGCCGTGAGGACCTTGACTTGCGCCTTCACTCTGTGTTCGAGGCAAAGGCTCAGAAGCTGTTCCAAATGGCCGATCGAGCCGAGAATCTTCGCCTCCGAAATGCCGGCGCCGGGGATGAAGCGCGCCTCGACAAGATCATGCGCCTTCTGGATGATTTCGAACTGTTGCAGATTGATGTTGCAGTCGAACATCCAACGATAGGTGATGTCGAGAATGCTGCCCGCCGGCACCATGCGGCCATAGGCATTGGCGAAGGCATCGTTCATGCGGCCGTCGATGCTCTCAAGCTGTTTCCAGCTGATGCCGCAGCCATCCGGATGTGCCGGCTCCGTCACATAGTCGCCCTGCATGTAGCGGATGAAGGGCATCGCCTCATTGAGGAGATTGGTGACGACGGCGAGGCCCGACGTTCCGGGCATCTGCCGCTTCAAGGTGACCGGATCGACAATATCGAGCCGAACGGAATCCTCGCAGACATGATAATGGCCGCACGGGAGTTCGAGCGCGATTCGCGTCGCCTCTTCCGAACTATACTCGTCGAGCACCGGAATGCCGAGCTTCTTCGACCATTCCTGCCGCGACGCCTTCATCGAATATTCCGAATGCGTCACCGCCAGATAGAGCGAGCCGGCGAATTCGTCGGCATAAGGCAGCAGCGCTTCGAGATTCGACGGGTAGCAGGAGAGAATTTTGGGACCGAGATTCTTCAGATGCTGCGCGACGCGCTCCGGTGGTATGACGCTCGAAATGAAGGCGCCGACATAATCCTTGCCGATCGATGGGAACCACCACGGTACCGTATAGACATGCGTTAAGAGATCGCTCGGGCCATATTTGAGGCCGCTCTGTAGAGCGAATTGGCGCACGCCCTGGATCGTGTCGGTCACGATCGCATCGGGATCGACGCGGATCAACAGCGTTTGGCCGGAAGAGCCGGACGAGCGTGTCGGAAAGAGATCTTCCATCCGATAGTTGGGATTGACGCAACGCCCCGGAAAAGCCGCGACAAGCTCGCTCTTGGTGATGATCGGGATGAGATCGATGTCGTCCGGTGTCTTGAGATCGGACGGATGAAAACCGGCGGCCTGATATTTCTCCCGATAGATTGGGATATCGGCATAAGCCATGTCGACCAGATATTTGATCCGGGCGAACTGCTTTTGCTTGATCTGCGCTTGCGGCAGGAAGGAATGCTGCATGCAGGGGCCGATATAGGCGTCGAAGGCCTCGTTGAGGCTCGTCGTCATCTCGCCGCTGACCGAAAAATAGGGCGGCCGCGTGTGCTCGGATTCCCAGATTTCGATCGGGCCGCTGTCGAAGGGCTGGCTATCGGCGGAAACGGCGGCCGGGTCTTGCGCCGAAACAGTTTCCTCCGCCGTCATGTCGACGGCCGGCAAAGTGTCAAAAGTCATGGTGGTCGTCCCTCTCCCAAAGAAGGGCTTTCGCGTATCTGCGAAGCCGTCCCCCTTTTGTCGCGGGAGCGTGGAGAGGGGTTCATCGGCGTGGAATTTTTTTTGACCGGCCGTCAGGGACCGAACAGAACCAATTCGGTCTCAGTCAGATCGCCCAGGCGCGGCGGCACCGGGCCGCGGCTGCATTTGACTTTGCGGCCTGCCAAATAATGTCCGATCAGGCCTTTGATGGGCCCGTTGGCATCGAGGATGACGAAGAGAAAACCCCGCCGGAGCAAACGGCGGCCGAGGGGACCGCTGAGCAGCGCGAAATCTGCAATATCGCGGCAATAAACGAGCTGAGCGAATTTAACCCTGCTTGGACGATCACGTCGCGGCAGAAAGACGAAAGGATAGGTCTTGCCTTGATAGTCGACCTCAAGGGAGAGGCAGCCGAGCGCCGCATGCTTCTGCAGGATCGAGGCGTCCTCGCCGTCATAAGGGGCAACGTCTCTAATGACCGCACCCGGCCATGGCATGCCCAGCGCCGCGGCCGCCAGGAAGGTCCCGCCGACATAAGGCGCAAAGCCTTGCTGCCCGATGGTCTGAAGCGTGTGCGGCGCCGGCGACACATTCACGAAGGTGACGTCTGGCAGGCGCAAAGCCTGGGCGAGCAGCATATTTGAAAAGAGACGATATTTCGGCTCAACAGACCAGCTCGACACATTGGCGCGGATGTCGCCTGCATCGGTTCGCGAAAAGATGAGAAGCAAAACGCCCTTCACAACGCCTTTGTCGGTGAGCGCATAACCATATCGCGGATAATCGCCCGGCAGATGCCGAATTTTAAGGCGCGCCATGGCGTGGCGCCAATAATCAAGCGTGCGGTCCGTGAAAGCACGCGACAGCAGTGCGACAACGGCTTCCGTGTCGCCCTCTTCAATCTGACGCACCCGAACGCCGGCCGGCGCTTCCATCTTCGATTTTCCGCCAGCGGTAGAAGCTGAAGACGACTCACGCATTCGCATGATCGTCGTGACCGCCGTAGCGCTTCATTGCACTGCAATTATGACGCGCTTTTGCTTCTGCCTGAAGGGCCGCGTCGGCTTGTAGTTAACCGCGACCACGCTTCCAAATTCACGAAATGCCGCCTCTCTGACGGAACGAGATGAGCCGAAGTTTTAGGCCGTCGCGCCCGCGTCGATGGTCATCACCGTGCCGGTAACATTGCGCGCCTTATCATCGAGCAGGAAGCCGACGGCATTGGCGACGTCTTCCGGCGCCGCAAGACGCTTCAAAGCCGCGCGGCCAGCGATCCGAGACTGCCCTTCCTCGCCGAGCGAGGCGGTCATCTCTGTGGAGATGAATCCCGGCGCGACCGCATTGACTGTGATGCCCAGCCGTCCGACTTCGCGCGCCAGCGATTTGGTGAAGCCGACCAGAGCCGCTTTCGTCGCCCCATAGACCGAAAGACCGCTGTAGCCCGTCGAAGCGATGATCGAGGAAATATTGACGATGCGGCCTTCCCCGGCCGACATCATATTGCGCACGACATATTTGGTCAGCACGATCGGGGCCGTCACATTCACGCGCGTCAGCTCTTCGATCTGCGAATTATGCATCGTCGCGAGGAGGCCTTCGGTGCCGAGCGCCGCGTTGTTCACGAGGGCGTAAGGCGCGCCGAACTCTTTCTTCAGTCGCAGCACGAAATCGGGGATGGCGTCGATCTGCGACAGATCGAAGGCCACGAAGGCAAGCGCACCCTTGCTGCGAGCGACCCCCGCTTCCAGCTCGTCGCTTTCCTTGCGCGCGATGGCAATGACTTTATAGCCACCCGCCACAAGATGGCGGGCGATGGCGAGACCAAGACCGCGGCTGCCGCCGGTGACGATGACGTTACGCATGACGCCGCTTCAGTTTGCCACTCGCCTGGAGATCGAGCGCGGGAACGAAAGTGATCATGACCGGCGCCTTGTGCCGGTCGAGCCGCGCGCGGCAATTGGCCAGGATTTCCTCACGGAGCAGCCGCGCCTGTTGGCTTTCTACGGCGGCCTTCAGCACGACATCGGCAACGATCAGATCGCCGGTGATGGGACTACGCCGTGCCTTCACCAGCGACATGCGCACCGCTTCGTGCTGGTTGATGACCTGCTCGACCTCTTCCGGATGGACCTTCAGCCCCCCGACATTGATGATGCCGGCACGGCGGCCAAGGAAGTGGAAGCGATCGCCGCGGCGCTCGACCATATCGTCGGTATCGACGAAGCCGTCGGCATCCGAGACGGCGAGATCGTCACGGCCCACATAGCGGCGCGCGATGCGCGACGAGCGCAGCCGCAGAGAGCCGTCGATCACCCGCATTTCCACTTCGCCGACGCCGTCGAGATAGGACGCCGGAAAGCCTTCCTGCCCGTCCGTGACTTCGAAACCAACGCCAGCTTCGGTCGATGCATAGGCGTGAATCACCGCCGCCTGCGGATAGGCGGCTTTGAGACCGTCGAGAATGGCGCGGTCGGCGATTTCGCCCGAAAGGCGCACATAGCGCGGCGAAATCAGCTTCGCATGCGGGCTCATCAGAAGCCTCCGCCAATGGGAGGGCGTTCCAGAGAGATGCGTCACACCGGCCTCGGCCATGCGCGCGACATGCTCGGCTAGCGGCTCGTCAGGCTCGGTCACGACAAGCGTCACACCGCTGGTTGCCGCGCGCAGGAAAATCTGCATACCGCCATAGCGGCGGATGTCATAGAAGGTCGACCAGACCGGCGGCACTTCATCCGCGCGGCGCGGACGGACGGCACCCAGAAGACCCGGCAGCAGATGCGCAACAAGTTTCGGCGCACCGGTCGTGCCGGACGTCGGCAAAATCCATTCGGTCTGCCGTATTGTGCTTCGGTAAGGCTCTGCCGAACGTAGGGGCGTCATGCCAACGCGCATGAGATCGAGACCAAGCGCGGGTGTGCGATCATCATGGAGGATGACGTCGACATTGGCCTGCAAGGCCGCCGCAGTCATCTGGTCGGCGGTGAAATCGGGTGGCACGATGACCACGCGTGCAGCGATTCCATCGAGTTCGAGCAGAAGACGTGCGCTCGCCAATTGCGTAGCGACGGCAAGCAAAACCGACCGACCGCCCAACTCGTCGCGTCGGCCACCGAGGCTGGTTCCCTCCGCAATATCGCGATAGGCCACAAAGCCGCCCGCGCCGCGTAGCCCCGCTTCGGCAGACGGGTTCGCAGCGCCAAGCAGCGCAGCCAGATTAGGCGGCCCGAGCGGCGGCATTTTCGTAAAGCGCGACGAGATCGCCAAAAGTCACCGGGAAATAGACTTCTTCCGCGGCGGAAAAGGGATCGACGCCGAGACTGTCTTCGAGGCGCGCGACGATGATCGCGAAACACAGCGAATCCAAACCCGACTCGGCGAGTTCCAAGCCATCGTTGAGGTCGGCGAGCGGCTTATTCTGCTCGGCTGCAACTTCCTTAACGGTGGATGTGACGGTTAACCTTATGGACATGGACAGCGTCCTTTTTCACGATCGGCTAATAAAAACCTATCTATTTTTGCTACATAGATCGCAAGAATTAGCGCAGCGAATGGTGAACGTATCCTGTGTTCGAACGCAGAGTTCCGACAGGCGATACGCTGAGGTGCAGAGATGGATGTTTCCCTCGCCGAAACGACCGCCGCTCAGGCGCTTGTCGACCAGTTGATCGTCAATGGCGTTGATCAGGTCTTCTGCGTTCCGGGCGAAAGCTATTTGTCCGTGCTCGACGCGTTTTACGCGCGCAATCTGCCGCTGACGGTCTGCCGCAATGAAGGCGGCGCGGCGATGATGGCAGACGCCTATGGCAAGGCCACAGGCCGGCCGGGCATTTGCTTCGTGACGCGCGGCCCCGGTGCCGCCAATGCCTATGCCGGCATCCATGTCGCCCAACATGACTCGACGCCGATGATCCTCTTCGTCGGCCAGATCGAACGCAGCTTCCGCGGCCGCGGCGCCTTCCAAGAAGTCGACTATCCGGCCATGTTCGGCGGCCATGCGAAATGGGTCGCGGAGATCGATGACCCGTCGCGGATGGTCGAATATATTTCGCGCGGCTTTCATATCGCTTTGTCCGGTCGTCCTGGCCCCGTCGTTCTCGTTCTGCCGAAGGACATGCTGGACGAGCGCATTACGCCGCTCCCCGCGCCAGCCGTCGTTGCTCCGGAAACGGCGCCGAGCGCAAGCGATATGGCCACGCTCGGACAGATGATCGCTTCGGCCAAGCGGCCGATCTTCGCCGTCGGCGGCAGCCGCTGGAATGAAGCCGCCACCCATATAATGATGGATTTCGCCCGCGCCTTTGAGCTGCCCGTGACAACGAGCTACCGCCGCCTGCCGCTCTTCGATGCTCTGCACGACTGCTACGCGGGCGATCTCGGGCTCAACGCCAATCCGAAGCTCGTCGCGCGCATTCAGAACAGCGATCTCTTCGTGATGATCGGCGGCCGCCTCGGCGAAATCCCGTCGCAAGGCTACCGGCTTCTCGACATTCCGACGCCACGCATGAATTTCGTTCATGTCTATCCGGAAGCGGAAGAGTTCGGCCGCGTCTATGCGCCAACGCTCGCCATTCATGCCTCGCCGCGGCCGTTCGTCGAGGCGCTGTCGAGGCTGACGCCCCCCGTTACGCGACCTTGGGCCGGCGAGACGCGCATGGCGCATGAAGATTATCTCGCTTTTTCCGCTGCCTACACGCCCTCGGCCGATGTCGACCTCGCCGAAGTCATGATCTGGCTGCGCGAGCATTTGCCGGCTGATGCGATCGTCTGCAACGGCGCCGGCAATTACGCATCTTGGCTGCATCGTTATCTCCGCTTCCGCCGCTTCGGCACGCATGTGGCACCGACCTCGGCGAGCATGGGTTATGGCGTTCCGGCTGCCGTCGCGATGCAAAGGCTCTATCCCGAGCGGCTCATCGTCTCGATCAATGGCGACGGCGATTTCCTGATGAACGGCCAGGAATTCGCGACCGCTGTACAATATGGCCTGCCGATCGTCGTCATCATCTGCGATAATGCCAGCTACGGCACGATCCGCATGCATCAGGAGCGGACTTTTCCGGCCCGCGTCATCGCAACGGATTTGCGCAATCCCGATTTCGCCGCTTACGCGTGCGCTTTCGGCGGCTTCGGCGCGACGGTCGAGCGCACAGCCGATTTCGGCGCCGCTTTCGAAGCCGCCCGCGCCTCCGGCTTGCCCGCCATCCTGCATGTCAAAATAGATCGCGACCGCATTACGCCGACCACGACGCTTTCAGCACTGCGCGCCAACGCCTTGGCGAAAGGCTAAAACTCGGGCGAAAGGCTAAAACTCGGGCGAAAGGCTGAAACTCAGCTCGCGGCCCGCAGCGGCCGCCGCGAATGGGCGAAATCCCAATAGAGTGTGCGTGCGCGCTTATAGAGCGGCCCTGCTTCGAGCGTGCGTTCGTCGATGCGCGACATTGGCGCGACCTTCTGATAATTGCCGGTCGAGAAAATCTCACCGGCCTTCAGAAAATCATCATAGGTCAGCGACGTCTCGATGACCTCGACGCCATCGGCCCGCAAAAGGCCGATGACCCGCTGACGGGTCACGCCATTGAGAAACGTGCCGTTTGGCGCCGGCGTGAAGACGACGCCGTCACGCGCAAGAAAGGCATTGGAATTGGCGAATTCGGCGATATTGCCCAGCATGTCGCGCATCAGGCAATTGTCGAAGCCGCGCTTCGCCGCTTCGATCAAGGCGCGCGCGCCATTGGCATAGTGACAGCTCGCCTTGGCACCAACAGGCGCGGTTTCGGCACTCGGCCGCCGGAAGGATGAGAGCGTCACCGCCCCGCCCTTGGGAGCCGGCATCGGCGCCTCATAGATCGTCAGGCACCAATTGGTCGAGCCCGGCTCGAAGCGGACGCCGCCGCCGAGCCCCTCCTCCGCCCAATACATGGGACGGATATAGAGCTGCGCATCTTTGGGGAAGCGGCGCACGCCGGCTTCAACAAGTTCACGCCATTGCCCGACCGAGACCTTTGGTTCGAGCAGCATCTCGCGCGCCGAATGATTGACGCGAGCGAGGTGAAGATCGAGATCGGGCATCACGCCTTCAAAGGCGCGGGCGCCGTCGAAGACCATCGAGCCGAGCCAGGCGCCATGCGTGCGCGGACCGAGAATCGGCACATTGCCTTCGTGCCATGCGCCTTGGAAAAAGGTCCAGGTTGCAGTCACCATGATCTGATGTCCGTTTAGCGGGCCTGCCGCGCGGGGCAAGTCTTTGTCAGTTCCAACGTGTCGAGGACGCGACGCGGCCAGGATTCCGTGTCAGTGCCATGCGTCACGAAAAGTGCCAGAACCAGGCGATCGATGCCGAAGGCGACGCAGCCCGAGTGCATCGCCGTGCCGCTTGCATCGACAATGCCCCAGGTCTTGCCGAAATGGTTTCGGTGATAGTTGAAGCTCATGCAGGCCGTTGGGCCGGCATTCGCGCGGACCGGGATGAGCAGTTCGAACTTCAGCGCCTGCTCGATCTGATTGGCGGCCATGAGCTGGCCAATGCGCCCGAAGAAGGGGTCGCTCGCCCGCTCGATCTCATAAGGCAGCCCGAGATCATTGGCGAAATGCTCCGCCGCCGCGATCCATTGCTCGCGGAAATCGGTGATCTGTTCCGCCGTCCCGATCCGCACGAATTCGCGCATGCGGAAGGACTGCAGCCGGTCGAGATCTTGCGACGGCTCATGACGGAAGCAGTCGGCGGCGACATCATAGGTGCGTCCGCTGGCCGGTACATGCCCCTGTTCGGCAGCAATCGGATAAAGCGGATAGCAGGCGGCGGGGCTCAGCACGAGATCGGCTGCCGTCGTCGCGCGCGTCCAATCTTCGCCTTGTTTGGCGCGATCGACGGCCGCCGAAACATCGGCCTCGGATCCATGCAGGCAGCAGACGCAACCCAACAATTGCGGAAAGCTGTTCAGATAGCCGGCGCGTTCAAGTTGCTGCCGGCTCATGACCGGCGGAAAGCGAAGAACTTCGGCGTCAAGCGGCCGCATCCGCGTGATCAGGCGCTGCAGCGCGTCCGTCACATCTTCGTAGGCTCGGGTGCGCGCAAAGACGCCGTCGACACCCATGGGACGAAAGAGATGGTCGAGAAAGCCGCCCTGTTTCTTCGAGCGATTTTCAGTGACTATGGAGACTGACACGTTGCGAACTCCTCCGGCTAGCATCAGCCTTGGCTACGACCAATCGACTCCGGCACGCCGCCAATGAGGCAGGACGGCCCGACGTTGGTGCGGATGCGGTTGTTGTTGATCATCACCGCCGACGACAGAATGTCGCGAAGCGACCGCGAGATACTGAATTCGCTGTCATTGCGATAGCCGGCGATACCCGCGGCGTTCAGCGCATGCATGACGGTCGTGATCGCGAGTTCTGAAGCGCTCACCTTCAGAAGATTGAGCTGCGCTTGGAAGGCGATGTCGTCGAGCCCGTTTTCGGTCTTCTGCCTTTGCGCGTGATCGGACAAAGCCGCATCGACCATATTGACGAGCGTCATAAGCGAGAGCGACGCCTCCGTCGCTTGCGACGCGCCGGGCGGCAGGACGCCTTTTGCGTTGCGCGCTGCCTTGCGGATGAAACCTTGCGCGCGCTCGACGGCGCCGGCGGCAACGCCTGTCCAGCAGGTGGCCCAAAGCAGATGGGTGACCGGCAACATGCTGCGCCGATGGATCTTCTCATAGGGCGCGCTCAGCACTTGTCCGGCTTCGCCGCGCGCTTCGAGCTGAAAGCCCTCGCTGCAGGTGCCGCGCATGCCCATCACGTCCCAATTGTTGGACCGCTGGAGCTGATAGTCTGATGATTTGAAAAAGAGCGCGAGAACCTGATCGCTTGGCACGGATTCGGGCGAACGCCGCGCCGTCGTGAGGATCGCGTCCGCATCGGCGCCGTAAGAAACAACGGAGGCATTGCGGCTCAGCGAGACCGTCGCGCCATCGCGCACGATGGCGGAGTCGCTTGAACGCAAATTGGCGCCGTTGCGACCTTCTGTGGTCGAAGACGCGATGAGCAATTGCTCTTCGCCAACCCGGCGCAGATAGGCGGCAAATCGCGGATTGTCGTCGGCATGATCGGAGATGCAGGCAATGTTCGCCTGATGCATGGCGTAGATCATCGCCGTCGACGAGCAGACGCGGCCGAGCGCATAGCAGACCTGCGCTGTGTCGCGGAGCGAGGCATCCTCACCGCCAAATTCTCGTGGCAGCATGATGCCGAGCAGTCTTTGCGCTCGCAAAGCCTTGAAAGCTTCCTTCGGAAAGCGCGCGTCGCGATCAACTGCCTCGGCAAATTTCCGCGCAACTTCCACAGCCGCGTTGATACGCGACTTTAAATCACTGTGTTCAAGCAGTTCAGCATCCCGCTCATCTGCTGCCAATTGAATTCCGAGTGTCGACACGGCGTGCCTCGCATTTGCTTGAAAGAGATTAATCGCGAGATTCTCTACAATTTCCTAGGAAGATAACGCATTCGCCATCTTCAGCCCTAGCCACTTCGCAACGTGATCCGCATAAAGGTTAATATGGAAATGTTCGATTTAAATAAGATACGATCTTTACGAACCGGCCTTTCATCTCTATCTCGCAGGAGACGAATAAAAGATGCGGCGCGCGCGATCAGAGGATGATCAAACATGACGATGTTGGACGTACGAAGCGACTCCTTGAAGGGTGCCATCTCGGCGATCATCCGCAGTTTCATCAAGTATACGGACGTCGAAATCCCGGTGAACCAGGATCTCCAGGAGCTGGGCCTCACCTCGTTTGACATGGTCAATATGATGTTGGCGATCGAAGCTGAGTTCGATCTGACGATCCCGGCGTCGAAGCTCATTCCTGCGAATTTTCGAACGATCGAAAACATCGAAACTCTCATCTGTGAGTTGACCCATTAAGCGGCGCGCAAGTGCCGCTTCTTTTTTCAAGCCGTTTTTTCTAAGCGCTGCGTTGCCAAAGACGATCGTGCGCGACCACCTTCAGCCACTCTCTAAAGAGACGCCCAGTATCGCTGCGCCAAAGCGCCGAGCAATTTTCCTGAGACAGGATCTGGTGCAAATCGCGCACGTGATCATCGGCGGTGCCTGTCGCCGCACGTACGCGCAACGCGTCCAAAAGCGTCAATGTCTCGGCACTAAAATAATTAGCCGGAGCCGTCGGGAAATCGGGGCGCGTCCGGTCGAAGAAGCGCAGCGCGTCACGGCGATATTCCTTTAAAAGACTGTCCGCATCATATTCAGGATGGCCCTGAAGAAACACGAAGAGACTCGGCTCACGCCGCCAGAATGCGTTGACACCCACCTCATCGCCCACTGACGCGATATGGTAGCCGCAACGCGCAAGGTCTTCGTGCGAGAGGCCGTTGTACCGCGAGTGCGGCGTCAGCAGTTCGCTTTCGTCATCGTCTGCCGCCCAATCATCATCCGTCTTCCGGCAAGTGAAGACGCCATTTATTTTTTGCGCCGCGCGCCGCCGCTCAATGCCGTCGAGATGCAGCACAGCGGCGTGCGCCGCGAGGCACGACCAGATTGTTGATATCGTATTCTCGCGAGCCCAATCGACCAGTTGCGCCATGGCCGACCAATAGGCTTCATCGCGCAAATTTGCCGCCAGGGGCTCGGCGCCCGTCACGATCAGCGCATCGGCACCGCGGGAGAAAAGCGTTTCAAGGCTCTCATGCGAGCGTTCGAGATAGCGCTGCGCCATCTCACTGCGCTTCACGCCCGGCAGAGCATAGGAACGCCAGCGGATCTCCGTCGTGCCTGCATGGGCGCGGACAAGCCGCGCAAATTGCGCCTCGGTCGCCGCGAGCGCCTGGTCGGGCATGTTGTTGACCAGAGCGATTTCGACGACCGGCGCCAAAACGGTCGATGCGGGTGGGTTGTGCGTCATCCGCCAGCCGCCACGCGAAGCGCGGGTTTCGCATGCCCGCTGGCGGCATCGAGCGCCTGGTCGAGGTCCGCGACAATATCGTCAATGTGTTCGATGCCAATGCTGAGCCGCAGCATCTCCGGCTTGATCCCGGCACTCGCCTGCTCCTTTGGAGACATCTGGCGATGCGTCGTCGATGCCGGATGACAGGCTAGCGTCTTGGCATCGCCAATGTTCACCAGCCGCTTGATGAGCTGGAACGCATCATAAGCGCGCTTGCCATTCTCGAGGCCACCTTTAACGCCGAAAGTCAGCAGCGAAGGAACGCGTCCCCTAAAATAGCGCTGGGCCAGCGCGTAATAGGGGCTCTCGGTAAAGCCGGCATAATTCACCCAGGCGACCCGCGGATCATCCCGCAGGAATTCGGCGACGCGACGTGCGTTGTCGACGTGACGCTCGACCCGCAAGGCGACAGTCTCCAGGCCTTGCAGCAGCATGAATGCGTTGAACGGCGAGAGCACCGCGCCCGTCGCCCGTTGATAGTAGCTGCGCGCCCGCGCGACGAAAGCGGTCTTGCCGAAGCGCTCTGCATAGATGAGACCGTGATAAGATGCGTCCGGCGAACAGAAGGTTGGATAACGATCCGGATAATTCATCCAGGGAAAACTGCCGGCATCGATGATCGCGCCGCCGAGCGTCGTTCCGTGACCGCCGAGGAACTTGGTCATCGAATGGACGACGATGTCGGCGCCATGCTCGATCGGCCGCAGCAGGATCGGCGTTGCCACGGTGTTGTCGACGATGAGCGGCACGCCATGATCATGCGCGATTCGGGCGAGCGCCGCGATATCGCAGATGTTGCCGGCCGGATTGCCGACGCTCTCGCAGAAAATGGCCTTGGTATTGGCGTCGATCGCCGCCGCCATATCGGCAGGATCGGCACTCGCGGCAAAGCGGCCGGTCACGCCCTGACGCGGCAGCACATGCTGCAGCAGCGTATGTGTCGTGCCATAGAGTGTCGGCGTCGAGACGATATTGCCGCCGCTGTCGGCGACGTTGGCAAAAGCATAGTAAAGCGCCGTCTGCCCTGTCGCGACGGCGAGCGCGCCGACGCCGCCCTCGAGCGCTGCGATACGGCGCTCCAGAACATCCGTCGTCGGATTGGAAATACGGCTGTAGCGAAAGCCGTCTTGTTCGAGATCGAACAAAGCCGCCGCGTGATCGGCGCTGTCGAACTCATAGGCCACGGTCTGGTAGATCGGCACGGCAACGGATTTCGTCGCCGGATCGCCGTCATATCCGCCATGAATGGCGATTGTTTCACTTCGCATCGACCGAACCTCAACAGCGCGACGGATGCACCGCGCCTGTTACATTTTTTGAGGGCTGCTCGGTCTTCAGCACAAATCGTGCCTAAGTCGTCGAAAACTTTATTCGCATCTGAATGACGCGTTGAGCAGCGACCCGCCGTAACCCTAACGACGCATCCTGCTTTGCCTTTTAGGCGATGAAGATTAATTACGCTTTGGCAGGGATCGATGAGATGACGTTAAACGGTTTAACCTTAACCCCTCTGGAGAAAATTCCGGACAATTTGAATCATCGTTCAGACGATGCGGAGATGGCTGCAAAACCAGGCCTTTCCGTTGACCGCTCCGTTAATAAAGACTGGCTGCGCGCGCTTCAGATGACGGCGCCCATCGGCAAGACGCCGCAACGAATTCTGCCGGTCGCCTTCGATGAAATCGCTCTGAAGCACGAGAATGCGCCGGCACTGATCTCACGCGCCGAGACCTATAGTTTCCGCGAACTGGCGGAACAATCGCTGCGTTATGCGCGCTGGGGACTCGTGCAAGGATTAGCAAAGGGCGATGTCGTTGCGCTGATCATGGAGAATCGCGCCGACTATGTTGCAATTTGGCTCGGCCTCAATCGCATCGGTGTCATTGTTGCACTTCTGAACACCAATCTGTCCGGCGATGCGCTGGCGCATTGTCTCATTGTGACTTCACCGCGCCTCATCATCGCCTCCGCCCGCTTCGCCGACCGCTGCAAGGCGATCGCGATGCGCACGGCGCCGATGGTCGCCCATGGCCCTGATTTTATTGAAGAACTCAATAGCTATTCCAGCGGTCCGCTCGCCCTCGATGCGGAAGCCGCCCCGCTGCTGTCCGACCACGCACTTTATATCTTCACTTCCGGCACGACCGGCCTGCCCAAGGCCGCGGTCGTCTCGCATCGGCGCGTTTTGAGCTGGGCGCTGTGGTTCTGCGGACTCGCTGACATCACCGAAATGGATCGGATGTACAATTGTCTGCCGCTTTATCATTCGGTTGGCGGCGTCGTCGCCGTCTGGGCGCCCCTGCTGGCCGGCGGTTCAGTCGTGCTGCGCGAGCGTTTTTCGGCGCGGTCATTTTGGGACGATATTGTCACAAATCGCTGCACGCTGTTTCAATATATCGGCGAACTCTGCCGCTACCTCATCGATGCGCCACCGAGCGAAGCGGACTCACATCACCACTTGCGCATGGCGCTTGGCAACGGACTTCGCCCGGAGGTCTGGGGCCCGTTTCAGGAGCGCTTCCAAATCCCGCGCATCCTCGAATTCTACGCGGCCACTGAAAGCAATTTCTCGCTTTATAATGTGGAAGGCGAGCGCGGCGCCATCGGCCGCATTCCATCCTTTCTCGCCTCGCAGCAGCGGCTGCGCATCATCCGCATCGATCCAGAGACTGAAACACCGCTTCGCGGCCCGGACGGTTTTTGCCAAATCTGCGGGACGGACGAGGCCGGCGAGACGATCGCACAGATCGCGGTCAGCAGCACCGAGACCGCTTTCGAAGGCTATCTCGACCAGCACGCCTCAGAACGCAAAATTCTGCGGAATGTTTTTGCCGAAGGCGATGCCTGGATGCGCAGCGGCGATCTCATGCGCAAGGACGCGCGTGGCTTCTTCTATTTCGTCGACCGTATCGGCGATACGTTTCGCTGGAAAGGCGAGAATGTCGCCACAGCCGAAGTTGCGGCGGTCATCGCCGCCTGCCCCGGCGTCGCCGACGTCGCGGTCTATGGCGTTGCCGTTCCCGGTTGCGACGGCCGTGTCGGCATGGCGACAGTTGTCGCAGACGAAGGTCTCGATCTCGCAGCGCTGCGCGCGCATGTCGACGCCCGCCTGCCTGTCTATGCGCGCCCCGCCTTCATTCGGATCTCGTCCGGCCTCGACATGACCGACACGTTCAAACACCGAAAGCGCGACCTGGCTGAGCAGGGGTTTGATCCGAGCCGTGCGGATGAATCCATTTATTTCGCTGCGCAGAATACACCGGCCTATCGGCTGGTCGACCCCGAGCTTTATGAGCAGATCATCTCCGGTGCGATTCTCTTATAAGTCGGTCAGGACGGCGCGCAGGCGCTGATCTTGGACAGAACCGCGCCCAGCCCCGCAGCAACCTCTTCTCTCTCGTCGCTTTTCGGTGCGGCTATTCTGACGCCGCCATAAGGGACGCCGTGCGCGGCACCCAACGCGCGCACGATGATGCCGCGCTCCAAAAGCGTGGTTCGGAGCGTCTCGGCGGCATCGCTGAAGAAGAAACGATAATGTGCCGCCGCGTCTTCGACTTCGACATGGTTTCGCAGAAGCCGGTCAAGCCAATGGCCGTCATCGATAAGCTGATCCCGCATCCGCTCGGCCCATGCCGTGTCTTCCAGCACGGCGAGCGCCACTTTCACATCCGGCAATGACAGCGGCCAGGGATCTCGGAGCTCGCTCAAAAGCGCTTTGATTTTGTCGCTGCGCGTCCAGGCGATGCCGGCGCGAACACCGGCGATCCCATAGAATTTCGACGGCGATTGCAGAACCAGCAGATTTTCCGGAGGCGCGCCGGCGAGCGAACGCACCGCATCCTTCGCGACAAAGTCGATGTAGGACTCGTCGACGACCAGAATGCGATCAGGGTTTGTGCCGCAAATCTCGATCAGCGCTTCGGGCGAAAGATACGTTCCGCAGGGATTGTTCGGATTGGCAATGATGACGAGCTTGGCGGCCTGCATCGCTGCCGCGACCTGCCCGATATGCGGTGTGACGCGATCTCCGGACGCGAAAAATCCGCCGCGGCCGGGAAAAGCCCGGAGAAAATCCGTATAGGCGGGAAATGGAATGGCGACATCGCCATGCGGCAGAGCGCGGGAAAGAGCGCGGATAAAACCCGTCGTCCCGCGCCCGGGGATCAGATCTCTCGAATCGACTCCGAATTTCGCCCCATAGGCGCTGACGAGTTCGGATTCGACACCATAGGGATGGATGCGGAGATCATCGGGCGTGATCGCATTCAACGCCTTGAGCGCGGCCGGTGGGGGCCCATAGCGATTGACGCATGTACTCAAATCGATGTAGGCGCGCTGCGGCAGGTTCCGCAAATCGCCGCCCTGCGGTCCAAGACCGTCATTCACCATTCGCTGCGACTCTTCCGCCTATTTGCACGTCAGCGGCCGTCCTTGGAAAGAGGCGATCACGGCGTTGCAGATCTCGACGAACCGGCTTGCCGGCCCGTCACTGCCGACACTTTGCGAACTTACGCGCGCGCCTTCAATCAGAAGATATAATGTATCGGCTAAAAGATCTGCCTGGGGAATCTTCGCGGCTTTACAAAGGCCTGCCAAACGATTGCGCTGATCAATCTTGAATTGCGCAACCACTTTGCGCGCCGGATGATCATGCTCGGTCAATTCGACAGCGGCATTGGCGAGGTCACAGCCGCGCGTGTCGGAGACAGCACATTCTGCCGCACTCTGGACCCATTCCTGCAATTGTGCCATGGGATCGCCGGGATGATCGGCTTCAAATTCTTCCCACATGTGGCCGACTTCGGCAGCGGCCTCGGATAGACAAGCGACGATCAAATCGTCCTTCGAGCTAAAATGACGATAAAGCGTCATTTTATTCGTGCCGGCGGCTTCGGCGATCGTCTCGACGCCGACGCCACGTAGCCCATGGCGGCGGAAAAGATCGCGGGCGGTTTCAACAATACGATCACGCGGGCGACGCTCGCGCGGTGTGTCGCAGTCTTTCAACGTCTCGGTTTTCATTTTTTGGTCCCGGCTACTTGACAGGGTGTGACCAGTCAGTAACATGCATCGTTACTTACCGGTAACACCCTGTCCGAGACGCGTCAAGACGGAAGTCGAACTGTTCAGCGTCAGGACATTATGCGAGGGGTCTGCTATGTCCTCAACTGCACTGTTCGCACTGGCCGATCAGCGGATCGCCGAAGTCCTCGCCGATCCAATCGTCAAGATGATGATGCGCGCTGACGGCGTCGAACGCAGCACACTTGTTGAAGAACTGCGCGCGGTCGCGCGCCGCCTGACTGATGACGACGAGGCGCCGACGGCTGAGCCGCCTGGCTGGCTTGCCTCCGGTCTAGGACATCTGAAATCCACCGTTGCCGGAGCCTGCTGCAGGTGATCAGCTTTTTCATTCAACGACCGATCTTCGCGTCGGCGATCGCCATTATTTTGGTGCTCGCCGGCCTCGTCTCCTATTTCCTGCTGCCGATCTCGCAGTTCCCCGACATCACGCCGCCGCAAGTGGTGGTGAGCTCGATCTATCCGGGTGCGAGCGCGCAGGTGGTCGCCGATACGGTGACAACACCGCTTGAAGAGCAGATCAATGGCGTCGCCGGCATGACTTACATGTCGTCGACGAGCGCCAACGACGGCTCCTCGACGATCACCGTGACCTTCGATGTCGGCTATCCGCTGGCGATTGCCGCGGTTGACGTGCAGAACCGCGTCGCTCAGGCGGCGTCTTCGCTGCCGCCGATCGTCAATCAGGCCGGGGTGACGATCAAAAAGCAGAACCCGAACTTCGTCCTGATCGTCAATCTGACCTCGCCCGATCATTCCGTCGATCCGGTCGAACTCAGTAATTACGCCTATCTGCAGATCGTCGATCCGCTGAAGCGCTTGCCGGGCGTCGGCGACGTACAGATCTTCGGCGAGCGCCGCTATTCCATGCGCGTCTGGCTCGATCCCGACGAGCTCGCCAATCTCGGCGTCACCGCGGTCGATGTGCAAAATGCCGTCGCCGAACAGAACATCCAGGTCGCGGCCGGCAAGATCGGCCAGTCGCCGGCACCGGCGGGCACGCCGTTCGAGATGCAGGTCAACGCAGTCGGCCGTTTGAGCGATCCGAAACAGTTCGGCGACATCATCGTGCGCGCCGATCCCAAGACGGGCGCAGTCGTGCGCCTGCATGACGTCGCCCGTATCGAACTCGGCGCTCTGCAATATTCGTCCACCGCCTTTTTCGGCAAAGACCCCACCGTCGTTCTCGGCATCTTCCAGCTCCCTGGTTCCAACGCGCTGCAGCTTCAGCAACGCGTCAAGGACAAGATGGATGAGCTAGCTAAGCGCTTCCCGAAGGGCGTCGCCTACGCCATGCATTATGACACGACGCGCTTCGTGTCGGCCGCCATGCGCGACGTGATCACGACTCTCGCCGAAGCGTTGGCACTCGTCATCGCGGTCGTCTTCGTCTTCCTCCAGAGCTGGCGAACGACGATCATCCCGACGATCGCCATTCCTGTGTCGCTGATCGCGACATTGGCGGTGATGCAGGTGCTCGGCTTCTCGCTCAATATGCTGAGTCTTTTGGGCATGGTGCTCGCCATCGGCCTTGTCGTCGATGACGCGATCGTCGTCGTCGAAAATGTCGAACGCCAGCTGGAAGCTGGCCTGCCTCCCCTCGAAGCGACACGCAAGGCGATGAGCGAGGTGACGGGACCGATCATCGCGACGACCGCGGTGCTGATGGCCGTCTTCGTTCCGGTCGCCTTCATTCCTGGCGTCGCCGGCCGTCTCTATAACCAGTTCGCTTTGACGGTCGCCATTTCGGTCGGCATCTCCGCCTTCAACTCGCTGACGCTCAGCCCGGCGCTGAGCGCTGCGATCTTGAGGCACCGGCCGCACGTCAGCTTTATTCTCTTTCGCTGGTTCAACCAGGCGTTCGACTGGCTGTCGCACGGCTATTCGCGCTTCGTGCGAACGCTGATCCGCATCCGTTGGGTCATGCTCGGTCTCTTCGCGGCCGGATTGGCCGTGACCTATATGATCTGGGTCCACATTCCGACGACCTTCTTGCCGGTCGAAGACCAGGGCTATTTCTTCGTCGTTATACAGGGTCCGGACGGCGCTTCGCTGGAGCGGACTGACGTTGCTGCGAAGAAGGTCCGCGACATTCTACAAGCGACGCCGGGCGTCGACATTGTCGGCTCGATCAGCGGCCTCAACTTCTTGACCAATGCTGCGCAATCGAACTCGGCCGTCGAATTCGCCATTCTGAAGCCGTGGGACGAACGTCCGCCGGAGCAGACGGCATCGAAGATCGTCGCGGAAGTGCGTGGGAAGCTGCTCGCGATTCCTGACGCCATCGCTTTGAGCTTCGATCCGCCGTCGATCCCCGGCCTCGGCACGACGGGCGGCTTCGAATTCCAAGTCGAAGATTTGAACGGCCGCGGCAGCAAGGCGCTCGACGAGGTGACGCAAGCTCTGCTCAAAGAAGCGCGCAAACAGCCGGAACTCAATCCGCAAACGCTGTTCTCGTCCTTCAGCACCTCGACGCCGCAGTTCAACTACAACCTCGACCGTAACAAGGCGAAACTCCTGGGGCTCAATCTGCCGGACGTGTTCAACACGCTGCAGATCTATCTCGGCTCGCTCTATGTGAACGACTTCAACCTGTTCGGCCGCACCTTCCGCGTCACCTTGCAGGCCGATAAGGACGCCCGCGCGACGTCCTCCGACATCTCGCGGCTCTATGTGCGCAACAGTGCCGGTGGCATGGTGCCGCTCGACACGCTCGGACATCTGCAGCCGATCGTCGGTCCCGAGACCGTGCCGCATTACAACAATTACGCGTCGGCTCTGATCAACGGCGCGCCGGCGCCGGGCTATAGTTCGGGACAGGCCGTCGCCGCGATGCAACGTGTTGCGGCCAGCGTCCTGCCGCGCGACTTCAGCTATGAATGGACGGGCATCACCTACCAGGAACTGAAAGCGGGCTCCGTCGCCTCGATCATCTTCGGGCTGGCGATCGTCTTCGTCTTCCTGATCCTGGCTGCGCAATATGAGAGCTGGAGCATGCCCTTCATGGTGTTGCTCGCTGTGCCGCTGGCGCTCTTCGGCGCCGTTTCCGGCCTCTGGCTCAGGCATATCCAAATCGACGTCTATTCGCAGATCGGCTTCGTCATGCTGATCGGCCTCGCCGCCAAGAACGCGATTCTGATCGTCGAATTTGCCAAGCGGCGGCGCGCCGAAGGTGTCAGCATCGTCGAAGCGGCGATGGAAGCCGGACGCTTGCGTTTGCGGCCGATCTTGATGACGGCCTTCGCCTTTATCCTGGGTGTCCTTCCCTTGATGTTTGCCTCGGGTGCGGGCGCCGCGAGCCGGCAGTCGATCGGGACCACCGTCTTCGGCGGCATGCTGGCGGCGACGATCCTCACCCTGCTCTTCGTTCCAGTCTTTTACGCTGTCATCGAGAAGATGCGCGAACGCGGTTCTGACCATGAGTCGGCGCCGCCGAAGCAGGCCACACGCGATGACGGCGATGAACTTCAATCTCAAGCTGCTGAATAATTGGGAAATCACGATCATGCGCATTCGCAATCTTCTTTTGGGCGCAGCGGCGGTGGCAGCGCTTGCCGCCGCGGCCCTGCTACTGGCGCGCGAAGGATCCGACGTCTTCGGCGACAAAACGGATGCGCGTGCCGCACCCGCTATGCCCGCCATGCCCGTGCCGGTCGCCAAAGTGATCAAGAAAGCCGTGCCGATCTATCTCGAATATTCGGCGCGCACCGAAGCGATCCAGAACGTCACCTTGCAGGCGAAAGTCTCCGGCTATCTCCTGCAGCAGGTCGCGCCCGAAGGCGCCGATGTTAAAGCAGGCGAACTACTTTATAAGATCGATCCACGCGACTATCAGGCCGCCCTCGATCAAGCGCGCGCCCAGGCCGATCGCGATGCCGCAGCGCTCACCTATGCGAGCGCCAATCTATCGCGCGGTACGCAGCTGGCGCAGACCGGCTTCCTTGCCAAGGATTCCTTCGATCAACGCGAGAGCACGAAGAGCCAGGCACAGGCGGCGCTCGCCATGGACAGGGCGGTCATCCGCACGGCGGAGATCAATCTCGGCTACACCGAAATTCGCGCCCCCTTCGCCGGCCGCATCGGCCGCAATCAGGCGCCGCTCGGCACGCTGGTGAGCCCGGCGAATACGGTGCTGAATACGCTCGTCCAGCTCGATCCGATCTATGTGACCTTCAATCCGAGCGAGACGGACCTCGCGACGATCGAGAAGGCTGAGAAGCAGGGCAAGGTGAAAGTCGATATTCTGCTGCCCGGCGAAACCGTCGCGCATCACTTCGGCACGCTGAGCTTCCTCGACAATGTCGTCGATCGCGCGACCGGAACGATCGCAGCGCGCGCTTCCGTCGACAATGCCGATTTCGGCCTGCTACCCGGCCAATATGTGCAAGCGCGGGTGCATCTCGGCGAAGATCCGAACGCGCTTCTGGTCCCGCAGACGGCGCTCGGTTCGAGCCAATTCGGCAAATATATTTATGTCATCTCGCGGAACGGCACCGCCGAGCAGCGGATCGTATCCTTGGGTCCGACGGACGGCGAACTCGTCACGGTGACGAAGGGCGTGGCCGAAGGCGATCAAGTCATCAACGGCAATTTGCAGAAGATCGGTCCGGGTTCGCCGGTCCGCGCCCTGCCCGGCGTTGCGAAATGAGGGAGCGCGGCGCAGCTTGGTATAGCTGCGCTCGCTCGCGGCAAGCGCAGCCGTAAATCGCCGGGAACCGTCCGAGCGAAACAACCGTTGGCCCCCATATGTTATCTGAGGAGGAGATAATCCATGCGCAATGTATTCATTTCAATGATGATTGCGGCCGGTGCCCTATTTATCGGCTCCGCTGCTTTCGCCGACGAAGTCGTAATCGATCATCCGGCCGCTGTGCCGCCGCCGCCAGAGCATCATGAGGTCACGGTCGAACACCATAGCGGCTCTGACTGCAAGACGACGACGGTCCACAAGGAAAACGACGAGGGCGACTCGAAGACGGTCCACAAAACCGATTGTGACTGATCGAATAGCCGAGACTGGGATAACGCCGGTGCGCGAGCGCCGGCGTTTTTATTTTGCGCCAGCCCGCGCCGAGGCTTTCATTGGTTTCGCGATAAAAGCCGCCGCGGTCCTGAAATCAGCGACGAGTGCAGCAAAGGCGGCATGGCGTTCGTCTTCGTCCTGCATGCGCAAAATCGCAGACGGATGCATCGTCACCAAGCCGTCACGATCGTCCAAAAGCGGCATGATTTTTCCGCGCGACCGGTTCAGAGTGATTGTCCGGCCTGTCAGCGCATGGGCCGCCGTGGCGCCGAGCGCGACGATCAAGCGCGGATTGACAATCGTGATCTCGCGGTCGAGCCACCAGCGGCATTGCTGCACTTCATAATGATTGGGCCGCTTGTGCAGCCGCCGTTTGCCCCGCGGCTCGTTTTTGAAATGTTTGACTGCGTTGGTGATGTAGACCTTGGCGCGATCTAGACCCGCTTCGCCCAAAGCCCGGTCGAGCACACCGCCAGCCGGCCCGACAAAGGGGTGGCCCTGCCGGTCTTCCTGATCGCCGGGCTGCTCACCGACAAGCATGATCTCGGCTCCAGCGAGGCCTTCGCCGAAGACCGTTTGCGTCGCATTCTCAAAGAGCGGACAGCGCTCGCAGACCGCCGCTTCCTGCGCGAGCGTAGCCAATTGCTTGGCTTGAGATGCATGGGCCATGACCGGGCACTTTCAGAACTCTGCCCGGCCAACGCCAATTGGCGAGATTCGATCCGTTATTGGCCGACAGGCTTGTGGGCAGGCTTATGGTGGGCCTTGTGCGCGGACTTATGCCCCGGTGCCCCGCCACCGCCGGCGCTGCAAGAAGCGGCGGGCTCCGCCTCACCCGGCAGGAACATGCGGATCGTCCAGCCCCGGGGGATCACCCGGTTGGCGCAGATCTCATGCACAACTTGGGTCGCGATATCGACCCGCGTGTTACGGCTGATGGAATTATCGTCCGGCTCCATCGCGGTGAGATCGAAAGAATGCGTCTCAGGGTGGATGTCGTATTTCGAGATGATATGCACCGATTTATAGCCGTCGCCGACATTACGGAGCGGCTGCAGATCGTCGGCCTGCGCCTTCGCCCCGCTCACAAAGCCTGCCGCAGCCAACGCCAAGACGAGCAAAGCCGCCCCGCTCGCAACCAAAGAGCCCACTGAATTCTTGCGCATCTTTATCCCCCACCCGACTGGTTTGCCGAATTTGCAAAGCAAAAAGGCATCAATCCGGCAAGTCATACCGATGAGTCGCGCATCCGCAAATCGGACTTGCCATCTGACCGAATCTTCAATATTCGTTGAAACATGGAAAAGATGGATGCCATCTCAGCGCTTGCCGCGCTCGCCCAGGACAGCCGCCTCGACGTGTTCCGCCTGCTTGTCCAGGCCGGACCTGACGGCATGCCGGCTGGCGAAGTGGCGGAGGCGCTCGCAATTCCGCCCAATGCTCTCACCTTTCATTTCGACAAGCTGCGCATGGCGGGGCTCGTGACGGTCAGGCGCGAGGGCCGCTCGATGATCTATGCGGCGCGCTATGAGACCATGAATGCCCTCCTCGCCTATCTCACCGAAAACTGCTGCGGGAGCAATGCCAGCACATGCGCACCCGCCGCCTGCACACCGAAACCCGCGCGCACGAAACGCGTGAAGGCGACCGCTTAAGGAGTATCCATGAAGCGCTTACACGTCCATGTGGCTGTTGATGATCTGCAGCGTTCGATCGGCTTCTATTCGGCGCTGTTTGCAGCCGAACCGGCGGTCATCAAAGACGATTATGCGAAATGGATGCTCGACGATCCGCGCGTGAATTTCGCCATCTCGACGCGCGGCCGCGAACCCGGCCTCGATCATCTCGGCATGCAGGTCGAAGACCGCGACGAATTGCACGACGTCTGTGCGCGCCTCAACAAGGCCGGCGGCACGGTCATCGCGCAGGGTGAGACCAGCTGCTGCTATGCCAAATCGGAAAAGTCCTGGATCGACGATCCATCCGGCATCGCCTGGGAGACATTTCTGACGACAGGCGAAAGCGCCGATTACGGCGACGGCACGGGCGAACGCACGGCGCGGATCGCGCATGCTAAAGCCTGCTGCGTGCCGGAAGCCGTTACGGCGGAGTCAGGCTGCTGCACGCCGGAGACGGTCGACTCGGGCTGCTGCTCCGAGTGACGCTGGCGCCATGGCAGGCGGAGCCGCGGTTCTCGTGGCCGGTTTTATCAGCACAGCATCGATTCCAGCAAGACGAGACAGAACTAGTCCGCCAACGGAGCTTTTGATGAGCGACGTGATCATCTATCACAATCCCGACTGCGGCACGTCGCGCAACGTGCTGGGCCTCATCCGCAATGCCGGTGTCGAACCGCATATCATCGAATATCTCAAGAGCCCGCCGACGCGGGCGATGCTCAAGCAGCTCGTTGCACGCATGGGCGTGCCGCTGCGCGCCATTCTGCGCGAGAAAGGTACACCGTATCAGGAACTCGGCCTCGATAATCCCAAGCTTTCGGATGAAGAGCTTCTCGACGCGATCGAAGCGCATCCGATCCTGATGAACCGACCGATCGTCATCACGGCAAAAGGCGTGCGCCTCTGCCGCCCATCGGAAACGGTGATCGATCTCCTGCCGCCTCAGCGTGGCGAATTCTTCAAGGAAGATGGCGAGCGCGTCGTCGATGCGACGGCGAAGACGGGCGAGCCGAGCTGATGCGTTCCCTTCGACAACGTGTGTTTGCGGAATGGCTCGGCACGGCCTTCCTGCTCGCGACCGTCATTGGCTCGGGCATTATGGCGCAAAGGCTGTCTGGCGGAAATTCCGCTCTCGCGCTCTTATGCAATACGATAGCGACGGGCGCGATTCTCTGCGTCCTGATCCTGGTGTTCGGCCCTCTCTCCGGCGCACATTTCAATCCAGCCGTCAGTCTTGCCAGTGCTCTGCGGCAGGACCTCTCTTGGAGGGCGGCCTTAATTTATATCGCCGCACAAATCTGCGGCGCCTTCGTCGGCGTGTGGGCGGCGCATCTGATGTTCGAACTGCCCCTGTGGCAGATGTCGCTGCATGTCCGCACAGGTTCCGGACAGTGGCTTGCGGAAGCCATTGCGACATTCGGCCTTCTCATCACGATTTTCGGCTGTTCTAGTCGCGCGACGTCTGATGTCGCATGGGCTGTCGGGCTTTACATCACCGCCGCCTATTGGTTCACCGCTTCGACGTCCTTTGCCAATCCGGCGGTGACCATCGCACGCGGCTTTTCCGATAGTTTCGCCGGCATTGCACCGATGAATGTCGGCGCTTTTATCGTGGCGCAACTGATCGGCATGCTGGCGGCCGTCGCCGCGAGCCATTGGCTCTGGCCAGAGCAACCCAGGCTTAAGGCAAAAACGGCCTAGCGGCTCAATCGGGCAGGCAGCGCCGGTGCGGGATGCGATAGACGCGATCGCGGCCGAGCACATGGGCGAAATGCTCGCCATGCGGAAAGAGCTTCGCGAAGGCTTGGTGCCAGAGATTCAAGCCGCCCGTATAGGCGCCGAGCGCCGGCAGAATGCAGCGCCGTTCGTCGGCGACGAAGCAGCGCCGCCGCACCGTCCCATTGTTGCCGCCGACCCGTGCAACGGGATGTAGATGGCCGGCGATTTCAGGCTCGCCGCAATCGGCTTCGGCTTCGTGACGAAAAAGGATGCCATGCAGGCGCAACTCGCCGCAGCGATCGCCGCCCAGCGAGGCCGGCAATTCCGGATCGTGATTGCCGGCGATCCAGATCCAATCGCGTCTGGTCTGAAGCGCAACCAATGTTGCACGGTCCTTTGCCAACAGCCGGTCGCCCCCCGCGCTGTCATGAAAAGAATCGCCGAGCGCCAGAACGCGGCGCGGCGCATAGCGCGCGATCAACGCGGCGAGTGTCGCAAGCGTCGCGCTCGTATCATAGGGCGGCAGGAAGACCTTGCGCGACGCATAGGCCGAGCCTTTTTCGAGATGCAGATCGGCGACGATCAGCAGATGCTCGTCGCGCCAATAAAGCGCACCGGCCGGATCGGCCATGAAATGCGCCGTACCTAGTACCAATTGGCCCAGGACCGATTGCGTGGAAGACAGTGCGGACGTCTGCGCCGCATGATGCATCATTGAACTGATCTCTTATTGGACCGATTTCTATTGAACTGTTTTCTTGGCCTTACGCGTCTTGCTATCGTCCGTGATCGCCTCGCGCACCAGCTCCGCCTCGGCTTCGGCCAGAATCGCTTCGCGCGCCTCGCCATAGACGGCTTCGCGGCTGATTTCGAGCAGCACGGGCACGGCGAGCGGCGACACGCGGGACAACCCCTTATGCCTGATTCGGCCACGAATGCGCGACAGCATGGCGGCAAGCCGCGGCAGGTCGAGCAGCCCGTTCGAGGCATCGGCCCGCGCCGCCTTCAGGAGTATATGGTCCGGCTCATGCCGGCGCAAAACGTCGTAAATGAGGTCTGTGGAAATCGTCACCTGCCGGCCGCTTTTGCGTCGGTCGAGGAAATTCCGCTCGATCAGGCCGGAGACAATGGCGCAACTGCGGAAACTGCGCTTCATCAGCGCCGATTCCTGCATCCAGGCTTCGAGATCGTCGCCCAGCATATCCTCGGCGAAAAGATCGGCGAGCTTGAGACGGCGTGCTTTGATCTCCTCGCCGAGATCGCTCATTCCCCAGACGGCAAGCGCATAATCATTGGCGACGAAGCCGAGCGGCTTGAGCCCTAAGCGCTCCAACCGGCGCGTCAGCAGCATGCCGAGCGTCTGATGTGCCAGCCGCCCCTCGAAGGGATAGGCGACGAGGTAGAACCGCGAGCCATAAGGAAATGTCTCGACAAGCAGGTCGTCGGATGGCGGTAGAACGGAGCGATGTTCCTGCACCGCGAGCCATTCGATGACGGGTTCCGGCAGGCCGGCCCAATGCTGCGGATTAGAGATGAGTTCGCGCACCCGCTTGGCGAGATGTGTCGACAGCGGAAACTTGCCGCCATTATAGGACGGGATGCGCGGCGTATCGGCATTGGTGCGCGAGACGAGCGCCTCGTCTTCGACGATGGCGCGCAAGGCCAGAACCTCGCCGCCGAACAGAAACGTGTCGTTCGGGGCCAGCGTCTCGAGAAAATATTCTTCGATCTCGCCGAGCACACGGCCGCTGCGCCGTAACGGCCCCGTATAGTTCTTGCCCGCCGCCGGCGCCTTGCCCTGCACGAGCCGAACTTTCAGCATATCGGCTTCGACAATCGTGCCGACATTCTGGCGATAGGACTGCGCGACCTGGCCATTGGCGGTGCGCCAGAGCCCATCCTTCTGCCGCTTGATCTTGGCGAAGCGCTCATAAGAGGCGAGCGCGTAGCCGCCATGCGCAACGAAAGCGAGCGCTGCCTGGAACTCCTCCGGCGTCACATCGCGATAGGGCTCGGCCGAGACGATTTCTGCATAGAGATCGTCTTCCGCGAAGGGCTCGGCGCAAGCCATGCCGAGAATATGCTGGCAGAGCACATCCAGCGCGCCGCGCCGCGCAATCGCCGTATCCTGCGTACCAGCATAGACGGCATCGACGGCCGCGCGGCATTCAAGAACTTCGAAGCGGTTGGACGGCACGAGAATGGCCCGCGACGGCTCGTCGAGGCGATGATTGGCGCGGCCGATCCGCTGCATCAGCCGGCTCGCGCCTTTCGGCGCGCCGAGATTGATGACGAGATCGACATCGCCCCAATCGATGCCGAGATCGAGGGTCGAGGTGCAGACGACCGCCTTGAGCCGGCCTTCCGCCATCGCCGCTTCGACCTTGCGGCGTTGGCCGACATCCAGCGATCCGTGATGCAGCGCGATCGGCAGCATGTCCTCGTTGATGCGCCAGAGCTCCTGAAAGGCGAATTCCGCCAGCGCACGCGTGTTGACGAAGACAAGCGTCATATGCGCCGCCTTGATGCGCTCATAGACCTCGGCCAACGCGTGGCGCGTCATATGGCCGGCCCAGGGTATATGTTCCTTGGTATCGAGGATCGAGACGTCGGGCGCCGCGCCCGCGGGCGCCGTCACAAGAGCGGCGAGCCTCGCCTTCCTCGGCGCCTGCCCGACAAGCCAGCGGCACAGCTCGTCGGGATCGCGCACGGTCGCCGACAGGCCGGTGCTGCGCATCTGCGGCGCAATCGATCTGAGGCGGGCTAGATCGAGCGCCAGAAGATCGCCGCGCTTCGTCCCAGCGACAGCATGCAACTCATCGAAGACGACGCGCTTCAGATCGGCAAAGAGAAAGCGCGCATCAGGGCTTGCGAGCAGCAGCGCCAACTGCTCCGGCGTCGTCAGCAGAATGTCGGGCGGATCGCGGCGCTGGCGCTGGCGTTTCGAGGCGGAAGTGTCGCCCGTGCGGGTCTCGACACGAATGTCGAGCGCCATCTCGCGGATCGGCACTTCCAGATTGCGCTCGATATCGACGGCCAGTGCCTTGAGCGGCGAGATATAGAGCGTGTGAAGCCGGCCGCCCGGAGCATTACGGCGGCGCTTCTCGGCAAGCGCGAGAAGGCTCGGCAGAAAGCCGGCGAGCGTCTTGCCGGCGCCTGTCGGCGCAATCAACAGCACATCCTCGTCGGCTTGCGCCTTTTCGAGGAGAGCGAGCTGGTGCGGCCGCGCCCTCCAACCGCGTGCCGCAAACCAGTCTGTGAAGCGCCGCGGCAGCAAAGCGCGCGCGATTTCAGGAGCATCCAGCAAAGCGCGACCCCCAAGGCCCCGTCATGGCTAAGGTCCGCATTATATAGGTACGAGCGGCGCTGGGTGCTCTTCTTCGGCGGAGGCCTTGGCCTATTTCCTCGCCGCGGCCGCCTCGCGCTTGATGCGGTCTTCTTCGGTGAGCTGCTTGCGGTCGATCTTGCCGATCGCCGTTTTCGGCAGAGAGTCTCGGATGGTGATCGTCTTCGGGATTTCGAGCTTCGACAAATAATCCTTGAGGAAGCGCGACAGTTCGGAGGGCGTCGCCGTGCAATTCGGCCTGAGGGTCACGAAGGCGATCGGCACTTGGCCGCGATGGAAATCCGGCGTCCCGATCGCAACCGCCTCGGCGACGGCGGGATGCAGATACAGCGCCTCCTCGATCACCCGCGGATAGACATTGAAGCCACCGCAAAGGATGATGTCCTTCAACCGGTCGACCAGGTAGAGAAATCCATCGGAATCGAGATAGCCGACATCGCCGGTCCGCAGCGCCCCGTCGCGCAGGACGGTGGCGGTTTCCTTCGGATTATTCCAATAGCCGCGCATGATCTGCGGGCCGCGGACCCAGACTTCGCCCTTCTCGCCGACCGGCATCAGCACATCGGGATCGTCAAGCGAGCGGATTTCGACTTTGGTCCCGTGAAAGGGGCGGCCGACAGAAGCAGCCCGCGGCTCGCTGTCGATTGGATTGGCGCTGACGACGGGTGAGGCTTCCGTCAGCCCATAACCCTCGAGCAATTTGCAGCCGGACAATTGCTCGAAGCGCTGCCGGACTTCCTGCGGCAGCGGTGCGCCGCCGGAAATACAATAACGGATCGAGGACAGATCGTAGCAGCCCGAACCGACGCGCGAATTAAGCGCCGCATAAAGCGTCGGCACACCGGGAAACAGCGTCGGCCTGGTCTTGGTGATTGATGTCAGTACTTCACGCACATCGAAGCGCGGCAGCAGGACGATTTCGGCGCCGATCGAGACGCAATAATTCATGCCTGCCGTCATGGCGAAGACGTGAAACAGCGGCAGAAGCAGCAGGGCGCGTTCGCCGCCCTCCGTCACGTCATGCATATGGACTTTGATCTGCGCGACATTCGCCGCGAGATTGGCATGGGTGAGCATGGCGCCCTTCGGCACGCCGGTCGTCCCGCCCGTATATTGCAGCACGGCGACATCATTTTCCGGATCGATCGCGACTGGCTCGGGCGGCTTCTTATCGGCGACGAGCAGCTTGAAATTCGTATGCTGTGCATCCGCGGGAACAGCGCAGAACTGCGCGCCCTTACAGAGATGCA
The DNA here is from genome assembly GCA_964644615.1 of uncultured Methylovirgula sp. Lineage (GTDB taxonomy): Bacteria > Pseudomonadota > Alphaproteobacteria > Rhizobiales > Beijerinckiaceae > Methylovirgula. The sequence goes on along the minus strand of CAZXXA010000015.1, from coordinate 13,946 downwards.
GAAACAACTTCTTCGCCAAGGGAAAAGCGTCGCGCAGCGGGCAGACGACGATGCGTTCGAGGCAGGTCTTGCCGAGCATCGCCTCGACCTTGGGAAAGATCTTTTCGGCGTCGACGGTGACCATGATCGTCGTGCCGGAGTCTTCGATCTGATGAGCGATCTCGCGCTCGACATAGAGCGGGTTGAAATTGACGACCGTGCCGCCGGCTTTCAGGATCGCGAAATAGCAGATGATCGAATAGGGCGAATTGGCGAGGCAAAGCCCGACGCGCGTGCCGCGCGTGACGCCGAGCGATTGAAAGCCGCGCGCCGCGCGCGCGACGTGACGGCCGAGATCTCTGTAAAGTAATTTACTGCCGAAGAAATCGGTCGCCGGCCGGTTGCCGAACCGGGCAACAGTCTCATCGAAGAGATCGAGAAGAGGAACGATTTCGAGCGGCCTATCTGCCTTTGTTGACATGGCGGCAGTTTAGTCCAACTTCGGTTTTCTGTTGAGCCCGTGCGGCGCCTATTTCAGCAAAGAATCGACGAAGGGCATCGCAAGCGGCGGGCTCAGTTTGTCGTCGTAGAGTTTGAACGATAGTTGCGTCCAGATACGCCAGCCGTCGGTGGCGCCCTGCCCGTGGTGGTAGACCGATTGGGTGGCGATGACCGCTATTTCACCGCGACCGAAATCATATCCAAGCTTGCCGCCGACGCCAGCCTTGGCCCCGCGCACGCAAGAATTGAAAATACCACCCGGTTCCGGTTCGCAGCTATTGATTGCGCCACGCGATGTCAGGAACCCAATCGGATTGCCGCCGCTGTCGCGCGTCGTCTGAAAGGCGAGATAACCGACCGGACCGACCTCGATATGCGCGAATTTCTTAGTCGCGGTGAAGTCGAGCAGCATCGCCTGGCCGTCGACCACGTTCGAATAGGTATTGCGCGTGTAGAAGTCGTAGAGCATCGTCGCGCTGATATCGAAGCCGTCGTGCAAATAGCTGACGCCAACATTCGGCTCTAAAGTCCAATAGGGCTGGCCGGCGCTGTCCAATCCATTGATACCTGTCGTACGCGCGTCCGGCACGGCCATATTGAAGCCCGAGCCGATATGGAAACCGTTGCCCAAGTTCCAGGACAAGGTGATCGGCGACATGAAAGTGTTGCGGAGGCCGCCGCCTAGGCTTCTCACATATCCAGCGCCCGGCACCGGACCATAGCCTTCGACGGCAGCCATCGGCTGCGCCAGCAGCACCGCATAGGTCGCGCCGAAAATCTTGTAGGGCGTCGTCCAGACGAAGGCCGGAACTTCGTCGGCAACGTCGACATGCACGGATCCTGGCCCTTTGCCGATGTTTGGCTGGACGTCCTGCGCAATCGTTCCAGTGCCGTAATTGCCAAGGCTGTAAAAGTAGAGGCCAGGCTTGCCCGCATAGGCATAGGGCAGACCCATGGTCGTGCCCGGCAAAATTGTAAAAGAGGCGCCGCGCTCGAACGCATGGACAGCGCTGTCCATGGCAAGCGTGAGCAGAAGTGCACAGAGCGAGCTTCGCAGCAGTGCATGCATCGAGAGCGATCTCCGTAAGATCACATGACCGCGAGGTCCTTAGCGCGGCAGCTTTTGACGTGACAGATTCGCAGATAAATTTTAACACGAACCCTGCGTTGAAAAGCCGCGCCGGCGACACGGTGGGCACAATAATGCGAAGAAAAATCTCGATTTTCCGCGCCGGAAACTAGGGCGCAGCGCCGAATTGCCTGGAGGAGGCATGATTTGGCCGCTTGTTTCGCAAGCCATATCGACGCGGAAAAGCCTCAGTTTTTTCTGTGCATAAGTTACAACGCAAGGTTGCGTGTACAGCTTTGACTTGGCGTTAGCGGCGCGTTACACGCAAAAGGCGAGTTGCCGGCAAATGCTTTGCATGCGGATTCTCTGCATGCTGCGGCGCCTTGTGACGGCGCCGCCCGATCGGCTAATGCGGCACAAATTCGAAGCTGCGCTGATCGATACCGAGTCGGCTACGGACCTGCTCAGGCGAGAGGCCTTCATGGCGCAATGTCCGCAGCGATTTCGCCCGCAGGCTTTTCGACAATTTGCGGCCGGCCGCGTCGCGCAGCAATTCGTGGTGGTGATAGCAGGGTGCCGGTAGATCGAGCAGAAGCTGCAACAACCGATGCAGGCTCGTTGCCATGTAGAGATCTTCGCCGCGCACGACATCGGTGACGCCCTGAAGGGCATCGTCCACCACAACCGCGATGTGATAGCTCGCCGGAATATCCTTGCGCGACAGGACGGCATCGCCCCAGAGCGCCGGTTCGGCTATCACCTCGTGGCCCTGCATGCCGCGTCCATATTCGCGCCAGCCGAATTTCTGGCCGGTACGTTCCTGTACATGCTTGAGAGCCGCCGCCATATCGAGGCGCAACGCGGCCGGCTGGCCTGCGGCGAGGCGCTCGGCCCTTTGTACAGGTGTGAGGTGGCGGCAAGTGCCGGGATAAAGCGGCGAACCGTCCGGATCGCGCGGCCAGTCTGACTCGGCCGTCAAGGCGCTCGCCACGGCGCTGCGCGAGCAGAAACAGGGATAAACGAGGCCCTGCCGGTCGAGATGCGCGAGAGCCTCGGCATAGGCATCGAAATGTTCGGATTGGCGGCGCACCGGCTCTTCCCAATTGAGGCCCAGCCAATGCAGATCCTCATAGATCGCCTGTTCGAATTCCGGCCGGCAGCGGGCAGTATCGATGTCTTCGATGCGCAGCAGGAGCGTGCCGCCGAGCGCGCGCGCCATCTCGTGATTGATCAGCGCAGAATAGGCGTGGCCGAGATGCAGATAGCCGTTGGGCGACGGCGCAAAACGGAAGACGTGGGAAAGATATGACCTCGTCATTTCTCGGCCTGAACCCGTCAAATCGGACGCTGCGCGGCGCGGGCTCACCTCTCGGCGGTTGTCCTCTATCGCCTTCTCTGTGGCAGAGCTATGGCGTGGCCTGCAGAAAACCAGCCACTGTGGCCAAGCGTCTAGCTAAAAGATTTTAGCCATCTTTCAGAAATTTTGAGGCGCGTCAGCAAGCGGTCGCATCGATTCGTCCTGTAGCCTCAGCATAGACAGAACCGACGCAAACCAACACAGCGATCCCGGGTTCGATCCGTGTCTTCACAGACGAACGCGAAATCGCACACCGTTCCGCTTCCGAGCGCTTGACCTTCGGCGCGAAAAATCATTCCTGCCCGCTTGAGACGAGCTGAGCCGCAGGCCCGCAGCCAAGGATTTCCCATATGGCTCTCAAACTGGATGGGCCGCGCATCCCGCCGAAGAACCGTGTTGCCAAGCAGCTTGTCGTGTTCCTGCACGGCTATGGTGCGGACGGCAACGATCTCATCGCCATCGGCCAGCAATGGCAGGCCCTGCTGCCGGACGCCGCCTTCGTCTCGCCGCATGCGCCGCAGCCCTGCTCGCAAGCGCCGACAGGCCGGCAATGGTTTCCGCTGTCGCTGCGCGATCCGCAGGAGCTCTGGCAGGGCGTCGTCAGCGCCCGCCCGGCGCTCGACGCGTTTCTCGACGCCGAGCTCGCCCGCTACGATCTCGATAACAGCCGCTTGGCGCTGGTCGGGTTCAGCCAGGGCACGATGATGGCGCTGCATACAGGCCTGCGCCGGGCGCAAGCTCCGGCCGCCATCCTGGGCTATTCCGGCATGCTCGTGGGGCCTGAACATCTGGGCGAAGCGACGGCGCGGGACCGGCGTAACCAGCCGCCGCCGATCTTCCTGATCCACGGCAGCGAAGACGATCTGATCCCCGCCGAAAGCATGTTCATCGCGATGGACGATCTCAGCAAAGCCTCGATTCCCTGCCAGTGGCATATGTCGGTCGGCATTGGACACGGGATCGATGGCGGCGGCCTCCTGCATGGCGGTCTTTTCGTGGCGCAGAGCGTCGGCGTGAAACTTCCCGCCGAGATGAAATTCGCTGATTTATCAGCGGTTCGCGCACATGCTGCGGAAATTTTGGCCGACCGCTCGCGTTGACTCGCCCTAGGCGGAAGACTACGACACGACCCGCGCCGGCCGTCGGCAGATTGGAGTGCGCCCGGAGTGCACCTATGAAGATCCTCGTCCCTGTGAAACGGGTCGTCGACTACAACGTCAAGATCAGGGTCAGGGCGGACGGCTCGGGCGTCGAACTCGGCAACGTCAAAATGGCGATGAACCCCTTCGACGAAATCGCCGTCGAAGCGGCGTTGCGGCTGAAGGAAGCCGGCCAGGCGACGGAAGTTCTCCTCGTCTCGATCGGCACGGATCAGGCCGCGGAAACCATCCGAGCCGGCCTCTCGCTCGGGGCCGATCGCGGGCTCCTGGTCAAAACCGACGTCCGTCTCGAGCCGCTTGCCGTCGCCAAATTGTTGCGCGCCGTTGTCGCTATCGAACAGCCCGGCCTTGTCATTATGGGCAAGCAGGCGATCGACGACGACTGCAATCAGACCGGGCAGATGCTGGCGGCGCTGCTCGGCTGGGGCCAGGGCACATTCGCCTCGAAGATCGAGCTCGGCGACGGCACGATCGCAGTCAGTCGCGAGGTCGATGGCGGGATCGAAACGCTCGCCGTGAAATTGCCTGCGGTGGTGACGGTGGATCTACGGCTCAACGAGCCGCGCTACGCGACCCTGCCGAATATTATGAAGGCCAAGAAAAAGCCGATCGAGGAGCGGGATGCCGCCGATTTCAGCGTCGACATCGCGCCACGGTTGAACGTCCTCAAGACCTTTGAGCCGCCGGCGCGCAAGGCGGGGGTGAAGCTCGCGGACGCCGCCGAACTGGTAAACCGGCTGAAGGGCGAGGCGCGAGTCATCTGATGGCCGTCTTGCTTCTCGCCGAAATCCAGAACGGCCGGCTCAATGACGCGACGCATAAGGCGGCCGCGGCGGCCATTCAGATCGGCGGACCAATCCATATTCTCGTCGCAGGAGACGGCGTCAGCGCCTGCGCCGAAGCCGCAGCGCGGCTCGCCGGCATCGAGAAAGTCCTGGTCGCGGACGATCCGCCCTATGCCCACCAGCTGGCCGAGCCGCTTGCCGCCCTGATCGTCGCTCTTGCAGCCCCCTATGAGACGCTGGTCGCACCAGCGACCGCCTCCGGCAAGAATGTGATGCCGCGCGTCGCCGCCCTCCTCGACGTGATGCAGATCTCCGACATCACCAAAGTTCTCGCGGCCGACACATTCGAGCGGCCGATCTATGCCGGCAATGCGATCGAACGCGTGCAGTCGGCCGAGGCCAAGAAAGTCATCACGGTTCGCCCCGCCGCCTTTCCGGCGGTCGGCGAAGACGGCAGCGCTGTCATCGAAAACATACCCGCCGGACCTGACCCAGGACTCTCGGCTTTCATTTCCGAGACTCTGTCACATTCGGAGCGGCCCGAACTCCGTTCGGCCCGCATCGTCATCTCCGGCGGCCGCGGGTTGCAGGGAACGGAGAATTTCACGGCTCTGATCGCGCCGATCGCCGATGCGCTCGGTGCGGCGATCGGAGCCTCGCGCGCCGCGGTCGATGCGGGTTATGCTCCCAATGACTGGCAAATTGGCCAGACCGGCAAGGTGGTCGCGCCCGATCTCTACATTGCCGTCGGAATTTCCGGCGCCATTCAGCATCTTGCCGGAATGAAAGACTCGAAAGTCATCGTCGCCATCAATAAAGATGAAACGGCGCCCATCTTTCAGGTCGCGGATTACGGAATCGTCGGCGATCTTTTTACAATTCTGCCGGCCCTGAAGGAAGAACTCGCCAAGAGCCGCTGATTGCCGATAATGAGAAAACGGCATTTCGGCGCGGGCGGGACGGATTTGGTGAGGACTTATGGCTGAAATTCAGAAAATCGGTGTCATCGGCGCCGGACAGATGGGATGCGGTATCGCCCAAGTCTGCGCGCTCGCTGGCCTCGACATTTCACTCAACGACGTTTCCGACGAGAGGATCCAGACCGGCATTGCCACGGTCGAGGCAAATATGGGCCGCCTCATCGAGCGCAAGCAGATCGACGAGGAGACCCGCAAGGCCGCCATGGCGCGGATCAAGTCGGCGGCCGATCCGCAAGCTTTGGCCGACTGCGACCTCGTTATCGAGGCGGCGTCCGAGAACGAGGACATCAAGCGCAAGATCTTCATCAGTCTCTGTCCGATCCTGCGCAAGGATTGCCTGCTCGCGACCAACACCTCGTCGATTTCTATCACCCGCCTCGCCTCGATCACCGACCGGCCGGAGCGCTTCATCGGCATTCATTTCATGAATCCGGTGCCGCGCATGCAGCTCGTTGAGCTGATCCGCGGCATTGCGACGGATGACCCGACTTTCGATTCGGCGAAGCAGCTGACCAAACGGCTCGGCAAGACCTCGATCGTTTCCGAGGATTTCCCGGCCTTCATCGTCAACCGCATCCTTCTGCCGATGATCAACGAGGCGATCTACACGCTCTATGAGGGCGTCGGCACCGTGGACGCGATCGACACCGCCATGCGGCTCGGCGCCAACCATCCGATGGGACCGCTGCAGCTCGCCGATTTCATCGGCCTCGACACGGTGCTGTCGGTCATGCAGGTCCTGCATGAAGGCCTCGCCGACACGAAATACCGGCCCTGCCCCTTGCTCGTGAAATATGTCGAAGCCGGCTGGCTCGGTCGCAAGACGCAGCGCGGTTTCTACGATTATCGCAGCGGGACGCCGATTCCGACGCGCTGACGGCCGGCAGCCAGCGCGGCAAAGGCCGCGCTGCGCCGCAGCCTTCACATGGCCGTCATCTATTCTATAAAATGTCCCGACCGCATGATCCTGTGGGCGATTTGCCTTATGGATCGCGGCTCTATAGAAGGGCGGTCATAAAAGATCGATCCTGAAGGGGTAGGGTTGGTAGAGTAGGATGTGTCTGATTCGGTCGGCCGCTTGGGGCTAGGCCCCCGGTGCCGCCGCATAAGATGCGAGCGAGGTGCCAGGTTTGACGGTCCACTGCCAACCCATGGTCTCGCCGGAATCCTGTCCGGCACTTGTGCTCAATGCCGACTTCCGGCCCTTGAGCTACTATCCGCTTTCGCTCTGGTCATGGCAGGATGCCATCAAAGCGGTCTTCCTCGACAGGGTGAACATCGTATCCCATTACGATCGGACGGTGCGAAGTCCGAGTTTCGAGATGCGGCTCCCCTCGGTCGTTTCGCTCAAAACCTACATAAAACCGTCTCGACATCCCGCCTTCACCCGCTTCAACGTCTTCCTCCGCGACCGCTTCACCTGCCAATATTGCGGGACCCGCGATGAATTGACCTTCGACCACGTGATCCCGCGTTCGAAGGGTGGCATGACCACTTGGGAAAATGTCGTCGCCGCCTGTTCCTGCTGCAATTTGCGCAAAGGCGATCGACTCCCGGCCGAAGTCCATATGTTTCCGGCGCGCCACCCCTACCAGCCGACGGTCAACGATCTCCATCACAACGGCCGGCTCTTTCCGCCGAACTATCTGCATGAAAGCTGGATGGACTATCTCTACTGGGATTCGGTGCTGGAGCCGTAAGGCGCGCAAATAGATGCAGCACTGGCGATATGCGGGGACCGACCCAAGCGAACTGCATCAAAGCGGGCTGCTCGGGCAATGTCCTTCGCGAATTCGATCATGTCGACGATGCACTGGCAGCTTTCAAACGCGCCATCGCTCTGCAGCCGGGTTGGCGGAGGCCCATACGTGCTGGCGGGTCTGCGCGCCAAGATCCTTGCCAACCGGCACACCAGCCCGCTTTACGACATCAAGCGCTACACGCGGCCTCTCGAAGACGCCTATAAGCGCATGTGGCACATCTAGGCCGATGAGCGTCCGCCGCAGGTCATGACGATCGCTCCGCACGGGAGACGATAACCTTCCCTTATCGTAAGAATTGCGCCCGGCGATTGAGGAATTCAGGCCGCGTCGCCATATAATCCCCGAAGTGGCCGGTAAGGCCGCCGCCACGACGTAGGAGGATGGACATGGCCGAGACCGAACGCGCAGTCCTCGCCGGCGGTTGTTTTTGGGGCATGCAGGATCTCATCCGGCACTTGCCGGGCGTGGTTTCGACCCGCGTCGGATATTCCGGCGGCGATGTGAAGAATGCCACCTATCGCAATCATGGGACCCACGCCGAAGCGATCGAAATTCTGTTCGATCCCGCGAAGACGAGTTTCCGCAATTTGCTGGAATTCTTCTTCCAGATTCACGATCCGACGACCCTGAACCGCCAGGGAAATGACATCGGCATGAGCTACCGGTCGGCGATCTTCTACACGAGTGAAGCGCAGAAGCAGATTGCCGAAGACACGATCGCCGACGTGAACGCCTCCGGCCTCTGGCCTGGCAAGGTCGTGACAGAAGTCGCGCCGATCGGCGATTTCTGGGAAGCGGAGCCCGAGCACCAGGACTATCTGCTGCGCTATCCGAATGGCTACACCTGCCATTTCCCGCGGCCGGACTGGAAGCTCCCGCGCCGCGCGACTGCGGCGGCGAAATGAGACTTGAATCATCGGAGGCTCCGTCATGGTGACGCGCGGATTCACCGGCCATCGGCCACCCTCCGACGCGCAACGGCTGCCGCCTGGCCAACATCAGGTCAGCAATTTCCCGGTGCTGTCCGCCGGCCCGACGCCACATGTCGCAACCGATCAATGGAGCTTCACTCTGAAGATCGGGCCGCGCGCGGTGAAGAGCTGGACTTGGGCAGAGTTCAACGCCTTGCCGCAAACCGATCTGACCCGCGACATCCATTGCGTCACGACTTGGTCGAAATTCGATACGCGCTGGAGCGGGGTTTTGATCGACGATCTGTTCGACAGCGCTGAGGTCGATCCGCCGACACAGCACATTCTGGCGCATTCTTTCGACGGCTATTCCACGAATGTGCCGCTCGCCGATCTGATCAACAGCAAGGCGATGGTCGCGCTGCGCTATGACGGAGAGCCTTTGGAGGCCGACCACGGCGGCCCGGCCCGGCTCCTGGTCCCGCATCTGTATTTCTGGAAATCTGCGAAATGGCTGAAGGGCTTGCAGTTCACCCAGCGGGAAGAGGCGGGCTTCTGGGAGCTCAGGGGCTATCACATCTACGGAGACCCATGGCGGGAACAGCGCTACACCGATGACTGAAGCCGCCCTGCCAATGTCGTCGCCCGTGCGCTGGCAGGACGCGACAATCATCGACCGGAAAGTCCTGACGCCGGGGATCACCAGTTTCTTTTTCAAACCCGCCACGCCGTTTCGATGGCGCGCCGGCCAGCATGTCGATGTCCGGCTGACGGCAGCGGACGGCTATCGCGCGATCCGCAGCTATTCGATCGCGTCCGGTCCAAACGACCGCGGAATCCTGGAACTGGCGATCGAACGGCTGCCCGACGGCGAGGTCTCATTCTTCTTCCACGAAGTCGCGACGATCGGCGACACGATCGAGATCAAGGGACCGCTCGGCGGCCATTTCGTGTGGGCACCGGCCGACGGCGGCCCCATCCTCCTCGTCGGCGGCGGATCGGGTCTCGTGCCGCTGATGGCCATGCTCCGGCACCGTGCCGCCGTCGAGTCGACGGCGGCTTTCCATTTGCTGCTGTCGACGCGGACCGCCGCGGACATACCCTATCGCGAGGAGCTGCAGGCGCTCGCCGCACGAGGCGACGGGTTTGACTTGACCCTGGCGTTGACGCGCGAGCCGGCCACGCGTATCGGCGACTACAGCCGGCGCATCGACGCCGCCATGATGCAGGATGTCCTGCGGAGTCTCCCGGCGCCGCCGCTGCTGACGTTCATCTGCGGGACCAATGGCTTCGTCAACGCGGCCGCCGATGGCACCATCGCTGCGGGTGTCGCCGCCGGCAGCATCCGGACCGAACGCTACGGCGGCGCGTGAGACGCCTGCTAGGACTCAGAGGTCTGCATGACAGCGTTGAGACAGCGAACCGTCCAACGCCGGCCATGGGAATCGAACCTCGAAAGAGAGAGCGGCTCGATATCGATCCGCCAAAATGATCGCGGATGTGCGCCGAGCGCGACGAGAGCGACGGCGCGGATCGCTGCGGCATGCGTCACGGCGACCACGCGGCCGGTGCCTTCGCCGATCTTGTCCAGCCAATGCGCAATCCGCAGCAAAAGGCTTTCGATCGACTCGCCGCCATGCGCTGCGAAAGCCGGATCTTCTATCCAGCGCGCGAGACTCGTTACGTCGTCCGTCGCCACTTGGGCCAGCGATCTCCCGCCCCACTGGCCAAGATCGATATCCGCAAGCACCGGATCAACCACGGCCCTCAGGCCCAAAGCTTCGACGGTCTGCACGGCGCGAAGCGCCGGGCTCGTCCACGCCGCATCCACGCGGCCTAGATGACCCGCAAGAGCAGCGGCCTTCGCATAGGCCGCCGCCTCCAACGGTTCATCGAGCGGGAATTTGGCGGCCCGCGTTGCTTCGGTCGCGGCGTGCGCAATCAGGGTGAGGCGAAGGCTCATTGTAGCGGCCGCGTCTTAAGGCGTTTTGGGCCGTGCGACGTCAGCCAATAGATATCTTGGAAATAAGAGTTTGGCACTTAGGCTCCGAGCATGTTCACTGCTCGGCAACGAGCTTGCGAAGGCTTGCCAGATCGACGTGCTCTAGGGTGCGAGCCCCAAGCCGCCGCGCCGGAGCATGCTCGTCGCCGATGTCGCTCAGGATTGCATGAGCCTTCGAAAAATCGTCCGTATCCGTGTAGGAGCTCGGAGTTGCGACGACGGTCAGGCCCGCAGCCAGTGCAGCCAAAAGGCCATTTTCCGAATCCTCGATCGCGATCGCATTCTTTGCCGAAATGGCGAGCTTTTTCAGGACATATTGATAGACGTCCGGCGCAGGCTTCTTGTTTGGCACCACATCGCCCGCTCCGATCACGGAAAACCAAGACGGCGCGTCGGGCGCGAAAGATGCCTTCAACAGCGCTTCGACATTGGCCGGATCGCTCGTCGTCGCAATCGCCAGTTTCACCCCTTCCGCGCGCGCTTCCTGCATCAGACGAAGCACGCCGGGACGCGGCTTGAGCGTGCCGGTTGCGACAAGCGTCCCATAGCGCCGCGTTTTTTCCCTATGCAGCGCGGCGAAATTGGCGAGCGCATGCTCCGCATCCGGCGGCTGCGCCGTCTCGATATAATGGCGCATCCGCTCCTTGCCGCCCGTCACTTGCAGCAGGTCGCGATAAACATCGGGCGCCCATGTCCAGCCGAGGCCGAAGGCAGCGAAACTGTCATTGAAGGCGCGCCGATGCAGCTCTTCCGTTTCGGCGAGCGTTCCGTCGACGTCGAAAATCAGAGCCTCAAGCGGCATTGCGCTTCTGGGCTTCTGCGGCGTTGCGGATCGCGGCGATATTCGCCGCATATGTGTCGGCACCGCCGGTAAAGACCGCCGAGCCCGCGACAAGCGTATCGGCCCCCGCCGCAGCGACGTCCGCCGCCGTCTGCGGATTGATGCCGCCATCGACTTCGAGACGGATCGGCCGGTTGCCGATCATCGCTTTCACCCGCGCGATCTTCTCGATGGAATCCGGAATAAAGGCCTGGCCGCCAAAACCCGGATTGACCGACATGACAAGCACGAGATCAACGAGATCGAGCACATATTCAATATGCGCCGGCGGCGTCGCCGGATTGAGCACGACGCCCGCCTGTTTGCCGAGCGCCTTGATCGCCTGCAGTGAACGATGCAGATGCGGCCCCGCCTCGACATGAACGGAAATGAGGTCGGCACCCGCCTTGGCGAAGTCTTCGAGATAGGGATCGCAGGGCGCAATCATCAGATGCACATCGAAGAAGGCTTTGGTGCGCGGCCGCAGCGCCTTCACGATAAGTGGGCCGATGCTGATGTTCGGTACGAAATGCCCGTCCATCACATCGATGTGAATCCAATCGGCGCCGGCGGCAAGAACAGCATCGACTTCAGCGCCGAGCGTGGCGAAATCGGCGGAGAGAATAGAAGGTGCGACGACGACCGACATCAACGCTCGCTCCCGGTCTTGAGCGGCTCGGCAAAGACGCGGCTCGCCAATATGTCTTCGGCTTCGATGGTCGAGAGATCGTCGAGGCTGACGAGTCCGTCGCTTTGGAAATGCCGGTTGGCGTGACGCAGCTTCATGCGGTCGATCGCATTGCGGATCGAGCGCGCATTGGCGAAATGCGGCTGTTGCCGGCGCACCGCGATATAATTGCGGAAGGCTTCCCGTCCCGCCTGGCTCAAATGATAATTTTGCGCTTCCATCATCGTCTCGGCGATGGTCATCAATTCCTCGTCCGTATAATCGGGGAAATCGATGTGATGCGCAATCCGCGAGCGGAAGCCCGGATTTGAGCGGAAAAAACGATCCATTCGGTCGGCATAGCCGGCGAGAATGACGACGAGATCGTCGCGCTGGTTCTCCATCACCTGCAGCAGGATCTCGATCGACTCCTGACCGTAGTCGCGCTCGTTTTCAGGCCGATAAAGATAATAGGCCTCGTCGATGAAGAGGACGCCGCCCATCGCCTTTTTCAGCACTTCCTTGGTCTTGGGCGCCGTATGGCCGATATATTGGCCGACAAGATCGTCGCGCGTCACCGAGACGAGATGGCCCTTGCGGACATAGCCGAGCGCATGAAGAATCTCGGCCATGCGCTTGGCGACCGTCGTTTTGCCGGTGCCGGGATTGCCGGTGAAACTCATATGCAGCGTCGGCGTCTCGGCCAGCAGACCTGCGCGGCGGCGCACGCGGTCGACGAGCAGCAGCGCGGCGATCTGGCGGATACGCATTTTGACCGGCTTCAAGCCAACGAGTTCCTTGTCGAGCTGATCGAGAACCTCGCCGACATGACTATCGGCCAGTTCGCGGCGCAGATCGAAGCTGCCGGCCAGTTCTGCCGACATGGCGATTTCTTGATCAGGCACTGAGTCCAAGTCAGGCGATGACATTGCAGAAACCTAGTCTCCAAATATCCAATCACCCTCTCCTTTGCGGGAAAGGGTGATCGGCAAACCAGTGGAATGATGGACTGTAACCCTCACCCGCCTCGCATGAGCATCTACACGCCGTAGCGTTCGCCTTCCGGCAGATCGCTGGCATAAGGCTGCACGGTGTAACGAAGGCTACGGCCATCGACTTCCTGGCGGATCAGCCTGAAGCCCGGCTCATCCTCCGGCCGCGACGCGATGAAGGAGATGCGCACGGCCTCCCATCCATGCGCCGAATCGAAGCCCGAGATGCGGATGTAATGCCGTCCACCGTAAGTCTTGCGGCAGGAGTCGAACTCCATCATCACCGCCGCCGCGTCCTTGGCGTCGAACATCGGCAGGCCCCACATCTCCCAGAAGGTGTTGCGAGGATGCGGATCGTCGGTGAATTCGATGTTCACCGCCCAGCCATTGTCGATGCAATATTGCACCTGCGTGCGGATCTGGTCGTCCGTCAGATCAGGCAGGAACGAGAAACAACCTTGCGTCAGTCGCATGTTCTATCTCCTTATTCCGCCGCCGTAGCTGTGGGCACGAAGTCGGGCGTATCGGTCGAGGCGTAGTTGAAGGTGACTTCGCCCCAGGTATCGAGCGCCTGTTTCAGCGGCTGACAGTGTTTCGCCGCCTGTTCCAGGATTTCCGGCCCTTCCTCCAGAATATTGCGACCGGCATTGCGCGCAAAGATCATTGCTTCCAGCGCGACGCGATTGGCCGTCGCGCCTGCTGCAATGCCCATCGGATGCCCAATGGTGCCGCCGCCGAACTGCAGCACGACATCTTCGCCAAGCAGATCGAGCAGCTGATGCATCTGGCCGGCGTGGATACCGCCGGACGCGACCGGCATCAGCTTGTTGAGCGAGGCCCAATGCTGTTCGAAGAAGAGGCCGTGCTCCAGGCACATCTGGTTCACGTCCTGGCGGCAGACGTCGTAATAGCCGCGCGTCGTATTCGGATCGCCCTCGAGCTTGCCGACCACCGTGCCCG
>CAZXXA010000014.1:0-91647 GCA_964644615.1 uncultured Methylovirgula sp. | reverse complement strand
GAGCATCTCGTTTACACCGAGAGGGTCGGCGGTTCGAGCCCGTCACCGCCCACCAGCCGGCAAAATTGGCGTGAAATTCAAGTGAGTTATCACGCCGCCGCGTTATCGTTTCGTCGTAAAAAGTAAGGTTTACTTTTTCGTCGCATGCGTTAGGTCTGGAGCCGCCTTTCCTTCACGCGCTCGGCCCAGGCCTGCGGCTGGGCACAGACGATAGGTCAATCTATGCATGAGCTTCGCCTGTTTGCCGGCGCGCCCCGTCTATTGAGACTCCGGCTGCTGCATGCTGTGCCTTTTGGCATTTTGCCTGCCCTCGCGCTGCTCCTGTTGCTTGGCGGTCTTCCTGTCGATCGGGCGCATGCTGACGACATGAGCTTCCGCCTCGTGTCTGTGGGCGATCCGGCGCGCTGCCAAGGTGGCTGTCCGGCCGTGATTGCGGCGGAAGGCGAGATCACCGATCAGACGCCGGCGGAGTTTGCCGAATTCGTGCGCAGCAATATTGGCCGCGCGAATTTGCACGCGATCGTCTTTCTCGATTCGCCGGGTGGCAAGGTCGTCGCAGCGATGGAACTCGGGCGAATCTGGCGCCGTCTGGGTGTCGCGGCGATCGTCGGCCGCGCCAACTCCGTCTATCCTGGCAGCACCACGCAGTTTCTTGCGGCGCGTTGTCTCTCGGCCTGCGTTTACGCGCTGATCGGCGCCAAAAAGCGCGTCATCCCGCCGGTCAGTATCGTCGGTGTCCATCGCATGTTCTTCTACGAAGACCAGGACGGGATCGTGGGAGACGGCGAGGGCGGCCGGCGCCACTATGACAATGGCGGCATGAAAGCCCTGCTGTCGAACTATACGGCCCGCATGGGCGTGAATCCGGGGCTCATCTCCATGGCTGAACATATCGGCTCGGAACACATCCATGTGCTGAGCCGCAGTGAGATTGCCCGCTATCGGCTTGGGGTCGCTCGGTTTTGATGCCTGGCGGCAGCGATTTGCGGTCGCGGCAACAGCTTTAAGACCAGTTGCGAACGCTTCTTGCTTGACTTGCGGATGCGCCTATTTTATCGGGCGTGTCTCCATTATAAAGCAGCGGTTCCGGCGACGTCGGGCCGTCTGATGGACGAGTGGGGGAGTAGCTCAGTTGGTTAGAGCGCCGGCCTGTCACGCCGGAGGTCGCGGGTTCGAGCCCCGTCTCTCTCGCCACCCTCAACCAAGCGCCTAGTCTTTGTGCGGCCACGCTTTCTTCGGCACGGCCCGATCACGCGTCTGGCGAAATCTCGCGGTCGATCAAAGCGCGCTTGCGTTCGACGCCCCAAGCATATCCAGAAAGTGAGCCGTCGTTGCGGATGACACGATGGCAGGGAATAGCGACGGCGAGATTGTTCGCCGCGCAGGCTCCAGCTACAGCGCGCACGGCCTTTGGCGCACCGACGCGCCGGGCGATCTCCGCATAGGCGACTGTCGCGCCGGCAGGAATCTCGCGCAGCGCTTGCCACACGCGTTGCTGAAAGGCGGTGCCGCGAATGTCGAGCGGAAGATCCAAGCCGATTCGTGGCGCCTCGACGAATCCGACGACCCGCGCCACAAGGGCTTCATAGTCGCGATCGGCACCGACGAGATGCGCCCGCGGGAAGCGGTCTTGCAGATTGCGCAGGAGCTCGTCTGGATCGTCGCCGAGCAGGATCGCCGCGACGCCTTTCTTGCTCGATGCGACCAGAATGGCGCCGAGGGATGTCTGGCCTACTGCGAATTTGATCTCCTCGTTCATCCCGCCCGCGCGGTATTGCGACGGAGTCATGCCGAGCATGTCGTTTGACTTCTCGTAGAAGCGTCCGCTCGAATTGAAGCCCGCGTCGTAGATCGCTTCGGTGACGCTGCCGCCCGATGTCAGCTCCTGCCGGACTTTCCGTGCACGATGGGCGGCAGCATAGTCCTTGGGCGTGAGCCCGGTCGTGGCCTTGAACATGCGGTGGAAATAGCTCGCGCTTCGGCCAACCGCGGCCGCCAATGTCTCGAGCGACGGTTCCTCTTCGCTTTCTTCGATGATCCGGCATGCTTTCGCGACAAGCGCTGCGTTCTCGGCCTCGATCGGGGGACCGTCAGGATTGCACCGCTTGCACGGCCGGAAGCCGGTCGCTTTCGCGCTCTCCAAACTGTCGTGGAGTTGCACATTCTTAGGGTTGGCAACGCGCGAGGGACACGACGGCCGACAGTAAACCCCCGTCGTGGAGACCGAGTACCACAGATGGCCGTCGGCAGTCTTGTCGCGGGCGACGATCCGCGCCCAACGCGGATCATTTGCCACCGAAGGCAGCGTTGTTTTCCGGGATTCCGGCAGCGTCGAAGTCATATCCGTTCGTCTCTACTCTATGGCAATTCGAGCCATCATCTTGCAGCTGCCTGCATTTCACACTCCGCTCCTTGCTCTCAAATCCGATTGCCGAGCTTCCAGTGCCTGCCAGGCTGCAGCCAACGCGTCTTCCTCCATTCGACGCAAAGGCCGGCAAGACATCAAAGCCTTCATGACCGATTTCCGCGCCGCATTTCCCGATTTGAACTTCTGGGGCACGGCCGACCTTATCGCCGAAGGCGACTATGTCGTCGGCCAGTGGGAGGGCGGCGGGACGCATACCGGCCCAGCCTTCAAAGATTTCCTCGTGGGCGGTCTGCCGGCCAGCACGGGCCGGAAGATGCATTTCACGGGCGTCACTGTCCTCAAACTCGAGAAGGGCAAGATCGTCGCGGAAATCGGTCTCGACGATGGAGTCACTGCGCTGACCCAACTCGGGCTGCTCCGCGCCGTTTGATCCCGGAAGCCGCCACTCGCCGGAATGGCGGCTTCCATCTCTTTCAAGATATCGCAACCTCGAAAGAACCGATTTGAAAGCAAGGGCCGGAGTGTCGATGTTTGAATAAAAGCCGATCTTCGGGGCTGGACATAAAGGAGCCTCGCTATGACACCACACATGACCGACGCCATCGCGCCTGAGACCTTGCGCTTCGGCTATGGCGACACCGTAGTAGGGACCATCGTGGTCGCCGAGAGTCGGCGCGGTGTCGTTGCTCTCTTTATCGGTGATGATCGTGCAAAGCTGCTGTGCGATCTGAAGGACGCCTTTCCCGAAGCCAGCTTCGTTCTTGACCAAACCGGATTGGCGCGGACCGTCGCCGAGGCCACGGCCTTGGTCGATGCGCCGCATGTGCGGATGGACCTGGCGCTCGACCTGCGTGGCTCGCCCTTGGAGATGGCGGTTTGGCAAGCGTTGCAAGCGATTCCTGCAGGCGAGACGCGGACCTATGGCAAGATCGCGCAGAGCCTGCCGATCGTGGCGACGGCCCAGGAGGTCGGTGCGGCCTGCGCTGCGAATTGCATAGCGGTCGCGGTGCCTTGCCATCGCGTCGTGAAATCGGATGGATCAATCTCCGACTATCGTTGGGGCGTGCAGCGCAAGCGCCGCCTGATCAACATGGAAGGCGTCGCGTGATGGCGGTCGATCTGAGCAAGGCGAAGATGAGCGAAGCGGAGATATCGGAAGCGAGCAGGGCGATTGAGGCGAGGGTGGATAGTGTCGCTTGGACGAGAGTCCATCTCGATCTCGATGCTCAAGGCTGGGCCGTCGTGCCGAAGCTACTGACTCATGCGGAAGCGGATTCGATCGCGGGCCTCTATCATCAAGAGCAAACCTTCCGTAGCCACATCATCATGAGCCGGCATGGCTTCGGCCGGGGCGAATATAAATATTTCAGCTACCCGCTGCCGCCATTGATTCAGTCGCTGCGGACCTCCGCCTATCCGCACCTCGCGCCGATCGCCAATTCGTGGCAGGAGCGCATGGGCAAGGATGTCCGCTTTCCGGATGACCATGCTGCATTTCTGACGCGCTGCCATCAGGCCGGCCAGCTCCGGCCGACCCCGCTGCTCCTGGAATATGGCCCCGACGATTATAACTGCCTCCATCGCGACCTTTATGGAGAGCATGTTTTCCCGATACAGATCGCGATCTTGCTCGATCAGCCGAACGAAGATTTCACGGGCGGCGAATTCGTGATGACCGAGCAAAAACCGCGCATGCAGACCCGTGCGATGGTTCTGCCGCTGGAGAAGGGCGATGCCGCCATCTTCGCCGTCAACAACCGCCCGATCAAAGGCGTGCGCGGCGATTATCAGGTGAAGTTGAACCACGGCGTCAGCAAGCTCCATTCAGGCAAGCGGCACACCGTCGGCGTGATCTTCCACGACGCTCTCTGAGCTGCTTTCATTGCGCGGATAAGGCGGAACCTCTCATCATTGGGCGGGCGATCGGTCAAATTCGACTGAATCAGGTTAAGCAGCCTTAAGACTAAGAAAAATTCACCGTAATGACGCTTAGCGAAACGACCGGCTATCTTTATGTGAAGCGGCAGGCGCAGACCTATCCGAACGTCTGGCTCGATCTCGGTGGCGTTCGCGGCGCGCGGGTCGTCACTAGTGGCTAGCGCGTCAATATGCTGGTGGAGCGCAATACGGTGGCCAGCAATATGCCCGTGTAGGCGACTGCAATTGCCAGCAACGGCGGCAAGCCGGGCATTGCATTCTAACGATAGCGTCGTGGTGGCCTCGCTGCTGCAGCAAGAAAATAAAAGGTTCGGTGGTCACCTAATCAGTGGACAGGTGAATGCGAACCGTGGCCGTGGCGTTAAGACTTTGTTTAAATTCCGCCGCGCAATATGTCTGATGGAGACATTGCCATGGTTTTCCTCGCCCCGCTCCTGGTCCTGTTCGGCGCCCTCCTGAGCCGTTGGGCGAAGGTTTTCATTCTCCTCCCGACGACAGTGGTTGTTTGGCTGATCGCCGTGCAATTCGCCCGCGTCGACGCGCTCTCGTTCTGGCAGACGCTGGTCGCGGCCTTCCTCAGCGGCGCTTGCCTGCAACTCGGCTACCTTGCTGGCGCGTCGCTCTTGCATCAGCGGCTTGACGCCCGGCGCAAGCGCGCGATCGTCGTCGTCCGCCGCTAACTGATCTTATTTCTGAACCCTATGCGCCGATAATGTCGGCGCTTTGCGCGCTTGTGCAGCCGAGCCGCGTCAGGGCCGCGCGCGTGGCGGCCACACCGTCGCGATCAAGACCGTGGCACGCATCTCGATAATGACGACGGCAAATCCGGCTGCGATCGCATCCTCTGCCGAATGGCGGACGCAGACGTCATAGGCGAGGCCGCCGATGAAAAGCCGTGTCAGCCCGCGCTCGCGCAAATAGCCGGCGAGACCGGTTTTCGTTTTGCGGTCGTTTTCTTGGAAAGCTGAATAGGAATCGATCTGCGGATTCCTCCCTTGCGCGGGATGAGGCCGGCCTGCGGGATGTCGAGATCGGGATGGAATGCGGCGCCGGGAGTCGTCGCGACGCAATGATCCGGCCAAAGCGTCTGCGCGCCATAGGGCAGGGTGATCGTCTGGAAAGGGGGGCGGTTCGGCAGCGCGCCGCCGGGACAGAAGTCATTTTGTACATCGATCACGAGCAGCGCGTCGCCGCTGCCGATTTTCATTGCGCCGCTCATGACGACTCCGCATCAATCCGCAGCAAGTCTAGTCACAAGAAAGCGCACTGACGAGCCCGTCGGCAAACCAGCGGGCGATACAAAGCCCGGCTTGCGCGGCGGCTTCGTCCTCCGGATGGCGCAGCGCGAGCAGAGCACAGATCTCTTCGAGTCGTGCACTATCCTGGGCCGCATTTAGGGCCAAAGCCGCGTCCGGATCGAGACGGCAATAGAGCGGGTCGAGCGCCGCATCGCGCCAGATCAGCAGCGTTTCTTCACTGTCGCCGTCCGGCACAACGACTTCACTCCCTTCGAGAACAGCCTCATAGACCGCAACGACACCTTCCAAAAGCCTAAGCTGTCGCGCGCTGGCAACAAAAGTGAAGCGCAGCCGCGGCTGATCTTCCGGATCGAACTGCATCAGCGCGGTGGCATCGAGGACGGGACTGTCCGGCGCATCGAAAGCATCGGCAAGCGCCCGTTCGAAAGCGGCGAGGTCGCTCGGGGCGCGTGCGCCGCTCCAAGGTTCGTGCTGCCGCATAAAGTCAGGCAGCGCTGCGCCATACCAGCGCGCGTTTCGATGCTGAGACGGCGTCGCAGCTATATAGGCGGCCGCAAGCGCGCCGAACTCCTCATCGCCGAGAACGGCACGCAGCACGGGATAGTCGTTGCTCAGAAATTCCGCCAGCCGCGCGCGATAAGCATCTTGATAGACGGCAAAGCGCGCGGCGTTGTCGAGCCGGCGCGATGGCAAGATGTCAGTGAGCACAGCGTCGGTCTCGTCGAGCACACCTTGCTGGAAAAGCGTCTGTAGCGTCGCGAGTGTCATGCCGGAACCGCCGTTTCCGCATGCACCGCCTCGGCGACTCGGCGTGCCTGATCCAGTTCGCGCATCAGTTCGGCGAAAGGCGGAAAATTGTCGTCGCGCTCGACCATGGTCGAGACCGGGCCAAAACGTTTCAGGGCCTCGGCGTAGAGCGCAAAGACCTCCGCACAGATCGGCTCGTCATGTGTGTCGATCTTATGCGTCGGATAGTCGGAATGGCCGGCGAGATGCATTTGCACGACGCGGTCGGGATTGATGGTGTCGAGAAATTGCAGCGCATCGAAATCGTGATTGAAGGCCGAGACGAAAATATTGTTGACGTCGACAAGCAGCCAGCAGTCGGCCCGCTTGGCGAGCTCACGGACGAATGTCCATTCGTCCATCTCCGAGCTCTCGAAGGTCACATAGCTCGAGACATTTTCGACGGCGATGCGGCGGCCGAGAAAATCCTGTACGCGGCAAATCCGCGTCGCGACGTGATTGAGTGCCTCTTCGGTATAGGGCAGAGGTAAGAGGTCGTGCAGATTGACCCCGTGAACGCCGGTCCAGCAGAGGTGATCCGAGATCCAGGCCGGCTCGACGCGCGCGGCGAGCGTTTTGAGCGCTGTCAGATAGTCGTAGTCGAGCGGCGCGGTCGAGCCGATCGACATGGACACGCCGTGCATGACGATCGGATAGTCGGTGCGGATCCGATCGAGCATAGCGAGCGGCCGGCCGCCCGGCACTATATAATTTTCCGAGATGATCTCGAACCAGTCGACGTTCGGCTTCTGGTCGATGACGTCGGCATAATAGACGGGCCGAAGGCCGAGGCCCATGCCAAGCGGTGCGGGTTTCATCATGCCTGTTTCCCGTCAACAACTGGCGAGCCTGCGGACTCGGGCCTGCACCAGACTGGGTACAATCAATTCGGTTTTCGATGCTCGGTCAGATGCGTTTCCACATCTGACCGAGCGTATTTTGAATCATCCCGCCTCGGTGCTTTCGCGGCAGCACCGATGCGGCTTGAATAAAGCGATCGTCGAAAACGGATTATTAGCCGACCGTACCGCCCTTGGCCGTGCAGGCCGCAGCAGATTTCGCCGGCAGCCAGCCCTGCCCCTTGCAGGAGTTCTGGCCCTTGCAGGAATTGCTGGCGCTCTTGCAGGCGGATGTGCCCTTGCAGCTGTTGATGCCCACACAATGGACACTCTTGGCTGCCTTGGCCGGCGTGGTGCTAACCGACAGACCGCTCATAGCAAGAGCGACCGCAGCAACCGCAATGCTACCGCCCGACATGATCGTCATTTTCATCGTGCTCTCTCCCCTGTAGCAGCGCGTGCGGCCCTGGACGCACGCGGGGCGCTTGATGCCCAACGGATGTACGAGGGCGAGACTGAAAAAGTTACGACGGTCACGGAGGCGTGACGGTTCCCTTCTTTCGCTGATCGATGATTGGCTCTTTCCGTCGACCATGGAGAACGCCGATCGATCAAGCGGTGCGGTTCTGTTGCTTTGCAACATAAACCGGGATGTGGGGCTGATGCCTTATACTCGGGGCGCTGCGGCGTATCCGCACGCGCCACATTCCGAAGCGTCAAAACCGAGCACGACCGCACTGTGTCAAAACGCCCGAATGGCTTAAAAAAATTGAGGTCTCAGCAAATTTTCCTGACTGCAGCGTCGAAATTTGGCGCTGCTTAAGTGCCGTGCTGCCTCATTCGGGCTGAGGCAAGAGAAATTCCGGTTTGCGTGCATTGCAAAAATCGGTTGCGGCTGCACTCGACTTGGCGCCTTTGTCGCAAGACCTATGGCCGAGCGGCGGTGATTTTATATTGAGCACCGTCTTTTTTGCCATTATTCATGACCCGCTTTTTCTCGACGATGAGCTGCTGCTGCGGACTGCCGGTGCGCTAACCGGCAGGATGCGGAAACATCGGCGCTGATGTTGTTGCCTTGGATTGCTGGATCGAAGGTCGATGGCGTCGCTGGCCGGTAGCGGAATCCATGGTCGCCGGGAGGGATTGGCCAGCGCGAATAATCCGGGGTAGAAATCCAACATCTTGGATCCTCCCGGCTACTGGTTACTTTTGGAGGATAGAATCGATGAGCAATAGGCCGCGGAGTGCTGGACGTCATTTTTTGCAGATTCCTGGCCCGACTCCGATTCCCGATCGTGTACTCCGCGCCATCGATATGCCGATTATCGATCACCGCGGACCGGAGTTCCAGAAGATCGCGCAGCGCGTGCTGGAGAAGGTCAAGGGCATCTTCAAGACCCGCAGCAATGTGATCATTTTCCCGGCGTCGGGCACCGGCGGCTGGGAAGCGGCTCTCGTCAACACGCTGTCGCCCGGCGATCGCGTTCTGATGTTCGAAACGGGCCAGTTCGCTGCGCTTTGGAAGGTCATGGCGGAACGCCTCGGCCTCCGGCCGGAGTTCATCGAATCCGACTGGCGCATCGGCGCCGATCCGGAGCAGATCAAGGCGCGTCTCAAGGAAGACAAGAACCACGAGATCAAGGCCGTCTGCGTCGTCCATAACGAGACGGCGAGCGGCACGACGGCGCCGCTGGCGGAAATCCGCAAGGCGATGGATGATCTCGGCCATCCGGCGCTCTTCTTCGTCGATGCCGTGTCGTCGCTCGGCTCGATCGACATCCGTCAGGACGAGTGGGGGATCGACTGCATCATCGCCGGCTCGCAGAAGGGCCTGATGCTGCCGCCGGGCCTCGCCTTCAACGGCGTCAGCGCCAAGGCGCTCGAAGCCTCGAAGCATTCGAAGTTCCCGAAGTCCTATTGGGCTTGGGACGACATGCTCGCCAATAATGCGCAAGGCTTCTTCCCCTATACGCCCGCGACGAACATCCTCTACGGCCTCGATGTCGCGCTCGACATGCTGGAAGAGGAAGGCTTCGACAACGTCTTCGCGCGCCACAAGCGGCATGCGGAAGCGACCCGCCGCGCGGTTGTGGCCTGGGGCCTCGAAGTCCTCTGCCGCGATCCGAAGTATTATTCGCCGGTCGTGACCTCGGTGCTGGTCCCCCCGGGCCATGACGCCAACGCCTTCCGCGCCATCGTGCTCGACACGTTCAACATGTCGCTTGGCACGGGCCTCGGCAAAGTCTTCGGCAAGGTCTTCCGTATCGGCCATGTCGGCGACACCAATGATCTGACGATCATGGGTGCGCTGAGCGGCGTCGAAATGGGCCTTGAGCTCGCCGGCATTCCGCACAAGAAGGGCGGCGCCCGGGTGGCGATGGACTATCTCACCGAGCAGGCACGCAATCCGGCGCAGATTGCGGCGGAATAAGCTGCAGCCTTACCGGCTCTGAAATCAGCCCTCATGCAGTCCCTGCATGAGGGCTTTTCCTTTGCCGCAAGCGTAGCGGAGATTTGCGCCCCAGGAAGCTGGCGGAGATTTGCGCTCCCAGGAGCTGACCGAGATTTGCGGGGACGGCAGGCGTTCACCCTCGCGCGCCGCGGCGACAGCGTCTATAGAAGCAGGCGATCTATCCCGCCGCGTGCGAAAGACGCTCCATGACTGCTTCGGTTTCCGATAGCCTAGCGGATCAGGCCGAAATCCAGGCGCGCGTCTTCGCCTTCCTTGGCGATCCGGCCACACATGGGCTCGATGCCTCGACAGTGGTGAGGCGCATCGAGACGCATGGCGCGATTGTCTTTCTTGCCGGCGACTACGCCTACAAGGTCAAGCGCGCTGTGCGCTTTCCCTTCATGGATTTCTCGAGCCTCGAAAAGCGCCGCGTGGCTTGCGAACATGAGATCGAGGTCAACCGCGCGAATGCGCCGGAGATTTATCTCTGCACTTTGCCGATAAGGCAGAGCGACGATGGGCTTCGTCTCGGCGACGTGACCGGTGCGGTCGTGGAATGGGCAGTGCATCTTCACCGCTTTGATGAAACGCAGACATTCGATCATCTGGCCGAGAGGAATGAGCTCAACCTCGATTTGATGGCACCTCTGGCCGATACGATCGTGGCGGCGCATCGGCGCGCCAAACTGGGTGGGCCGGGTGCGACGGAATCCTTGCGCAAACGACTCGAGGACACGCTCGACGGGCTTACGGCAGCGAGCGATATTTTTCCGCCCGCGGAGACCTCCGCGTTTCGGCAAAACAGCTTTGCGGCTTTCGATTGCATCGCGCCGCTCTTGGCAGAGCGCGCCGGCAGCAAGCAAGTGCGGCTTTGCCATGGCGATCTGCATCTGCGCAATATCGTTCTCTACAATGATCATCCGCTGCTCTTCGATGCGATCGAATTCGACGACACGATCGCGACTTGCGATATTCTCTATGACTTCGCCTTCATCCTGATGGACCTTTGGCAAAGAGATCTGCAGGCGCATGCCAACCGGCTCTTCAATCTCTATCTGTGGCAGGCCGCGGATGTGGAGACGACGCTCGCGGGTCTCGCGGCGCTGCCGCTGTTTCTGGCGCAGCGTGCCGCGATCCGTGCCCGCGTGACGACGGCGCTCTGCCGGGTGCATTCCGATGGCCGCGAGAAACATATCGGCGAAGCGCGCCGCTTCTTTGCGGCGGCAGAGTCCTTTCTTCAGCGGTCGCAAGCCTGGCTCATCGCTGTCGGGGGACTTTCCGGCACCGGGAAGAGCACATTTGCGCAAGCACTCGTCCCCGACATCGGCCGCGCGCCCGGCGCAGTTCATCTGCGCAGCGACATCGAACGCAAGCGGATGTTTAACGTCGGCGCGCAACAAAGATTGCCGGCAGAGGCCTATAACCCCGATGTGACCGAGAAGGTCTATGCGCGATTGCGAACACTCGCGAAAGAGGCGCTCGAAGCGGGCCATAGCGTGATCGTCGATGCGGTGCATGCCAAAGCGGATGAACGCAATGCGCTGACCGCATTGGCTCAGGAACTCGGGGTGCCGTTTACGGGCTTTTGGCTTGAAGCGCCGGCCGAGACGCTCATCGCACGCGTCGAAGCGCGCGAGAACGACGCATCGGACGCGAAAGAATCGGTCGCGCGCGAGCAATTGTCCTGGGATCTCGGCGACATCGGCTGGGAGAAGCTCGATGCGACGCAGTCGATTGCGGACTTGCGCGCCACGGCTCTCAAGCGTCTCGCGTAAGCTATTCAGTCTCGCGGCGGAATGAGTACGGCGGCGCCCTGCAGCCGCCCATGTCGGAGATCGTCGAGCGCTTCGTTGGCGCGCGCCAGCGGATAGGCCGTGGTCTCAGTGATCACTTGCGCTTCCGCAGCGACGCGGAGAAAGTCGACTCCGTCTTTCCGCGTCAGATTGGCGACAGAGACGAGCCGTCGCTCCTCCCACAACAGATCGTATGGAAAGCTCGGAATATCGCTCATGTGAATGCCGGCGCAGACAACCGTGCCGCCCTTCTTCACCGCCGCAAGGGCAAGCGGCACCAGCGGGCCGACCGGCGCATAGATAATGGCAGCATCGAGAGCTTCGGGCGGCGTCTCGTCCGAGCCGCCAGCCCAGACGGCGCCGAGACGTCGGGCGAAGTCCTGCGCCGCATGATCGCCAGGGCTCGTAAAGGCGAAAATCTCGCGGCCCTGGAAGCGGGCGACCTGAGCGATGATGTGCGCCGCGGCGCCGAAGCCATAGAGACCGAGCTTGCGGCCATCGCCTGCCATCACCAGCGACCGCCAGCCGATCAGGCCGGCGCAGAGCAGGGGCGCGACATCCTGGTCGCGGCCTTCTTCGCCGAGCGGAAACACATAATGCACATCGGCGACGGTTCGCGTCGCATAGCCGCCGTCGCGCGTATAGCCGGTGAAGAGGGGAGCGTCGCAGAGATTTTCGCGGCCGGAGAGGCAGTAAGGGCAGTGGCCGCAGGTATGACCGAGCCAGGGAATGCCGACGCGCATGCCGATCTCAAGGCCTTCGACATCGGCGCCGATAGCATCGATACGGCCGACGATCTCATGGCCGGGAATGATCGGCAGTTTCGGATTGGGCAGTTCGCCGTCGACGACATGCAGATCGGTGCGGCAGACGCCGCAGGCCGAAACCGCGACGCGGATCTCACCGCGTTGTGGCTCGGGGTCCGGCTTTTCCTGCCACTGCAGTTTTTGGCCGATAGACGTCAGAACCATCGCCTGCATGAGCGAACCCGAAATCAAATATGCTCGACCGCGGCGACCTGAAACGTGTGCGAACCATGCTCCTCATTGATCGCTACATATTCGCCGGTGACGAAACGGTCGTTTTCGAGCCTGTGGCCAGATTCGTCATCGATCTTGCCTGCGAGATCGTAATGGAAGGCCCAGCCTCCACCCGGCCGGCGAATGAGATGGCCGATGTCGTCCGGCTCCTCGGGACGGAAGCGGATGACGCGGCAAAGATCGCGATGGTTCTTCCAGGTCGTCGCATCGAGATGGCCGGTGCTGTCGAGCGGCGCGACGAGCACATAGCCGCTTGCGGAGCTGCCGACTGGATGACCTTTTTCGCGCGCGAGTTCGAGGCGGATGCGGCGGAAATTCGGAGGAAAGTCCGCGTGCGTGTGCCGGACTTGCGCTTCTTCTTTCTTCATGACGGTCTCCTGGTAATCAGGTCTATGCCGGCCCGTTGGCGAGCAAAAACCGATCTGATGCGTGCATCAAGAATTCACGCCGCGCCATCCATCGCATCCGGAAATGGACCACGTCTGCAGGCATGGGCGATGATGGGATATCAAGCGTAAGAATCAAGCTATTGCATCGCCGATTCAAGCGATAGCGGAACAATAACGCACATATCGATACGAAGTCGTGACAGCATGACCACGGCCTCATTGACCGTCGTTTAAGTGTCCGTAAGATGATGAATTGCGTCGGCCGCCGTTGCAAATGCTTGCGCAGAAACTGCAGGAGCGACCGGTACGTCGGCGCACAGACATCGGCGTCTGTCGGTCCGATAAAATGGTCCAAATGTTTTTTGGACAATCTTAAATGAACAGCGGAGCCCCGGCATGAGCCGCCTTGACGCCTCCTTCGTCTCATTTCAAGAACATAGGGGTCCAGTCATTGACGCTGGAATGAAGGCCTGCCCACCGCCACGATGAGTTGGCTCAGCTTGGTATGACCTCAGACCCTTTCGCCCCTTCCGTAGCGCCAGACGATCACCTGCGGACGGCCGTTGCCGGCGCGGTCTGCGGGACGTTTGAATGGGATCTTGCCGTGGGTCTGATCCATTGGGTGGGGCCGACCGCCTGGGCCGCGGGCGAGCCGCTGTTCAATACCGTCCCGCTGCGCGAATTCTCCGAACTGATCGAGCCGGCGGACCGCAGAGAGGTGCGCAGGGGCGCCTGCGCGGCTCTTAGAAGCGGTACGATCGATATTCGCTTTCGCCTGCATCAAAGTTATGGCGCAGGAGCTTGGCTGCGCGCGAAAGGGCGCATCTTCAAGAATGATGCCGGCACGCCTCGCCGGCGTCGCCGTGACGGCAAATTCGTCGGCCTTGTTCTCGATATTGCCGAACACAAGCGCATCGAAGAAGATCTGCGCGCTGGCGAACAGCATCTGCGCCTGATCCTCGAAACCGTCCCTGACGCAATGATCATTATTGATGAGGTCGGCACGATTCAATCATTCAGCCAGGCGGCGGAGCGTCTTTTCGGCTGGCAGTCCGACGAGATCATCGGGACCAATGTGAAGCGCCTGATGCCCGAACCCGATCATAGCCGCCACGATGATTATCTTGAACGCTACCGCCGCACGGACGAGCGGCGGATCATCGGAATCGGCCGCGTCGTGACCGGCCAGAGAAAAGACGGTTCGACCTTTCCGATGCAGCTTTCGGTCGGCGAGATGCGCAGCGGTGAGCGGCGCAGCTTCACCGGCTTCGTGCGTGATCTGACCGAGCGGCAGGAAAATGTCGCCAAATTGCAGGAGCTGCAGGCCGAGCTTCTGCACGTGTCGCGCCTGCTGGCGATGGGCGAAATGGCGTCGAGCCTGGCGCATGAGCTGAACCAGCCTCTGGCTGCCATTGCCAATTATATGAAGGGCTGCCGGCGGCTTCTCGAAGAGGTCGAACATCCTCGGCGTGCCATCGTCCAAGATGCGATGGACAAGGCGGCCGATCAGGCCGTGCGGGCAGGGCAGATCATCCGCCGCTTGCGCGACTTCGCCTCGCGCGGCGAGACGGAGAAAAAGGTCGAACGCGTCGTCAAAATCGTCGAAGAAGCCAGCGCCTTGGCGCTCGTCGGCGCGCGCGAACAAGGAGTGAGGGTCCGCCAGGAAGTCTTTCCGGGCGTCGACCTCGTTCTTGCCGATCGCGTTCAGATTCAACAAGTGCTCGTTAATCTCTTCCGCAATGCGCTCGAGGCGATGGAAGACACCGAACGGCGCGAACTCTCCGTCACCCTGAGCCCGGCAGCCGATATGATGGTCGAGATCGGCGTCGCCGACACCGGCCACGGCATCAAGCCGGAGATCATGCCGAAACTTTTCGAGCCCTTCACGACTTCGAAGGACAATGGCATGGGCGTCGGACTGTCGATCTGCAAGACAATCGTCGAAGCGCACGGCGGCCGGATGTGGGTCGAGGACAATCCGAACGGCGGCACGATCTTCCGTTTCACGCTGTTCGCGGCGAAAGACGAAAAGGACGAAGACAATGGCTGACATGATCGTTCATGTCATCGACGACGACGCGGCTTTGCGCGATTCATTGGCTTTTCTTCTGATCGCCGCCGATTTTGAAGTCCGCAGTTTCGAATCTGCGCAAGCCTTTCTGCAGGAGCTCAGCGGCATTCAGACGGGTTGCATTTTGACGGATGTGCGTATGCCCGGCGTCGACGGCATTGAACTTCTCCGTCTGCTTCAGGAGATGGGCAAAGGACTGCCGGTCATCGTCATGACCGGCCATGGCGACGTGCCGCTCGCCGTCAAAGCCATGCGGCTTGGGGCCGCCGATTTCGTTGAAAAGCCTTTCGAAGATGAAGTGCTGATCGATTCCATCCGCTCGGCCCTGACGGCCAACACGCCGATTGCAGCTCCGGAAAGCGGCGTTCCTGACGAGATCAGCACGCGCCTCGCGACACTGAGCCGGCGCGAGCGGCAGGTGCTCGGCGGCCTTATCGAAGGTCACACGAACAAAGAGATTGCCCGGCAATTCGATTTGAGTCCGCGCACGGTCGAAGTATACCGGGCCAAGCTGATGACCAAGATGCAGGCCAACAATATTTCCGAACTGGTGCGCTTCGCTGTGCGGGCTGGCGTGACGGGAGGATGATTTAGATCAATTTACAGTCTGGAATTCCGATTAAATATGTGGAAACCCGCCGCCCGGCGTGCCCGGAAGGGCAGGGTTCAGTTGTGTGCAATGCAAAAAATTTCAACCACAATCATAATTGTCGATGACGACCTTCAGGTGCTTCGCTCCCTCTGCTTCCTGTTGGAGACCGAAGGCTATTTCGTGAAGACCTACAGCAGTTCGCAGGCCCTGCTGGAGGAGACCGAACTGCCGGAGAAGGCCTGTCTCGTCATTGATTACCGCATGCCGGAGATGAATGGTCTCGATCTGCTGACGCGCGTGCGCGAGAAATTTCCGAAACTCCCAGCCTTGCTCATGACCGGCTATCCAGACAATACGATCGAGGGCCGTGCCGCGCAAATCGGTATCAAGGTTGTGCGCAAGCCCCATCTCGACGACACGCTCTTGTGTAGCATTCAGGCCGCCCTCGCGCCGGTCTGACTCTTTTCTCAAGCGATCGAACAGGACAGAACGGCATCGAAAGGCCGCTCCACGGCGCTCCGACGCTCTTTTCGTGCTGCTGAAAACCCGGGCGACCTCTTCGACCAAAGTCGAAGCCGGCGGCGCTCCCTCAAACGCCACAGTTAAGGCACCGTCTGAACATGAATTTCCGCGCCTAACGACTTGCAGCAACGGGGATTTTTCAGGACGGCCTTCGCGCCAAAAATCGAGGTCCGTAAACCTACGTAAGTGACAGAGCGAAATTTGCTCACGCGTCGGACGCTGGTACACCAGCCCTGTCACGTCAGGAGACAGTCCGATGCTCTCGACCCAACTGCAGACTTCCCGCGGCGCCCGCGAAGAGGCCCGTGTCGTCCCGCCGATGTGCGTCGAGAGTGAGCTTCTGACCGGCCATCCGCAGACCGCCGGCGCGCAGTTCACTTATCGCGCCGACGAAGAAATCTACGGCGAAGATGAACCCGCCGAGTTCATCTATAAGGTCGTCTCCGGTGCCGTGCGCTCCTACAAGCTGCTGGCTGATGGCCGCCGGCAAATCGGCGCCTTCCACCTTCCGGGCGATCTCTTCGGCCTCGAAGCTTCGGGCAAGCATCAGCTGACGACGGAAGCGATCGTCGAGACCAAGGTCGTGCTGCTGAAGCGCCGGTCGCTGGAAACCCTGGCGGCTGAGAATGTCCAGGTCGCCTACAAGCTCTGGACCGCCGCCTCCGAGAATCTGCGTTCCGCCGAACAGCGCATGCTGCTTCTCGGCCGCAAGACCGCGCTGGAGCGGGTCGCGAGCTTCCTCGTCGAGATGGATGACCGTTGCGGCGGCAAGGGCATGATCGATCTGCCGATGTCGCGCCGCGATGTTGCCGACTATCTGGGCCTGACGCTGGAGACCGTATCGCGGGCGATCTCGCAGATGCGGGCGAGCGGAATGCTCCGCCTGGCCAATGCCCGCCATGTCGAATTGAACCGGAGCCGGCTGAAAGACGCGATGGACGCGTAGCCGGGTCTCTGACCCTATTCCTCTTCGGAGTTCCCGTTCCGGAGGGGTGCTTGTGAGTGTGTTCCTCCTGATAAACTTCTGGCACCTCCACAGTCCCCTACACTGTGGAGGTGCTTTTTTATTCTTCGGCCGCCATCAATGCCGCATTGCCACCCGCCGCAGCGGTGTTGACCGTCAGCGTCTGTTCGCGCTGGAACCGTGCCAAATAATGCGGGCCGCCAGCCTTCGGCCCCGTGCCCGAAAGGCCGAAGCCGCCGAAAGGTTGCGTGCCGACCACCGCGCCGATCATAGAACGATTGACGTAGCAATTGCCGGCCAAATGCCGGTCGACGATTTTCGCGATCGTTGAGTCGATCCGCGAATGAATGCCGAGCGTCAGACCGTAGCCGAGCGCGGCGATGTCATCGAGCAGGCGGTCAAGATCGCGCGCCTTGTAGCGGACGACGTGCAAGGCCGGGCCGAATATTTCCTTATCGAGATCCGCGACTTTGGAAATCTCGAAAATATGCGGCGCGACGTAAAAGCCTTTCTTCGGGGCATCTTGTGGGATGAGGCCGGCGAAGCGCAGACGCGCGGAGGCTCGTGACGCCGAAATTGCCTGTTCGAGGCTCTGCTTCGCCAGCGCATCGATGACCGGCCCGATGTGGGTCGAGAGATCGCGCGGATCGCCGATCGCAAGTTCCTGTGCCGCACCGGCAATCATCGCGATCATCGCGTCCGCGACATCCTCCTGCACGCAGAGGAGGCGCAGCGCCGAACAACGCTGGCCGGCCGAGCGGAAGGCCGACGTAACGACATCGTCGGTCACTTGCTCAGGAAGGGCGGTCGCATCGACAATCATGGCATTGATGCCGCCGGTCTCGGCGATCAGCGGCACGATCGGGCCGTCCTTGGCGGCGAGTGCGCGGTTGATGTGCCAGGCAACTGTGGTCGAGCCGGTGAATACGACTCCTGCGGTGCGCCGATCTGCGACAAGCGCAGCACCGATTTCACCGTCGCCGAGCAGAAGCTGGAGGGCCGTGACAGGAACGCCGCAGCGATGCAGCGCGCGGATTGTTTCCGCGGCGATGAGCGGCGTCTGTTCCGCCGGCTTGGCGACGACACTATTGCCGGTGACAAGCGCTGCCGCGACCTGGCCGAGAAAGATTGCCAACGGGAAATTCCACGGGCTGATGCAGATGAAGACACCGCGGCCAAGTGTTGCCAGCCGATTGTCTTCGCCGGTCGGCCCGTTGAGATGCGCAGGCTTGGCATAGAGCCCAAGGGCAAGCGCAGCATAATAGCGGCAATAATCGATCGCCTCTCGCCATTCGGCGATCGCATCGTCGAGCGTCTTGCCGGCTTCATTCTGGAGAAGGCTCAAGAACAGCGGCGCATTTGCCTCGAGATGATCGGCCATAGCGCGCAGGCAGGCCGCGCGCGTTTCAACGGACGTCCGCGACCAGTCGCGGAAGCCGCGGCTTGCAGCCGCCATAGCCGCGTCGATGAGATCGCCCGTCGCTTCGACGATGCTGCCGATGTTTGAGCCGTCGATCGGCGATATAGCGGTACGAGCAGAGCCTGCCTGTGCTTTGCCGCCGATCAAACATGTCGCCTTGCAAGGGGCCGTCGCCGCGGCGATCGCCGCGATGCGGCTCTCGACCTTGCGGTTGTCGCCGAATTCGAGGCCGGGTGCGAGTTTGCGCTCGGGAATTTGGAGATCGAGCGGCAGAGGGAGCTTCGACGCGCGCGCCATATTCGGCGTGCCGATCTGCGCTCGCGGCGAGCGTAACAGCCGCTGCACCGGCACGCTTGCGTCGCGCGCCTTGGCGACGAAGGAGGAATTAGCGCCATTCTCCAAAAGCCGGCGGACCAGATAGGCGAGCAGATCGCGATACGTGCCGACCGGCGCATAGATGCGGCAGGGAATGTCTGGATAGCGCGCGTGCAGCGCGCGGTAGAGTTCCGTGCCCATGCCGTGCAGGCGCTGGAACTCAAAGCCTTCATGGCCGCCGGCACGCTCGATGACATTGGCGACGGTCAGCGCATTGTGGGTCGCAAATTGCGGAAAGACCACGCCGCGCGCATCGAGGAGCTTCTGCGCGCAGACGAGATAGTTCAGATCGCTCATCGCCTTGCGGGTGAAGACGGGATAATCGTCGAGGCCACGTTCTTGGGCGCGTTTGATCTCCGTGTCCCAATAGGCGCCTTTGACGAGCCGTACGCAGAAGCGACAGCTGTAATAGCGCGCGAGCGCCAAGACATGATCGACCACGGCTTCCGCGCGCTTCTGATAGGCCTGAACCGCAAGACCGAAACCGGTCCATCCGGCGAGGTCCGGCTCCCGGCAAAGCGCTTCGAAGACATCGAGCGAGAGTTCAAGCCGGTCGGCTTCTTCCGCATCGATTGTGACCGCGATATCGGCAGCGCGTGCGAGGCTGACAAGACGGATGAGCCGCGGCACAAGCTCCGTCATGACTCTGAGGCGCGAGATCGCTTCGAAGCGCGGATGCAGCGCCGAGAGTTTGATCGAGATGCCGGGACGTGCGGTGAGCCGCGCCGCCTTTGCGTCGAGCGCTGCGATCGCATGCGCATAGGCCGCATAATAGGCTTCTGCATCGGCGGCGGTGCGGGCGCCTTCACCGAGCATGTCGAAGGAATAGGCGGTGCCGACCTTATGATCGTGTTCGGCGCGATGCAGCGCTTCTTCGATCGTGCGGCCGAGGATGAAATGACTGCCGAGGATCTGCATCGCCTGGCGCGCCGCTTGGCGCACAGCGCCCATGCCGATGCGCCGTGCCAAGGCGCCCACGATGTTCGGAGATTTGCCTTCGGGCTTGGCGAAGGTTCGCGCGGTCAGGCCGAGAGCCCAGGCGGAGGCCTGGACGAGAAGCGCTTCCGATTCCGTCGCATGCTGCGCCCAGGCCGGCTGGGTGAGCTTGTCTTCGATCAGCCTGTCGGCGGTCGCATCGTCGGGCACGCGTAACAGCGCCTCGGCGAGCACCATGAGTGCGAGGCCTTCCTCCGTCGAGAGCGAATATTCATGCAGAAAATCCTCGATCGCACCGAGCCGATGCGGCACGGCGCGGATACCTTCGAGAAGATAGGTCGCGAGCCCGTCAATGCGGGCTTCTGTTTCCGGCGGCAGTTCCGCTTCGGCGAAAAGCCGCGCCGCGAATGTCTCATCCGCGCCGGTATAGGGAGCGGAGAATGTCGGTGGAGGGAGATCTTTGCGCATCGGGCAATCCCCGCGAGAACAGGCAGCGACCGGGGCGGAGGCTACGCCGTATCTTACGCCTCTACTCGTCCGCGACCGGTGCCGGCATCGGCCGGCCGCGCGCGACGCATTCTTTCAATGCTTGCGTAAATACATCGATGGCGACGCGCAGATCGGCCTCGTCGATCGTCAGCGGGGGCGCGAAGCGGATGACGCTCGCATGCGTCTCTTTGGTCAGGACGCCGCGTCGGGCCATAGCGAGGCAGACCTCCTTGGCACTGGCCTGCTGCGGATCGAGTTCGACGCCGCACCAAAGACCTTTGCCGCGCACTTGGCGGATGGCGGGATGGCCGATTGCAACAAGCCCGTGGCGCAAGATTTCGCCGCGTTGGGCGCTACGCGCGACGAGATCTTCATCGTGAAGGACGCGCATGGCTTCGATCGCGACAGCCATAGCGAGCGGATTGCCGCCGAAAGTCGAGCCGTGACTGCCCGGTCCAAAAACATTCATGAGCTCGCGCCGCGCGACAAAAGCCGAAACCGGCAGCAGCCCGCCGCCGAGCGCCTTACCGACCGCGAGTCCATCGGGTCGCGCATTTTCATGTTCGAAAGCGAAGGTGCGGCCGGTGCGGCCGAAACCTGACTGCACTTCGTCGAAGATCAGAAGAACGCCGCTGTTGTTGCAGATGTGACGGAGATCGGCGAGATAGCCGTCGGGCGGAACGATAACGCCGGCTTCGCCCTGGATTGGTTCGACGAGGACGGCAGCCGTGTTCCGCCCGATCGCCGCCTTGACCGCCGCTGCATCACCGAAAGGCACGCTGACAAATCCGGGCGCGAAAGGCCCGAATCCGCGCCGATAGGATGGATCGCTCGAAAAGCCGATGATCGTCGTGGTGCGGCCGTGGAAGTTATTTTCCGCGACGATGATTTCGGCTTTGTTGTCGGCAATGCCGCGCCGCTCATAGCCATAGCGGCGGGCCGCCTTGATCGCGGTCTCGACCGCTTCCGCGCCCGTATTCATCGGCAGGCACATGTCGAGACCTGCCAGCTCCGCGAGCATTTCGCAGAACGTGCCGAGGTTGTCGGAATGGTAGGCGCGCGAAATGAGGTCGAGCCGCCCGAGCTGCCGTTCCAACGCCGCGACGAGGCGCGGATGGCGATGCCCGAAACTCGCCGCCGAATAGGCGCTCATCATGTCGAGATAGCGCCGGCCCTTGACGTCGAAGAGATAGACGCCTTGCGCGTGCGATAGAACCACCGGCAAGGGGGCATAATTTTTCGCGCCGAAACGGTCTTCTAAGGCGATCAGCTCTTCGGCGGACATATCGTGCTCCGCGTCGGCCCGATGCAGATCAGGCTGGCAGATCAGCCAGATGAAATCCAGGCGTCTGTCGGGTTAACTCAACTGCATCAAGGCCATAGTGTCGATAGCATATCGCGAGATCGCGCGTCGTTGATGCGAAATTGCGGCCGCTGACGTTTGGGCGCGCCACGCTCTCATTTACTCTCCGCCGCGACCTCCCGCGATGCCTCGAGAGTTTACCCTACTTTGCTGCAGAAAGCGTCAAAAAAACCTTTTTTCTTCGTCGTTTACTGGGAAGGATCGGCGGTAGGTGATGTCTTTTGCGTGTGCTCTGAAATTTGCGCTGGAATGCTGATGAAAATCCTCGGCCGGATCGTTTTGGCAGCGGCCCTTTGGGAGGCGGCGGTCACCTCATCGCGAATAAAGACCGTCGGGTATCGAAGCCTCAGGCCGAGACGAAGCCCGCGGCACCGAGGCCGAGACGCAGGATCGCGGCGATTCTCGGTGCCTGCCGCTGATGCTCGGCAATGGCACGGGCTCTGAGCTGCGCCGCCCGCTCGGTTTGCGATTGTCGGCGGTCTCTGCGTCAGCCAGACTCTGACGCTCTACACGACGCCGGTCCTCTTCCTCTACACGGACCGGCTCAACAATTTCCTGAAACGCAAGAAGAAGCGCAAAGCACAGGGGGATGCGGAGCCCGCCGGCGCGGAAGCCGACGAACGGCGGGCGGCCGCCGAATAATCAGAGATTTGGCGGCAGAGCAGGGCCCTTGCCGGCGCCCGTCGTCTCGATCGCTTTGGCGATGGCGCGCATGTCATCCGCCGTCAATTCGACATGTGCGGCATCGAGCCAGCCATCGACCTGCGCCGGCGAACGCGCGCCGACGATGGCGCCGGTAACGCCCGGCCAGGCGAGCGTCCAGGCAATCGCCGTTGTTGCGACACTCGTCTTGTGTTTTTCGGCGACCGGCCGCAGCGCGTCGGCGAGCTTCAGATTGCGCTCGAGAGCCTCGCCTGAATATTCGGCATTGCGCGAGCGCCAGTCGTCTTTCGGGAGGGCTTTTGCACGTTCGCGCGTGAAGGTGCCCGTCAGCAGCCCCGATTGCATCGGGCTATAGACAATGACGCCAGTCTGATGCGCAGCGCACCAGGCGAGTTCGGGCGCGTTTTCGCGGCGGATAGCAGAGAAGGGCGGCTGCAGGCTATCGACATGGCCGAGCTTTTCCGCCGCTTCGAGCTGTTCGACCGAATGGTTCGAAAGGCCGATAGCGCGAACCTTTCCTTCTTTCTTCAGATCGAGAAAGGTCTGCCAATAGGCGTCAATCGGCGTGCCGTCCCGCGGCGGCCAATGCATCTGATAGAGATCGATACGCTCGACGCCGAGCCGGCGAAGCGAGGCTTCGATCTCGCGGCGGATGCTGGCCGGGGCGCCGACCGTCTGTGGCATGGCCTTGCGATCATTCTCGTGCCAGACGAGGCCGCATTTGGTGAAAACGTAAGGGCGTTGGTCTTTCGAGAAGACGGAGAGCGCTTCGCGCACGACCTCTTCCGAATGGCCGAGACCATAGACGGCCGCGGTATCGATCCAATTGATGCCGCGCTCGACGGCATGGCGGATGGCGGCAATCGACTCGCGATCGTCTTGCGCGCCCCAGCCTACAGCCCAATCGCTGCCGCCGATCGCCCAGGCCCCGAAACCGACGCGTGTGATGGACATGTCCGTGCGGCCAAAGGCGCGCGTGGGCAGAGCGGAACTGGGCTTATCAAGCATGATCGAACTCTCGGGATGATGGTGTCACAGCACAGGCGGGAGCGGCTCATACGCCGCCTCGCTGTACATAGGCGTCCGGTACGTCACGTCCACAATGAAGATGCAGATTTGATAGGCCGAGGCCGGCTGTGGCAGATTATTTCTGCAGCGCTTCCGCGAGTTCCAGGAAGGCGTCTCGGCTCGACGGCTGGTTCGGCGCCTGGACGATCGAGTCGTAGAGCTTAGGAACGAGCAGAACGGCTTGATCGAGCTCCGCATCCTGCCCCGCCTGATAGCCGCCCATCAGCCGCAGGTCGCGCGTATCCTCATAGCGCGCGATCATCGCCTTGAGCTTCAAGACGAGGATCTGCTGCTCCTTCGTCCAGACATGCTGGGCGAGGCGCGAGATCGACGACAGGACATTGACCGCCGGAAAACGGCCTTGATCGGCGATGCTGCGGTCGAGCACGATATGACCATCGAGCGTGCCGCGGATATTGTCGGCGACGGGATCGTTGTGATCGTCGCCGTCAACAAGCACGGAGAAAATGCCGGTGATCGATCCCGAACCTTGGCTGCCGGGCCCGGCGCGTTCCAGAAGTTTCGGCAGATCGCTAAAGACGCTGGGCGCATAGCCGCGCGCCACCGCCGGCTCGCCGGCCGCGAGCGCCACATCGCGAGCGGCATGCGCAAAGCGGGTCACCGAGTCAATGATAAGCAGGACGTTTTCGCCGCGGTCGCGGAAGAATTCGGCGATCGTCAGCGCCGTTTTCGGTGCGAGGCGGCGCATCATCGGGCTTTCGTCGCCGGTCGCGACGACAGTCACCGCGACATTACGATTGGCGCCGAGCGAATCGTCGAGGAATTCGCGAACTTCGCGGCCGCGTTCGCCGACGAGCGCGATGACGAC
Organism: uncultured Methylovirgula sp.; assembly: GCA_964644615.1. Classification (GTDB taxonomy): domain Bacteria; phylum Pseudomonadota; class Alphaproteobacteria; order Rhizobiales; family Beijerinckiaceae; genus Methylovirgula. Next base: position 67,491 of record CAZXXA010000014.1, on the reverse strand, counting down.
GGTGTCGAAGCCCTTTGATCCCGCGATCATGCCGAGCAGCGTCGATTTGCCGACGCCCGATCCAGCGAAGATGCCGATCCTTTGCCCGGCACAGATCGGCATGAAGAGATCGATCGCCCGCACGCCCGTCTTCACCGGCGACTTCACCCGGGCACGCGTCAGCGCAGCGGGCGGCTGCGCTTCGGTCGGCAGGGCATGCGCGCCGCGCCGCAACATGCCCTGGGAATCGATCGGCCTCCCGAGCGCATCCATAACGCGACCCTTCCAGCTCACATCGGGCGCGACATGCAGCGGGCCTATACGAAAAGCCGCATCGCCGAGCCCGGCGGCGACCTGCGATTCAAAGGTTTTGACCGTCGATCCTGCCGCATCGATGCGGACGACTTCGGCGAGCTGCGTTGCGCCTTCGTGACTGATGCCGACGCATTCGCCGAGTTTGACGAAATGCGACAGGCCGCTCACACGGTAATAGGATGGCGTGACCTCGGTGATCGTGCCGCTGATCCGCAGGCGCGTCAGTTCCTCAAGCCCGAAATTGACGGCTCGATCGAGCTGCGCCAGCGCATTCACTGCACCAATTCCTTAAGGCTGACGCTCATGCGACGCGACATCAGCTATGAATTTTCGTCGCCGAGCGATTTGATGGCGTCCTTTAAGGTCGAATCATTGCTCTGCGCGGCATTCGAAATGCTCTCGATGGCGCGTGAAATCGTCATCATCTTGGCGAGTTCGAGCATCGGATTGACGTTCGAGCCTTCGACATGCCCCTGGATGACGCCATTGTTGTCGAAGGCCAGGATAGGGGTCGGCTCCTTGTCAGGAATCACCGCCGAATTGTCGACGCGCGTGAAATTCGAACCGGCCTGCATCTCGTATAAGCCGACGGCGCCGAGCTGACGGCCGCCCTGCGTGATCATGCCGTCACGCGCAATAGACACCTCGCCGCCGTTGGGGTCGAGCTGCAGGGGCGCGCCGCCCGCATCGAGAATCGGATAGCCGTTGACGGTCTGCACTGCGCCACCGGGCGTCAGCTGCATGCGGCCGTCGCGCGTATAGGCTGTGCCTGCCGGCGTCTGGATGGCGAAATAGCCGTCGCCTTGCGCCGCCATGTCGAGCGGATTACCGGTTTTGATCAGAGGTCCTTGCGACTGCGAGATATAGTCTTTGCCTTTGGTCGCATAGGCGACTGGGTTCTCGCCGTTCTGAACGATGTAGGTACCGAAGTCCACGCCGGCGGCGCGATAACCCACCGTGTTGATATTGGCGACGTTCAGCGCAATCGACGTCATCCGCTTTTCGAGCGTCGTCTGAGCGGAGAGGGCGACGTAGGGTTCTGATTGCACGAGCTCAGGATCCTCCGAGTTTCAGATTGGCCAGGCTCATGAGCAGGCTCGAGCTGATGCCGGGCGAGCTGACAAGCAGCGCGTTGGTCGGGTCACTGCTGCCGCTGCCAGGCGGGTTTTGCATATCATACATAGCGGTGAAGCGTTGCAGGAACTGGCTCTGATATTTCGGGTCCTGCAATTTGCTGAAGTCCAGCAACTGCCCGATTTCCTTCGCCTGAACGTCGATGTTTTCGAGCGAGAGGGTCGACGGGATGTTGTAGGCAGTCTCGACGACGTTGAGCAGCGTCCTATCGGCCAGAATGCTGTAGGGGCTCGTGATCTGCGGGGCCATGCGCTTGAAATAGAGCGCCATCTGCGCACCCGGGTTCTCGGTGGCCGTCTGGTTCTCAAGCATTTGCTCATTATAGTTGCTGACGACCGTCTGTTGCGTCGTCGTATCGCTCGTCGTGGCGGCACCGTTCTGGGCAAAATTGAACGCGTTGACGAGCGCGATATAGCGCGGATCGTGTAGGCTCTGGGCGAAACCGTTCGCCGAAGCGCCCCCGTTAAGTACCTTTACGATCAGGGCTTTTGCGTAAGACATGCTCTGTAGGCCGAAGGCGTTCAGAACATAAGTATAGAGCTGCGAATTGTTGACGAGCTGCTGCGCCGAGGTCACCTTGCCGATATTGGCAAGGAAATACTGCGTGTTGCGCGCAACCGTCGGCTCCTTCGCTGTGTTCGCCAGCGAGGTCGTGTAGCTCCGGGTGATCGAATTGTAGAGACTCGTGGCGCTCAGCACGGTTACCTCCGCTACAGACCTCCAGCCTCTTCTCTAGGCGCCGCTGGCTTGCCTGAGGCTGGTGTGGGCAGGATTGTCCAAGGCACCAGTTGAGCTGGCTTTTCCCCAACGAACCGCCCACAATTTGCCTCTGATTCGAGGCGAGTTTGCTGGATAAATTTAAGCCCCACGCAAGTCTCGCCCCTTACGACATCTGGATCGTCGCGGGAGAGGTGCGGTTGTGAGTTTCGTCATCGGCATCATCATCGCCTTAGGATCAATCATCGGCGGCTACGCGGCCGAAGGCGGCCATTTGGCCGTTATTTGGCAGCCCATGGAGTATCTCATGATCGCCGGTTCGGCAGTCGGCACCTTCGTCGTGGCAAACTCTCTAACGACCATCAAGGACACCGGCAAAGCGGTGCTCGATGGTGTCCTCGGCAAGTCGCCGGGACAGCGCGACTATCTCGACATTCTCGGCGTCCTTTATTCGCTGATGCGCGAATTGCGCGGCAAGGCCCGCAACGAAGTCGAATCGCATGTCGACAATCCGGAAGAGTCCGAGATCTTCAAGGCCTTTCCGAACATTCTCAAAGACGAGCTGCTGACGCACTTCATCTGCGACTATGTGCGGCTGCTGATCGTCGGCAACGCCAAGACGCATGAAATCGAAGCGCTGATGGACGAAGAGATCGAGACCATCACGCATGACCGGCTGAAGCCCTATCACTCCCTGACGACGATGAGCGATGCGATGCCGGCGCTCGGCATCGTCGCGGCGGTGCTCGGCGTGATCAAGGCGATGGGATCGCTCGATCAATCGCCGGAATTGCTCGGCGGCCTCATCGGCTCGGCGCTGGTTGGCACGTTCGGCGGTATTCTTCTATCCTACGGTTTCTGCTCGCCGCTCGCCCATAAGATTAGGGCGACGCGCGAAAAGCAGCTGCGAGTCTATTACATCGTCAAACAGACTCTGCTCGCCTTCATGAACGGCGCAATGCCGCAGATCGCACTCGAGCATGGCCGCAAGACGATCTCTTCGCATGACCGGCCGACCATCGACATGGTTGAGAACGAGACGATTTCGGGCGGTCCCGCCAAGGCCGCAGCGTGAGCGCCATGACCGCACCAAACGCACAGGCCGAAATCAAACGCGAAGGACCCGAGGTTCTCCTCGATTCGGCCGGCATTTCGATCGAACGCCTGCCGATGCTGCATGTGATCTTCGATCGCATGGCAACGCAATGTTCGGAAGCACTGCGCCAATTTTCGACCGCGCCGGCGTATGTCAGCGTCACCGCGATGAAGACCGAGCGCCTCGGTCATATTCTCGAATCCTTCGAAGGCCGCGCGGTCGTCTCCGTGCATCACGCCCAGTCCTGGGACGCACGCATCATGTTCGGGCTGGAAAACCGGCTCGTCTTTACCCTAGTCGAGGCGCTGTTCGGTGGTGACGGCAGCGAACTGCCCTACGTCGAGACGCGGGCGCTCAGCAATGTCGAATTGCGGGTGGCGCAGAAGATTTTCGATATCGTCGCCCGCACTTTGCAGGCGAGCTTCGTCGGCGTCATCGAGACGCGGTTCAAGATGGAGCGCATGGAGTCGCGCATGGATTTCGCGGTCATCGCACCGCGCAACCATTTCGCAGTGATTGCCAAGATCAATATGCGCATGCTCGGCCGCTCGGGCGAGCTTTTCGTCGTCATTCCGCAGAATGCGATGACGACGATCCGGCAGAATCTGTCGCGCGATCTCTCCAATGAAGCCACGACAATCGATCCGTCGTGGAGCAAGCATATCCATACCGAGGTTGGCCGCGCCGAGGTGACGGTGCGCGCCGTCATCGAGGAGACCGGCTTCACGCTGGCGGATATCGCCGAATTGCAAGTTGGCAAGATTCTGCAATTGCAGGCGACGCCGAACAGCCGCGTGAAGCTCGAGGGCAATGCTGAACCACTGTTCTGGTGCCAGCTTGGACAGTCGGAGGGCAAATATACGCTGCGTGTCGAGGAGGCCGTCGACGAGAAGCAGGAATTCTTGGATGATCTTCTCGGCCGTTAGCCGGAAGATTTCTCACTGTTTGCCGGCTGCGAAAAGACTCTCGGCGTCTTCTCGGCTGCCGCATCGAGAAAGGGGCTGAGGCCATGAACGACGACGACATGCCTGATTTCCCCGGTGGCGGCTTTGCCGGCGCCGGTTTTGCCGCGCTTGCGGAGGCTGGCGAAGAGGCGACGCTCGGAACGAGCCGCAATATCGAAACAATTCTTCGCATTCCGGTCACTGTCCAAGTTGTGTTGGGATCGGCCACCATGCCGGTCGCGAATCTGCTAAAATTGGGACGCGGCGCTGTGGTCCCTCTGGATCATCGTGTCGGCGAGCCTGTCGATGTCGTGGTCAACGGGCGTATTGTGGCGCGCGGCGAAGTCGTCGTCGTCGAAGACGATACGACCCGGTTTGGAGTATCCTTGACCGAAGTGGTCGGGCCGAACTCCATGGTGGAGTAAGGAATGCCTCTGCTGCCCGAGCCGGCAGCGGCGCACCAAGCGCCGCCGCCAAAGAAACCTTTGAACGGAAGCGAGAAGGTCGCAGCCCTTCTGCTTGCGATGGGCAAGCCGCTGGCCAGCCGACTGTTGAAGCATTTCGACCAAGACGAACTGCGCGCGGTGACGCGCTCGATCGCTGATCTCGGCATGGTTCCGATGCCGCAGCTCGAAGACATGATCGAGGAATTCGCCGGGCAGTTCGCGCATGGCACCGGGCTGATGATCACCGCCAATGACGCGGAAAATCTGCTCTCCGGCATTCTCTCGCCGGAGGAGATTTCCGACATCATGTCGGATGTCACCGGCAACTCCAATCAATCGATCTGGCAGCGCCTGTCGAACGTTTCGGAGAATCTGTTCGCCGGCTATCTGATCAAGGAGCATCCGCAGACGGCGGCTGCGATCCTCGCCAAAGTGACGCCGGCCTGCGCCGCCAAGGTCATGGCGCAACTGCCGCGCGATCTACGCAACGAGATCATGCGACGAATGGTCAGCCTCGCGATCATCAGCGAGCCCGTCATGCGCATTTTGGAAAGCACGCTTCAGGACGATCTTCTCGTGAATGTCTCGCGCAACAACCGCGCCGTGCATAACGCGCGCATGGCCGATATCATCAACAAGATGGAACGCGAGCAGATGGAAGATGTCCTGCAGAGCCTTGCCGAGGTTCGCCCCAAGGCGGCGGAAACCTTGCGTGGCCTGTTGTTCACCTTCGACGACATCATCAAATTGCAGCCGCGTGCCCGCATGATGCTTTTCGACGCGGTTCCGACGGAACGGGTCGTTCTGGCCCTCAAGGGGACGGAAGCCGGCTTCCGCGATTCGATCCTCTCGACGCTGTCGAGCCGCGCGCGCCGCATGGTCGAGTCGGAACTCTCCGGCGGCGGCCCGGCGCCGCATCGCGATGTCATCAAAGCGCGTCGCGCGATCGCCGAGCTTGCCCTCGAAATGTCGGAACGCGGCGAGATCGAGCTGAACTCCGCCGAAGACGACGACGAATTCGTCTGACGGGTAAGCCGAGCGCATGGCAGATACGCCCGATCGCGAAAGTAAAACAGAACAGGCTACGGAAAAGCGCGTCGGCGATGCCATCGAGAAGGGCAACGTCCCGGTTTCGAAGGAGGTTGCGGTCTTCACCTTCATGGCCGGCCTGCTTCTGATGATCGCCTTTTTCCTGAGAGACGGTGCGATCAAGGTGGCAACCGCGCTCGCCAGCATCATCGATCAAGCGAACAATGTGCGCCTTATCAATGGCGCCGATCTCATCCTGCTGAGTCAAACCGTCCTTTTGGCGATCCTGCCGCTCCTTCTGCCGGTTTTCATCATCGTCATCGCTGCGGGCCTGACGGCGTCTTTCGTGCAAAATGCACCGCGCCTCGTCTTCGACCGGCTGAAGCCCGACTTTTCGCGGATTTCACCGATCGAGGGATGGCATCGTCTCTTCAGCACGCGCGGCGGCGTCGAGTTCCTGAAGAACCTCGCCAAATTCATCGGCATTGCCGTCGTGATTGCGACTCTTTTGCAGATGGACCGCTCGGAATTCACCGGCGCCATGCTCGTCGAGCCGGATGCGATTCCGGGCCTGATCATGGCGCTCGCCAGCAAATTCATTTCCGGTATCGCGATCGCCGTTCTCCTTCTTGTGGTGGCCGATGTCTTCTGGACGCGCGTCCATTGGCGCCAGGAGCTGCGGATGACGCGCGAAGAGGTCAAGGAAGAGGTGAAAGCGCTACAGGGCGATCCCTTCATGAAGGCGCGTATGCGGTCGCTCGCCCAAGATCGCGCGCGGCGCAGCATGATTGCCGCCGTCGCCAAGGCGACGCTCGTGGTCGCCAATCCGACCCATTATGCGATTGCCCTACGTTATGTCCGTGAGGAGGGCGGGGCGCCGAAGGTGCTCGCCAAGGGCACGGACCTGATCGCCCTCCGAATCAGGGAGGTGGCCGAGGAACATGACGTTCCGATTATAGAAGACAAGGCTCTGGCAAGGTCCATGTACAATAGTGTGGAGGTAGACCGAATGATCCCACCGGAATTCTACCGCGCTGTTGCTGAGCTGATACATTTCCTCCGCAAACACGATCCGCGCGGCCGTAGCATGAATTGAGAGCCCTAATGATGTCGGTCGAGTCTTGCGATGAGCAATCAATCGTTCGGGCCAAGGCAATTGCCGAGGGCATTAGGGAAGTTGCGTCCGAGCTGCGTTTGATCAACGTCGCCGATTTCATCTCCTTCATTCATGGCGAGCAATTCGGCAATATCCGCGACATCATCAATTCATCGGTGGAGCTCTATTTCAAGCACGGGACTTTGTCCTACGGCTGTGCGGCGGACTATGAAATCGAATGGGATCAGCCGCCGGCGATCGTGCTCGATTTGGAATTCCACCACTGTGAGGTGATGGCGACTTTCGCGCTTCTGTTGCGAGCTCAGCATGCAGCTGTGACGATTCGATCGATCAGTTTCGGCGAGCCGGCGAGCACGCCTGAGCTCGACACGCAACAGCTTGTCGCTGCCATCGCCGATGCGAGACTGGCTGCCTGAAGCCAGTTGCTTTCCTCAGCCGTTTTCCTGGTTGCGCAGGGCTTTGCGAGCGGTTGGTCGCGCGCTTCTCAGTTTAAGGGCGCCGGCATCCGCCAGCCTGGGGCAAGAATTTAATTTTAGAACCGATGGATAGTTCATCGTATCAGGCGCGATCGTGGAACCTCTTTACCTCTTTGGCCTCGCATCGGCTGAGTCTCGCTGGCTGACTGTCCGTCAGACCGTCGTCGCCCAGAATGTCGCGAATGCAAACACGCCTGGCTACAAGGCGATGGAGGTCGAGCCTTTCGACGATGTCTACAATGCCACCGGCATGCAGATGGCGACGACGCAGCCCGATCATATGCAGCCGGATCCGTTCGACGTCGCTTCGGTTTCGGAGAAGGAGACGACGCCATGGGAGGTCACCTATTCGGGTAACTCGGTGAGTCTCGAGCAGGAAATGCTGAAGGCAAATGAGATCAACCGGAGTTATTCGCTGAATACGGCCATCGTCAAAAGTTTCAATCAGATGTTGTCGATGAGTACGAAAGGACCGTCATGATAGACGCGATTGATGCGGCCATTGAGGTCGCGACCTCCGGTCTCCAGGCGCAATCGACACGCTTGCGCGTCGTGGCGGAGAATATGGCGAATGCCAATTCGACCGCGGCGGTGCCGGGCGGCGATCCCTATACCCGCAAGACCGTGACCTTTGAGGGCGAGATGGATCGCGCCGCTGGCGTCGACCTCGTCCAGGTCAAGGACATCGGCGTCGATACGGCGCCTTTCAAGGTCGAATACGATCCGAACAATCCGGCGGCCGACGAGAAGGGCTTCGTCAAACTGCCGAACGTTAACATGTTGACCGAAATGGCGGATATGCGTGAGGCCAATCGGTCCTATACCGCCAATCTCGAAGTCATCAAGCAAGGGCGCCAGCTCTATACAATGACCGTCGATCTTCTGAGGAATGCATCATGATTCCGGCCCTTTCGCTTTTCGGTCCCGCCGCCGTGCAACTCGTCGGTGATATCGCCGGCAACGCCGTCGGCTTTCTTCAGGGCCCGCCGCCGGCCGCATCGCCCAATGATTTCGGTTCGGTCCTGAGCCAGGTCGCCAGCGACGCCGTCGACAAGCTGAAAGCGGGCGAATCGACCGCCATCTCCGGCGTCCAAGGCAAGGCGTCCGTTCAGCAAGTCGTGCAGTCCGTCATGGATGCGCAGAGCTCGTTGCAGACGGCGATCGCCGTTCGCGACAAGGTTGTTTCCGCCTATCAGGAAGTTACCCGCATGCAGATCTGAGCAAAGCGGGGCGCAATAACAAAGATCAAAAGGACGACAGATGGGCGGCGTACTTTCAATAGCGGCAACCGGCATGGCGGCGCAGCAGCTCAACGTCGAGGTGATCGCGAACAACATCGCGAACATGAACACGACGGGCTTCAAGCAGTCGCGCGCCGAATTCACCGATCTCATGTATCAGACCGAGCGTCTGCCTGGCGTCTCGACCCGCGGCGCGAACAATCCGATCCCCGAAGGTGCCTTGATCGGCCTGGGCGTGCGCACGGCTGCCGTGCGTAATCTGCAGATTCAGGGCACGCTGACGAATACCGGCAACTCCCTCGATCTTGCGATCAACGGTAACGGCTTCTTCCAGATTACTACCCCTGACGGCAACACGCTCTATACGCGCGCCGGCTCCTTCTCGACGAATGGCACTGGGCAGATCGTCACACAGGACGGATATGCCCTCAGCCCGTCGATGACTATCCCGATCAATGCGACCAATGTCGCCGTCAGCCAAACCGGCATCGTGTCCGTCACGGTCCCGGGACAGACCAATGCGCAGCAGGTCGGCCAGTTGACCTTGGCGACGTTCTATAATCCAGGCGGGCTTGCGCCGATGGGCAATAATCTGTTCCAGCAGACCCAGGCTTCCGGGGCGCCGACGTCCGGCGTGCCGAATGATCCCGGCTTCGGACAGATCCAGCAGGGCTATCTCGAATCGTCCAATGTCGATCCGGTCGCGCAGATCACGGAACTCATTGCGGCGCAGCGCGCCTATGAAATGAATTCCAAGGTCATGACGGCCGGCGATCAGATGTCGCAGACACTCACCAAGAATATGGGGTGACGCATGCGTAGGAAGCTGTTTGCGCGCTCGCTCGCCTGGGGCGCGTTGCTCGCCTTTGCTGCGATTACTGCAATGCCGGCGCAAGCGGCTAATACGACTTTGCCCGTGCCGTCGGTCACGATCTATCCCGGCGACCTGATCCAAGACTCCTATCTGATCGATCGCGATTTCTCGTCCAATCCGACGATGCCGAGAACCGGCGTCATTGATTCGCGCAAGATGCTCGTCGGCAAATTGGCGCGCCGGACGCTGTTGCCGGGCGTGCCGATCCCCCTCAATGGGGTGGGCGAACCCAATGCGATCAGCAACGGTTCGCGCGTGCGAGTCGTCTTCGATCAAGAAGGTCTTCAGATCGAGACTTATGCTATCGCCTTGCAGGCTGGCTCGGTCGGCGAGGTGATTTCCGTCCGCAACCCCGACAGCGGGATTACGATCTCGGGAATCGTGCAATCGGACGGATCGGTGCGGGTAGGCGGCTGATGCTGCGCGTAGCTCTTATTTGCGTCTTCTGTTTTTTCGCTGCCGCCAGCGCGCATGCTGTCGTGCGGATCAAAGACATTGCGACTCTGCAAGGCATAAGAGACAACCAGCTCGTCGGCTATGGTCTGGTCGTCGGTCTGCAGAATAGCGGCGACACGCTGCGCAATTCCACTTTCACCCAACAGGCGCTGCAGTCGATGCTCGATCGGCTCGGCGTCAATGTTCGCGGCGATATCAACATGCAGACGAGGAACGTCGCCGCCGTTGTCGTCACCGCCGATTTGCCGCCTTTCGTTACGCCGGGAACGCGCATCGACGTCAACGTCTCTTCGCTCGGCGATGCGACATCGCTGATGGGCGGCACGCTGATTCTGACTTCACTCACCGGCGTCGACGGCCAAACTTATGCGATCGCGCAAGGTCAGGTGAATGTTTCAGGCTTTTCCGCGCAGGGCCAGGCCCAAAGCGTCACACAAAACGTGCCGACGGCGGGCCGGATTCCCAATGGCGCTTTGGTCGAACGGGAAGTGCCGGGTGGCTTTCGCGACATTGGCCCGCTGTCGCTGGAACTCAAGAATCCGGATTTCAACACCGCCGTCCGCGTTGCGGACGCGATCAACGCCTATACGCGCGCCAATTACGGCATGGTCACCGCGCATGAGGAAGACCAGCGCTCGATTGCGGTGCAGAAGCCGGAGCGGGTCGGCGCAGCACGCTTCATGGCCGAAATCGGCCAATTGTTGATCCAGCCCGATCTGCCGGCCCGCGTCGTCGTCGATTCGCGCAGCGGCACGGTGGTCATCGGCCAGGACGTGCAAGTCTCGACGGTGGCTGTCACCTACGGCAATGTGACGGTGCGGATCACCGAAACCCCGCAAGTCTCACAGCCCGCGCCGTTCTCGCGCGGCCGCACCGTCGTGACGCCGCAGACGCAAGTCGATGTTGCGCAGCAGGGTGGGGCGATTTCCATCGTCCACGGCGCGAATCTGCGCACACTCGTGGCGGGACTCAACCAGATCGGCCTGCGGCCTCAGGGCATCATCGCGATCCTGCAAGCTATCAAGACGGCAGGCGCGCTACAGGCCGATCTTATCATCCAATAAGCCGCCTGTTCTTCAGGTCGGCGCAAGTTTCCGCAGGCAGGTTACGAGCCAGCCTATGAGAGGCTGCGTAGCTGAGGTCGCACGTGAGCGGCACGGCAGGGCACGGAACATGTTGAAAGTTTCGGTCATACCGTTGGTGTTGGGCATCGTTTGCATGCTTGCAGGCACAACGGTTCCGCGGATTGCGTCGGCGCGTGATGCTGCCGATCCTTTAAACGATATGGCATCGGCGATTAAGCCTCCGACGCAGGCGCATCGCATGCCCAAACATGCGCGCACGCGCACAGTTCCGCGCCACACCGGGCAGGCGGCTGCACGCGGTAATGCCGGTCTGCCACCGGCACCGCCGCTCGATCCGTCTCCGGACCAGGACATGGCGGGCACTCCGGCACCTCTTGCAGCCGTGCCCGCACCGGCCCTGGCGCGGCCGCCTGCGCAGGCAGCGAATGCCGCGGCTGCGCCGAAGCCCACCAATACGGAAAAGCCGGAGAAGCCCGCGCCGCCGCCGAAGGCCGCTGAAGCTGCCGCTACGCCGCGTCCTGAAGTTGCGAAAGCCAAGCCGGTTGTTCCGCCTGCGCCGGTGCCGCGTGAGATCAAGCAGTTCTGCGCCAATACAGCGAACAGCGCCATCGATGCGCGCGTCGCCTGGCAGGCCGCGAAGCTCGTCGAACTCGAAGCGAAGCTCCGGCAACGGATTGCCGAATTCGAAGCCAAGCGCGCCGATTATGAGGACTGGCTGCACAAGCATGACGAAGCGCTGAAGACGGCGAAGCAAGATGTCGTCTCGATCTATTCGAAGATGCGGCCCGACGCCGCCGCGGCACAACTTGCCGTCATGGACGATGTGATGGCGGCTTCGGTCCTCGCCAAACTCAATGCGCGCATTGCCAGTTCGATCCTTGCCGAGATGGATCCAGGGCGCGCGGCACGTATCACCAATGCGATGGTCGGACCACCCGCCACGCCTGACGGAAAGAGATCCTGAGATGAAGTTCGTCTACGCTGTCCCGGCGCTGCTTTTTTTGGGCGGTTGCGCGGGCGACGTCTCCGAGATCATGCGCGAGCCGCGCATGACTCCGGTCGGCACCGGTCTCGCGACGGATGTACGCCCGACGGCGACGGCGCTCTTCGCGCCGCAGCCGCAGAGCCATACGCAATCATTGTGGAACGGCAGCCGTACCGATCTCTTCAGCGATCAGCGTGCAACCAAGGTCGGCGACGTCATTACGGTCTTGATTGCGATCAATGACAAAGCAGATTTCGGCAATACCAGTAACCGCGCCATGAACTCCGAAATGAAGGGCGGTATCAATTACACGAATCAGTCGAGCACGTCGCAGACGCAGTGGAATCCGCAGACGGATTTGACCTCTTCTTCAACGGCGAATGGGACAGGAACGATCAACCGGTCCGAGCAGATCACGCTGTCGGTGGCCGCCGTGGTGACGGACGTTCTACCGAACGGCAATCTGGTCGTCTCGGGTTCGCAGGAGGTTCGGGTTAACTACGAGCTGCGCGTGCTGAATGTCGCCGGGATCATCCGCCCGCTCGATATCTCGAAAACCAATACGATTTCATATGACAAGATCGCCGAGGCACGCATTTCCTATGGCGGCCGCGGCCGAATCATGGAAGTTCAGCAGCCACCCTGGGGTCAGCAGCTCTGGGACCGTATCAAGCCGATGTAATGCCCGGGCGCGCATGACATTTGACGGCCGTGGCCGGTGACGGGGCTCAAGTCGAGATGGCCGACAAAAAATCACTATTCCTATGGATCAGTGCGACCCTCGGCCTGTCAGTAGCCGGAGCAGGCATTGGCGGCTTTCTCGGCATAACCATCATCGATCACGTCAAAGCCTTCGAGAAGGAGCTGACGGATCGCGCGCCGCCGCTCGCGACGCCAAAATATGGGCCGAATGTCAGCCTCATGGATTTGCCGCCGATCATCGGCAATCTTGCCGAGCCGGCGAATGCCTGGGTGCGTCTGCAGGCAGCGATCATCTACGACAATAAGCTCGAACCGAAGCCGCAAATGCTGGCGGCGACCATCTCTGCCGATCTGCTCGCCTATCTCAAGACGGTCACCGTGGCGCAGATCGGTGGTGCGACTGGGCTTGAGCATCTACGCGAAGATCTCAACGAACGCGCGGCGATCAGATCCGAGGGCCATATCCATGAACTGATCATAGAGACCTTGGTGGTGCAGTGAAGCGACTGGCCCTTGCTGCTGTTTTTCTGCTCGTCTTCACGAGTGCCGCGCTCGCGCAGTCGCCGGATTTCAATGCGCTGATTCCGCAAGGCAATGGCAGCGTCGCCGCGCGGATCATTCAGCTTGTCGCGCTCCTCACCGTCCTATCGCTGGCGCCCGGCCTTCTGATCATGGTGACGAGCTTCACGCGCTTCGTCGTCGCGCTATCGTTTTTGCGCTCCGGCCTCGGCCTGCAGAGCACGCCGGCCAATCTGATTCTCATCAGTCTCGCCTTGTTCATGACGTTTTACGTGATGGCGCCGACTTTCGATCAGGCGTGGCGCGATGGCGTCAAGCCGCTGATGGACAACAACATCACCGAGCAGGAGGCGTTTCCGAAGATCATCGAGCCCTTCCGCCTCTTCATGTTGAAGCAGGTGCGTGACAAAGATCTGAAACTGTTTGCCGATCTCGCGCCCGAGCAGGTCAAGACGAAGCCTGGCGAAGAAGTCGATATGCGGATTCTCATCCCCGCATTCATGATCTCGGAATTGCGGCGCGGTTTCGAAATGGGCTTTCTGATCGCGCTGCCCTTCCTCGTTATCGACATCATCGTTTCGACCATCACCATGTCGATGGGCATGATGATGCTGCCGCCGTCAGTCATCTCACTGCCGATCAAAGTTCTCTTCTTCGTTCTGATCGACGGCTGGAATATGCTTATCGGCAGTCTGGTCCGGTCCTTCAGCTAGCCGAACGCCAGGCGAGCAGGGCTGTTTCAGGGGCGCAGGCAGGTGCGCCGTGCGACAACGCGTTTTTCCTGCGGCGATAGATTCTTTAGCCAGTCGGTCATCGGCGGCGAATCGACATTCGGTTTGGCGCCAGGCGGGGGCGTTTCCGAAGCGGCGCGATAGATCGACTCCCACATACAGAGATAATTGACCGTTTTCGGCGCGACGATGGCGCGCGACAGCGGCTGTGCCGCGAGCTCTTGATAGAAGAGCCGGTCACCGATGATCGACAGCTTTCGCGGAATCCCCGCGAAACGCGGGACCATGTGATATGAGCCCGGAAGGAAGAAAAAACAGCTCGTATCGACATGAGTGGCGATCGGTTCGTCGTCGATCGGGAGGGTTGTCTCGTCCGGCCGTTTGAGATTGCGCCGCGCGACCACATAATCGCAGGGATCGACCCGGCTAGCCGCGTTCAGGCATTCGGCGATGTGCTCCGGCTCCAGCCAATTGTCGGCATCGAGAAAAGCGATGCCGTCGTAATCCTCGGCAACGGCCAGAACCGCGCCGACGCCGCGTGCCGTATTGCCATAGTCGCCGTGCGCGCGGTCCAATTTGATATGGCGCACCGGCTCGTCATCGATCCATGCCTGCGCGAAGCCGTCGGCAACCACGATGTGATCGGCATGCACGGTCTGGTTTCGAACGCTTTGCAGGCAGCGGTCGAGAAGATATTTTTCTTCCTTGTAATAGGCGGTTACGATCGCAAATTTCGCGGTTCCGTTGCCCGAAGCAATTGTCATGAGCATCTCCCGCGGCACGGTTAGGGCCGCGCCTTTTCTGAAGTTCCCTTGAACTTCTAGGCGGCCAGTCTTGTGCAGAGCTTGAAATTCGCTCGGCTGACACTCCGTCCCGGACGTTCAATTCGCCGGCGAATCACGCTAGATAAAGAACCTGATTCGCAACGGTGGAAATCAGCGATGTCATTGCATAACGATTATCTGAGCGTGATATCGGGCTGGTACGCGGGTAAGGAATTTTCGTCGGACTGGACCTCGCTCCATTTTCCGATTTGGATCGAAGTTCTGCGCCCTCTCCGCGAGCGGCCATGCACTGTACTCGAAATCGGCTCCTGGGAGGGCCGGTCGGCCGTCTTCTTTCTTGAGTTCTTGCCACTCTGCCGGTTGACCTGCATCGATACTTTTGGCGGCGGCGCCGAAAACCATGCGAGTCCGATCGAAAACAGTCAAATCCCGCTGATCGAGCAGCGCTTCGACGCGAATTTGAGCCCCTATGACGGGCGCGTCGAGAAGATCAAGGCACACTCCGTGACGGCTCTCGATCATCTCGTCGCGTCCGGCGGCCCGTTCGACGTCATCTATGTCGACGGGAGTCATATGCGTGACGACGTCATGGTCGATTCGATCCTTGCGTGGCGTCTGCTGCGCCCGGGCGGATTGATGATTTGGGACGATTACGGCGGCGGCCACGACAAGCGACCGGCTGAGCGCGTCGCACCTGCGATCGACGCCTTTCTGGCTTGGCATTTCGGCGAATATGTCGAAGTTCACCGTGGCTATCAGATTATTATCCGGCGCAAAGCCGCCACATCCGGATGGGTCGTTGCCTATGATCCGGAGAGTGGTCTCGCGGGTGCGGAGATCGAGCAATGAACTGCGGCGTCTTCTCGTTATATTGGGACAATATCGACGATCGGCTCGTTCGCTATCAAAAGAGAATGTTCGATCATTTCGCCATACCGATGAAGCAGCACCGAATCGACGGGCTGGATCACGGCGAGTGGATGGATTGGGTGCTCTCTTATTACGACCTCGACGCAGTTCTGTTCGCCGACATCGATTGCGTGCCCTTGAACCCGGATGTGGTGCGGCAAAGCCTGGACAAGGCCATCAACGGCATTTTGTTCGGCGCCATGGGCTGCGCCAATCACCTCGACCCGAAGCGAATTTTCGCGGCTCCCTTCTGGTGCGCGATCAACCGGCACCAGTGGATCGCGGTTAACCGGCCGTCGGCTAAAGCCAGCCGTGTCTGCGACGTCGGGCAGAACTGGACCGACACGTTCGGCGCGCGCGGCCAGAAGATTGAGCTCCTGTCCATCAGCGACTGCGAGCAGCCGAAATGGGATATGCCCGGCGTTCCACGGGCCTTCGGAGTTGGAACGACCTATGGCGATGCGGTCTATCACCTGTTCGAGAGTCGGTTGGACCAGAACATCGAAAAGTTCGTCCGCAAGTGCGAGGCGACGCTGTTGCAAGGTGCGGACAGTCCGTTTCGGCAGGCGGTTAACGGTTAACCGCAAATGCCCATGCAAGGGGCCACACTTAAAACCCGTTGCTGCAGAGGGGCTTCACAGTAGGTACCGTTAAGGTTCGCGTAAGGAATTACATCTAGCGTCTTCAGCACGGTAGATTGGGAGCTTTGCCGGCGCCCAAAGGCATTAGGCCGACCTGCCGTACCGGCGAAAATCCGGTATGTCCCCCGCTAAAAACGCAGCCAACTACAGGGACATATCATGTCAAGCCTCCTCACAAACAATTCGGCCATGACGGCGCTGCTGTCGCTCAGCATGACGCAGCAGAACCTCGCGAAATATGAAACCCAAGTCTCGACCGGCCTCAAGATTTCGAGCGCGGCCGACAATGCGGCCTATTGGTCGATCGCGACCTCAATGACCTCGGAGACCTCCGCGCTGGGCGCCGTCCAGAATGCGCTCTCCGAGAGCGGCTCTCTGCTCAGCACGACTAGCGCGGCGCTGTCGCAGACGATCTCGATTATGGACAATATCAAGAACGATCTGATCACCGCGGCGAATCCCGGCACCGATCTTTCAAAAGTCCAGACAGATATCAGCACCAATCAGGCTATGCTCGTCAGCATCGGCCAGTCCGCGAACTTCAACGGCCAGAACTTCCTGGCGTCGTCGACCGGCACCAACATCAATATGGTCTCCGCCTATAATGGGTCTAGCGGCGTCAGCTACATCAGCCTGAGCACGAGCAATACCGCCTTGTTCGCGACCAACGCGGCCGTCGGCAGCACCGGCGGTGGTGGCATTCTCGACAAGAACGGTACGAATTTCGCGACCGCCTCGATCCTCAGCCTCAATGTTTCGACCGCCACCTCCGGCGATATTACGAATATGTTGAAGGACGTCGAGGCTGCGCTGACCAGCATCGAGACCGCAGCGAGCAAGATCGGTGCGACCCAAACCAACATCACCGATCAGCAGAATTTCGTTTCGAACCTTTCGAATTCGCTGACGTCGGGTGTCGGTGCGCTCGTCGACGCCGACATGAACCAGGCTTCGACCAAGATCTCCGCCCTGCAAGTCCAGCAGCAGCTGGGCGTCCAGGCGCTCGGGATTGCGAACTCGAACACGCAGATGATCCTGCGCCTGTTCCAGTAAGGGGCTCCGTGAGGTTGGAAGCCGGCACGGCTGGTTGCGCGCTCGGCGGTCTCTTCCGTTTACTTTTATGCAAGCCAGCGAATGCCGGCTTGCAGCCAAGCAATGTCCAAGGTTTCGGCGGCGGACATAGCAGGCGGAAAAGATCAGAGCGCGGGCCAGCTGATTCGTCTCAGTCGACGGGCTTCCATCCGCTCATTTTTTTGAGCGTAGATCGGCGCCAATGGCGCCAAATCGGTATCATGTGAAGCAATTTGGCCACCAGGTCCGACCGGTCTGGGGGCGCATTCCTTTTGCCTTACCCTGAGCAATGTCCAGGCAAGCTTGGCGCCCCAAAGTGCGCCATGCGCATGGGGTGGCAGAGGGTAGAATGACTGCGCTTGAACAGGCCGAGCGTTTATGGGCCAATCTGATCAAGCTCGGGACTAAGCGGCTCATTGCGCTCGGCGCAACGGGTTTGGCTGTGTTCGCGATCACAGGACTTGCCGGCTATTTCCTGAGCCGTCCGTCCTACGAGGTGCTTTATACCGGCCTCGATCGGCAAGATACCGGCCAGATCGCGTCGGTTTTGCGCGATGCCAATATCGGCTTCGATCTTTCTCCTGACGGGACCTCGGTCATGGTGCGCTACGGCGACACCGCTCGTGCGCGTGTCGTCCTGGCCGAGAAGGGCCTGCCCAGCAATCCGAACAGCGGCGACGAGCTTTATGACAAGCTTGGCTCGCTGGGCCTGACCTCCTTCATGCAGGAAGTCACCCGCGTGCGTGCGCTCGAGGGCGAGTTGGCACGCTCGATTCAATTGATGCACGGCGTCAAAGCCGCGCGCGTACATCTTGTCATGCCTGACGAGGGATCATTCAGGCGGCAAAGCGAACCGCCATCGGCCTCCGTCATCATTCGCGCTGAATCGGTCGATGCGCTGGGGCTCGCCAAGGCGATCCGACATCTTGTTGCGTCCGCGGTTCCGGCGATGAAGCCTGAAGAAGTCACTGTGCTCGATACAAACGGACATCTTTTGGCGTCGGGTGACGATCTCGCCGAGGCGCAGCCTGGTCAAATGCTGACGCTCGAGGGGCAGGTGTCGAAGGATATTCAGGATAATATCCGCCGGACGCTGACGCCCTACCTCGGCTTGCGAAATTTCCAGATCAGCGTCTGGGCCAAACTCAACACCGATAAGAAACAAACCAAAGAGACGGTCTACAATCCCGACTCGCGCGTCGAGCGTTCGGTGCGTGTGGTGCGGCAAAATTCGACCTCGCAGAATTCGAGTAATCAGCAACCGACAAGCGTCGCGCAGAACGTGCCGCCGCCGGCGGCGGGCTCTTCGAATGGCAAGAATTCGAACGACGAAAGCCAGAAACGCGAAGAGCTGACGAACTATGAGATTTCGTCGAAAACGATCACCACCGTCAGCGGCGGCTTCGGCGTCGAGCGCTTGTCGGTTGCGATTCTCGTCAATCGTGCCAGCCTGCTTGCTTCTTTGGGCGGCAAGGCGAGCCCCGCGGCGATGGAGAAGCAGATCGCCGATCTGCAGCAGCTCGTCTCCTCCGCCGCCGGCGCCAACGCCGAGCGCGGCGACACCGTCAAGATCTCCGTCGTCGACTTCACAGATAATGGCTCGGAACTCCAGCCGGTGCCGGCGCCGACCTTGGCGGAAATGATGACGCGTCAGACCGGCACGATTATCAACGGCGTCTTCGTGCTTCTCATTGCGTCGCTGGTGATCTGGTTCGCCGTCCGTCCGACGCTCAAGGCCGCCTTCGGCAGTAGCGGCGCCGGCAGCGGTCTGCCGGCGCTCACGTCCTTCGCCGAGGCACCGCCCTTGGATGGCTTCGAGCTGCCCGCGCCGATGGCGATGCCGCTCGTTGAAGGTCTGGGCGGCGGTTTTGCGGGCATGCGCAATGAGCCCAATTTGATCGAAGATCTTGAGGAAAGCGCAACGCGGACCCCGCTTAAACGGCTTGAGCAGATCGTCGAGTTCGATGAAGCGCAGGCCGCGGCCATCATGAAACTCTGGATGCGTCAGAAGAGTACCGCGTGATGGCGCAACCTGCCGCTCTCTATCTCGCCCGATTCGACACCGCCTCCGTCAGCGCGGCGCCGACCCTCGATCTCAGCCCGAGCAAGGATTTGGCGCCGCTCTGGAAGCATCAGCCGGAGCCGGAAGAAGATATCGAGGGGCGCATCGCCGCGGCGCGGGACGAAGGCTATGCCGAAGGGGCCGAGGCGGCGCGGGCCGAGGCCGCGGCCGCGATCGAAGAGATGCGCGGCGTGCTCGAAGCGCAGCTTGGCGCGGAGCGGCAACGATGGATCGCTGAAGAAGGCGAGCTTCTGAAAGCGCAATTGGCGAGCGGTCTCACCCAATTGCAAGATGTGTTGGCCGACAGCGTCGGCCATGTTCTGCGGCCTTTCGTCATCGAATCGCTACGACGGCAGATGATCGACGAACTGGTCGGTCACGTCGCCAGCATGGCGGCCAATCCAGACAAGATCGCGATCAAGATTTGCGGCCCGGCCGATCTGCTCGTCGAATTGCAGACGCGGCTCGGGGAGGGCGTCTTCGCGATCGAATATGAGGTGCGCGACGGCGTCGATGTCCAAGTGATCGCCGCGCAAACAATGATCGAAACCAGGCTGAAGGTTTGGATCGATCTCATCAATGCCAATACGGAGTAGGCCGTGTCCGAGGAAAAGGGCCACGAAATTCTCATTATCAGGCGCAGTCGCAGCGGTGACCACAGCCATCACGGCGGCGCTTGGAAAATCGCCTTTGCCGACTTCATGACGGCGATGATGGCGTTGTTTCTGGTGCTCTGGCTAATCAGCGCGACCAATGAGAAGACGAAGGCCTCGCTCGCGCGCTATTTCAATCCGGTGAAGCTCGTCGATATGACGGTGCAGAAACGTGGTCTCCACGATCCAGTCGAACGTTCGACCGAAGATGCTGACAATGAAACGCCGCCGCCGTCGCGGCCCAGCCCGCAAGACAAGAACGACGCGAAAAGTTCGGCCGGACAGAGGGGCGCGAAAATTCAGAAAGGCGCCGCCACGGCGGGCGAATTCGAGCCGACCCATTCGGAAGGCGCCTTGTTCCGCGATCCCTACGCAGTCCTCGCCGAGATCGCAGCGGCAGGCCCAGGGAAAAACGCGCCGGATAAATCGGACCGTTCGAATGTCGGCGCTGCCGCCAGTTTCCAAGATCCGTTCCAAGCCGGCGCGCCGGAGGTGCCGCAGCCCCAACCGCCGCAAGGGCCGCCACCGCCCACCGCCGAGCCGACGGGTGCGGATGAGACCGCGCCGCTCGTCGCGCCGACGCCTGCCGGGGCACCGACTGTTTCCGGCTATGCAGCGGTGCCGCCGCCCAAGCCGACGACAGAGCCATCGCAGGCCAAAGAAGAGATGACTGCGCAAGCGGCGCAGAAGGCTGCCGATCAGGCGAATGAAGCGGCGCAAATGGCGCCGCCGAAGGAGGCAGGGCCGCCCGCCAAAACCCAGACGGCGCAGGAAACGCAGGAACAGCCATCGAAGCCAGCGAAGCAAGAAGCGAAGGATCTGGCGAAGACCCCCTCGCAGGAAGAAGTGATCGCCGCGCGTCTGCAGAGCGAGATCGGCGGTCTTTTAGGCAAGAACGCCGTGGCGCCGGAAATCAAGGTGAAGCCGACGCCGAATGGCGTGCTCATCAGCCTCACCGATGATTTAAGCTATGCGATGTTTGCGATCGGTTCGGCCGAGCCGCAGAAGCGCACCGTGCAGATCATGGAGAAGATCGCCCACATATTGAAGACGCAGCCGGGCAAGATCGTCATTTCGGGCCACACCGACGGGCGCCAGTATAAGACGCGCAACTATGACAACTGGCGGCTCTCGCAGGCGCGCGCGCAAATGGCGCTTTACATGCTCGTCCGCGGCGGCCTCGAAGAATCGCGCGTCGAAAAAATCGAAGGCGAAGCGGATCACGATCTGAAAGTGCAGAGCGACCCCTACGCCCCCGAAAATCGGCGCATTGAAATCCTGCTGCGGACGAAGAAATCATGAAGCCTTGGCGCGCGCTTCTTGCCGGTCTTTTCGTCGCCGTCCTGGCGGCCGGCGATTGCCGCGCGGAGGCCAAGCCGCCTTATGAGATCATCCGCTCGCTCGAAGCCCTTCACGATCAAATGGTGGGCGGCAGCAGGCCAGCGCAGACAGCGATGCCGAACGTTCTGCGCCAGCTCGGCGCACGGCTTATGGCGGCGAACCCGTCCGTCTGGAAGGATCCGCGGAACACGCGCGCAATCGTCATTTATATATTGAGCGGCGGCGAAATCCGCGTTGCGCGCAAGGTGCTGGCGACGGGGACGGTGCCGGCTGCCGAAAAGCAGCTGATCGAAGGCGCACTTGCTTATCTCGAAGGCCTGAAGCCGCAGGCCAAAGGTCTGCTCGAAAACATCGATTCGCGGTCACTCGAACCTGTGGTCGGCAGCCATATTGCGCTGGCTCAGGCGGCATTGATCGCCGAAGACAAGCCGGCCAAGGCACTCAAGCTGCTCGATCTTGCCCGCGTGCTGGCGCCGGGAACGCTAGTCGAAGATGCTGCTTTGCGGCGCGAAGTCTTCCTCGCCGAAGAAACCATCGATTTCGACAAATTCATTGCGATGGCGGATCAGTATTTCCGACGCTTCCATCGTTCCGTCTATGCCGAGAGCTTCCAGCGCGAGTTCGCGATCGCGCTGACGCGCATCAGCCAGTCCGCCACTGAGCGGCAGCTCGCGGCGCTTTCGACTTTACTGAATGATCTGCCGGCACGTGACCAGCTCCGGCTTTATATGCACGTCGCGCAGGCGTCGCTCGTCAACGGCAAACCGCCGGCAGCAAAATGGGCCGCTATGGCAGCCATGACGTTTGCCGCGAAGAACACGATCGATGCCCATCGCGCCGCTCTTTACGACGGCGTCGCTTCCATTCTAACGAGCGACTACGACCACGGTCTCACCGAACTCAACGAGCTCGAATCAGTCCGTTTTTCCGCCAGTGATACGCAACTTCGCGAGGCAGCCATGGGGCTCGCCCTGCAAATCCGCGCGTGGCCAGCACCGCCGCCTCCCAAGTCCGACGATGCGCTCGGCGCAAACGCGCCGCTCGCCATGCCGGGGCCGCCGCCGCAACTGCCTGCATCCGTTCCAAAGACACTCGCGTCGACTTTTCAGACGACCGATGGAATGATCACCAATACCGAAAAAATGCTGGCGGATAGCAAGGCGCTTTTGGAGGGCAGTGACCAATGAGCAATATTGCCGGCCTTCTGTCTAGTCTTCTGCCCCCGCCGCAGCCCGATGCATCGGCGCGTGCTCCGTCCGGACAGCGTGATGCCGCCACGCCTGGGAAGGGCAGTGCCAGCGGCTTCGATGCCATCCTCTCGAAAATGGGTCAGAACGATGCGGCGGCCAATCCGGGCGGGGCGGCAAAGTCCGGCATGAATCTGCCGGGCGCTGCTGCCGCCACGAATACTATAATAGAGAATGCGATCGCTTCGACCGATGTACAAATGCCGGCCGGCGTGGCTTTACACGCAGCAGCATCAACCAGCGCGTTTCTGCAAAGTTCAAACACCGCCGCAAAAACGCCAGCAGGCACGCCGGGAGGTGCCAATGGCCTTCCGGCATCCGGTGCTGCTCTGCCCGGGACGGGGACGAAATCGCTGGCTGGCGGACTTGCTTCGCAGTTGCAGGCCACCGCAACGGCCAATGCGCAGCCGGCAGCTACCGACGCGAATTCCGATTCGACGCCGACATTGGGCGTGTTTGCCCAATTGCCGGCCGCGCTTGCTCGAGCCCTGAGTTCCCAAGCCGCAAGTTCCGACGCGTCAGCCTCCGCGACGTCAACGGATGCCCGCAAGGGGACGATCAAGTCCGCCGCGGCCAATCCTGCCAATGCGGTGGGAGACAATATTGCGGCGAACGCCGCCGTGATAACGGCAGATATGGTTGTCGCAGGGCAGCCGGTCGTGACGCCGACGTCCACCGATAAAGCGAATGCGGGCGGCAAGACGAGCCGCGGCACGAATGCCGATGCGCCGGGACGAACGACCTCGAAGCAAAATGCCTCTTCGGCCAACCCAGATGCCCCTGCCTCCGGCACAACGCTCGATCCCTCGCTTCAGAGCGCGGTTCTGGCGAGCGTCGGCCTGGACGGCAGCGCGCCGCAACCGTCCCAGCCGAGTCTGCTGGTTCCGTCCGGGGCCGGGCAGGGGTCATCTGATCCCGATTTGAAGGCGATCATGACGGCGTCGGCGGTTGCCACGGCCAACTCCGCTGCGAAGCTGGGCACTGGCGCCGAGGATACGGGCGACGATGCCGGGCTGACGATCGTCAGCGTGCTGTCGACCGAAACGCATTTTGCACCGCCGGCACAGCTGTCTCCCGTGCAGCAGATCGCCGATACGATCGTGGGGGCACTGCTGCCCAGCCCATCGCAACCGTTCGGCGCCTCCACCGCTTCGGCGGCGGACGAAACAGGTTCGACAACCGCTGCGAGCGCTACATTTGCCGGTAGTGTCGCGGATTCCGGTACAAGCGCGATCGCTGGGCCGGTCAAGATTCTCAACTTGCAGCTTGAGCCACCGAGCCTTGGCACGGTGACGATCAATCTCAGCCTATCCGATGGCGGACTCAATGTGCAGCTTGCGGCAAGCCAAGCGTCGACAATGAGCATCATCGACAAGGACAAGGACGCTTTGTCGAATCAGCTCCGTGAGTCGGGCTATTCCGTTGCCGGGGTCGGCGTCACGATCAGTATTGATGGATCGAATGTTCCCAACAACGGGTCTGCCACTCAGGACCAAATGGGCCAGTCCGCAGCGCAAGGCGGACAGACTATGGCGAATGGCGGGTCGTCGAATGGAAACGGTGGTAGCCAAAGCGGAAACGGCAGTCCTCAGCAACCACTGCCGCAAACGTCAGATCTTCCGCCGCCTTCGTCTGCTCGCAGCCCTGCTGCCGGCGATCTTTACATTTAGCCCAGCGTTCAGTCCCGCAACGGCAGCGACAGGCCCAACGGCCGGCACCGAGCCGAACGACTCGCTTGTTTGCGAACGCGAAATGACGCGCGCGTCCGCGAAATATGGGGTGCCGCTCGGCGTTCTTTACGCGGTCGCGCTGACCGAGACCGGACGGCGTGGCTCGCTGCACCCCTATGCGCTCAATATAGAGGGGCCATCCTACTTTCCGCAGACTCTACAAGAAGCCTTGTTGAAATTCGAGCAGGCGCGCAAATCCGGCGCCAAGCTCATCGACATCGGCTGCATGCAAATCAACCACCATTTTCACGGGAGTCATTTCCACTCCGTCGTCGACATGTTCAACCCGCGCGAGAACGTTGATTACGCCGCGCAATTTCTGAAAGACCTGCGTGTCAAAGAGGGGAGCTGGACTCTGGCTGCCGCTCGCTATCACGCCGGGCCCGACAACAATCCGGCGCAGAAGCAATATGTCTGCGCAGTCATGGCCAATATGGTGGCCAGCGGATTCGGAAAGTGGACTCCGAGCGCACGTGCCTTCTGTCATTAGTCTTTCGTACCAGCTTTCATGACAGTGACTCGCGTCGTTAACGATTGCGAAAAGGACCGCAGCTGCCGTTAATAAATCTCGCGAGTCTGTGAGCGTTTTTGCTGATTTATGACTGCTGAGAAGGCGCCCTTAAGCATTCGACAAGTTTGACGAACGCTAAGACATAGTTAACAGTTCCTTTCGCCTAAACAACTGATTCGGGGGGCGATTCGGTGCTGGTGATCGTTGACGAGAGGGAGATGGTTACGGCCGGCTACGCGTGTCGATTTGGTAATGAAGGTGTTTCGGCGGCCCGTTTTCGCACCGAAGAGTTTCGCGAATGGGTTGCAAGCGTTTCGGACACCGATCTTTACGCCGTCGAGGCTTTTCTCCTTGGCGAATGCCGTGACCGTGAAATTCTGCCCAAGATGATCAGGGAGCGTTCGCGCGCGCCCGTCATCGCTATGAATGAGGCGCCGTCGCTCGAGCAGACGCTCGATCTGTTCGCGGCTGGCGTCGATGATGTGGTGCGCAAGCCGATCCACGTGCGGGAGATTCTCGCGCGCGTGGGCGCCATCCGGCGCCGGCTCGAAGCGCAGGAAGATCATGCTGTGATCGGGGACATGCGCGTCTATTTCGATGGCCGCGATCCCGAGATCAAAGGCGTGGTCGTGCCGCTGCCGCGGCGCGAACGGCGCATCCTTGAATATCTTGTCGCCAATCGCGGCCGGCGAGTCAGCAAGGCGCAGATCTTCAATTCGATCTACGGCATCTTCGACGAGAACGTCGAAGAAAACGTCGTCGAAAGCCATATCAGCAAGCTGCGGAAGAAGCTGCGCCGCCATCTCGGGCGCGATCCGATCAGCTCGGTTCGCTACCTTGGCTACCGGCTCGCTGACTCGGCCTGATCTCTGAAAAAGGCCCGCGCCAAACGGTGCGGGCCTTTTGATTTTAACCCGCCTTTAACGCCTCCTCATTGCTGCAGCGGTCACCGCGAGTCGTCGCAATCATTCGACTCGATTTGCGGTCAGGCTGACCGAGCTCAGTAAGCCCCACACAAGTTGTTCGGCCTTAAATCCCAAACTGATAAGTCAGGGGAAATCAGCATGAGTCTCTTCAGCGCTATGATGGCGAGCGTTTCTGGCATGCAGGGCCAGGCGAATTTGCTTTCGACCATCTCCGACAACATCGCCAACTCCGGGACCACGGGTTACAAAGAGGCGGATGTCAGCTTCGAGGATATGCTGAGCGAGACCAGCCGGACGTCGTATTCGGCGGCCGGTGTCGCCACCAATATCACGTACCAAATTTCGACGGCCGGTGATCCGCAATCCGCCACTTCGCCGACATCGCTCGCCGTCAGCGGCAATGGCTTCTTCGTCGTCCAGAATGGGAGCGGGGCGACTTATTTGACTCAGGCCGGCGACTTCTCGCCCAATATCAAGGGCAACCTCGTCAATAGCGAGGGTTACACGCTGATGGGCTACCCCGCCAATGGCACGCTGCCTGGCTCTGTCGGCCAGCTGACCCCGATCACGATCCCAACCTCGCAGCGCGCGCCAACGGCGACAACGTCTGGCACCTTCGCTGCCAATTTGCCTTCGACCGCTTCGGTCGACACCGGCACCCTGCCGTCCGCGAACTCGGCGACTTCGACTTACACCGAGAAAACGCAGATTACGACTTATGACGATCTCGGCGCGCCGGTGACGATGGATGTTTATTTTACCAAAGTTGCGCCGGTCGGCGGCAACCCGACATGGGAGGTCGATGTCTTTAATGCCGCTAACGCGGCAAGCGGCGGGGGCTTTCCCTATTCCTCTGGTCCTCTTGCGACGCAGACTCTGACGTTCTCTCCTACTACGGGCGATCTGACGGCGGGGTCGCCGTTGACATTCTCGGTACCGAACGGCGGGACGGTCAACGTTAATATGTCCGGGATGACGCAGCAGGCTGCCGCCTTCAGCACCAGCGCCAACAATATGAACGGCAATGCGCCGTCGAACTATAGCAGCGTCTCTATCGGTACAGATGGCACGGTCTCGGAAGTCTTCGCCGATGGAACGACGCAAGCGATCGCTAAAATTCCGCTTGGCACAGTGCAGAGCATCAATAGTCTCACGCCTCAAGCGGGGCAGGCCTACTCGACCAATCTCAACTCCGGCAACATAATGCTGGGCAATGCAGATGCGGGCGGTTTTGGTTCGATCAAAGCGAACGAACTCGAAGCGTCGAACGTCGATCTCGCAACGCAGCTCACCAATATGGTCGTTGCGCAGAACGCCTATTCCGCTAACTCGAAGGCGTTCCAGACCGGCTCCGACATGGTCACCACGCTGATCCAGATGTTGAAATGACGCGCTTATTCACTGAACTGAGTATCTGGCCATGAGCCTCAGCACAGCTACCAATATCACGCAGTCAGGATTGGCGGCCGTTACCGCGCAGATCGCGGCGGTGTCAGCCAATATTTCGGCTGCCAATACACCTGGCTATGCCGAGCAGACAGCCAATCTTGCGACGCAGCAATATGGCGGTGTCGTCGTCACGTCGGTCACCAACTCGCAAAATCAGGCTCTGTTCGAAAGCCTGCTGAATGCGACATCGTCTTCGGCCGCGCAGTCTGCCATGACCAACGGCTTGACGACGCTGCAGCAGACGATCGCTGATACGAGCAGCACGACGTCGCCGGCCTCCCAGGTCAGCGGTCTGATGACGGCACTTCAGCAATATGAAGCACAACCGAACGACAGCAGCGTTGCAGCTTCAGTCGTCACCGCCGCCCAGTCGCTGGCGATGACGATGAACAATGCGTCGGGTACCGTGCAACAGTTGCGCGAGCAAACGGATCAGCAGATGGCGGCATCCGTCGCCAACGTCAATTCTCTGTTATCGCAATTTCAAGCGCTGAATGCGCAGATCGTCTCGGGGACGGCGTCGGGCGCCAATGTCAACAACCTACTCGACTCGCGCAGCTCGCTGCTTACACAACTGTCGCAGCAGATGGGCATCACCACGGTTGCTGGCGCGAACAACGATATGTCCGTCTATACGGACAGCGGCGTCACCCTGTTCCATGCGGGGCAGGTGAGTTCGGTCACCTTCCAGCCGACCACGACTTATACCGCGGGGGTAACCGGCAACGCCGTCTTTGTCAGTGGCGTGCCGATCACCGGCAGTTCGGCGACGATGCCGATCCAGTCCGGCGCCTTGTACGGGCTTGCCAATGTCCGCGACAACATCTCGGTGACGTATCAGTCGCAGCTCGATCAGATTGCCAACGGCCTCGTCAATGCCTTCGCCGAGACCGATCCCTCCGGTTCCGGGATTGTGCGTGCTGGCCTGTTCACAAATGGCGGCAGCGCGACGGTGACATCGTCCAGTTCGGATGTGGGCCTTGCCGGCACGCTTTCGGTAAATGCGGCTGTCGATCCCAGTCAGGGTGGTAACCCGCAGCTGATCGGCAATGGCATCAACTTCAATTTCAATACCAATAATTACGCGAGTTATACGGCGCACTTGCAACAGCTCGTCACCAATATGTCGTCCAACCAAACCTTCAACGCGGGTGGGCAGATCGGGACGAGCAATTCAGTGAGCGGATATGCGAGTGCCTCCGCCGCTTGGCTCGAGGCGCAGCGCCAGACCGCGGGATCCGAGAGCACCTATCAAAGTACCTTGTTGAGCAATACGACGACCGCTCTGTCGAATGCGACGGGCGTCAATCTCGACAATGAGATGTCGAAAATGCTCGATCTTGAAAACGCTTATTCGGCGACTGCGAAGCTGCTGAACACGATCAACATGATGTTCAGTACGCTGACCGCGGCAATCAATCCGGTGGTGGCATGACCTCCTATATTTCGACAGCTTCGATGTCGTCTAATCTGTTGCAGTCGATCCTCAAGGCGCAGCAACAGCTGAGTATTGCCGAGCAGGAGGCGTCGACCGGCTCTTACGCTGACGTCGGTCTGCATCTTGGCTCAGCCACCAATCAGGACCTGTCGCTGCGCCAAGAGCAGGCTCAGATGCAGACTTATGCCGATACGAACAATGCCGTGTCGACGCGCCTCTCGTCGACGCAATCTGTGCTAAGCCAGTTGCAGACCACGGCGCAGAGCTTTTTGAATAGTTTGATTTCAGCGACGAACCAGAACAATGCCGCTAATGCTCTGCAATCCGGTGCGCAGACTGCGCTTCAATCGCTGACGACGCAGCTCAACACCTCTGTCAACGGCCAATATATTTTTGCCGGCATCAACACCGGCGTTCAGCCGATGACGGATTATTCGGCGGCGGGATCGCCGAATTCGACATCTGTGAACAATGCGTTTCAGACGGCCTTTGGATTCTCGCAATCTTCGGCAAGCGTCTCGACCATCACGGCGTCGCAGATGCAGAGCTTTCTGACGACACAGTTTCCGACTTTGTTTCAGGGCTCCAATTGGACAAGCAACTGGTCGTCTGCAAGCAATACGACGATCACGAACCAAATCTCGGAAACGCAGACGCTGACGACCTCGGTCAGCGCCAATCAATCCGCATTCCAAGATCTAGCGCAGGCCTATACGATGGTCGCGAGCCTCGGCACTCAAAATCTAAACTCGGCTGCCTTGAGTACCGTGGTCAGCCAGGCAACGACGCTGATGCAACAGGGCATTACCGGCCTCACGTCACTGCAGACCAATCTTGGATTTACCCAAAACGACGTCACCGATGCCAATAATCAGATGTCGGTACAGTTGAACGTGTTGTCTACTCAGATCAGCAATCTTGAATCGGTCAATCCTTATCAAGTTTCGACACAGGTAACTTCTCTGCAGACCCAAATCGAGACGGCCTATTCATTAACGGCCCAGTTACAGAAGTTGAGTCTGATAAACTATATCTGATGTCCGATCACGAAGGGTGAAGAACGGCGATGTATCAATTCTCATACGCCGAGATTTTGGACGACAATGCGCAAGATGCCCGTGCGCGCGAGCGCATGGCGATGCAACGCGGCATTGATCTCCTCGAAATCGCCATGCGGAAGGGCGCCCGCTCGATGGAAGCGGCGCAGGCGATGAATTATGTCAATCAGCTTTGGCGGATCTTCATGGAGGATCTCGCGAAGCCCGAGAACGATCTGCCCGAAGTTTTGCGTGCCGATTTGATCTCGATCGGGATTTGGATCACGAATGAGATCCATCGCATAAGGCTTGGTAAGTCCGAGAATTTCGACGGCTTGATCGAGATCTGCAGTATCATTCGCGACGGGCTTAAGTGAGGCGGCACAATGCATATCTCATTGCGTGCCGGCGAAAAGTTCTACATCAACGGCGCTGTGTTGCGTGTCGATCGTAAAGTATCGATTGAACTGCTCAACGATGCGACCTTCCTCCTAGAACCGCATGTGATGCACGTCGAGGACGTGACGACCCCGTTGAGGCAATTGTACTTTATCGTTCAGATCATGCTGATGAATCCGTCCGATACGCCGGCAGCGAGCCAGCTCTTTGCGGAGTCGCTGGTGGCCAATCGGCAAAATTTCACGCATGAGGAAGTCTTGACCGGCCTTGCCAATGTCGAGCGTATGGTCGCAGGCAACCGCAAGTTTGAAGCGTTGAAGACGATTCGTGCGCTGCTGCCGATTGAAGCCGAACTTCTTAGCGCTGGCAAAGCGCTCGAGTCGGAAGCGGCAGCCTAAGGCTCAAGGAGACAGAGATGACCATCCTCCCGACAGGGTCGGCGACATCAAATTCCAACTCGTCGAGCAATAATGTTGCGGCAGCTTCCGCGACGGTGAACTATAATCAGTTCCTGCAACTTCTCGTTACGGAATTGCAGCACCAGGATCCGACGGCGCCGACCGATCCGACGCAATATATGAGCCAGCTCGCGTCGTTCTCTTCGGTTGAGCAGCAGATCCAGACCAATTCGAAACTGGATACGATGCTGACGTCCTCGGCCTTGAGCCAGGCGGAAATGCTGATCGGCCAGACGATCACCGGTCCGGACGGCACGAGCGGTCAGGTCAGCTCGGTGACGCTCGGATCTACCGGCGCGGTGACGGCCAATCTGAGCAGCGGCAGCACGATAACACTGGCGAGCGGCAGCAGCGCCGCGACGTCGACACCGATGAGCGACGGCTCGACCTTCCAGCTGAAAACGGGTGTCGAGATCCAGTAAGATGAATGAAGCCGATGCGCTTGAGCTGATGCGTTCCGCGATGTGGACCGTGCTGGTCGTCGCCGGGCCGGCGATCGGCGCGGCCATGATTGTCGGTATCATCATCGCGCTCTTTCAGGCACTCACCCAGATTCAGGAGACGACGCTCACTTTCGTCCCGAAAATTGTGGTGGTCCTCGTCGTCCTGGTCGTGAGCGCCTCTTTCATCGGCAGTCAAATCTATATTTTCGCCGAGCAGGCCTACGGCCGCATCGAAAAGGGCTATTGATCCGTGGGCCTGTTTAGTCTTGCCCACAGCTGGCTCTCCGCCGCGCCTGAAACTGACAGAAATCGAAACCCTCGCGCAAGCTTGCTTCGCCATTTTCGGCAGGCTGAGCATGAAGCTCTTTTGATCGACCCGGCGCACGGTTGCGCCAAGGGATGATGGAGGAGGCTGCACGCCAGCGCCAGTAGCGGAGAGGGTCGTCGATGGCAGGCGCAACGACCGGCGTCGCAATCGCTAGCAGTAACAATTCAATGAAAGATATCGGCTTTGCGGCCGGTATCATCGCGATTCTGGCGGTCTTCTTTCTGCCGATTCCGGCGTTTCTCATTGATATCGGCCTGGCGCTTTCGATCGCGCTTTCCGTCGTCATCCTGATGGTTGCGCTGTGGATTCAGCGGCCGCTCGACTTCTCGTCGTTTCCGACCGTTCTTCTCGTTGCGACCCTGCTGCGTCTGTCACTGAACATCGCGACGACGCGCCTCATTCTCTCGAACGGTCCGGAAGGCACGACGGCGGCAGGCTATATCATCGGCGGTTTCGCCAAGCTCGTGATGAGCGGCGACTTCGTCATCGGTCTTATCGTCTTCGCCATTCTGATCACCGTCAATTTCGTCGTTATCACCAAGGGTGCGACGCGTATTGCGGAAGTCGGCGCGCGTTTCACCCTCGATGCGATCCCCGGCAAGCAGATGGCGATCGACGCCGATCTGCATGCCGGCGTCATCGACGAGAAAGAGGCGCAGCGCCGCCGTCGCGAGCTGGAAGAGGAAAGCGCCTTCTTCGGCTCGATGGATGGTGCCTCGAAATTCGTCCGCGGCGACGCGATCGCCGGTCTCATCATTCTTGCGGTGAACATCTTTGGCGGCATCGTCATTGGTGCGACCCGGCACAATATGCCGATCAGCCAAGCGACTGATGTCTTCACCAAACTGTCGGTCGGCGACGGCCTCGTCTCCCAGATCCCGTCGCTGATCGTTTCGCTGGCCGCCGGTCTCCTCGTCTCGAAAGGCGGCACGCACGGCTCGGCGGAGCAGGCGGTTCTCGGCCAGCTCGTCAAATATCCAAAGGCGCTGTTTATCGCCGCGGCCTTGATGTTCCTGTTCGCGCTCGTGCCGGGTCTGCCGTTCTTCCCCTTTGCGCTCTTCGGCGGCATCCTGGCCTTCGTCGGCTATACCGTCCCGCGGCGGCTCGCGCGCGAGACGGCGGCTGAGATAGAACGGGCTGCCGCTGCAGAAATCGCGGCGGCGAAAGAGGTAAAGGAATCCGTCAAGGAATCGCTGAAGTCAGTCGAAATCGAACTCTGTCTCGGCAAGCAGCTCGCCTCGAAGCTTCTCGGCGCGCAGGGCGAGCTCACCCATCGCGTCACCAAGATGCGGCGCAAATTCGCGCAGCAATATGGGTTTGTCGTTCCCGACATCAAAGTCTCCGACAGTCTGACGGCGCCGCCGAAGTCCTATCAGGTCAGGATTCACGGCGCGGTCGTCGCATCTTATGAATTGAAGCTTGGCCATCTTCTGGTGGTGATCGGCGACGGTCCCAAGCCCGATCTTCCGAGTGAAGACGCTCGCGAGCCCGCCTTCGGCATGAAAGCGGTTTGGATTTCCGAAGCTTATGCGAATGAACTCAAGCGTCAGGGCTTCCGCGGGGTCGACATCCTATCCATCCTGCTGACGCATCTGAGCGAAGTCATTCGCAACAATCTGGCGCAGCTTCTGTCCTACAAGGACATGCGCAATCTGCTCGACCGGCTCGGGCCTGAATATAAGCGTCTGCTCGATGACATTTGCCCATCGCAGATTTCCTATTCCGGGCTTCAGGCCGTTCTCAAACTTCTGCTGGCAGAGCGCGTCTCCATCCGCAATCTGCAGCTCATTCTCGAAGCCGTGGCGGAAATCGCGCCGCATGTGCGCCGGGCAGAGCAGGTGACGGAACATGTGCGCATGCGCATCGCCCAGCAGATTTGCGGCGATCTTGCCGACGGGCAGCTCTTGAAGGTTCTGCGCCTCGGCAGCCGGTGGGACCTCGCGTTCCACCAGGCGCTCAAGCGCGACGCCAAAGGCGACATCGTCGAATTTGATCTCGATCCGGCCATGGTCGAGCAGTTCGGTTCGGAGGCCTCGACCGCAATCCGCGAACGCATGGATAGGGGCCATTCCTTCGTTCTCGTGACGACGCCGGAAGCGCGGCCCTATGTCCGTATGGTCGTCGAACGTCTCTTCGCCACTCTGCCCGTGCTCTCGCATCTCGAAATCGCGCGTGGCATCGAAATCCAATCGCTCGGCACGATCTCATGAGCCAAATCGGCTCGACAACTGTACTGACGGCCTTCGTTCTCTTTTGCCGGATCGGCGCCTGTCTGATGCTGATGCCGGGCTTCTCGAGCCCGCGCGTGCCGATGGTGGTCCGGCTGTTCCTCACGATTACGATCACATTCGCCTTTGTGCCGCTGCTCGGCTCCAACGTCGAAAAGCTGGTCGAAAATATCGCGCCGCTCGATCTTTTCCGGATGATCGTTTCGGAGATGCTGATCGGCGGACTGATCGGCCTTTTGGGCCGGATTTTCTTTGCGGCGCTCGAAACGCTGGGAACTGCCATCGCGCAGGAGATGGGGCTCGCCAATGCGCTCGGGGCGCCGATCGACGAAAGCGAGCAGCTCCCCGACATCGCCTCTTTGCTGACTTTTCTGGCGACGACCTTGCTTTTCATCACCGATCTGCATTTCGAGGTCATCCGCGGCCTGGTCGCCTCCTATCGCGCCATGCCGGTCGCCAACGGCTTTTCGATCCAGTTCGGCCTTGTGCAGATCGCCAATGTGCTCGGCAGCTCCTTCCTGCTGTCGCTCAGGATCGCGAGCCCCTTCATCGTCTTTGCGCTGATCGTCAATCTGGGGATCGGCCTCGCCAATAAGCTGACACCGCAAATCCACGTCTACTTCATGGCGACGCCTGGCGTCATGATCGCGGGTCTCTTCTTGTTCTATTTCACCTTCCGGACGATGATTGAAATCTTCATGGCGGGGTTCGCAGCCTGGCTGAAAACCGGGTGAGACATGCGAGGTGAGACATGCGCGAACGGCTGAAATCCTTGCAACGGCTCCATTCCGTGCAGAAGGACATGCACAAATTGGCGGAATGGCGGTTTGCGCGTCTCGAACGGCAGCTGCATCTTTTAGGCGAAGAGCAGAAGCGGCTCTTGTCCTATCTCGACGACGATAGCCTGCTCAGTCTTGCCTATTCGAAGCAGATTCTCGAACGGCTGCGCGCATTGGAAGCCGCCAAGGTGAGATTTACCCGCGATCTCGACGCGCAGCGCGCCGCCATGCTCGAAGATGCCCGCAAGATGGGGCACATCGCCAATGCAGTCGAAGTGGTGGCCGACGAGCGCCGCCGCGAAGATGAAAAGCGCGAACTCGCCGAGGTCATCGAGGCTGCGATGAACCGCGCAGACGCAAGCTTCCGGTAAGCTCGCAGCCGCATTCTGCGGCGGCGTTTCTCTGGCTATGTCGAGACTCGCATTTGTATGTGCTTCGCCTTTTGGCGAGAGGAAACCGCTTGTCGATCAAGCCCCCCTCAGATCTTCTGCTCGACGTTGCGAGAGCTGCCGATCCGGCGACCTCCACCGCGGCGGCGGAGCGGCTTGCCCGGATCGCGGGCCAGAGCGGCAAAGACGATCCGGCTTTTTCGCAAGTGCTCGCCGATGTCGGACCGCCACCGGCAAAGCCCGTCCGCGAGACGGAGGCCGCCCTGTTTTCGCCGGTTGCGCCACGCATGAGCGCCCCCGTCGATCCGGCCAAAAAAGCCTATGAAGGTTTCCAAGCTCTGCTGCTGCAAAACCTTGTCTCGACGATGTTGCCGGAAGGCAGCGATCTCTTTGGCGAGGGCAGCGCCGGCGAAATTTGGCGCTCCATGCTTGCCGAGCAATTGGGCACTGAACTGTCCAAAGAAATCGATCTGGGCATCGCGCCGAAATATCTGAAGACCTCGCACGGAAGTAAAATGGCGAGCGCCAGCCATCATTTGGACACCAGCTTGAGGCCGATCGTCGGCACGCAGCCTATGGCCATCAAACATTCATGACCCGCTCGGGCAAGGAGATCGCGCGATGAACGCGCCTACGAACAATGTGCCGAGCCGGGTGAGAAGCGAAGCCGATATTGCGCGCCTTGCCATATCGCGTGACGCGCTCGCCAAGACCATAGAGCGCGTCACCAATATGATCGATCTCGAGACGCAAAGCCTGAAGAATTATCGTTCGGTCGATCTCGTCGGCTTCAACCACCAGAAGAGCCACGCGCTTCTGGAGCTCACGCGCGCGATGCGCGCCATTCCGTCCGATGCGCTCGACGCGGAGATCCTGAATGGTCTCGGCACTTTGCGCGACAGATTGCAGAACAATCTCGACACGCTCGACATTCATCTGAAGGCCGTGCGGCAGCTCTCCACCCTGATCGCCCGCGCGATCGAAGACGATAATTCCGACGGCACCTATTCCGCTTCGATTCATCGGGCGGGACGCAAAGCATGATCAAGCTCGTCATCAGCTGCATCTTGGTTTGTATCGTGACGGCGGCTGCGACTTACGAAGGGGCGAATTGGCGGCTGCAGCAGGCGGCGGCAACCGCGGTGCCCAAGAGCGAGAAGCTCCAATATCATAAGACCAAAACCCTCAATGTCCCGATGATCGCCCGCGGCGCGGTGCAGGGCTATGTCGTCGTCCAGTTCGGCTATACGGAGACGGAGAAGGGCGCCGGTTTGCCTGTGCCTCCCGATGCTTTCCTGCTCGATGAGGCGTTTCGAATCATTTATGCCGATCCGAAGCTCGATTTTCGGCATCTTGAGAAATATGACGTCGCCGCCCTGACGAAGGAACTCGTGAAACGAGTCAACCATCGCCTGAACGCGGACGTCGTCAAAGAAGTGCTGGTCGAGGAGATCAATTTCGTCGCGAGCAGCGACATCTCGCACTGAGCGGGTTGTCGCGTGATTCGCGAAGCTGTTGCGAGCGGCATCCGCCAGAGACTGGCGGTTTGACATCGTCATATTGGAGAGTGCCATGGCGTTCGGCCGTCTGACGTGGATAGGGTTCATGATTGTGGCGCTCGGTTGGGCGCTGCTTTTGTCCGGCGCATCAGCGACGGAGATTTTGGCGCGATATCTCGGCCACCCGATCGTTCTCTCCGCCAATCTCAGTGCGATTACGCAGGACACAATCCTGACCGGCTTCGGTCTTGCGATTTTGGGCGCGCTGCACACCGGCTTCGGCACGCTGAAGCATTTTTTCGACATGGTTTTGGAGCGCACCGCCAAAGCCCCCGCCAAGGCCCCTGCAAAGACCGCCGCGGATGCGCCGGCGCAGCGGATCGAACCGAAGAGCTTTGTCGATCCCAAAAGCTTCGTCGATCCTAAGAGCGTTCTCGAGCGCGGTCTGTTCAAGGACCGGGCCTATACGCTCTTCGGCGACGGCTCGATCGAGATCGAGACTTTGCTCGGCGCACGCCGGTTCACGTCGCTGCAGGACGCTTGCGAATTCATCGGCTACTGACAGTGATGAAAGGCGGCGACATCTTCCAGTCTTCGCCGCCCGCCAGCCACGCGAAAGCCCGCAGCTTTAAATTTGCACGTTGGAGGCTGCGACGATGCAAGCGAGCAAAGACGGGATTGTGATCAGGAAGGCGGAGCTGAGCGACGTCGCTAAGGCGCGGCTCAGTCAGGCCCATGTCGTCTCCCGTCAGATGCAGCGCCTCGGTGGCACACGGCCCGGGATCTCGCATAAACCCATGAAGGCACGCAAGGCACGTCCCAAGCGCACGCCATGGGCGGACAGTCTCGTCGTCCTGACGGGAATAGCGTTGGCAGTGTCGTCGGCCTCCTTCGCCACTTACATGGTGACAACCGATCATTCGCATCCGGTCTTCAATGGTGCGGAGAATCTGATGCTCTTCGCGCAGCCGAGCCGCGGATCGCCGCACCCGCTCATCGCGCGCGTTCCGGGGGCACCGGCCCCGGTCGGCGATCAGGGCGTCGATTACACGTCGACAGGTTCGATCCCCGGCCATGTCGATCCGCCGACGCAGCCACAGTATAAAATTCCCTCGCTCGATGCGCCGCAGGGCGCGATCCTCAATGATTTCGCTTTGCGGGGCGTGGCGGGCAATGTCGCCATGATCGAAACGTCGGACGGCATGTATCGGGTGGAAGTAGGCTCGGAACTGCCGGGCGGCGGCCGTCTGCTGTCGATTGAATGGCTGGGCGGACGTTTCGTCGCCGTGACGACGCGCGGCCTCATCCGCGAAGCACAGCCCTGATCTCCAAAGTCGATTGATTTATTCGGCGACGGGCGTCCGCATGCCGAGCCGGAAGCGCTCGGCGCGAGTCAGGTCGCGCAGATCGACCTCATGCAGAAACGCAATGCCGATGTCGCAGCCGCGCTGCCAAGCGACCGAGGCTTCGAATAGATGCTTGCTGATGTCATCGAAGAAGCGGATCTGAGGCGGCAGAGTCACGGGTGTCGCAAGCCGCAGCCGCGCACCGCCTGCCGAGCGGTCGCGGATCTGGCTCTCCGCCAAAATGACGGTCCCGCCGTCGACAACCTTGCCGGATCGCAAATGCGTGCGCCACCGCCGGTCTGCACGCTTCTCGCCCTTTGCGGGGGCGGGCGGCGTCAGGACCACATAGGTGACCTCGCCACTGGCGAGACGCGACAGGCGCGAAACTTTGATGCCGTCGAGCGTCGGACGGGCCGAAGCCGGATGCGGCGGGGATTGGACCATTGGCATAGGCTCGCAGGGGAAATGCAGGGTGCCATCATAGCGCGCCTTGACCTCCTGCAGGGCCGCTTCGTCGGTTGTGGTAAATGAAACTGTTTTCCGCTGTATATTCCTGTATACAACGCTGCGCCGGCTTTAGGCTGCTCGCCGCCGCGCGGCGCGCGTAACGGGTTGGGTGAGAAAGAGGAGACCAATATGTTTGTTTCGACGCGTCGGCGGTTGGCCGCGTTTGTTCTGATCTTTCTGACGGCTGGGTTCGGCTTGCCGCAGACGCTCGCCGCTCAGGGCGCAAAGCAAGGTCCGACGATTTTCGCGGCGGCCAGCATGAAGACTGCTCTTGATGCGATTGCCGCCGACTTCGCCAAGCAGACGGGTGCGCAGGCGAAGATCTCTTATGCCTCCTCGGCCGTGCTCGCAAAGCAGATCGAGCAGGGCGCGCCGGCAGATATTTTCATCTCCGCCGATCTCAAATGGATGGACTATCTCGATAAGGCGAAACTCTTGAAACCCGGCACGCGCCGCAATCTGCTCGGCAATGCGCTGGTGCTTGTCGAGCCGGCCGATGGCACATCCGATCTCAAGATCACCAAAGGCTTTCCGCTCGCCGCAGCGCTGGGTGATGGCAAGCTCGCGGTCTGCACCGTGTCGTCATGTCCCGCTGGCGTCTATGGCAAAGAGGCTCTGACCAATCTTGGTGTTTGGAACGACGTCGAGCCGAAGCTTGCGCAGGCCGATAATGTCCGCAACGCCTTGATGCTCGTTGCGCGCGGGGAAGCGAAATTCGGCATCGTCTATGCCACCGACGCCAAGGCCGAACCGAAGGTGAAGGTCATCGATACATTCCCGGAATCGAGCCACAAGCCGGTCACCTATCCGATCGCGCTGATCGCGACTTCGACCAATCCGGAGGCGGCCCGTTTCGCTGCCTTTATGACCTCACAATCCTGCGTCAAAATTCTCACCGATCAAGGGTTCACCGTTCTAGAGCGGTAAGCGAACCGAGCATATTGACTGAAGGGGCATGTCCCCTTCAGCTGCTGCCCGGCTCGACAGAAACCGGGGGACACAATGAAGACTGCACTAAAAATCGGCGCGATACTCTGCGCCGTCGCCGCGATTACGCTTATTCCTGTGGACGTTCAAGCGCAGGAGCGCGTCGTCGATAGCGCAGGCGGCGCTTTGGCCGGTGCGATTGTGGCAGGTCCGGTCGGCTTGGTTGCCGGTGGCGTGATCGGCTATGCCGGCGGTCCTGATATCGCGCGTGGCCTCGGCCTCAAAGGCCATCGGCATTATCACCACCACCACAGACATTGAGCGGCCGGTTCAACGCGCGTTTCTCCGCGTTTTTCCCTCCGCTTGCTCATGCCTCCGCCGTTGCGGATTGACCTGCTGCCGGACGATGGTGCAGATCGCCGTAAGTAACGCGGCGGAGGGGGCGCAGAATGCAGAAACATGTGGCGGTGTTGATGGGCGGCCTTTCGGCCGAGCGCGATGTCTCGTTGCGCTCGGGCGAAGCCTGCGCGAAGGCGCTCGAGGCCCAGGGCTATCGGGTGAGCCGCGTCGACGTCGATCGCGCGATCGCCGAAGTTCTCGTCGCGCTCAAACCCGACGTTGCCTTCAACGCGCTGCATGGCCGCTTCGGCGAAGACGGGATCGTGCAGGGCATTCTGGAAATGCTGCGCATTCCCTATACGCATTCGGGCGTGCTTGCGTCAGCGCTCGCAATGCGGAAGGACCGCGCGAAGGATGTGATGCGCGCCGCCGGCATTCCGGTTGCCGACAGCGTCACCGTCGATCGGCTAACCGCCGCGAAATCGCATGTTTTGCCGCTGCCCTATGTGGTGAAGCCGCTCGATGAAGGCTCATCCTTCGGTGTTCTCATCGTCAAAGACGACCACACTTATCCGCCACAAGAATTAATGCGGGACGACTGGAGCTTCGGCGAGACCGTGCTCGTTGAACACTATGTCGGCGGACGCGAACTCACCTGTGCCGTGATCGGCGATAAGGCGTATGAAATCATAGAGATAAAGGCAGCGGACGGGGGCTGGTACGACTATCACGCGAAATATGCCAAAGGCGGTTCAGTTCACGTACTTCCGGCGAATCTTAAAGAAAATATTTACCAAAATATCCAACAGTGGGCTCTCGGGGCGCACATGGCGCTAGGGTGCCGGGGGGTTAGCCGTACAGACTTTCGTTATGACGATCGGCCGGGCGGAACCGGTGAGATTGTCGTGCTGGAGGTCAATACGCAGCCGGGAATGACGGAAACCTCGCTTGTGCCTGAAATTGCGGCGCATGCCGGCATATCGTTCGGTGAGCTTGTCAAATGGATGGTGGAAGACGCCTCCTGCGACCGGTGAAGGAGGTTTTTGCAGCTCTTGAGCCCTCCCTTCCGGCCTATGTAGGAATATCGAACGATCTCATGGTCGCGCGCGTGCGTCCGGCCGTGGTCGCTCCGGCGCGCAATCGCAGTCAGTTCGGCGCCTTACTAATGGCGCTTGTTTCGGCGCGCGGTGTGAACACCTTTCTGTCGCTCGCCTTCCTCGCGGCGGTCGGCATCTACGGCTGCGTGCTCAACGGGCAATACAAGACATTCACCGACACCTACGGTTCACTGCCCGACGTTGTAGCGCGGACGGTGGGTTTTCGGCTGAAGGCCGTCACGATTTCGGGGATTCACGAGCTCACCCAAAAAGAGATCGTTGATACGGCGGGCATCACCTCGACCAATTCGCTGGTGTTCCTCGACGCCGTCAAACTGCGCGAGCGCTTGAAGAAGCTGCCCTTCGTGAAAGAGGCGAGCGTTGCCAAGCTCTATCCCAACCGCCTGCTCATCGAAATTCAGGAACGCACGCCCGCCGCGCTGTGGCAAAAGGACGGACAGACGAAAGTCGTCGCCGCCGATGGCACGCCGATCGACGGTCTGCATGATGCGCGTTACATGAAATTGCCGCGCGCGGTCGGCGAAGGCGCCAATGCGCATATCGGCGAATATCTCGGCCTGCTCACGGCCGCGGGCGATCTGCGCTCGCGCATCGATGCGGGCATCTATGTTGCTGGACGCCGTTGGACATTGAAGTTCAACAACGGCATCGAAGTCGCTCTGCCGGAAAAAGATGCGGCTGCGGCGGTCGCGGAGCTCGCGACACTTGAGCAAGATCATCACGTCCTCGACAAGGACGTGCTAGCGCTGGATCTGCGCGTCCCTGGGCGGCTCATCGCGACGCTGCCGGAAGAGGTCGCACGCGCGCGCATGGAGCCTTCGGTGCATAAATCTGTGAAGAAGGGCGGCCAAACATGAACCTGCGCATGGTGCCGCCGCGTATGCGCGCTCTGTCGTCGCGCAAGACGGTTCTCTTGTCGGCGCTCGATATCGGCACGTCGAAGATCGTCTGTCTGATCGCCAAGCTCGAACCGATGGAGCCGTCCGACTCGCTGCGCGGGCGGACGCATCGCTGCCGCATCCTCGGCATCGGGCATCAGCGCGCCGT
Source organism: uncultured Methylovirgula sp. (assembly GCA_964644615.1). Classification (GTDB taxonomy): domain Bacteria; phylum Pseudomonadota; class Alphaproteobacteria; order Rhizobiales; family Beijerinckiaceae; genus Methylovirgula. The sequence continues at coordinate 26,038 of CAZXXA010000014.1, read as the reverse complement.
CGGCATCAAGGCCGGCACGATCGTCGATCTCGAACAGGCGGAAGGTGCGATCCGCCGCGCCGTCGATGCGGCCGAGCGCATGGCCGGCGTCCAGGTCGAAGGCGTCATCGTCAATCTCTCGGGAGGACGGATCGGCTCGCAATCCTTCAATGCGACCGTCTCCGTCAATGGCCGCGCCGTCGCCGAATCCGATATTCATCGCGTGCTCGAAGCCTGCGCGGCGCGGCCGCATCAGCAGGGCCGGGCGCTGCTGCATTCCATGCCGACCGGCTTTTCGCTGGGGGACATGCGCAATGTCAGCGACCCAAGAGGCATGATCGCGGAAGCACTCGGCGTCGATATGCATGTCGTGAGCTGCGATGTTACGGCGGCGCGCAATCTGATGCTCGCGGTCGAGCGCTGCCATCTGTCGATCGAGGCGATGGTCGCGACTCCCTATGTCTCGGGCCTCGCAACGCTCGTCGATGATGAAGCCGAGCTCGGGACGGCGCTGATCGACGTCGGCGGCGGCACGACATCGGTGGGCGTCTTTGCCGGCGGCAAGCTTGTGCATGTCGACGGCGTGGCGCTCGGCGGCAATCACATCACGATGGATATTGCGCGCGGCCTGACCACGGGCGTCGCCGATGCCGAACGGCTGAAAACGCTTTATGGCGCTTGCATCGGCTCGGCTTCCGACGAGCGTGAAACCATCTCGGTTTCGCTTGCGGGCGAGGATGGCGAGCATCCGGTCCACGTGCCGAAATCCCAGCTCGTCCGCATCATCGGACCGCGTGTTGAAGAGATTTTGGAGCTGATGCGCGACCGGCTCAAAGCCGCAGGTTTCACGCCGAACGGCGCGTCACGGATCGTGCTGACGGGTGGTTCGAGTCAGCTCACCGGCTTCGCCGAAGCGGCAAAGCGGATTTTGGCCGGTCAAATCCGGATCGGTCGTCCGCTTGGCATTCAAGGCTTGCCAGAGTCAGCAAAGAGCCCGAGCTTTTCGGCGGCTGTGGGTCTTCTGATCTATCCGCAAATGGCGGGGATCGAGCATTTTCGTCCGGCACGGCCCGAGCGCGAGGTGGCAACCGGAACACATGGTTATGTCGCGCGCATAGGACAGTGGTTGAGAGACAGTTTTTAACTGATATGAGAAACTACGAAGACGCGCGGCGGCTGATTCGTTTTTCTCGCGGACTGGGGAATATATGTGGGCGACCTGGGGGGCGCCCCAACGTCGAGAGGCCAGACGATGACCATCAATCTTAAAGCTCCCGAACTTCGGGAACTAAAACCCCGTATCATGGTGTGTGGTGTCGGCGGTGCAGGCGGCAATGCCGTCAATAACATGATCGTCTCTGGCTTGATCGGAGTCGATTTCATTGTCGCGAACACGGACGCGCAGGCGCTCACTTCCTCGCGCGCTGAACGTTTGATCCAGATGGGTCTGCAGGTGACCGAAGGCCTCGGCGCTGGGTCCCAGCCTGAAGTCGGCCGTGCGGCGGCGGAAGAAGTGATCGAAGAGATCCGCGATCATCTGGCAGGCGCGCATATGATCTTCGTCACCGCCGGCATGGGCGGCGGCACCGGCACAGGTGCAGCGCCGGTCATCGCCCGCGCGGCGCGCGAGATGGGCATATTGACGGTTGGCGTCGTCACCAAGCCCTTTCAGTTCGAAGGCGCGAAGCGCATGCGCATCGCCGAATCCGGCATTCTCGACCTGCAAGAATCGGTCGATACGCTGATCGTCATTCCCAATCAGAATCTGTTCCGCGTCGCCAATGAGAAGACGACCTTCGCCGATGCCTTCGCAATGGCCGATCAGGTGCTCTATTCGGGTGTCGCCTGCATCACCGATCTGATGGTCAAGGAAGGCCTCATCAATCTCGATTTCGCCGACGTCCGCGCCGTCATGCGCGAAATGGGCAAGGCGATGATGGGCACCGGCGAAGCAACCGGAGACAAGCGCGCCATTATGGCGGCGGAGTCGGCGATCGCCAATCCGCTGCTCGATGAGACCTCGATGCGCGGCGCCCGCGGCCTGCTTATCTCGATCACCGGTGGCAACGACCTCACGCTTTACGAAGTCGACGAAGCGGCGAGCCGCATTCGCCAGGAAGTCGACGAGGAAGCCAACATCATCCTCGGTGCAACGTTCGACGAAAGCCTCGACGGCATTGTGCGCGTCTCCGTCGTCGCGACTGGCATCGATCGTACCGTCGGCGGCGGCGAACAGGAAGCTGCGCCGCTGCGCATGCCGGAGCCGGCGATCAAGCCGCGCGTCCAGACCGCGCCGCGCCAGCCCGACATGACGACGGCGCCGCGCTTTGCCGTGCCGCGTCCCGCGCCGCAGGCGATCGAAACCGAAGCCTTCCCCGAGCCCGCAGCGCCGCCGCAAGCTTACAGCGCGCCGGCTCCAACGACCGTGCCGACGCCGCGTGGCGTGCAGCTGCAGCCGGCAGCGCCGACGCATCATTTCGTCGAGCCCGTCGCCGCGCCGCAGATGGAAGAGGTCGAAACCTATGCGGAAGGCCCGTTCGTTCCGCCGGCGCCGGAAAATCCTAAGATCCGGCCGCAGCGCATGCCGCAGATCGAAGACCTGCCGTTGCCGGTGCAAAAACAGATTCGTGCGCAGCAGGTTCAGGCCGAGCCTGTGCATGAGACGAAGCGGCGGACTTTGCTCGAACGCCTCACAGCTTTCGGCATGAGCCGGCAGGAAGATGCTGTGCCGGCCGTGCCGCAGCGCGAGCCGACCCATATGCCGACCCACGTGCCGGCGCAGATTCCGCATCAGACCGCGGTTCCGACGCGCCAGCCCAGTTCGGTTCATGCCGAATATGGCAAGCGCGCCGCCCATGTTGCGCGCACGCAGCAGCCGCTCGACCCGCAGGGCCGGATGATCGCTGCGCGCCCCATGGAAGACGATCAGCTCGAGATTCCGGCCTTCCTGCGCCGGCAGTCGAACTGAGCGAAAAACCCGGTATTTCCCTTGAAACGCCCTGTGTAACAGGGCGTTAATGAAGCTTGATTTGGCCCCCCAATAGGGGGGAGCGTAGGGTTCACCCATCGAAAGTCGTGATGAAGAATCGCGACTTTTCGGCGGTTAAGTCGGCGACGTTGCGCTTTTAAAGTAGCGCGCCGCAGGGGTGGCGAGCACGCAGAATGAAGTTTGGGCGACAGACGACGCTCCGTAGTCCGGCGATTTTATCCGGCATTGGCGTCCATTCGAATGTCCCCGTCACCATTATCCTGCATCCTGCCGAAGCCGATACGGGCATCGTCTTTCATCGCACCGGCCGGATCAACAAGGCCCAGCGGACGATCGCAGCGCATTGGTCGCAAGTCACAATGACTGAACTTTGCACCGTCATCGGCGACGGCAAGACGGCTGGCGTCGCAACCATCGAACATCTTCTCGCGGCTTTTTTCGGACTCGGCATCGACAATGCGGTTGTCGAGATCAACGGGCCGGAAGTGCCGATCATGGACGGCTCGGCCGCAGCCTTTGTCGACCTTATCGATGAGGTCGGAATCGAGACGCTCTCCGCGCCGCGCCGCTACTTCCGTGTCATACGTCCGGTCCGCATCGAAAGCGGGCAGGGCTTTTGCGAACTCTCTCCGGCGACGAACGCGCGTGCCGATGGCCTCAGCCTCGATGTCGAAATCGATTTCAGTTCGAAAGTAATCGGCAGGCAGAAGAAGTCGGTGAACCTTGCGCCTTCGGTTTTCCGCCGCGAAGTGGCGCGCGCCCGGACCTTCGGCTTTTTGGCTGATGTTGAGCGCTTGTGGCAGGCGGGTTTTGCGCTCGGTGCTTCGCTCGACAATACAGTCGCCTTGCAAGAGGATGGCGTAGTCAATCCCGAAGGGCTGCGTTTCGCCGATGAATTCGTGCGTCACAAGCTGCTCGATGCGGTGGGCGATCTGGCGCTCGCCGGCCGCCGCATCATCGGCGCGTTCCGGTCTTATTGCGGCGGACATCGGATGAATGTCGCGGTTTTGCGGGCGCTTTTCGCCGATCCCTCCGCGTTCGAATATGTCGACGCGGTGCCGCTGCGTCCGCAGATGCCGCATGCCGAGAGACCGGCGGCGTGGATTTCGGCCTGAAAACTGAAAGCGTCTTTACCGCCACACCGTCGTATATCCGTTAGCTCCGCCACAGAAATGCCGGTTATGGGGGCGACCTCTTATAGCGCCGGGGGGCGGCATGCGGTAATGACGCGGCGCAAACGCATTCCCGATATCGGCTGCCAGCAGCGGATTATTTGGGGATGTCTCGGAAAAGTCATAAGATTTTTCCACTTTGTCCTGCATAAGGACAGGCCGAGTCCGACGGAAGAGCGCTATCGTATGACCTTTGTTTCGGTTGTTTCGCAAAATCTCGTTGCTGCCGCCAATTGGCGGCCGGCTCGATTCGCCGCCGCTCTTCTGCTGACGCTTCCGGTTGCAGCCTGCGATTTCGACTCGATGGCGCCTTCGCTCGATCCGGGCACTTGGTTTGCCGAAAAATATAAGCCCGTCGAACTGCCTGATCAGCCGCCGGCACAGCTCTACGACCAGGGTCTCGCGGGCCTTCAGAAGCACGATTATGATGCCGCTTCGAAGAAGTTCAGCGCGCTGGAAAAGCAGGATCCGTATTCGCAATGGCAGCGCAAGGCGCTGCTGATGACAGCCTTCAGCCAATACAAGGCCGGCTCCTATAACGATGCCGTCGGCTCGTCGCAGCGTTATATCAGCCTCTTCACTAAGGCGCCGGATCTCGACTACGCCTATTATATCCAGGGCATGTCCTACTATAACCAGATCCCGGACATCTCCCGCGATCAAGGCCAGGCCGAGAAGGCGGCCGCTGTCTTTGCGCAGCTCATCGAGAAATTCCCCAAGTCGGAATATGCGGATGATGCGCGCTACAAGCTGCAGGTCACGCGCGACCAGCTTGCGGGCCGCGATATGATGGTCGGCCGCTTCTATCTCGAACATCACGACTACACCGGCGCGATCAATCGCTTCCGCATCGTCCTCGCCAAATATCAGACGACGCGGCATGCCGAAGAGGCGCTTGAGCGCCTGACCGAGGCCTATCTGGCGCTCGGCATCGTCAATGAGGCGCAGACAGCTGCCGCCGTGCTTGGCCACAACTTCCCCGATTCGCAGTGGTACAAGGATGCCTATGCGCTTCTGAAGAAGGGCGGCGTCGAGCCCCATGAGGACATGGGGTCCTGGATTTCCAAGCTCTTCCAGGGCAACATGACGGCGTCGCGCTGACGCCGCTCTGAGCGTGAAGGAAGTGCTTTCGCGCTTCCGTTCCGCCTAATTTTGTTCTATATTTACCCCAAATTTCCCGACGGGCGCGTTCCTGCCTCTCAAATTCACCAGCGGTGTGTTTGCCAGCCAGGGGCTCGGGCCTGGCCCTTGAGCAATAGGCTGCATGCTCGTTCAGCTCGCCATCCGCGACATTGTGCTGATCGATAAGCTCGACCTCGAATTCGGGCAGGGCCTCACTGTGCTGACCGGCGAGACGGGCGCCGGCAAATCGATTCTTCTCGACGCATTTTCGCTGAGCCTCGGCGCCCGCGGCGATGGCTCGCTCGTCCGCCATGGCGAGGTGCAGGGCCAGGTGACGGCTGTTTTCGATCTGCCGCCCGATCATCCGGCATTGGCTGCCGCGCGAGCGCAGGACATCGACTCGGACGGCGAACTCATTCTCCGCCGCGTGCAAATGGCGGATGGGCGGACGCGCGCCTTCGTCAACGATCAGCCGGTCAGCGCCCAGGCTTTGCGGACGATCGCCGCCGGTCTTGTCGAAATCCACGGCCAGCACGACGACCGCGCGCTGGTCGATGCGAGCCTGCACCGGCAGCTCATCGACGCCTTCGGCGGACTGCAGGCCGAATGTGGCGCAGTGCGCGAGGCGCATGCGGCGCTCAAAGCCGCCGAGACGGAACATGCGCAGGAGCAGGCGCGGCTCGAAAAAGTCCGCGGCGATGCCGATTATCTGCGCCATGCGCATGCCGAGCTGACCAAGCTCGCGCCGGAACCGGGCGAGGAGGCCGCACTCGCCGAACGCCGCACCGCGATGATGCAGGCGGAAAAGGTCGCTGGCGAGTTGCGCGATGCCTACGACGCGGTGGCGGGCGATGGTCTGCTGTCGAGTCTTTCCGGGGTTCTGCGGCGGCTCGAGCGCCGGCAAGGACAGGCGCCGGATCTGATCGCGCCGGCCGTGCAAGCGCTCGATGCCGCAATCATCGCCTTCGATGGTGCGAGCCAAGCGCTCGACGAAGCGCTGCGGCGCGCCGATTACGATCCCGGCGAATTGGAGCGGGTCGAGGAGCGGCTCTTTGCGCTGCGTGCCGCGGGCCGCAAATATTCGGTCGCCGTCGATGCGCTCGCCGCACATGCCGAGCAGATCGCCAACGATCTGGCGGCACTCGATGCCGGCGAAGCTCGGCTCGTCAAACTGCAAAAGGCGGTCGGCGTTGCGCAGAAGGCCTATGACGATGCCGCTGCGGTCTTGTCGTCGCGTCGCAAGAAAGCCGCGCAAGCACTTGAAAAAACAGTGAACGCGGAATTACCTCCACTCAAACTTGAAGGCGCGCGCTTCCTTGTGCAGTTCCGCCCGGAAGCTGCAACGCCGGGGCCGTCCGGCATCGATCAGCTCGAATTCTGGGTGCAGACGAATCCCGGCACGCGCCCCGGACCTTTGATGAAGGTCGCTTCGGGCGGCGAACTCGCGCGCTTCATGCTGGCTTTGAAAGTCGTGCTCGCCGACCGCGGTTCGGCGCCGACGCTTGTCTTTGACGAGATCGATACAGGTGTCGGCGGCGCGGTCGCCGAAGCGATCGGCCAGCGGCTTGCCCGACTGGCGCGCGGTGTCCAAGTGCTGGCCGTCACCCATGCGCCGCAAGTCGCCGCGCAGGCCAAGGGCCATTTCCGCATCGCCAAGGATGCGTTGGACAAGGGCAAGCGCGTCGCGACGCGCGTGACGCATCTGGCCCAGGAAGCCCGCCGCGAAGAGATTGCCCGCATGCTCGCCGGTGCGACGATCACCGAAGAAGCCCGCGCGGCCGCGGGGCGTCTGCTGCAAGGAGCGGGCTAGTCGCACGCCGCCATCGCGTTGAGATATGCGTCTGGTTTTAAAAAAATCCGCAAACATCAAAGCTTTGCCTTAAGAAGCTCTCGTTCATGTTGATGCGCAACTCGGCGTGACAACGTCGCATTGGCGGAATGAAATCCGTGCTAGATGATCATGTCCTCGCCCGCCGATGCGTAGTCTGCCCGCATGGTCCCCGATCTCGCGACCCGCGTTTACAACCATAGCTTTCGCATCGATCCGGTCATCCGGACGCTGCTCGATACGGATTTCTATAAGCTGCTGATGCTCCAGATGATCTGGAAGTATCGGCGGGATACCCACGTTACTTTTAGCCTGATCAACCGCAGCCAGAATATGCGGCTCGCCGATGTGGTGGATGAAGGCGAACTGCGCGCGCAGCTCGATCATGCGCGCGGACTGCGTCTCCAGAAGAACGAGCTGATCTGGCTGGCCGGCAATACCTTCTACGGCAAGGCGCGGGTTTTCGAGCCGGGCTTCCTCGAATTTCTGGCCGGCTTTTCGCTGCCGCCTTATGAACTCGCCAAAAAGGACGGCCAGTTCGAACTGCGGTTCGATGGGCCATGGACCGGCACGACCATGTGGGAAGTGCCGGCGCTGGCGATCATCAATGAGCTTTGGGCGCGCAAAGCGATGGCCGGCATGCGCCGCTTTACGCTTGATGTGCTTTATGCCCGCGCCAAGGCGAAACTCTGGACCAAGGTCGAGCGGCTGCGGGCGCTGGCGGCGGAAGGTCCGTTGCGGATCGCCGATTTCGGCACCCGGCGGCGGCACGGCTTTCTGTGGCAGCGCTGGTGCCTCGAAGCGCTGCAAGAGGGGCTTGGCGCCTCCTTCTTTGGCACCTCCAACGTCAAACATGCGATGGACCTTGGGCTCGAAGCCATCGGCACTAATGCGCATGAGCTGCCGATGGTCTATGCGGCGCTCGCTAATTCGGACGAAGAACTCGCCGCGGCGCCTTACACAGTTTTGGACGACTGGGCCAAGCTCTATCAGGGCAATCTGCTCGTGCTGCTGCCCGATACTTTCGGCACCACGAGCTTTTTGGAAGCGGCACCGCATTGGGCCGCCGACTGGACCGGGGCGCGGCCGGATTCTGCGCCGCCGATCGCGGCTGCCGATCAGCTTATCGAATGGTGGGAAAAGCGCGGCCGCGATCCGAAGGAAAAGCTCGTCATCCTGTCGGATGCGATGACGGTCGAGTCGATCGAAGCCGCCGTCCGGCATTTGCGTGGCCGGGTTCAGGTCTCGATCGGCTGGGGCACCAATCTCACCAATGATTTCGCCGATTGCATCCCGAAAGGCTCGCGCGCCGATTTCGCGCAGCCCTCGCTCGTCTGCAAAGTGAGCGCCGTAGAGGGCCGGCCGGCGGTCAAACTCTCCGACAATCCGGCGAAATTCTCCGGGCCGCCGGAGGAGATCAAACGCTATGCGCGGGTCTTCGCCTATCAGCCGGGCCGCTGGCACGAGGCTTAGACTTCTCCCTTACCAAGGGACTGCTCCAGCCACCTTCATGACGCCCCAGGCGCAGCATGCTAATTTTCGGCCATGACAGCCAAAAAGCCCAAGATCGATCAGAACACGCCAATCGACGCGCTGAGCTTTGCGCAAGCGCAAGCGGAACACGCGAGACTCGGCGAGGAGATCGCCAAGAACGACCGTGCCTATTACCAGGAGGACGCGCCGGTCGTCTCGGACGCGGACTATGACGCTCTGCGTCGCCGCTATGAGGCGCTGGAAGCCGCCTTTCCGGAACTCGTCAGCCCCGAGTCGCTGACCCAAACCGTCGGTGCGGCGCCATCGGAGAAATTCGCCAAGGTCCGCCACAAAGTGCCGATGCTGTCGCTCGGCAATGTGTTCAGCGACGAGGAGGTGGCCGAATTCGTCGCCCGCGTGCGGCGCTTTCTCGGCCTCGGCAAGGATGCGCCGCTGGGAATCACGGCGGAGCCGAAGATCGACGGCCTGTCATGTTCGCTGCGCTATGAGCACAAAAAGCTCGTCCAAGCGGCGACCCGTGGCGACGGTTTTGAGGGCGAGGATGTGACGGCCAATGTTCGGACCGTCAAAGAGATCCCGCATGAGCTGAAAGGCCATGCGCCGGATGTGCTCGAAGTGCGCGGGGAAATCTATATGACGCATCAGGATTTTGCCGCGATGAACGAGCGGCAGAAGGCGGCCGGCAAACTGCTTTTCGCCAATCCGCGCAATGCCGCAGCAGGCTCGCTCCGCCAGCTCGACCCGTCGATCACGGCGCAGCGGCCGCTGCATTTCTTCGCCTATGGCTGGGGTGAGGTGAGCGCCATGCCGGCCGATACCCAGCTCGGCATGATCGAGGCCTTCAAGAAATACAGGCTGCCGGTCAATTCTTTGACTGTGCTCTGCCACACAGCGGAGGATCTGCTCGCCTTCTACCACGACATCGAAAATCGCAGGGCCAGTCTCGGCTATGATATCGATGGGGTCGTTTACAAGGTCAATTCACTCACGCTGCAGGAGCGGCTCGGCTTCGTCTCGCGCGCCCCGCGCTGGGCAACAGCGCATAAATTCCCAGCGCAGCGGGCGATGACCGTGTTGCGCGGCATCGATATCCAGGTCGGCCGCACTGGCTCCCTGACGCCGGTGGCGCGGCTCGATCCGGTCACCGTCGGCGGCGTCGTCGTCTCCAATGCGACACTGCACAATGAGGATGAGATCGCCCGCAAGGACGTCCGCATCGGCGATACGGTCATCGTGCAGCGGGCGGGCGACGTCATTCCGCAGATCGTCGGCATCATCCCGGATAAGCGGCCGGAGGATGCGCAGCCTTACGAATTTCCGCATATCTGCCCGGTCTGCGGCTCGGCCGCAGTCCGCGAGATCGATCCGAAAACGGGCACGGAAGATGTGGTGCGCCGCTGCACCGGCCGGCTCATCTGCGCGGCGCAGGCGGTGGAGGGCCTAAAGCACTTCGTCTCGCGCAACGCGCTCGACATCGAGGGCCTCGGCGAAAAGCAGATTGAGCAATTCTTTGCCGACGGGCTGATTAGGACCGCCGCTGATATTTTTCGGCTCGAAGAGCGGGACAAGACGGCAATCCATAAGCTCAAGGACCGCGAGGGCTATGGCGAGACCTCAGTGCGCAATCTCTTCCAGGCGATCGAGGCGCGCCGTCAGGTGCCGGTCAACCGCTTCATCTTTGCGCTCGGCATCAGGCATATCGGCGAGACCAATGCGCGGCGCCTGGCCCGCCATTTCGGTACGTTCGAGGCTCTGCGCGAGACGGCACGGCAGGCGAGCGAAGGCTCCGATGCGCGGGCCGAGATCAACAATATCGAAGGCATTGGCGATGTCGTCGCCGAATCCGTCGCCGATTTCTTTCAGGAAAAGCACAATGAGGAGGTGCTGGACGACCTCCTGAAATATGTGACGCCGTTGCCGATGAAAGAGCAGGTGACGACAAGCCCGGTCGCCGGCAAGACAGTGGTCTTCACCGGTTCGCTCGAAAAGATGACCCGTGAAGAGGCGAAAGCGCAGGCCGAACGGCTCGGTGCCAAAGTCGCCGGCTCGGTCTCGAAAAAGACCGACCTCGTCATCGCGGGTCCTGGCGCCGGCTCGAAACTCGACAAGGCGAAAGAATTCGGAATCGAAATCATTGACGAGGACGAATGGCTGAAGCGGGCAGGGGGCGCCTGACCGCAAGCATTTTCATTCATGGATTGGAGAAAAGATGATGCGCAAAGTTCTTTGCCGCAACGGAATTTTGGCTGCGCTGCTGGGTCTCACCTATTTTGCAGCTTCCGCGGTGATGGCGGCGCCGCCGCCGAAGATTGCGCATGAGCCGGTCGAGATCGTGACCGAGATCTATCGTATCGCTGCCGGGCCGAACGGCAAATATGACGGGCAATCGGCGATCGAGAACAAGCAAGTGCGCAAGCTCTATCTGTCGAAGTCACTGGTCGCGGCGCTCGTTGCAATGAAAAAGCGCGAGAAGGATGGGGTGATCCTCGATTTCGATCCGATCACCAATTCGCAGGACCCGAGCGTGAAGAACCTCACGATCGCAGAACAGTCGAAGACGGATGCGAAAGCCATCGTCGCGGCGAAATTCTTCTCCTTCGAGGAGAAAGAGCCGTCGATCGTGCGCTATGAGTTCGTCAACACCGGCGCCGATTGGAAGATCGACGAGATCACCGGCCAGCGCGGCGGCGACAAGACACAGGCCTGGTCGCTGCGGAAGATCATCAGCGAGTAGGGCGCCGCTGCAACGTCATGGCCGTCATGCGCGGACTTGATCCGCGCATCCAGGAACATAGATCGAGAAAAACCGAGATCTTTAGCGTTTGGGATGGCCCAAAAGGGGAGAGAAGCGACTCTCTATTTCCCCACCGGCTTCGTCGCGTTCTTCAGCCATTTCTTGGCGTCGCCTTCGACGTGCGGCGAGAGCGTCTTCCAGACCCGCTGATGATAGGCGTCGAACCAGCGCCGTTCTTCGGCGGTGAGAAGCCCCGGCTCGATCAGGCGCATATCGATCGGCACGAGCGTAATCGTCTCGAAACCGTACATCTCGCGCTCGCCGTCCTTGATCTTGCGCGGCTCGACGACGACGAGGTTTTCGATCCGGATGCCATAGTCGCCAGCTTTGTAATAGCCGGGCTCGTTCGAGATGATCATGCCGGGCTCGAGGGCGGTGGTGCCGACCTTGGCGATGCGCTGCGGGCCCTCATGCACGGAGAGATAGGCGCCGACGCCATGGCCGGTGCCGTGGTCGAAGTCGAGCCCGGCGTGCCAAAGTGCTTGGCGGGCGAAGGAATCGAGCTGCGCGCCTGATGTGCCTTTCGGAAAGACGGCGCGGCTGATCGCAATATTGCCCTTCAGCACGCGCGTATAACGGTCGCGCATCTCGGCGGTCGGCTTGCCGACGGCAATCGTCCGGGTGATGTCGGTCGTGCCGTCTTCATATTGGCCGCCGGAATCGATCAAGAAAATGCCCTTGCCGATCCGGCGGTTCGTGGCGGTCGTCACGCGATAATGCGGAATCGCCGAATTCGGCCCCGCAGCAGAAATCGTCGGGAAGGAAACGTCTTTCAGTTTGCGCGATTTGCGCCGGAAGGTTTCGAGCGCCTGCGCTGCTTCGATCTCGGTCAATCCGCCCTTGGCGACCTCCTCGTCGAACCAGCGGAGAAAATGGACGACAGCGATCGCATCGCGCAATTGCGCCTTGCGCGCGCCCTCGAGCTCCGCCTCGTTCTTGCAGGCTTTCATTAAAGCGATCGGATCGGTGCCGATTTCCGGCGTGCCGCCGGCCTCCTGCAAAATCCGCGAGAGTTTGACGGGTGCGGTTGCCGTATCGAAGAGGACACGCGCCTTCTCGCGGCCGATGTTTTCAAGATCGGCGGCGAGCTTGTCCGGCGCAACAAGAGTCGTGAGCGGCGCCAGATAGTCATGCACTGCGTCATCGAGCTTGGCGTCATCGATATAAAGTCGCGGCTTGCCTTCTTTCGGGATGAGCGCGAAAGCGAGCGGCAGCGGCGTATGGGCGACATCCTGGCCGCGGATGTTGAAGGTCCAGGCGACTGCATGCGGATCGCTGACGAGGAGCGCATCCGCCTTGCCGAGTGATTTGGCAATGCGTTGAAGCTTGTCTTCGGCCGCGACGCCCGCGAGTTTGAGGGGATGCCGGCTCACTTGCCCGTGCGGGGGGGCCGGTCGGTCGTTCCAGATGGCCTCGATGGGATTGGCGGCTATGGGGAGGAGCGTCGCGCCCGCAGAGGCGGCGGCCTTCTCATAGCGCTCGATCTGGCTCGGCGTATGGAGCCAGGGATCATAGCCGAGCTTCTGTCCAGCGGAGAGATTCTGTTCGAGCCATTTCTCCGGGCTCGTCGTCGCAAGCGGCACCGGCGTGACCAGAGTGAGATCGATTTGATCCTGCGCTTGCAGTGTGTAGCGGCCGTCGACGAAGAGGACGGCGCGATCCTGAAAGACAAAAGCGAGACCTGCCGAGCCGGTGAAACCGGTGAGCCAAGCGAGCCGCTCCTCACAGGGCGCGACATATTCATTTTGCTGACGATCGGTGCGCGGCACAATGAAGCCGTCGATGCCGAGGCGGGTCAGCTCACTGCGCAGTGCTGCGATCCGCGCTGAGCTCTGCGAGGAATCTGCGGTTTCCTCGAAGGATTGGAACAGGCTTTCGAACATTATGCGTCCCTTGAAGGCGCGCTTTCGGCTGCGCGCCGGGCGGCGCAGCGCCGAGGGGCAGGAGGATTATGCGGGCTTGTCGGGGGTCTCTTTGAGGCACTGATGGCCGGGCTGTGCCTTGGCCTGCCAGCGCGAGCCAAGGTCGTGCATCTGGGCTTCGAGGCATTCGACGGTGAGTTTGACCGCGGCGCCGCCGGAGAAGGTCAGGACGATATGTCCGGCGGGCGGATCATCAGTGATGAAATTGATGCTCAGGAGATTGAGACACGCATCCGTCTTGGCCTGATCGAAACCCGCAATCTCGGCCCTCAGCACACGCTCGAAATGCAGGCCGGCGTGGCAGCGCTCTTTCTTGCCCTGCTCAATGCCGAGCCAGTCGAAGCGCGCCGCAACAAGCGCGAAGCGCTTTGAGTGGGGAAGATAGGCCATGTCCCGGACTTTGAGGATGGCGTCCTGCAAATGCGCAGAGATGACGCCGAGATCCTCTTCATCGAGGGCGATGAGGCGGAGCGGACCAGACATGAGAGTCGACATAAGGACCCGATCTTCGCCGTTCAATCCCCGCCGTTCAACCTCGTGTCAGTTCGAGCCCGGAATCCGCTCGATGATTGCGCCGCAGCCGCCGAGCTTCTTCTCCAAATGCTCGAAGCCACGGTCGAGATGATAGACGCGGTTGACGATCGATTCGCCCCGGGCTGCAAGCGCCGCGATGACGAGCGAGACGGAGGCGCGCAGATCGGTCGCCATAACGGGGGCGCCCTGCAGCTCTTCGACGCCTTCGACCACGGCCACGTCACCGTCGAGCCTGATATGGGCGCCGAGGCGGGCGAGCTCCTGCACATGCATGAATCGGTTCTCGAAGATCGTTTCGGTGATCCGCGACCGGCCCTTGGCTATGGTCATCAGCGCCATGAACTGCGCCTGCAGATCCGTCGGGAAGCCCGGGAAGGGTGCGGTCGTGATATCGACCGGGGAAATGCCGGCGCCATTGCGGCGCACGCGAATGCCCTGATTCGTGGCCGTGATGTCAGCACCCACTTGAACCAGGACATCGAGAGCGCTTTGCAGAAGATCAGGCTCGGCTCGCTCCAAGAGAACATCGCCGCCGGTCATTGCGACCGCCATCGCATAAGTGCCGGTTTCGATACGGTCGGGCAGCACGGTGTGGTGCGTCCCCGACAATGTGCTGACGCCTTCGATCTCGATCGTGTCCTGCCCGGCACCTTTGATTCGAGCGCCCATTTTGATGAGGCAGTTGGCGACGTCCGCCACTTCCGGCTCGCGCGCGGCATTGCGGATGATCGTATGGCCCTTGGCAAGCGAGGCGGCCATCAGCGCGGTATGGGTGCCGCCGACCGTGACCTTAGGGAAAACAATCTCGGCACCGGTGAGACCCTTGGGGGCGCGGGCATGCACATAGCCCGATTCGATGTCGATCGTGGCGCCGAGCTTTTCGAGGACCATCAGGAGAAGATCGACCGGCCGCGTACCGATGGCGCAGCCGCCCGGCAGCGAGACGCGCGCCTCGCCCATGCGGGCGAGGAGCGGCGCGATAACCCAGAAGCTCGCCCGCATCTTGGCGACGAGGTCATAGGGCGCTCTAATATCGACAATGCGGCGGGCAGTGAGGTGAAGGGTGCGCGCGGCATGCGGCTCGTCGCCGGGGCGGCGGCCGTCGACCGAATAATCGACGCCGTGATGGCTCAAAATCCTCAAAAGCATCCCGACATCGGCGACGCTCGGCGTGTTCTTGAGCGTCAAAGTCTCGTCGGTCAGCAAAGATGCGATCATCAGCGGCAGGGCCGCGTTTTTGGCGCCCGAAATCTGAATATTGCCTTCGAGCGTCTGGCCGCCCAGGATGCGGATGCGATCCATTCTCCCCCCTCAGAAAAAATCCCCTTCACCTGAAATAGTGCTGCTCGATCCCCTTAATTGTTTGCCGATACAGTCATTTCCGGAATGGGCCCGCCGCACCGGAGCGCGGCCTCAGCGTTGGCGCCGATTTACAACTCCGAGATAGGCTTTTTGAAGGTTTCGGAGCCCTAAACGGATTCAGGCGGCACTGGCGTCTTGCCGCTCGCCCGGCCGGTCTTCTGCGCTTTGCGGCGGCGTAAGTTCTCCCGCAAGGCTGCGGCCAGCCGGTCCTTCGTCGCCTCTTTTTCCGTGCGAATCGGGCCAGTTTGGCCGGGCCGGGGCGGGTCTTGAGGCGATGCCATAGCGGAATCTTTTATGCCTTCATAGGGGCGCGGACAAGCCCGCGGCAAAGCCCGATCGTGCTGCGGCCAAATTGCCGGTTTGGCGGCAGGCCGCCGGAGAGGCCTGAAAAGTGGAATATGCACCGGATCTACGATCCTTCTGGTGAAAACCTCCGGCTGCCTTGCCTATCGCTGCGGTCTGTGCGACATAGCCCGCTCTCCAAAGCATGAATCCGGAAGACACATTCCGTTCATGCGATCAAGCACATGGATTGGACACGGATTCGCCTCGCGTTTTCGCGTCCTTCGGGCTGCAGTAGCTCAGTGGTAGAGCACTCCCTTGGTAAGGGAGAGGTCGAGAGTTCGATCCTCTCTTGCAGCACCATTCGATCCCTCGCATAGCGCAGCGTATCGCGGACCTTATGGGCCGCATCCGCGTGCGCCTATCGTCTGATTGATTGCGAGACATACTCCGCTAATTTGCGTTCTGACGGAACCCGGCCAAGCTTGGCTGCGTTTACTCGCGGCGCACTGCGGCCGCGTGCTGGCGCAGTGGTTAGATCTCCGCACATAACTGTTTCGAGCAACTGTATCGGCTGATGAACAGCAAGCATTGTCATCGGCTTTTACGTGTATGTGCATCTAACCTCTGCCTCCCGCGTGTGGTCCCTCATCGCGCCAACCCACGGCTCAACGCGTAAAGGAGCCTCTTCATGGCTTATACGGTGAATATAAACGGCACGCCCCATGTGGTGGATGTGGACGGCGACATTCCTCTGCTCTGGGTCTTGCGCGATGTGATCGGCATGACCGGGACCAAGTTCGGCTGCGGCGCGGGGCTGTGCGGCGCCTGCACCGTGCACATCGATGGGGTCGCGACGCGGTCCTGCATCACCTCGATCGACAGTGTCGGCAAAAAGGCCATCACGACTATCGAGGCGATCGGCAACACGCCGGCCGGCCAGAAGATTCAGAAAGCCTGGATCGATCACGAGGTCGTCCAGTGCGGCTATTGCCAGTCTGGGCAGGTCATGTCGGCGACAGCCTTGCTCGTGAGCAATCCGCATCCGACCGATGCCGACATCGACGATGCGATGACCGGCAACATCTGCCGTTGTGGCACTTACGTCCGCATTCGCGCTGCGATCAAAGACGCCGCAAACAGCGAAACACATGGACAGAGGGGCTGAGCATGTTGAACGAATATCTTGCTCGCGCCGAGTCGAACGGCGGAACCCAAAACGACATGACCCAAAACGAGTCGGGCCTTTCGCGCCGCGCCTTCTTGCGCGTCGGCGCCGCTGCAGGTGGCGGTCTTCTGCTCGGCATCGGTCTGCCGTTCAAAGGCGCGCAGGCAGCGTCCGAAGCGGAGTTCGCACCTGATGCCTTCATTCGCATCGACCGCGATGGCCATATCGCTTTCGTCATGCCGCAGATCGAAATGGGGCAGGGCACCTATACGTCGATGTCAATGCTGATCGCGGAAGAACTGGAAGTCGATCTGACACAGACGGCTTTCGAGCACGCGCCCGCCAGCGACAAGCTCTATGGCAATCCGCTTCTCGGCTTCCAGGCGACGGGCGGCTCGACGTCGGTGCGGGCGTTCTTCACGCCGCTGCGCGAAGCGGGTGCCGTAGCGCGCACGATGCTGGTGGCGGCGGCGGCTAAACGCTGGGGCATCGATCAGGCGCAGTGCCATGTCGAAAATGGTGTGGTGATCGACACCGCCGGCAATCGCCGTCTCAGCTACGGCGAAGTCGCGGATGACGCCACCAAACTGCCGGTTCCGACCAAAGTCGCTTTGAAGCCTGCGAAGGATTTCAAGCTGATCGGCACGCCGGCGCACCGGGTCGACTCGCCGCAAAAAGTGAATGGCAAAGCGACCTACGGGATCGACACACGCGTGCCTGGCATGAAAATCGCGACGGTCGCCGCCTGTCCGGTCATCGGCGGCAAGCTCGGCTCGGTCGATGACAGCGCGGCGCTTGCCGTGAAAGGCGTGCGTCAGGTCGTGCGGATTGACAATGCGGTGGCTGTCGTCGCCGATCATATGGGCGCCGCTCTGAAGGGCCTCAAAGCGCTCAAAATTACTTGGGACGAGGGGCCGAACGCGCATGTCTCGACCGAAGACATTGTCGCGGCGCTTGCCACTGCGTCAAAGAAAGATGGCGTTCCCGGCGATAAGGCGGGCGACGCGGCGGCGGCTTTGAAAACCGCGGCCAAGACGATCGAGGCCGTTTATCAGGCGCCGTTCCTCGCCCATACGACGATGGAGCCGTTGAATTGCACCGTGCATGTGCAAGCCGACCGCTGCGACGTCTGGGTCGGATCGCAGGTCGTGAGCCGGGCACAGGCGACGGCCGCGGAGGTGACCGGTCTGCCGCTCGATAAGGTGACCGTGCATAATCATCTGCTTGGCGGCGGTTTCGGCCGGCGCCTCGAGGTCGATAGCGTCACGCAGGCAGTTCGCATCGCGCGTCAAGTCCAGAGTCCGGTGAAGATCATCTGGACACGCGAAGAGGACATCCAGCACGATATCTACCGGCCCTATTACTACGACGTGCTGACGGCCGGCCTCGATGCCAGCGGCAAGCCGGTGAGCTTCCACCATCGCACCGTCGGTTCCTCGATCGTCGCGCGCTGGATACCGCCTGCGTTCAAGAACGGCCTCGATTTCGATGCCGTCGAAGCGGGCGCAGGGCCCTATGACTTCCCCAATGTGCTTGTCGATTGGGTGCGTCAGGAGCCGCCGCAAGGCCTCACCACCGGCTGGTGGCGCGGTGTGGGTGTCACCCATAATGCCTTCATGGTCGAAGGCTTTGTCGATGAGCTCGCCGTCGCTGCGGGTAAGGATCCTGTCGACTATCGGCGCTCGCTTCTCGACAAGACGCCGCGTGCCAAAGCCGTCCTCGATCTCGCGGCCGAGAAAGCCGGTTGGGGCCAGTCGATGCCGAAAGGATCGGGCCGCGGTGTCGCGCTGATCTTTGGCTTCGGCACCTATATCGCGCAGATCGCCGAAGTCGCCGTCGACAAAGACGGAACGGTCAGCGTAAAGCGCGTTGTCTGCGCCGTCGATTGCGGCACGGTGGTCAATCCCGACACGGTCAAAGCACAAGTCGAAGGCGGCCTCATCTATGGTCTCACCGCCGCGCTCTATGGCGAGATCACCCTCAAGAATGGGCGTGTCGAGCAGAGCAATTTCGACAACTATCAAGCGCTGCGGATCAATGAGGCGCCGAAGATCGAGGTCCACATCGTCGCTAGCCAGGAAAAGCCGGGCGGCATGGGCGAGCCGTCAACTTCCGCGATCATGCCGGCTGTGGTCAATGCCGTCTATGCAGCGACAGGCAAGCGGCTGCGCAAGCTGCCGATCGATACGTCGCAATTGACGGCGAGCTGAAGCCTCAAACAAGCAACAAACGAAAGCGCCGCCCTCGGGCGGCGCTTTTTATTTTTGTGGAAACGCAAGCTTGCGATCAGCCGCTGACGACGCGCAGATCGGGCACGGGCGCATGCGTGCCCCGCATGACGTGGTCATATTGTTCAAGAATGCCTTCTGCTTCGCCTTCGGCGCGCACATAGCCGTCTTCAATCCAAACGACGCGGTCGCAGAACATCTTCAGCATCGTCGGCGAATGCGAGACCACGAGGATGGTGCCGCGGCGGGCGAAGTCATGAATGAAGTCGAGGCACTTCTTTTCGAAGGACGCATCGCCGACGGACAGCGCTTCGTCGACGATCATAATGTCGGCATCGACCTGGCTGCAGATAGCGAAGGCGAGGCGCGCGGCCATGCCGCTCGAATACATCTTCATCGGCTGAGCGAAAAACTCACCGATGTCGGCGAAGGCTTCGATCGCGGGCAGGCGGGCGGCGATCTCCTTGCGCTTCAGACCCAGGATGGCGCCGCCGATCATCGCGTTTTCGCTGCCGGTCAGCTCAGGGTCGAAACCCGCGCCGAGGGCCAGGATGGGTGCGATGCGGCCGAAGGTTTCGACCTTGCCATGCGTCGCGTAGGTGATGCCGCAGATCATCTGGAGCAGGGTCGTCTTGCCGGCGCCGTTGCGGCCGATGATGCCGAGACATTCGCCTTTGCGCACTTCGAAGCTGATGTCGTGCAGGACCCAGTGCTCCTGATAAAAACGTTTCCAGCGGCCGAACATGATCTGTTTCAGCTGGTCGTTTCTATGCTTGTAAAGTTGGAAGGCCTTGCCGAGGCCTGCGCACCTAATCGCAACTTCAGATGACATCGACGAAGACCGCCTTGTATCGCATGAAGAAACGATAGCTGAACGCGAAGACGAAGAGTGAGACAAGGACCGACCCCATATAGAGATAGATGTTCGGCAGGCGGCCAAAGAACATAAGGTCGCGCACCATGTCGATATAATCGCCGATGATGTTGATCTTGAAGAGAAGCTGCAGATGCGGCGGCACATCGCTGATCGAATAGAAGATCGGCGTCGCGAACATCATCACCGGCACGATGGATGCCATCAGATGGGTGACGTCGCGGGTGAAGGAGCCGAGCGCCATCAGGAACCAGGTGACTCCCAGAAGGAACATGAAAAAGGGAATGAAGACGAAAGGCAGCAGCAACATTGTCGGCGGCAGCCAATGCGTCAGCACGAGCTGGAAGACGAGCAGCACACAGAAGCTGATGCCGGCATAGACGATGGCTCTGATGGTTGCCGTCCACGCCAATGTTTCGCTCGGAAAGATCGACTTCTTGATGAAGTTCGTGTGCTCATGTAGCAGCCCGGGCGCGCGATAGGCGAGCTCGCTGAACAGATTGAAGAGGATGAGCCCGGAAAAGATCGACACCGCATAGCCGAAGACGCCATGCGCACGGGCCGAAGCGGGGACACCCACGGCGTTGGAGAAAATCAGCGTGTAGCAGGTCAGCATGACGATAGGGCCGAAAATCGCCCACAGCCAGCCGAGCATGGAGCCGCGAAAGCGCACCGTGAGCTCGCGTTTCACCACCGCGCGGATAAGCTCGCGGAAATGCCAGGCCCTTCCCAAGGGCCCCACGACCAGCATTCCGTCAGAATTCATAGATGATGATTCCCCAGCCATATGTATGTCGTAAACCTTGGATGTAGAGCAGTTCGCCGAAAGGCAGTCAATCTGCGCCTGCTTTCCGACCACGGCACGTCAGGCCGTCGACGCCGAACCTTCGTTCGATGACATGAGATTCGCACGCGGCGATTTTCAAACTCATTCGACCGTGGGCAATCTATCAAAAAACCCTCTGGGTCCCTGTCACAAATTGGATACGCCTCCTGTTCGATAGGCGCCCGTTTTGCATGGCGCGAGGCCTCAGGCAATGCGCGGATTGCCTCGGAAAACCGGGCGCCTCCCTGAATAAGTCTAGGTAACCGCAATGAAATGAAACAAATTGTGAAACCAGATTACGGACTTAGAACCCGTACCGACAGCCTGTTTCTCGGCCCATGACGTCCGGTTTTCGGGCTTAAGGTTCTATCCTTATAGCGGTATATGCGGCGCCCTTTTTGGGCAGTCATCATGTGAGAACGCATGCCTAAGCTACGTGCGTTCTCATCATCTTATGCGCCATCTTATGCGCCGCATATCCGACAGACGACGCTTCATGTCTGCGTGTCAGCGCCCGCCGCCGGCCGGCGCATTGGCTGTGCCGCTCGCGCTGCCGCTCGTGCCGCCCGCAGGCGGCATCGTCGCGCCCGCGTTGGCGCCTGCGCTGCTGCCGCCGACATTGGCATTGCCATTCGCGCCTGCGCCCACGCCATTGTTCATGCCGGTGCCGCCAATTCCAGTGTTGAAACCGCCAGCGCCGCCAATGCCCGTGCCGCCGCCGACTGCGCCGCCCCTGCCGCCGACGCCACCCGCCGCGCCGGCAGCTAAGACGGGGGACGCGAGTGCGAGGCTAAGGATTGTCGCGAGAGCGATCGATTTGCTTCGCATGACTGAACTCCATCATTGCACGCGAGATGTCGTGGCCAGAAATGTGTCGCCGCGTGTGATGGTTTCAAGCGCCTGCCGCAAGCCTTGCGTTTCACTCCAAAGTGATATGCGCATCGCCAATGTGAGAGGCTTGACGCGCCGAGCTTGCGCCTTCGCAAAACGCCGGAACATTTCGACGAAGCACCGGTTAGCTCAGTCCATCTGGAGCAACGGCAATGGCCGAGAAACGCACGGCGCAAGAGCACAATGCGCCGATCACCCTTTCCGGCGAGGACGCGCGGCAAGGCGAAATCATTCTCCGCAAACGCTGGCAGCGCATCGTCTTCATCGCCGGTCTTGTCGGCATAGCCGTGGTTTTAGTGATCGCGCATTTCCTCGCCGGTCACTAACGCGCAATTCGCAACGGAACAAAGCTGGCGTTGCGACGTGACCCTCTGACGCGATAGCAGGATTAGCCGTGCATGCGGTCTGCCGGTGCAAACTCATTCACATGAACCGCGGCCAAGGTTGTTACTGCGACGTCGGCGACATTTTGCGCGGCTTGCACGCTCGCTTCGAGCATATCGCAGCTTGCCTGCGTCACATCCCGCGGCAGGTCAGCGAGAAGCGAACCGATAAGACGCGAACCTTCGGCGAAAGATTGCAACATGGCCGCTACATATTTCGCCTGAAGAGTGACGAGATCATCCATTTGCCGCGCATCGCGCATATCTTCGATGAGGCTGCGCGTCTGCGCCAAGGAGCTTGCCGACATGCCGGCGATCTCGCCAGCGAGACGGCGCATATTTTCCGCGGCCGCCGGAAAATCGCCGTTTACGAAGGCGAGTTGTGCGGTCAGCGGCGAGACGAGGGGCCGAACAGTATGGTGGAACGCGTAACCCTGACCGGTCTCCATGATCTTGATCCTTCCTGAATCGCACACAGCTGTTTGCAGCTGCCGTTTCTCAGCTTCGGTCAAATCGTTTCGAAAGGTTCTTGCGAGCATGCGTTCCGCAGCGGGCAGCCGACGAGTGGATGACTCGTGACGGGAATCAGCGCTGCGCGACTTGAGCGACACATGGACATGCGGACGCTTGCTCCAACATCGATTGGAGCAAAAGAGCGCCCACGCGTCAAAAGAAATCTGCCCGAAAAAGTCAAATGTGTAGCGTGAGCTTTATGTCGCGCAACCGTCGCAGAAGAATTAAGCTGCGCTCGACGTTTCCCGCAATGCATCGCTGATCGCGGTGAGCGCGGATTGCGCCGCGGCACCATCGGGGCCGCCGGCCTGCGCCATATCTCTGCGGCCACCGCCACCCTTGCCCCCGAGTTTTGCTGAAGCCGCGCGCACCAAAGCGACGGCATCGAAACGCGGCGTCAGATCATCGGTGACGCCGACGACGACCCCGGCCTTGCCATCGGCACCAACACCGATGATCGCGACAACGCCCGAGCCGACGCTTTCCTTGGCTTCGTCGGCGAGCGATTTCAGATCCTTCATTTCGATGCCGGAGACGGTCCGGCCAAAGAATTTCACGCCGCCGATCTCCTCGATCGCTTGCGGGCCATCACTGCCGCCGCCCATGGCGAGCTTCTTGCGCGCTTCGCTGACATCACGTTCGAGTTTGCGGCGGTCCTCGAGAATCTGCGTCAGCCGTTCGGTCGTCTCGGCTTCGGGCGCCTTGAGGAGCTGCGCGACTTCGTGCAGCCGTTCGGCTTGCGCATTCAGATAATGCCGCGCCTCGCTGCCGGTCTTGGCTTCGATACGGCGCACGCCCGCCGCGACAGGCGACTCCGCAATCACCGTGATGAGGCCGATATCGCCCGTGCGCGCAACATGCGTGCCGCCGCAGAGTTCGATCGAAAAGGGTGCCGTCGACGGCGCGGTCAGACGGTCGAGAAGCGCTTCATTCGTATCGCCCATGCTGACGACGCGCACCTGATCGCCATATTTTTCGCCAAAGAGAGCGCGGGCGCCCGAGGCGATCGCATCTTCAATATCCATGACGCGCGTCGAAACCGGCGTATTGGCGAGCACGGCGCGATTGGCGATCTCTTCGATCTGCGTGAGTTCCTCGGCCGAGATCGGCTTGGGATGCGCAAAGTCAAAGCGCAGACGGTCCGGCGCAACCAGCGAGCCCTTTTGTGCGACGTGGTCGCCGAGCACCTGCCGCAAGGCTTCGTGCAGGAGATGAGTCGCGGAATGATTGGCGCGCAGCGTGCGGCGGCGCGCATGATCGACGACGAGTTCGAGCGCCAGGTCGCGCGTCAGCGTGCCTTCCTCGACGACGCCGTCATGCACGATCAATTCGCCGAGCTTCTTCTGCGTATTGGTCACCCGGAAGCGGACGCCGGCGGCGCGCAACACGCCGGTGTCGCCAAGCTGGCCGCCGGACTCGCCATAGAAGGGCGTCTGGTTGAGAATGAGCTGGCCGGTGTTGCCGGCTTCGAGCCGGTCGACTTCCTTGCCGTCCTTGAGGAGCGCGGTGACGACGCCTTCGGCCGTCTCGGTCTCATAGCCGAGAAATTCGCTCGCCCCGATCTTCTCTTTGAGCTCGAACCAGATCTTTTCAGTCGCGGCCTCGCCGGAGCCGGCCCAGGCGCGGCGCGCGTCGGCGCGCTGCTGCTCCATCGCCGCGTTGAAACCCTCGACATCGACACCCAAGTGACGGGCGCGCAGCGCGTCCTGGGTGAGATCGAGCGGAAAGCCATAAGTATCGTAGAGTTTGAACGCGACATTGCCGGGCAGCGTGCCGTTCGCCGGCAGGCTGCGCGTTTCCTCATCGAGAATGGAAAGGCCGCGTGCCAGCGTGACGCGGAAACGCGTTTCTTCGAGCCGCAAGGTTTCGACGATCAGCGCTTCGGCACGGACGAGTTCGGGATAGGCGGTGCCCATTTCGCGTACGAGAACCGGCACGAGTCGCCACATCAGCGGCTCCTTCGCGCCGAGAAGCTGCGCGTGACGCATGGCGCGGCGCATGATGCGACGAAGCACATAGCCGCGGCCTTCATTCGACGGCAGCACGCCGTCGGCGACGAGAAAGGCGGAGGCGCGCAGATGGTCCGCGATCACGCGGTGGCTCGCCTTCTGCGGGCCGTCGGGATCGACGCCGGTCGCAGACGCCGCCGCGAGGATGATCGCGCGCATCAGATCGATATCGTAATTGGACGGCACACCCTGCAGAAGCGCGGCGATGCGTTCGATCCCCATGCCGGTGTCGATCGAGGGACGCGGCAGCGCGACACGCTCGCCTGGCGCGAGCTGCTCATATTGCATGAAGACGAGGTTCCAGAATTCAAGGAAGCGGTCACCGTCTTCATCCGGACTGCCGGGCGGGCCGCCGAAGAATTTTTCGCCCTGATCGTAGAAGATTTCGGAGCAGGGACCGCAGGGACCCGTGTCGCCCATCGACCAGAAATTGTCGGAGGTGGCGATGCGGATGATCTTCGAATCAGGGAAGCCGGCAATCTTCTTCCAAAGATCATGGGCTTCGTCGTCGTTGTGATAGATGGTGACGAGCAGCCTGTCTTTCGGGAGGCCGAGGACGCCGGTGATCAGCGTCCAGGCGAACTCGATCGCATCGGCCTTGAAATAATCGCCGAAGGAGAAATTGCCCAACATCACGAAGAAGGTGTGATGACGGGCCGTGTAGCCCACGTTCTCGAGATCATTGTGCTTGCCGCCGGCGCGCACGCATTTCTGCGCTGTCGTGGCGCGCGTGTAGGGCCGCTTCTCGACGCCGGTGAAGACATTCTTGAACTGGACCATGCCCGCATTGGTGAACATGAGGGTCGGGTCGTTGCGCGGCACGAGCGGCGACGAGGGCACGATCTGGTGCCCTTTCTGTCCGAAGAAATCGAGAAAGGCGGTACGAATCTCGCTGACGCTGCTCATCTGGCGCTGCTCATCTGGCGTGTGACCCTGGCGAGGCCGATATGGCCGCCGCATCTCAGGCACGGCTGAGATGGGATGCCATCAAATCCAGGAAGGGCTTGTTCTAGCGGCACATGTCTGCCCTGTCGAGCACGGCCCCGCAACGCAAAAAGCCCTCTCCATATGGAGAGGGCTAATGAGGGGACGAAGCAGAAAGCTACGAGGGGGAGCGGCGGATGGGAATCGAGCGGCTACTCGTCAAACGCAACGATGAACTCGACCCCTCATCCGCCGCTCCAAGAGGCAAGCGGAAAGGGAAGCGAGACTGGACGCGCTTAGTCGTCCGCGTCGTCCTCAGCTTCGCCCGGATCAAGGATTTTCTGGGCAATCAGGCCGGCATTCTCGCGGATCGCCTGCTCGATCCGTGCCGAAGCGTCCGGATTGTTGCGCAGAAACGTCTTGGCATTCTCGCGGCCTTGGCCAAGCCGCTGGCTGTCGTAGGAGAACCAGGCGCCGGATTTCTCGACGACGCCAGCCTTGACGCCAAGGTCGATCAATTCGCCGAGCTTCGAAATGCCTTCGCCATACATGATGTCGAATTCGACCTGTTTGAACGGCGGCGCGACCTTGTTCTTGACGACCTTCACGCGCGTCTGATTGCCGACGATCTCCTCGCGTTCCTTGATCGAGCCGATACGGCGGATGTCGAGACGGACGGAAGCGTAGAATTTCAGCGCATTGCCGCCCGTCGTCGTCTCCGGGCTGCCGTACATCACACCAATC
>CAZXXA010000013.1:0-95056 GCA_964644615.1 uncultured Methylovirgula sp. | reverse complement strand
GTGGCTTCCGCCGACATCGGCGACATCTGGCGCAGCTTCTTCAATTCGGCGGTCGCCTTGTCGCGCGCTTCCTTGGAGAGCTTCGTCCGCTTGATGCGCTCCTCGAGCTCGGAGAGGTCGTCCTTGCCGTCCTCGTCGCCGAGTTCCTTCTGGATCGCCTTCATCTGCTCGTTCAGATAGTACTCGCGCTGAGTCTTCTCCATCTGCCGCTTGACGCGCGTGCGGATGCGCTTCTCGACCTGCAGGACGGAAATCTCGCTCTCCATCAAGGAGAGACACTTCTCCAGCCGCTTGCTAACCGAGTTGGTTTCCAGGATCGACTGTTTGTCGAGAATCTTGACGGCCAAATGCGAAGCCACCGTATCGGCAAGCTTGGCATAATCGTCGATTTGATTGACAGCCGCGACGACTTCCGGCGAGACCTTCTTGTTGAGCTTCACATAGCTCTCGAATTCCGATACGACGGAACGCGCCAGAGCTTCGACCTCGACTTTATCGACCTCCTCATCGGCGATCGCATCGGCCTCTGCCTCGTAGAAATCGTCGGTGCGAGTGTAGCCGTGCACGCGGGCGCGCATCTGCCCTTCGACGAGCACCTTCACGGTGCCGTCGGGCAACTTCAAAAGCTGAAGGACAGTCGCGAGCGTGCCGGTCTTGAAAATCGAATCCGGGCTCGGATCATCGTCGGAAGCATTGATCTGCGTCGCCAGCAGAATCAGCTTGTCGCTCTTCATCACCTCTTCGAGCGCGCGAATCGATTTCTCGCGGCCAACGAAAAGCGGCACGATCATATGCGGAAAAACGACGATGTCGCGCAGCGGAAGAACCGGGTAGCTTTGGACGGTTCCGGGAGGAACTGGCTCACGCTTCTGGGTTGTCATAGTTCTTATTCCTATTCTCGCAACGCGTTCTTTATCAAAGGTCGACCGCTACTCCGCAAAAGCACTCATGTCGCCGATCGGTTGTCTGGCATATTACTCGCTGCAGAGGTCCGCGGCAGCCACTTCCGCGCATTGACGTCCGAACTTTCGGATTATGTCGGGGAAACCGTCATAATCCCTTCGATTTCGTAAGATGGCGTCTCCCTCCGCGGCTTTCAAGCAGCACTCAAGGCCCACGCAGCCATCATTGCCGCGCAGAGACGCCACACGTTGCCGCAGATTCACGCCCCGCGGAAAATTTGCTTTGCAATAGGGCTTGCTGAGCCGTCCACCGACGCGGCAGCGCCGCGCCGAACCTCAAGGAACGGCGCGGCAAGCTCAAGCGCTTGTGCCGCTTTTCTCGTTACGCTCCGCGTAGATGTAAAGCGGGCGCGACTTTCCTTCGACCACATCGGGGCCGATCACCACTTGCTCGACGCCATCGAGACCCGGCAGGTCGAACATCGTGTCGAGCAGAATGCCTTCCATGATCGAGCGAAGACCGCGCGCACCGGTGCGCCGGTCGATCGCCTTCTTGGCGACGACGTTCAAGGCCTCGTCCTGGAAGGTGAGCTCGGTATTCTCCATCTCGAACAAGCGCTGATACTGCTTGACGAGCGCGTTCTTCGGCTCGGTGAGGATCTTCTTCAGAGCGTCCTCGTCCAAATCCTCGAGCGTCGCGATGACCGGCAGACGGCCGACGAACTCGGGGATGAGACCGAATTTCAGCAGATCTTCCGGTTCGACCCGGCGCAGGATCTCGCCCGTGCGCCGCTCGTCCGGCGCCTGCACGGAAGCACCGAAGCCGATCGACGTCGTCTTGCCGCGCATCGAAATGATCTTCTCGAGACCGGCGAAGGCGCCGCCGCAGATGAACAGAATGTTCGTCGTATCGACCTGCAGGAATTCCTGCTGCGGATGCTTGCGGCCGCCCTGCGGCGGCACGGAGGCAACCGTGCCTTCCATGATCTTCAAGAGCGCCTGCTGCACGCCCTCGCCCGACACGTCGCGGGTGATCGACGGATTGTCGGACTTGCGCGAGATCTTGTCGATCTCGTCGATGTAGACGATGCCGCGCTGCGCCCGCTCGACATTGTAGTCGGAGGCTTGCAGCAGCTTCAGGATGATGTTCTCGACGTCCTCGCCGACGTAGCCGGCCTCGGTCAGCGTCGTCGCGTCGGCCATTGTGAACGGCACGTCGAGGATGCGGGCGAGCGTCTGGGCAAGCAGCGTCTTGCCGGAGCCGGTCGGGCCGATCAGCAGGATGTTCGACTTCGCCAGCTCGACGTCGTTGTGCTTCGTCGCGTGATTGAGCCGCTTGTAGTGATTGTGCACGGCGACCGACAGGACGCGCTTCGCCTGCCCCTGGCCGATCACGTAATCGTCGAGGACCTTGCAGATCTCTTTCGGCGTCGGGATGCCGTCGCGGCTCTTGACCAGCGAGGATTTGTTCTCCTCGCGGATGATATCCATGCAGAGCTCGACGCATTCGTCGCAGATGAAGACGGTTGGGCCAGCAATCAGCTTGCGGACTTCGTGTTGGCTCTTGCCGCAGAACGAGCAATAGAGCGTATTTTTCGAGTCGCTGCCGCCGACCTTGGTCATGGCTTATCTCCTACAGCCGAACGCACCTCGGTGTCCCGCGGGCTTCGACCCTCTTCAACTGCCAAAGGCGAACCACGTTTCCTGCGGTTCCACCCTTTGGTCGACTAAGCCGCCCCTGCGGTTCAATCGGCCTGGTTTTCTGCGTTTCTCAGTCTCCCAGAATTGCATGATCCGCGTTAACGGAAATGCAAACATGCCGGGAGGCCCTGATCAAGCCCCAGAAGCGGTTTCTCCCCGCCCCGAGACCGTCTGCGTCACAAGAACGCAACACTGCTCCAATAATCTCCCGAATATACGTCCAACTCGTTAAACCAAATCGGGACGGCAGACATGCCGGGAGGCGAAGGGAGCAACAGTTGTGCCATGGGTCCTGGCTCAACTGCCCAGTGAAGGCTACTGCTCCCGCCGCGGCCCCATCATATGAAAACCAATGGGGCTTTTCGCAAGCCTATGAAAATACGCAAGCTTTGCCGTAAATGACTCTCCCCGGCAACCCTACCGAAGCAGGGCTTGCGAGCAACACAGCCGGGGGAAGGCTCCGCCATTCGCGAATGGAAGAGCCATGGTGGGACGGGCTTTGCAGTCCGCTAGTGCCTTAGGCCGCCGACTTCGCCGGCTCCGCCTCCTCGGGACGTTTATCGATCACTTGGTCGACGATCCCAAAGATACGCGCCTCTTCGGCAGTCATGAAATGATCTCGATCAAGCGTGTTTTCGATCGTGTCGTAGTCTTTGCCCGTGTGTCGGACGTAGATCTCGTTGAGCCGGCGCTTCATCTGCATGATGTCTTCGGCGTGCCGCATGATATCGGACGCTTGGCCTTGGAAGCCGCCGGACGGCTGATGCACCATGATACGGGCGTTCGGCAGCGCATAGCGCATGCCGGCTTCGCCAGCGCAAAGAAGCAGCGAGCCCATCGACGCCGCCTGGCCGATGCACAGCGTCGAAATCTTCGGCCGGATGAACTGCATCGTGTCATAAATCGACAGGCCGGCCGTCACCACGCCGCCCGGCGAGTTGATGTACATCGAAATCTCTTTCTTCGGGTTCTCCGCCTCGAGAAACAGCAGCTGGGCGACGATGACGGTCGCCATATGGTCCTCGACCGGCCCGGTCAAAAAGATGATTCGTTCGCGCAGAAGGCGCGAATAAATGTCGAAACCGCGCTCGCCCCGGCTGGTGTTCTCGATGACCTGGGGGATCAAATAATTGTTGTAGATTTCAACGGGATCGCGGTCGCGTAGCATGGTCATCCTCAGGTCTTGACGAGCTCAAGTTCGGGCGGGCTGAGCCCGGTCTTCCGTCAAGATAGTGGCTCGACCCGGTTTCGCAAAGACCAGGCCGAAAGCCATTGTGGTTATAGTTGAAGGAGCCCGCCTCAGGCGGACTCCGGCTCATCTCCCGTCTCGGCTTCGAAGGCTTTCACGGCCTCGACGAGCTCCGCCGGCGTCACTTTCTTTTCGGTCACCGTCACTTCGCCGAGAATGTAGTCGACGACCTTCTCTTCAAAGATCGGGGCACGGATTTCGGCCAGCCGATCGGGATTCTTACGGTAAAATTCAACGAACTGCCGTTCCATGCCGGGGAAGCTGCGCGCCCGCTCGTAAAGCGCCTGGCCGACTTCCTCGTCGGTGACGTTGACGCCGGCCTTTTCACCGACCTCCGCCAGAAGCAGGCCGAGCCGGACGCGGCGTTCGGCGATCTTCTGATAATCGGCCCGCTCGGCCTCTTCCGCAGCCGCATCGGTAGCTTCGCCCTGGGCCTCGCGTTCGTTCGCGGTCTCCTGCCAGATCGTCTCGAACTCGCGATTGACGAGCGCTTCCGGCAATTCGAAGCTGAACTTTTCGTCGAGCGCATCGAGAAGCTCGCGCTTCCACTTGCGCCGCGCGATCGCCGCCTGCTCGCCTTCGAGCGAAGCTTTGATCGTCTCCTTCATCTTGCCGAGATCGGGCATGCCGAGGCTCTGTGCGAAGGCATCGTCGATCGTTAATTCCGCCGGAGCCGAAATGCTCTTCAGCGTGACGTCGAAGGTGGCTGCCTTGCCGGCGAGATTGGCCGCCTGATATTCGGCCGGGAAGGTCACCGAGATCACCTTCTCTTCGCCGCCCTTCATGCCTTCGACCTGATCTTCGAAGCCAGGAATGAAGGAGCCCGAACCGAGCACGAGATCGACGCCGCTCGCCGTGCCGCCTTCGAAGGCTTCGCCATCGATCTTGCCGACGAAATCGAGCACGACCTTGTCGCCCTTGGCGGCGGTCGCGCCCTCACCTTCCTTCGGCGTATAGGTGCGATTCTGCTCGGCGATCCGGGTCAGCGCACTGTCGACATCGGCCTCCGGAATCTCGGCGACGAGTTTCTCGACCGCGATGTCCTTGAAACTGCCGATCTCGAATTTCGGCAGCACTTCGAGCATGACCTTGTAAGCGAGATCGGCCTTGGACTCGAACGCCTGGGCGAGCTCATCTTCGCTTTGCGGAGCGAGATCGACGCGCGGTGCCGTAGCGAGGCGTAGTTTGTTGTCTTCGACGATCTTGCGGTTGGCTTCGTTCATCGCCTCCTGCATGACTTCAGCCATGATGGAGCGGCCGTAGAGGCGGCGCAGATGCGCGACCGGCACTTTGCCGGGACGGAAACCCTTGATTTGCGCCTTGGCGCGGAGGTCGTCGAGTTGGGCATCGACCTTCGTCGCGAGATCGCCGGCGGCGAGCACCACTTTGTATTCGCGCTTCAGCCCGTCCGCTAAAGTCTCGGTTACCTGCATCTTACGCCCTTTCAATCCCTCAATTTAATGCGTCGCCATGATTTACGCCGTCATGATTACGCCGCCATGGCCGCTGCAACAAGGTGAACACCAAGCAACGCGGCCAGGCTCAGTCGCAATCTCGGCTTGGAGACAAGCTGGTGCGGGCGGAGGGAATCGAACCCCCATGATTTGCATCACCGGAACCTAAATCCGGCGCGTCTACCAGTTCCGCCACGCCCGCGAGCAGGCGGATATCGCCGCTTCGGGCCGCGTCTATAGCAATGCAGCCTCCTCTATGCAGCAAAAAAGTGACGTCCCCCCGCTTGAGCCGCGGCTCCGAAAGGCCCATACCCTCTTATCCCGCGTATCGGTGGATTAAATAACGACCTTTTCGAGCGGAGCTCCCTGGGCCGATGCGCCTTAACCGACGGAAGTTTCTCGGCGCCGCGACTGCAGCCCTGCTGCCCCTCCCTGGGCGGGCTGACCCGTCCATTGCAAAGGACGGCTTCCGGATCCTGACCGCATCAAAGACAACCGCCGCGCTTATGCCAGCGCCAGCGGCCAAGACCGGACTCTTCGGCTTTGCCGCGCAAAACCCGGGACCGCTGCTGCGCTACAAAAAGGGCGAAGAGATCAAAATCCGGCTCGTCAACGGTCTCGACCAGCCGATCACCTTTGCCTGCCAGGGCCTGCGCCTGCCCAACGCGATGGACGGCGCCGCCGGCCTGACCCAGCCCCCTGT
The DNA here is from genome assembly GCA_964644615.1 of uncultured Methylovirgula sp. GTDB lineage: Bacteria > Pseudomonadota > Alphaproteobacteria > Rhizobiales > Beijerinckiaceae > Methylovirgula. The sequence continues at coordinate 89,047 of CAZXXA010000013.1, read as the reverse complement.
CCTTCCCGGCCACAGCTTTGACTATCATTTCGATGCCGAAGACAGCGGCTTCTACTGGTATCGCTCTGACGTCCCGGCTCTCACGGGAGTGCAGATCGATCACGGTCTCTATGGGCCCCTGATCATCAACGAGCCGCAGCCGCCGACTGTCGACCGCGATCTCGCGATTATCCTCGACGATTGGTATCTGAACGCGTCGGAACAGCTCGAAGCGGCTGCCAATGCCACCTCCTCCGACCATTATGTCGTGACAGTCAATGGCGAGGTCACACCGCTCGCCATCGACGTCTTGCCAGGCGCACGCCTGCGGCTGCGGCTCCTGAGCCTCGTCCAATCGGGGCTGGTTTTCCTCGCCTTCATCGGTCTCAAGCCGACTGTGGTTGCGATCGATGGCCAGCCCTGCGAGATCTTCGAGCCGTTGCGGCTCACGCTTCCGATCGGCCCTGGCGCCTGTTTCGATGTGCTCTGCGATCTACCGATCGACAGCGGCATGCAGGCTTCCATTGCCTGGCGTACGGGCGAACGCAGCGACCGTCCGCTCATCATCTTCAATACGAGCGGCACCCGCCGCCCAGCCTTGCCGGCGGTCACGGCGCTGCCGCAAAACCCGCTGCTCCCGACCAAAATCCCGCTGCAGCTTTCCAAAAAGGCCAATATCACCGTCGCGACGAAGGAGAAGGACCCGCAAAGCCTCGTGCCGAACGACGCGCATGGGCCGGTGACTCTCAACGGCAAACCGGCTCAGGATTATGCCGAGGCGCCCCTCTTTGTCGTCCGGCATGGGTCGCCGGTCACGCTCGCCTTCATCAATAAGACGGGACTTCTGCTGCAGTTCTACGTGCATGGCCATGCGATGCGGCTGCTGCACGATCTTGACGACGGCTGGGAACCGTACTGGCGCTGCCACGTCACCGTTCCCGAAGCGCGGGTAAAACATGCGGCATTCATTGCCGATGCCCGCGGCAAATGGGCGATCGAATGTCAGACGCTGGAGGTTTCGCCGACCCGGCTCGTCACCTGGTTCGAAGTGATCTGAGCTGAAGCCCGATCAATCGGCGGCGGGATGCGGCAACGGCGGCTTGGCCAAGAGGCTGGTGATCACGGCGCGCGCCACATGTTCGGCCATGCAGCGATAGCCGAGATCGTTGAGATGGAACTGGTCGGGCGCCATCAGATGCTCATTGACCCGCGCATGCTCGATGAACAGCATCGCCTCATAGCGCCGGACATAGAGAACGTTCTCCTCCGCCGCGATCTTGCGCAGCACGCGGCGGATCGCCGAATAGGCCGGATCGCGGGAGAAGCGCGGGACATATTGCATGCCGACCAGCACGACATCGATGTTCTGCGCTTTCAGCCAGCGGACGGTCTCCCGCACCGTCGCCTCGAAATCATCCGGCGGAATCCGCGACAGCGCGTCATTCGTCCCCAATTGCCAGAGAACAAGATCGGGCTTTTTCAGCGCAACTTCGCTCATGATCCGGTCGGAGGTCGTTTCGGCCACTTCGCCGGCGACGCCGCGATTGGTGATGTCAACGGAAACGCCCTTGAGTGCATCGGCCAGAATCGGCCGCAGCCGGCTCGGATAGGTGGCGGCGACAGAAGAGGCGCCGGTGCCCGACGTCGACGACGAGCCGATCGCCAGAATATGGATGGTCGTCTTTCTCTGCAGATGCGCCATGACATTGGGAAGCGGCGCCGGGCTGGCGATGTCGGTCTCCGGCACGGCACAATCGGGCGTCAAGGCCGGCAAGATTTCGCGCGCGTCCTGCGCCAATGGCGCAGACACGCCCAGCGGCGCGGCGCCCAAAACCAACAGCATCACGATTTGGGCAATGGCCGCCCATCGCCAGCTGGCGCGCGTGGTTTTTGTGAATCCGACAGCCATGCAACTATTCCCATGATGGCCAGCCCCACGCAGGCTATCATTGTATCGGTTAATATTGCTCCGCCATAGGCAAATCGGACGATCTGCCCAGCGAGACTCAGCAGCGAGGCGACACAAAACACGTAGAGTGAATGGCGTCCGAGCAGAGAACAAAAGCGGACGCCAGAATCGAACCGCCGCGCCAGAAATGGAAAGCTTCCCGCGAACACGGCGGCAAGCCCCAACATGTCTATCAACCGCGCCGGCGACAAGAAGGTCTTGTCGAAGACGAAGAAAAGCTTGGGGCTCGGCACCAGATCCGGCCGCGGAGAATAATGCGTCTGCGCGACGATTATGCCAATTAGGATGATCGGCAGACCCGTGAAAAACAGCGTTTTCCTGTGCCGGCGCGCGATTCCGCCGATCCCGTCTTTTCCCGCGAGAAGAAAGCCAAGGACATAAATAAACTGCCAAGCCAGGGGATTTAGAAACCAAGTTCCTTCCTCGGGCCAAGCAGGCAGATTGATGCCCATAGCCAGCGTGACAACATAAAGCCCGGCCGATACTGGCAGGATGATTGCCGGCGCATAACGCGCAAAGACAGCCAATCCGGGCGCGGCCGCGACCAAAACGACATAAAGCGGCAGAATGTTGAAATATCCGAGCTGATGCGTCAGCAGCACAAGTCCGAGATGGGCGCGCACCGGATCATTGAAGATCGGCGACGCATTGTGCCAATCGAGCAGGAAGACCGCATCGTAATAGATCGAGGCTGCCGCAAGCAGCGCGACCGCCATCTCGGTGATGATCAATTGGGCAAAATAGACCTGCAGCGCCCGTCCGCTTAGCTTCTTGACCAGATCGAAGACAGGCAAGCCGCCGGTGCGGTTGGTCTGCAGGCGCAGCGACCAGCCAGCGAGAAATACAAAAAGCTCGGCCGAGTCCGAGAGCGAGAAATTGCGGTAGGTGAAGCGCTCGAAATAGATTCCCGGCACGTGGTTGATGAAGATCGTTATGAGCGCGAAACCGCGCCAGAAGTCGATCTCATTCGGTTCCCGCATGTTCGGTCCGATTATCCCTTAAGTGTCCGATTCCTGTGACCGGATTTTAGCTCTACCCGGAATGGTTGCATTTTTGGGCGCCAAGGAGGCCATTGCGTCGAATTGAGCTAGGGACTGAAGCGCATGAGATCCTCGGGGGCCGTGTTTTCGAGGGCGAATCTCCCTCTCATGGCGCCCAGTCGATGAACCGCCGCAGAACGGCTGGCAAAGTTTCGGGGATATCCTCAGCGATCAGGCCCGGGCCGAACTCCCGTGCCGCGGCCCCATGCAGCCAGACGGCGGCACAGGCGGCCTCGAAGGCAGGCATTGACTGTGCCATAAGCCCGCCGACCAGGCCGGAAAGGACGTCGCCGGACCCTGCCGTCGCCAGCCAGGGCGGTGAATCGCAGGCGATCGCCGCCCGTCCGTCGGGGCTCGCGACCACAGTGTCGGCCCCTTTTAAGATAAAGACCGCACCCAGCAGAGTAGCCGCCGCACGTGCCCGGTCGAGTTTCGAAGATGACCTCAGCGCCGCGGCCAGGGGATGATCGCGGAGTTCGCCTTCCTTGGCTTCGAAGAGGCGGGCGAATTCGCCGTCATGCGGGGTCAGGACGACACTGCCGCCCAGACCGCCGATGGCGGCGGCAAGCTGCATCGGGTCGCCGGCAAAGCTCGTCAGCGCGTCGGCATCGAGCACGACGTGGCGCGGCTGCGCGTCGGCCGGCGGCGGCCGCAACGCCGTCTTCACCATCGCTTTCGTCGCGGCACCGACACCCAGGCCCGGCCCGAGGATCACCGTATTTTTGCGGCCATCAGCGAGCAGTTCGGCGAGGCCGTTCGGGCCGTCGCAGACGCGCGTCATGATCGCGGTCAGGGCGGCAGCATGGACGCTCAAAGCATCTTGCGGTGTTGCCACGGTGACCAGCCCTGCCCCGGCCCGCAGCGCGCCGCGCGCCGCAAGCCGCGCCGCCCCGGTCGAAGCGATTGGACCCGACAGCACGAGCGCGTGTCCGCGCCCATATTTGTGGCCTTCGATGCGCGGCTGCGGAAAATCTTTGATCCAGATCGGCGGCCGGTTGAGGAAGGTCTTCGGTGCGATCGGCTCCAGCACCCACTCGGGAATGCCGATGTCGACGAGATGCGTCTCGCCGCAATAGACGCGGCCGGGCAGCAGCAGATGACCCGGCTTGAGACGGAAAAATGTGACTGTTTGTGTCGCCTCGACCGCGACGCCGCGAACCTGCCCCGTCGTGCCGTCGATGCCGGACGGAATATCGACGGCGACAATCGGTTTGCGCGTCCGGCGCGTCCATTCGTTGAGCCGCAGAATGGCATCACGTGCCGGACCTTCGACATCGCCGCCGAGTCCCGTGCCGAAGATCGCCGTAATGGCGAAATCCGCATCGTCGAGGCTGACATCCGCAAATGGATGCACGGGGCCAACCCAGCTCCGCGCGGCGTTGGCCGCGTCGCCGCGCAGATCTTCGACACGCCCGAGAAGACCAAGCGCGACCTGACAGCCTTCCGATTTCAGATATTGCGCAGCAACAAATCCATCGCCGCCATTGTTGCCGGGACCGCAGAACACCGCCGCTTTGGCGCCGCGCAGCCGCCGCGTCGCGATCAGGCGAAATGCCGCTTTGGCGACTTCCACGCCGGCGTGCTGCATCAACACGGGACCGGGAATGCCCGATCTGATCGCGGCCTTGTCAGCAAGCGCCATTTCGGCGCTCGTCAAAATTTCCATGGGAACGGCGTCAGCCACCATGATCGCGATCCTAGCCCCGATTTAATGAGATGGCGGTATGTCCTTGCTTCGCGCATCCGCGCAAGCTCGGTCCCGGCGCTTAAGTGCCGCGTGAACTCAGCATCATTGCGGTCTGGCGCCGCGATGCAATGCACGTCGATGTCATAGCCGAAAATAGTGGCGGAAAAGATTGATGAACCTGGCGGATTTCGCCGCTCTTAAAGTACCGATGAAGGTTGCCGAACGCGGCAATGGCGAATTTGACATTCTTGACCTTGGGAACTAACCGACTCGCCTTCCGCGCCTCGTTCAGGTAACTTCCGGCGCAAACGGAGGTTTTCAGCCTCGACCGTGCGTAGAATACGCTCGGAAGGTCGCGTCGTCCTTCCAGATGTCATTGTAAGTTTCCGGGTGTTTCGGCGCAGCCCAACGTTCGGGGCCTTCCCGGTGTCCATGAAACCGCGCACTGCAAAATTCGGAATCGGCCAAGTCGTGCGGCACCGCAAATATCCCTTCCGCGGGATCATTTACGATGTCGATCCGGTGTTCTCGAACACTGACGAATGGTGGCTGGCAATTCCGGAAGAGGTGCGGCCGCACAAGGATCAGCCGTTTTATCATCTCTTCGCCGAGAACGCCGACACGGAATATGTCGCCTATGTCTCAGAGCAAAATCTGCTTCCCGATACGTCGGGCGATCCGATCCGTCATCCGCAGGTCGACGAAATGTTCACGCGCGAGCAAGACGGCGGCTATCACATCAAGCCGGCCCTGATGAACTAAACCGCGAAGATGAGCTAAACTGTAAAAGGCACTGATCTAAAAAAACAAAGCCCGCGGTGTCGCCGCGGGCTTTTCCGTGATTGCGCGATCGTCTGCGCGATTACTTTTTCGCCGGAGCAGCGGGGGCCGCCGGCGGCGCAGCGCCACCTGCCGGAGGCGTGCCAGCACCAGCGCCGCGCGCCGCTTCGAGCCGCTTGCGCTCTTCCTCGGCCCGCTTCTGAAGCTCTTCCTGCAGCTTCTTCTGCTGTTCGGCGAGCACCTTCGGATCGACCGGAGCACCGTCGAAGGCCTTGCCAAAACCGGTGAGCGGCACGCCGAAGTTCACTTCATTGTTGATCTGATTGCGCACCGCGATGGTGAGCTCGGTGCCTTTCTTCATCTCGGCGATCGTCGCGCCCTTGACGCGAGATTCGGCGAAGCAGCCGTTCGGGAAACAGATTTCGAAAGCGCCTTCGTAAGCCGACCCCTTGTCGACGACGAAACGGAATCCCGGGCGCAGCATCAGGCCGACCGGCATCAGCAGGCGGACGATGTGGGTGTCCTCACCCTTGATCTCGTAAACCGCGACGGCAAGCACCGGCGGCTTATCGGCCTGAGCGCTGAAATCGCGGGTCGTGTAGCAGATGTCCTTGTTCGCGGCCTGATCATGACCGCAAACCTTCGTCCAATCGGTCTGGGTCGGGATCAGCTCGACGTGAATCGGACCTTGTTGCTGGCCGGCAGGCGCCGCGGGTTGAGCCGGCGCGGCCGGTGCCGGCGCCGCGGGCTTGGTCTTCTTCTGCGCGAAGGCCACGTCGCTTGTCAGCGCCAGCCCACTCGCCGCAGCCAGCAAGCCGGCAAGCCCTACGAAGCCGAGACGCTTCAACGAAAACGCCATAAGAAATCCTTTCCGGTGATCAGCCAATCGAACGCAGGCGGCGTCGTCAGCTCGGATGAAAGCGGCACCCTGGGACCGCGGGCCCACAAAGCGCGAACGCTAGCCGCCGTCAAGAAATGCAATTCACTTCGCACATCAGCCGCGAATGAGGCGACATATTGGCGACTCGCAGTGTTCCTGCCTTGGTCGCCTCATGTTTTTGCACTGAAACTACGACAACCTTCAGGCGAGGACGCGTAAACATGGCCTGAGAGCGTCCCCGACGTTACAGTTGGCATATGAAATCACAAGCGATTCGCCCTGTCTTCCCTATTTTGAGCAGATTTTTCGCGGCTTTAGCCGCGCTTGCCTGGGTCATTTCGGCCGCACAGGCCGCGTCGAATCCTCCGCCCGCAGCAGCGCCGGCTTCCGCATCGCAACAGACGGCCGATCCGAATCTCGGGCCGCAATATGCCATCGCGATGCATGGACACCCGGCCTTAGCGGAAGACTTCACCCATTTTCCTTACGCCAATCCCGATGCGCCGAAAGGCGGAAGGCTGGTGATCGGCTTTCAAGGCACGTTCGACAGTCTCAATCCGTTCAATCTGAAGGCCGGCTCGACCGCTCAAGGATTGAACGTGAATGTTTTTCAAACGCTGATGGCGCGTTCGGAGGACGAGCCTTTCACGCTTTACGGGCAGATCGCCAAGACGATCGAGACCGACGCCGACCGCAGCTATGCAATCTTTCGTCTCGATCCGCGCGCCCGCTTCTCCGACGGCAGCAAAATCACCTCCGCCGATGTGCTTTTCACCTTCGAGCTGCTGCGCAAAAAGGGCCGGCCGCAGCAGCGTGCCGCCTATTCGCTGATCAAGAGCGTTTCGACACCGGACGACGAAACGATTCGCTTCGATTTTCCCGGCATTCACGATCGCGAGATGCCGCTGACCCTGGCGCTGATGCCGGTGCTGTCGCGCCACGCCGTCGATCCCGAAACCTTCGATCAGTCGAGCCTGGCGATTCCGCTCGGCTCGGGTCCCTATCGCATTGTCGAAGTCGATCCCGGCCAGCGCATCCTGCTCCGCCGCAATCTGGATTATTGGGGCAAGGATCTTCCGGTCGACCACGGCCGGTTCAATTTCGACGAGATCGAAATCGATTATTTCCGTGACGCCAATGCGCTTTTCGAAGCCTTCCGCGCCGGCCTGCTCGATTTTCGCGTCGAGACGAGCCCGGTTCTGTGGACGACGGCCTACAATTTCCCGCGGCTGATCGACCACCGCGCCTTTCGTGCCAGCCTGCCGCTCGGCGGACCAAAAGGCATGGAGGGCTTCGTCTTCAATCTGCGCCGGCCGCTGTTCGACGATGTCCGCGTCCGCGAGGCGCTCGGCATGATGTTCGATTTCGAATGGATCAACGCCAATCTCTATAGCGGGCTCTATACGCGGACGAAGAGCTTCTTCGATGACTCGGAGCTCAGCTCGAGCGGCCGGCCGGCGAGTGCTGCCGAACGCGCCCTGCTCGCGCCCTTCCCCGGCGTCGTGCGCGCCGACATTCTCGAAGGAAGCTGGCGGCCGCCGCAGACCGACGGCTCGGGCCATGACCGCGTTTGGGGACAACGGGCGATGACGCTCCTGAACGCCGCGGGCTGGGAGCTGCAGGGCTCGCAGCTCGTCAAAAACGGCCGGCCCTTCCGCTTCGAAATTCTGGTGCAGACTCTGGCGCAGGAGCGTCTGGCGCTCGCCTATTCCAATGCGTTGGCGCGAATCGGCATCGACGCTAAGGTCAGGGCGGTCGACGAAGTTCAGTATCAGCGCCGCCGCCAGACCTTCGATTTCGACATGATGATGGGCACGTGGACCGCCTCCGCATCACCGGGCAATGAGCAGCGCGGCCGCTGGGGTTCGGTCTCCGCCGATCAACAAGGTTCGTACAATCTTGCCGGGGTCAAATCCCCGGCTGTCGATGCGTTGATTGCGGCGCTTCTGGCCGCGCGGACGGAGGAGGATTTCGTCACCGCGGTGCGGGCCTATGACCGCGTTTTGCTTTCAGGATTTTACGTCGTGCCGCTGTTCCACGCGTCCAATGAATGGATCGCCGCCTCCACCGACCTCGGCCGGCCGGAGAAGCTTCCATCCTATGGCTCGCCAACCGACGCGACGCTCGACACTTGGTGGAGAAAACCGCAATGAGCCCGGCGACATCATCCCTTCTGCAATCGCACCCCGCGCCGGATATCGATTTCTTCGCCACCTATAGTCTCGACACGCTGATCTCAGGCGCCGCGCGGCTGCGGCCGCAGGCGCTGGCACTCGCCGATCGCACGACCGCCGTGCCCTTCGATCTTCTCGCCGGACAGGCCACGGCCTTGGCACGGCTGATGATGGATTGCGGCCTGCGGCCTGGCGACCGGATTCTGCTGACCGGCGGCGCCGATACGTCGCTTGTCATCGCCATCATTGCGGCACTGCGCGGCGGCTTCGAGCCGGCGCTCGCGCCGCTCGATCTCGACCCCGCCGAGCTCGCCGCTTATGCGCGGGCCATCAATGCCGCGGCGCTCGCCGGCCCCTCCGCCTATGGCGCGCCGATCGCGCCCGAGACCTATCTGGCCGCAGCGGCGTCGGCGCCGTCAATTCGGTTTGTCGCGACGCTCGGCCCAGAGGAGATCGACGGCACGGTCGATTTCAGCACCTCCGCCGTGCTGCGCTACGCCGCCGGGCGCGGCGACATATCCTTGGACCGGCGCGAGGCGTTCCATGCGCCGCGGATCATCACCTTCGATCGCAGCCGCAAAGTGCCTGTCATCCATAATCAAGCAACACTGATGGCGGCTGGTCTCGATTTCATCGCGCTCGCCAGCGTCGGCCGTGAAACGCCGATCCTATCGACGCTGGCGCCGACGAGTTTCGCCGGCCTGGTCACGGGGCCGCTCGCGGCGCTTCTGTCCGGCACGACGCTCTATCTCGAAGGCCCCTTCGAGGTCGAAAGCTTTCTGAAGCGCTTCGACGCGATCGAACACGCCCATCTCATTCTGCCGCGCGCCGTTGCCGCCGATTTCGCCCAGGCCGGCCTGTTCCGGAATCTGTCCTCTGCCGTCCTGCTGTCGCGCCATTCCGTGACGGCGACCTATCAGCCGGCCATGCCGCTGCCGGCCGACTGCCCCCTCATCGATCTTTATGCGATCGACGAAATGGCGGCGATTGCGGAAGCGCGCCGCGCCGGCATGCCGGCCGTGCCCGCACAGAGCCCGCATTATGTCGGCTTCGACGATTCCCGCATTCTGACGGCCGAAGCCTTTCCGCAGCCCGGCCGGCCGCTCAACTGCCGCGGCGCCGCGATCACAGCGATCGACTGAGCACGAGGCCGGCGCCTAAGGCAGCGGAAACAATAGTAAAGACCGATTTTCCTCCGGGCATGGTACAAGTCCTTTCCTCTGGTCGCCTTTCTGTCGCGCAGGGGGCGTAGTAGATTTGCGCTTTCTATCCTCACCGCGGAAGCGCCCATGTATTTGGAATATTTTCTTCTCATTCTCGTCGCCTTCGTCGTGATGATCAGCGTGCGCGTCGCCAATCAATATGAGCGCGCCGTCGTCTTCCGCCTCGGCCGCTATGCGCGCACCGCGGGCCCAGGAATCTACCTGCTCTTCCCTTTCATCGAATGGCAGACAAAAGTCGATCTGCGAACGCAGACGACCTCCGTCGCGCCGCAGGAAGCGATCACGCTCGACAATGTGCCGATCAAGATCAACGCGGTGATCTGGCAGCGCGTCGTCGACCCGGCCCGCGCCGTGATCGAGGTCAGCAATGTCGGCAACGCGGTCATTCAGGTGGCGATCACGTCACTGCGCAATGTCATCGGCCAGCATGCGCTCGACGATGTGCTGAAGGCGCAGGGGCTCATCGCCGAGGCGTTGCAAGCCTCGATCGATGAAGTCACCGAACCTTGGGGCGTCAAAGTCGAGCGGGTGCAGATGAAGGACATCGAAATCCCGCAGACGATGCAGCGGGCTATGGCGCAGGAAGCCGAAGCCCTGCGTGAAAAGCGCGCCCGGGCGATCAAGGCCCAGGCCGAGCTCGATGCGGCGCAGCTCCTGCGCCAGGCGGCGGAGACGATCATGGCGAGCCCGGCCGGTCTCGAACTGCGGCGCATGCAGATGATCACCGAAGTCGGCGCCGAGCAGAACACGATGACCATCATTATGATGCCGAGCGAATTCGTCGAAATGGCGCGGGCGATCGGTGCGGGCGCGCTGCCGCGGACCTGAAAAAGCCCAAGAACCGATGTGCCGGAGGCGCACCTGTCACACGCGTATCGAGAAAACTGGTCACCTGATCGAAACGCGTCCGGCTGCGCGTGCGCTGCGGCACAAAACGAGCGGCTACTCATCTTTTAAAATGCAACGCGTCCCGACATCGTCTTGACGAATTGCCTTGCGCCAATGTGCCAATTAGATTTCGAGACGATTTGAAGCCGCTGCTCGGCAGCCGGATCGATTGAAAAAATTGTCCTTGGGAGATTTGCATGCGCAGCATCATCGTGTCCGTGTTGATATCTTTCGCATTGACGCTCTTTGCTGCGGCCAGTTTCTCGGCCCCTGCTCTCGCTCAGAAAACCTATAAGAACGACGATCTCGCCAGCGATGGCGTCCGTCTCGAAGCGCAGGTGAAGCAGGACGGCGCCGATCTGGCCGACAAACCTGCCGCCGAATTGCGCAAGGGCCTGCAAGACGCGCTTTTGAAGAAGGACACAACCGCGGCGCTGCATTGGATCGCCGGGCTGATTGCCGCCAATCCGCAGGATTGGCTCGGCTGGATGGCCTATTCAGAACAGATGATCCAGACGGGCAAGACCGATGAGATCCAGCGGAACGCGACCACCGGCGCCTATCTCGCTTACCATTATGCGAAGGCGAAGCCCGACGAAGCAAAGGCGCTGTCTCAGCTCGGCGCCATGTTCGCCGTGCGCGAACAATGGCGGCTGTCCCTCGATGCTTATTACGCCAGCCTGGCGCTCGTCGACGATCCGGTCGTGCGCGCGACCTACACCAAGGAGCGCGAGACCTACGGCTTCCGCATCTTGCAATATAAGGTCGACAATGACTCGGCTTCACCCCGCGCGTGCTTCCAATTCTCCGAAAACCTCGCGCCGGGCCGCATCGATTTCGCACCTTTCGTCAGCGTCGCCGGCATGGATACGCCCGCCATCTCCACCGAAGACCAGCAGCTCTGCGTCGAAGGGCTGAAGCACGGCGAGACTTATCATATCGTGCTGCGCCAGGGCCTGCCCTCCGCCGTCAATGAAGCGCTTTTGCGCAATGCCGATTACGACATCTATGTCCGTGACCGCTCTCCGCAGGTGCATTTTACCGGCAAGAATTACGTCCTGCCGCGCGTCGGCCAGCAAGGCATTCCGGTCGTCTCGGTCAATACGCAGAAGCTTGCCATCAAGATCATCCGCATCGGCGATCGCAATCTTCTGTCGACCGTCCATTCGGACGCGTTTCTCGGTCAGCTCTCCTCCTATCGGCTGCGCCAATATATCCAGAACGACGGCAGGAAGATCTGGTCCGGCACGCTCGCCGTCTCGAGCGAACTCAACCGCGATGTGACGACGGCCTTCCCGGTTCTCGACGCGGTCGGCAAGCTGGAACCCGGCGTCTACATCATGACCGCCAAGGCGGCCGACGACTCCGCCACGATGAGCGATGAAGACGACTCCGGCGGCCAAGCGGCGACGCAATGGTTCATCGTTTCCGATCTCGGCCTCACCGCCATCTCGGCGCGTGACGGCGTGCATGTCTTCGTGCGCTCGCTGACGACGGCGAAGCCCCTCTCCAAAATCAATCTGCGGCTCATCGCGCGGGACAATGAAGTGCTCGCCAAGGTCGCGACCGACGCGGAAGGCCATGTCCGCTTCGATGCCGGTCTGGCGCGCGGCAAGGGTGGCCAGGCGCCGGGGCTGCTCGTCGCCGAAGACGGCAAAGGCGATTACGGCTTCCTCGATCTGCAGACCGCGGGTTTCGATCTGACCGATCGCGGTGTCAAGGGCCGTCCGCCGGCACAGCCCCTCGATGCGCAGCTCTTCACCGAACGCGGCGTCTATCGCCCCGGCGAAAACGTCTTCATCACCGCGCTGCTGCGCGACGAGAAGGGCGTCGCCAAGACCGGATTGCCGATCACCCTTGTCGTGAAACGGCCCGACGGCGTCGAATATAAGCGCCAGCAGATCGAGGATCAGGGCGACGGCGGCCGTAGCTTCATGCTGCCGCTGCTCTCCGGCGTCGGTAATGGCACATGGCGGGTCGAAGCCTATGTCGACCCGAAGGCCGCGCCGGTCGGCGATACGAGTTTCCTCGTCGAGGATTATGTTCCCGAACGTCTCGATTTCACGGTCAAGCCGCAGCAGACGGCAGCGGCGCCGGGCGGCAATGTCGTGATCGATGCGAATGCCCGCTTCCTCTATGGCGCGCCGGGCTCAGATCTCGACGTGACGGGCGAAGTGCGGATCGAGGCGGCAAGCAGCGGCGCGCTGCCGGCGCTGAACGGCTATGACGCCGGCCTCACGGACCAGGATTTCGACACCGTCACCAAGCAATTGGAAGACACGGTGACGACCGACGCGAAAGGCGCGGCGCAAGTCACCGTGCCGATTCCCAATCTGACCGCAGCGCGGCCGCTGCAGGCGAAGGTCATCCTGCGCGCCGGCGAAACCGGCGGCCGCGCGGTCGAGCGCAGCGTCGTCCTGCCGGTCCTACCGAAGAGCGGATTGATCGGCGTCAAAAAGAATTTCGGCACGCTCGGCGAAGGCGCGGTGGCCAATTTCGACGTGATCGCGGTCGCCTCCGACGGCAAACGCGCGGCGCGCAAGAATGTCTCCTGGCAGCTCTACCGCGTCAGCACCGACTATCAATGGTACAATCAGAACGGCCAATGGGGCTTTGAGAAAATCAAATCCTCCCGCCGTATCGCCGAAGGTTCGATCGATCTCGATCCAACACAAGTCGCGAAGATCTCGGCGCCGGTCCAATTCGGCAGTTACCGACTCGACGTCAGAAGCAGCAATCCCGAGGACGCACCGACGAGCGTCAGCTTCTTCGCGGGCTGGGGCGGCGATACGACTGCCGACACGCCTGACGTCCTCGACGTCACGCTCGACAAGGCCGATTACAAACAAGGCGAGACGATGAAGATCGGCATCGCCGCGCGCGCCGGCGGCACGGCGACGGTCGCCATCCTCGGCGACGAATTGCTGACGTCGAAGGTCGTCGATCTCAAGAAGGGCGACAATGTCGTCGATATGCCGGTCGGCAGCGATTGGGGCGCCGGCGCCTATGCCGTCGTCTTCGCGCATCGGCCGCTCGATGAAGTCGCCAAGCGCATGCCCGGCCGCGCGCTCGGCCTCGCCTGGTTCGGCGTCGACCGCGCCAGCCACAAGCTCGATGTGTCGCTCGGCGTCGCGCAGAAGACGCAGCCGCGCCAGCATTGGCAGGTGCCGATCACCGTCGCCGGGCTGAGCGCGGGGGAGGAAGCCTATGTGACGCTCGCCGCCGTGGATGTCGGCATTCTCAATCTCACTCATTATCCGACGCCCGATCCACTCGGCTATTTTTACGGCCAGCGGCAGTTGGGGCCGGAAATCCGCGACCTCTATGGCTATCTGATCGACGGCATGCAGGGCACCAAGGGCGCGATCCGTTCCGGCGGCGACGCGGGTGCCGCCATGCAAGGCAATCTGCCGACGCAGCCGCCGCTCGCCTTGTTCTCCGGAGTCGTGAAACTCGATGCGCAAGGCAAGGCGAATGTCACCTTCGATCTCCCCGCCTTCAACGGCAGCGTGCGGTTGATGGCGGTGGCCTGGACGCAAACCAAGCTCGGCAGCACATCGGCCGATGTCGTGGTGCGCGATCCGATCGTCGTACAGGCGACCTTGCCGCGCTTCCTCGATCTCAACGACCGCGCACAACTCACCCTCGACATCAACAATGTCGAGGCGCCGGCTGGCGATTACACGCTCGACGTAACGGCGGAAGGGCCGGTCGCTATGGGCGCCGAGGCGCATAAGAAGATCCACCTCGATTCGGGCAAACGCGTCTCGCTGAGATTGCCGGTGAGCGCGACCGCCATCGGCCGTGCCGATTTCGACATCAAGCTGCATGGGCCCAATCTCGAGCTGGCGCAGGCGATCGCGCTCGGCGTCGAGCCCGGTACCGCCCCGCTCTACCGGCGAATCGTCAAATCGCTGGCTCCGGGCGAGAGCCTCGTGGTGTCGAACGATCTGCTTGCCGAATTCCTGCCCGGCACGGGCAGTGTTTCGGCGGCCCTCTCGCCGATCACCGGCCTCAATGTCGCGGCGCTTCTGCAAGCGCTCGACACCTATCCGTTCGGCTGTTCCGAGCAACTTGTGAGCCGGGCGCTGCCGCTCCTCTATGTCAACAAGCTCAGCAATCTTGAAGGGCTGCCGATCGACACCGGCATTCCGGACCGCATTCGCGCGACAATCGACAAGCTCCTGGCGCGGCAGGATGCGAACGGCACCTTCGGCCTCTGGGCCGCGAGCGACACGGACGACATGTGGCTGCATGCCTATGTCACCGATTTCCTGACGCGGGCGCGCGAGCAGAACTACGCCGTGCCGCAGAAGGCCTTCGACGCCGCCATCGAACGTCTGCGCAATTATGTTGCCAACACGAGCGAGGTCGAAGCCGGGCAAGCGGCACCGCTCGCCTATGCGACCTATGTGCTGGCGCGCAATGGCCGTCCGGTCATGAGCGATCTGCGCTATCTCACCGATACGCAGCTCGCCAACTTCCAAAGCCCGATGGCGCGGGCGCAGCTCGGCGCCGCACTCGCCTTGCTGGGTGACCGCAACCGTTCGGCCAAAGTCTTCACCGCCGCCGACGAGACCCTTGCGTCCGAACACGACTCGCTGTTCTCGCGGCCCGACTTCGGCTCGCGGCTGCGCGACAGCGCCGCCGTCCTGGCGCTCGCGACGGAAGCACGCGCTGCGGCGGGCGATATCGACGCCGCAGTTCGCATCGTCGAAAATGCGCAAGCCGCGATCGACATCACCAGCACGCAGGAAAACGCCTGGATGGTGCTTGCCGCCGAAGCCATGGCCGATAGGGCCTCGACCATCAGCGTCGACGTCAACGGCGTCGCGCATAAGGGCGCTTTCTACGGCACCTGGGCGACGGCGGCGCTCAACGCCAAGACAGTGAAGATCACCAATACAAGCCCGACGGCGACGCAGGTCGTGCTGACCACGCGTGGGAATCCGAAACAGCCCGAAGGCGCGGCCAGCAAGGGCTATCAGATCGAGCGCGCCTATTACACTTTGACGGGCGATCCGCTCGATCCGACCAAGATCAAGCAGAACGACCGTTTCGTCGTGACCTTGAAAGTGACGGAAACGGAAGCGGCCTATGCGCGATTGATTCTGACCGATCCCCTGCCCGCAGGCCTTGAGATCGAGAACCCGGATCTCTTCGACGGCGGCTCCGTCGATGCGCTCTCCTGGATCAAGAGCGACGTGCAGTCGGCCTACACCGAGTTCCATGACGACCGCTTTGCCGCCGCCTTCAACCGCGACGGCAAGGCGAAGGCGGTCTTCAGCCTCGCCTATATCGTCCGCGCGGTGACGCCCGGCCATTATGTGCTTCCCTCGGCGACGATCGAAGACATGTACAGGCCGCAGCGCTACGGCCGCACCGCCTTCGGAACGCTCGACGTGGCACCGGCAAAATGAAACGCAGGATCTGGATCGCCCTCATATTGGCGGTTCTGGGTGGAGCCGGGCTCGGCGGCTGGATCGGCGCTCGCGCCTATCTCGCGGCGCTCGGGCCGCTGAAGCTCGATGAAGCGGCCCGCAGTTCGCCGACTGTTGTCGATCGCAATGGCACGCTGCTGCGCGCCTTCACCATGGCGGACGGCCGCTGGCGCCTGCCGGCGAAGATCGAGGATGTCGATCCGCGCTTGCTCGCCATGCTGCTCGCCTATGAGGATCGGCGCTTTTATCAGCATCACGGCGTCGATCCGGAAGCGGTGTTGCGCGCCGCGGGCCAGCTCGTCACGCATTTCCACATCGTCTCTGGCGCCTCGACACTCACCATGCAGGTGGCGCGGCTATTAGATCACGATGACTTTGGATTGGATCAATCCAAAGTCATGCACGTGATCGATTCAAAAAATGTGGAGCGAGATGCGGGCGGAAAACCGGCAACCCCTTTTCCTCATCCCGCGCCAAAGCCGAGATCGGAAAAATCCTTCGCTGCGAAATTGCGCCAGATGGTGCGCGCCGTCGAACTCGAACGCCGTCACAGCAAGAAGGAGATTCTCGATCTCTACGTCGCGCTTGCGCCTTATGGCGGCAATATCGAAGGCGTCCGCGCCGCAAGCCTCGCCTATTTCGGCAAGGAGCCGAAGCGGCTGACGATTGCGGAAGCCGCCCTCCTCGTCGCGCTGCCGCAGTCACCGGAAGCACGGCGCCCCGACCGTTTCCCCGATGCAGCGCGCACCGCGCGCGACCGCGTGCTCGATCGTGCCTATCATCGCGGCGTCATCACCAAGGCGGAACGCGACGCGGCCAAGCATGAGACTGTGCCGCATATACGCCGCGCCTTCCCGACGCTGGCCGCGCATGCTGCGGAAGAGGCGCTGCGCGCCGAGCCGAAGAGACAGACCTACCGTCTGACCCTGAATGCGGCCTGGCAGAGTTCGCTCGAATCGCTGGCGCGCGATGCGGCGCAGCGGCTCGGCGCCAAACTCTCCGTCGCCATTCTCATTGTCGACAATAAGAGCGGCGAGATCCGCGCGCATGTCGGCAGCGCCGATTATTTCGATGCGGCGCGGGCCGGTGCGATCGACATGACGCAGGCGCTGCGCTCGCCGGGCTCGGCGCTGAAGCCCTTCATCTATGCGCTCGCCTTCGAATGGGGCCTCGCGCATCCCGAGACCATGCTGGAAGACCGGCCGGTGCGCTACGGGCTCTATGCGCCGGAGGACTTCACGCTCGGCTATGAAGGCAATGTCACGGCACGCCACGCGCTGCAGATGTCGCTCAACCTGCCGGCGGTCGAACTGCTCGATCCCGTCGGCCCGGCGCGTTTTCTGGCGCGGCTGCACAGTGCCGGCGCCGATATCGTTCTACCGAAAGACGCGCCGCCCGGCCTGGCAATCGGCCTCGGCGGCCTCGGGATCAAGCTGATCGACCTGACCCGGCTCTATGTCGGCATGGCGCGCGGCGGCACCGTCCCGCCGCTTGTCGAGCGGCAAGACGAAGAGGCGCTTGCTGCGAAACTTCCTTTGCGGCGTGTGACCGAGCCGGTCGCTGCTTGGTATGTTGCCGATATTCTGCGCGGCGCGCCGCCGCCCGACAATGCGCCCTTCGGCAGGATCGCCTTCAAGACCGGCACATCCTACGGCTATCGCGATGCTTTTGCGGTCGGCTTCGACAAGGACACGACGATCGGTGTTTGGGTTGGACGGCCCGACAATGCGGCTGTGCCCGGCCTTGTCGGCCGTGTGGCGGCAGCGCCCATTCTGTTCGATGCTTTCGCGCGCATCGGCGCGACCTATGAGACACTGCCACGACCGAAAGGCGTGCTGATCGCACGTACGACCGCCGAACTGCCGCCGCCGTTACGGCATTTGCGCCAAGATGCACCGAAGACAACTGCTGCAACAGACACGGCGGCGCTCAAAATCGTCTATCCGCCGCAAGGCGCGAAGGTCGATCTCGGCCTCACCGATAATGGCGCCCATGATAAAGCGGCCACAAGTCCGCTGGCCTTGAAAGCAGAGGGCGGGGTGCCGCCCTTCACCTGGATCGTCAATGGCGCACCGATCGGCTCGCCTGATCTGCGACGCGAGTCGAACTGGGCGCCCGACGGTGCCGGATTCGCCCGCGTCTCGATCATCGATGCGAAGGGCGCGTCCGACAGCGTCTTGGTGCGGGTCGAGTAGCGCGAGCATCCAGCGCAAAATCGAATGGGCGTCATGGCCGGGCATAGCCCGCCGAAAGACGGGCGTCCTTCCGGACGCCCTATGACCCGGCCATCCATACACCAAGCTGTAATCAGTGATGCCTGGATGCGCGGGTCAAGCCCGCGCATGACGCTGTCGGAGCGTTCTATTTGTGCTCTTCTTTCTTTTCCTCCGGATGCGCAGCCGGATGCGGCGCGGCTGGATGCGCAGCTGGATGTGGCGTCGGCGGGTGCGGTTCCGGATGCGCCGCAGGCGGATGCGGTTCTGCATGCATGGCGGCGGGCGGGTGAGGCTCAGCGTGCATCGCTGCAGGCGGATGCGGCTCGGCATGCATCGCTGCAGGCGGATGCGCCGCGGGCGCATGCGGTTCCACATGCGCTGCCGGCGGATGTGCGGGGGTGGCCGCCGGCGCCTTCGGCATCGCGCGCTCCTCATGCATGGCCGGCGGCTTTCCGGCATGCGGTTGCGGCGGCGTCACAGCGGGCTTTTCCTCATGCATGGCCGCTGGCGGCTTGCCGCCTTGCGGCACGGCACCTGCAGGTCTTTCATGATGCGCGCCAGGCTGGACGGCTTGGCCGCCCGCTGCGGGATGCTCTTGGAGCCCTTGCGGTTTCGGCTGGCCGCCGGTGGCGGGCAATGCCTGCGGCGCGGGTTGGCCCGGCACGGTGGGCTTTTCGCCCTGCTGATTGCCGGCCGGTGCCGGCGTCGCGGCTTTGATCACGCCCGGCTTGGGAGCCGCCACAACCTGCGGCTTGCCCTGATTGGTCTTGTTGAACTGCGCCGGGTCCTTAGCCGCTGCCTGGATATGGGTCTGCTGTTGCGCCGTCACGGCAAAATGTTGTTCCTTCGCGAAGGTTTTTTGCTCCGGCGTCGGACGTGCCTGCACGCCTTCGCGGCCACCATTGAAGCTGACGTTGGTGGTCGTCTTCGGCGCGATCACCTTCTCTTCATAGACGTTGGTGACGTGCACATTGGTGATGTTGGTGACAGAACGGTTGTAGAAGAAGGTGCCATTCCGCCAGCGTCCGCCGTAAAAGCCATTGCCGTTATAGCCATGGCCATAGTCGATGCCGCCGTAGAAGCCGACGTGCTCGCCCCAATAACCGGGGTGGTAGATGTAGGAGCCGCTGGCCCAGCCCCAATAGCCGGGCGTCCACAACAGACCGGGCCGCGGCGGCTCGACCCACACACCCGGCACCCAGTAATAATCATCCTCGTCGTCGCTCCAGCGCCAATAGCCGGGCGTCCAAAGATAGCCGGGGGCAGGAATCGGCGGCTGCTCATAGGTCGGCAACGGCGGCGGTGCTTCCTGCACGACGACAGGCGCAGGACAGGCGACTTCTTGCGCATGCGCGGGCGGGATCGCGACAACGGCCGTTGCAAACGACAATGCCAGCGACGAAGCGCATAGGACAAGTTTGGCGGGAAGTGTCCTCATCGTATCTTCCTTGCAGAAAAGAAGGGAAAGAAAGCGGGGTGTGAGCAGACAACTCGAACATCGCCCCGCGATCCTGAACGGCAGATGAGCACAAAATAAGATGCGCGATGATGCTTTTTACCGCAGGCGATGGTGCCGAAAAGCCGGCAATCAGCTCATGTCCATCAGCTCATCTCATGGCCGCGCTTATGGCGGCATGAATCGCCGTGCAATGGCGCACCAGATTTGGCTTCGCGAACACGGATTGCTTCAACGGCGTATCGATGTCGTAAAAATAAATATTGGCGATGAAGCCATAGATGCCGGCATCGATGCTCGTCGGCTTCGGCCCATGCAAAAATCCTTCTGCCGGCACGAAATTTCCAAGGACATCGAGATCGGCAAGGCCGCGCGCCAAAGCGGCATCCGGCGCATAACGGCCGATGCCCTGGAAATAATAGCGCTGCACATTGAAATCGCGCGCTTTTTGCAGATCGGCTTCGGTGAGGCTCGGATGCTGCGCCAGCAGCGCATCATGGAACTGCGGCCAGAAGCGTTCGTCCTTCCAGCGCGAATAGGACATCACCCAATAGAGATCATCGAGCATGCGCGTGATGAGCAGATTCATGTCGCGTTGTTGCGTCGTGAGCCCCTGATCGAGCGTCAGCCCATATTTCTGCGTCAGAAAGGCGATGATCGTATCGCTGTCGCCGATCGTCTCGCCGTCATCGACGATATATGGCAACTGTCCGCGCGGCGCCTTCGACGTATCGACGACATGTTCGTGGCGGAACGGAACACCGCACAGTCGCAGGAAGGCATAGACCTTCAGCCCATAGCCATTATTGTCGGCGACGCCGAACAATTCAGGATAGGAATAAAGCGTCAGCATGCGCCGCTCCGCGAAACATGCGCCTAATGTAGAGCTTCAGTCCTGACCAATAGCTTGACATGTTCATGGCGTACAGACCGACCCTTTGAAAGTGCCGCATCACATAAGCGGCCTGCGCGACAGGGCGGAAGCTCCCACAGCCGTTAAGGAGCGATCATGCGTTTGCCTCTCATCTCCCCGCAAGATCTCAGCGACGAACAGAAGTCCCTTTATGCCGATATGAAGGCGGGCATCGGTTCGAACTTCAACGCCTTCCTCACCGTCGTTCCCGAAGGTGCGCCGCAGGCCGGCGCTTTGATGGGCCCGTGGAATCCCTGGCTGCATGAGCCGCGGATCGGCAAAGCGATTTGGGATCTGACCAAGGCGATGACAATGGAAGCCACTCTGCCCGATCCGGTCCGGCAGATCGCCATTCTCACGACCGGCGCGCATTTCAATGCGGCCTATGAAATCTACGCGCATATCGCCGTCGCCGAGAAGGAGCATATGTCGGAAGAACGCCTGGCGACGCTGATCTCCGGATCGCGCCCAGCCGATCTCACCAAGGAAGAAGGCATCGCCTATGATCTCGCCTTCGCGCTGGTGAATGGCGGCGTGCTGCAAGAGCCGATCTACCGGCTGGCGGTCGACACCTTCGGCCAGCATGGCGCCAATGAGCTGATCTATCTCGTCGGCCTCTATTGCCTCGTCTCGACGACGCTCAACGGTTTCAATGTCCCGGTGCCGGAGCGGGAATAACGTGGGATACGAGAGTCAAAGTTTTCTATTCGCAAGCAAAGCGCCCCCAACCTCACCCCATGACAAAACCGTGATCTCCCGAATCGCCGAAATTTCCGGTAAAGCTCGGCCTTGAAACGGGCCGATTTGCCCGTCAGAGCAGCCCACTAGGCTCCGGGAATCGACGGTTTTCCTCTATGTCCTTGTTCTTTTGCGCCCGCCTCCTCGTCCCGCTCATGGGCCTCGTTCTGGCCGGCCAAAGCGCGGCGATAGCCGAGACCGTCCGCGCGCGCTATTCGGTGAGTCTCATCGGCCTGCATATCGGCGAAGCGACCGCCCACGGTTCGATCGAGCAGGCCAATTACCAGATCGGCCTCAATGCGCGCCTGACCGGCGTCGCCTCCTGGGTCGCGCATGTCCGCATGGCGCTGCAGTCCTCCGGCTTCATCCGCCGCAATACGGTGCTGCCCTCGGCCTATGCGACGAGTTCCGCCAATGACCATATGACTCGCACGCTGCGCATGGCGCTCAATGCCGGCACGGTTCGGGCGGTCGACATCACCCCGCCTTTCGAGGACATTTACGACCGCGTCCCCGTCACGGCAGCGAACAAGCGCAATATTCTCGATCCGATCAGCGCGCTGATCATGGCTGTGCCGCCCGGCGAGTCGCTCGTCGGGCCGGCCGCCTGCGACCGCACTTTGCCGATCTTTGACGGCGTGGTGCGTTTCGATCTGATCATGAGCTACGTCCGCACCCAGCAAGTCTCGGTGCCGGGCTATGCCGGCCCCGTCTCGGTCTGCGCCGTGCGTTACCGGCCGATCGCCGGCCACAAGATCGACTCCGAATCGACGCGCTTTATGGCGCAGAACCGCGAGATCGAAGCTTGGCTCGCACCAGTCGAGGGGGCACATATCGTCGTGCCCTTCCGCGTGCAGCTGAAGACGCTCGCGGGCGTGGCCGAAGTCCAGGCAACGGAATTCACGATCGAGCACGATCCCATCACCGCCAAGCGGGAACACTCAGCCGTCGGACATTGAGCCGGTGAACATTGGAGCCGGTGAACATTGAGCCGCCGCGCGGCTGCGTTATAAGGGTGCGTTTTCGAGGATGTCCCGGAAAAGTTGTTCGACTTTTCGGGGACATGCTCCCAGATTTTGAACCGAGCCGATTGTCCCGATCACATGGATCGCGAAGCAATGCCATTTGATCGGGATCGGCTCTAGAAGCATGTCCCGGAAAAGTTGTTCGACTTTTCCGACAAAGGACATGCTCCTAGGTTTTGAATCGAGCCGATCGGCTCCTAGGGCGCACCTCGATGATTACCCTTTATACATTTGGACCTTTATTCGGCCTTCCCGACGCGAGCCCTTTCGTGACGAAGGCCATGGTGCTTCTGAAGCTCGCCGGCCTCCCCTACACGGAAAATAGCGAGGGCTTCACGAAAGCGCCGAAAGGCAAGCTGCCCTATATCGAGGATGACGGCATGATCATCCCCGATACGACCTTCATCCGCTTTCACATTGAAAAGAAATACGGCTTCGATTTCGATGCCGGCCTCTCCGCCGAACAGCGCGCGGTCGCCTGGGCGATCGAGAAGATGTGCGAAGAGCATCTCTATTTCGTCTGCGTCGACATGCGCTGGCGCGATTCCGCCAATTTCGTCAAGGGGCCGGCATGTTTCTTCGAACGCGTGCCCGCGGCGATGCGGCCGGTCGTGCGCGGCCTCGTCCGCCAGAAAGTCATGAAAGTCCTCAAGGCGCAGGGCTTCGGCCGGCATACTCCGGCCGAGATCGAAGAGCTTGGCATTCGCGACATTGAGGCGTTGGCGGCCATCCTGGGCGAGAAGCCATATATCATGGGCGACAAACCCTGCGGCGCCGATGCAACGGTCTTCGGCATGCTGCTCGGTATTCTCTGCCCGTTGTTCGACAGCCCGGTACGGGCGGCAGCAGAGCGCCACATCAATCTCGTCGCCTATGTGAAGCGGATGCGGGAGACCTATTTTCCCCAGGTCCAGGAAAATTGAAGCCCAAAAGAAAGCTGAGCAGGCCTGTTGACACGGGATCGATTCGGAGTCCGTCAGCGCCTCCGAAAAATGCGCCCGTCGAATCGCGCAAGAATCGCCGAATCCACAACTTCTAGGGCCAGTTTTCCCGTGCAATCGATATCTCGTAGGGAACAAAGCTTGACTGCCCCCGAGTCAGCGATTCGGGCCGGATTCGTTCCCGCCTCGTTCGAAGTATGAAAGATTCGGGGGATTCGCGATATGATAGAGACCCGGTAACGGTCGGGCCGTAAACGAATGGCTTGCGAGCCTCACAGGCGGGATGGCCGCCGCGGCTGACGAAAGATTTTTTTCGCCTGGAGGCGAAAGCGGCCGGTGCAAGCCGGCACTAGATCATCCCGCGTTCGAGCGACCTCATTTGAACGCGGAAAAGATGATCTAGAATCAAAAATCTAGAGCATCGTTCATGCGCAAAACCGCACACATTTTTGCGCAGGATGCTCTCGAGGAGCGCTCCTTCTTACGAGGCGAAACGCCCGATCGATGAACGTCCCTATTCCGGCTTCGCAATTGCATCCGCTCGAACGCGCACGCGGCGTGTCGGTCGTGCTCGGCCCGACGAACACGGGCAAGACGCATTATGCGATCGAGCGCATGCTGGCGCACGACAATGGCGTCATCGGACTGCCGCTGCGGCTGCTCGCACGCGAGATCTATAACCGCGTCGTGGCGCGCGTCGGCAGTGAGGCCGTGGCCCTCATCACCGGCGAAGAAAAGATCAAGCCGAAAGGCGCGCGCTATTGGATCTCGACCGTCGAGGCGATGCCGCGCGACCGCAGCTTCGCTTTCGTCGCCATCGACGAAATCCAACTCGCCGCCCACCTCGATCGCGGCCATATTTTCACCGACCGCCTGCTCAATCGCCGTGGTACGGAGGAGACGCTGCTCATCGGCGCTTCGACCATGTGGCGGGCGATCGAAACGCTCTTGCCCGGGGCGCCGATCATCGTGCGGCCGCGGCTGTCGACACTGAGCTTTGCCGGTGAGCGCAAGATCTCGCGGCTGCCGCCGCGCAGCGCGATTGTCGCCTTCTCGGTCGAAGAGGTTTATGCGATCGCCGAATGGATCAGGCGCCAGCGTGGCGGTGCGGCTGTGGTGCTGGGCGCCCTGTCGCCGCGCACGCGCAACGCGCAGGTCGACCTTTATCAAAATGGCGATGTCGATTATCTGATCGCCACCGACGCCATCGGCATGGGCCTCAATCTCGACGTCGATCACATTGCATTTGCATCCGATCGCAAATTTGATGGCTGGCAATATCGGCATCTGACTCCGGCGGAATTCGGTCAGATTGCCGGGCGCGCCGGCCGCAACATGCGTGATGGGACATTCGGCACGACGGGCCGCTGCCCGGCATTCGAGCCTGAATTGGTCGAAGCTCTCGAAGACCATCGTTTCGACCCGGTTACCATGCTCCAATGGCGCAATACGGACCTGGATTTTTCGTCGATCGCCGATCTGGCGGGCTCGCTTGATGTTCTCCCCAGGGAACAGGGCTTGACCCGGGCGCCGCTGGCCGAAGACCAGATGGTGCTCGATATCGCCGCGCGCGATGATAAGGTGCGGCGCGAGACCAAGACCCGGGCGGATGTCGCAAGACTCTGGGATTGTTGCCAAATACCGGATTATCGGAAAGTATCACCGGCCGCGCACTCGGAACTCGCTTTGTCGATATACGGCTTCGTGGTGCGGGCCGGTCATATTCCGGAGGATTGGTTTGCCCGGAATTTGACTGAACTCGACCGGGTGGATGGCGACCTCGATACGCTTTCCGCCCGCATTGCGCAGGTCAGGACCTGGACATTTGTGGCCAACCGACCAGATTGGCTGCGCGATCCGGAGCATTGGCAGGGCGTCGCGCGTCGGGTAGAGGACACTTTGTCGGACGCTCTGCACGAACGTCTCACCCAAAGGTTTGTCGACCGGCGGACGAGCGTGCTGATGCGCCGTTTGAGAGAGAACGCGATGTTGGAAGCGGAAATCATTACCGGCGGCGACGTCATGGTCGAGGGGCAGCACGTCGGACAATTGTCCGGCTTTCGCTTCAGCCTCGACCCGCAGGCCGTCGGCGAGACAGCCAAGGCCCTCAACACCGCCGCGCAAAAGGCGCTGGCGAGCGAGATCGAGAGCCGCGCCACGCGCGTCCATGAAGCGGTCGACGAGGCCTTCGTCCTCGCCAATGATGGTCTGATCCGCTGGCTCGGCGAACCGATCGGCAAAATTGCGACCGGCGAAAAGCTTCTCGAGCCTCGCATCACCGTGCTCGCCGATGAACAGCTCAGTGGCGCAGCGCTCGACATGGTGCAGAGGCGTCTCGGCCTCTGGCTGACCCAGCATACCAAGCGCCTGCTCGGCCCGCTTCTCGATCTCGAAAAAGGCGATGGGCTCGAAGGCATTGCGCGAGGCGTCGCTTTCCAGATCGCCGAAGCGCTCGGCGTTCTCGACCGCACGCAAGTCGCCGAAGACGTCAAAGGTCTCTCGCAAGAAGCGCGCGGCGCGCTGCGCAAATTCGGCGTGCGTTTCGGCGCCTATCATCTCTATCTGCCAGCTCTCATGAAGCCCGCACCCCGCGCCCTGGCCGTGCAGCTGTGGGCCTTGAAGAACGAAGGCCAGGAAAGCGAAAAAGCGCTCGCCGAAGTGCCGCATCTCGCCGCCTCGGGCCGCACCTCCTTCGTCGCTGACAAGGACATTCCGAAGAGTTTTTATCGCGTCGCCGGTTTCCGCGTCTGCGGTGACCGCGCCGTGCGCGTCGACATTCTGGAGCGTCTCGCCGATCTCATTCGCCCGGCAGTCGCCTATCGTCCGGGCCTCACCGCAGGCGAACCGCCGCCCGGCTCCGCCGACCGCGATGGTTTCGTCGTCACTGTCGGCATGACGTCGCTCGTCGGCTGCTCGGGTGAAAGCTTCGCTTCGATCCTGCGTGCGCTCGGCTATGTGAGCGAACAGCGCAAGGGACCGGCGATTACCGTTCCGCTCGTTCCGCTGGCACCGCAAGTACCAGCGCATCCAGTCGCCGCTGAAACGGCCGGAACGGTGAGCGAGTCTACAGGTGAATCCACTGAGGTTGTCGGCGACACAGCTGAAACCGAAGAAGCCGCAGCGAGCGCCAAAGCAGAAGCAGCTGTGGAAGTTGTGGACGAATCCGCATCGCATTTGAGGGCCGAAGCGCCCGCGGCAGAAGAAACTGTGCCGGAGCCAGAAGAAACAGCCGAAGAAGCTGCGATGTATGCCAGCGCTCCTGCGGCCGAAAATATAGAAGACCCCAGCGTTTTCGCGGAAATCCAAGCGACGGCACCAGCCGCGGTCGATGCGGCCGATGCCGCGTCTGCCGGCGAAGCTGCGCAAGAGCAAACTGTCGCCGCAGACGATTCAAGCGCCGCGGCAGCAAGCGTGGAGGCAGATGAACCGCTGATCGAAGTGTGGCGCCCGCACCGTCAGCATCAAAGACGCGATCGGGGGCGGCCGCAGCAGGCGAAGCAACAGCAGCGCGGCGCGCCGCAGCAGCAGCGCAATGCGAGGCATCGGCATGCCGCGAACGCGCCCGTGCCCAGCGAAGGCGCGCCCGCGGAGGTCGCAGCAGCGGCCAACGAGGCAACAAAACCGCGGCCCGACAAACGGTCAGACCGACCGCATGAGCGGCGCCGTGACGAGAAATCCTTCGATAAACGGAAGGACGAAACCCGCGGCGAGCAACGCCGGGACAATGGCCGCGATGGTATGCGGCATAACCGCCCCCACAATGACGACCGGCGTGAGCGCCGCGCCAATGCCTTCGTTTCGAGCGAAAAGCCGCGCGAACGGGAGCGCCAGCCCGATCCCAATTCGCCCTTTGCGAAGCTTCTCGTGCTGAAACAGCAAATGGAAAACCAAAGCACCAAGAATTAATGGCGCGGCAGGCTGCGTTTTTGCTTGAGCGGAACCGCCTGTCGCGTAAAATCTTTTCGAGCTATGACAGTCTGCCGGCTTCGTTTGCGAAGCGAGACGCCATCAGCAAAATGCGCTAATCAATCCCGCCCTGTCTCAATTGGGTGGCCAAGAGTGACCAAGGGAGTCATCGGTGGACACGCAAATTCCCGACCATTCCGAGCTTGTTGATCAGATCGTCGATGTGATCGTGACTGAAGGCATGATTGATCGAGAGAAGGTCCAGCCCGACGCAACGATCGAGAGTTTGGGCCTGAAGTCGATCGACATCGTCATGATCCTGACGGCGCTCGAAGAGAAGTTCGACGTCTATATTCCGATGGACGGTCCGTTCCACGAGGCGAAGGACGTCAAAAGTCTGATCGAGGCCATGGCAACCTATATCAGCAAAGAAAAAGCCGCTGCCGGTCAGGCCGCTGCTCCCGAAGCTAGCGCCTGAACGCGCCAAACAACCAGAGATCAAGCGAAATGGCCGCAGCAAGACGGGTCGTCATCACCGGCATGGGGGCTGTTTCGGCTGCCGGCATCGGAGCCAACACCCTATGGGAGGCGGCCCGCGACGGACGCTCTTGCATCAGCGACGTGACCTTTCCGCGTCCGTCGCGCAACCGCATCAAGATCGCGGCGCAGGTGCGTGATTTCAATCCCGCCGATTATATCGAAGGCCCGCTGCTGCCCTTCTGCGATCCGGTGACGAGCTATCTGATCGTCTCGGCCGACGAAGCGATGGCGCAAGCCGGGATTTCGCGCGACGAACGGCAAGGACCGCGCGTCGCCTCGATCTTCGGCACCGGCATCGGCGGCATGAATTCGATCGAGGAAGGGCTTTACTCGGTCAATATGGGGCAAGGCCGCCCCGATCCTTTCACCGTGCCGCGGCTCATCGCCAGCGCCTGCCCTTCAACCATCAGCATGCGCTATGGGACGACCGGCCCCTGCTTTGCGATCGCTAGCGCCTGTTCCTCCGCGACGCAGGCAATTGGTGTCGGCTTCCATATGATCCGTTCCGGCATGATCGATCGCGCGATCGTCGGCGGCACGGAAGATTGCGTGACGATCGGTGCGATGCTCGCCTGGGAAGGCCTGCGCGTGCTGACGCCGACGAAGTGCCGGCCCTTTTCGAAAGACCGCAACGGCATGGTGCTCGGCGCCGGTGCCGGCGTCTTCGTCCTCGAAGCCGAAGAGATCGCCGCCGCGCGTGGCGCGACACCGATCATCGAACTGGCCGGCTATGGCACGTCGAGCGATGCGAAGGACCCGGTGCGTCCCGACGCTGTCGGGGCTGCCGCCTCGATGCGCTACACGCTGGAAGATGCCGGCGTCTCGCCGGATGAGATCGACTACGTCAATGCGCATGGCACCGGCACGACGGTGAATGATTCAACCGAATCCGAAGCGCTCGGCATGATCTTTGGCAAGCGCTTGCCACAGATTCCCGTCTCCTCGTCGAAGCCGATCCATGGCCACGGCCTGGGCGCCGGCGGTGCGCTCGAGCTCATCGTGACGATCGGCGCGGTTCGCGAAAATATCGCGCCGCCGACGATCAATTGGAATGTCGCGGACGAGAAGTGCCCCATCGATTGCGTGCCGAATGAGGCGCGGCCAATGCCGATCCGCACCGCGATTTCGAATTCCTTCGCCTTCGGCGGCATCAATGCGTGTCTGCTGGTGCGCCGCGCGGAAGCGGCTTAAACCCAATGCCATCGCAAGTGCCTGATGGCGCAACGGCAGTGCCGCAAGGCACTCAGCCGGCGCCATCGATATTGAAGATCGGTCCATTCACGGTGCGCGCCACGGCGCAAGAGGTCGAAGCCTTCCGCGCCGAGACCTTTGCCCCCGCCGATCAAGCGGTGCCTTTCACTTTTCCGGTGCGCTGGTTTGCCCGGCCCGACATTCGCGCAGCAGCAGAAAGCCTGCTCGGCTCCGAGCCTTCGATTCCCCTGCATGAATCGCAAAGCTTCGATTATCTCTGCGCGCTCGCAACCGACACCGATTATCAGATGACGGTCGATATCACGCGCGAATACGAACCGCAGCGGATCGTCCTGCGCGCCGAAATCGGCCAGGACACGATCTGTCTGCGCAGCGAAATGATCCTGCGGATCATTCCCGCCAGCGCGATTGCGAGCGGCACATGAGCGCTCTGCCGCAAGCGCCGCAAGTCGGCGAAAAATTCGCACCACACGCCTTCATTCCCTGCGGAATCGATGAGTTGCGCCGTTATGCGGAAGCCTCCGGCGACTCCAATCCGATCCACCTCGATGTGGGGCTGGCGCAGAAGGCCGGCCTGTCCGGCGCGCCCGTCCACGGCATGCTGTTGATGAGCCGCTTCATCCCGGCGCTCGCGGCCTGGCGGCCCGATCTCTCCGTCATCCGCCTCTCGGCGAAATTCATTCGCCCCCTCTATGTCGGCGAGACCGGCGAATTCTCCGGCCGTGTCGCGCAAGTTTCGAAAGGCGATCCGACGACCTTTCTTCTGCGTCTCATGATGCATAATGAAAAACGCGAGCTTGTTATGCTCGCTGAAGCGGTGACGATCCAAAAGCCGGGCGCCTGAGATGCGCGAACCGCGATCGATCCTCATCACGGGCGCCTCGAGCGGCATCGGCCGCGCGCTGGCGCTTGCCTATGCCGAGCCGGGCAATCGCCTGCATCTCGTCGGACGCGATGAAACACGTCTCGCCGACACGATCGCGGCAGTATGTGCCAAAGGCGCCGAGGCATCGCCGATGCGCCTCGATGTGCGCGATCGCGATGCCATGGCATCTGCTATTGCGGCGGTGGACAAAGACGATCCCATCGATCTCGTCATCGCCAACGCCGGCATTACCACAGGGCTTGCGCCCAATGTCGACATCGAGGAGCCGGAGGCCGTCCGCGCCCTTTTGGCCACTAATCTCTTTGGTGTATTGAATACGGTTGAGCCTTTGCTCGGACCGATGCGCGCGCGCGGCGCCGGTCAGATCGTCTTCATCGGCTCAATGGCGGGCCTGCGCGGCCTGCCCTATTCGCCGGCCTATTGCATGAGCAAGGCGGCTGTACACGCCTATGCCGAGTCTTTGCGCGGCCGGCTCGAACCGCATGGGCTCACGATTTGTCTCGCAATCGTAGGATTCGTGAAGACGCCATTGAACGACTCCATCACGGCGATGAAGCCATTTGAAATCAGCGACACGGCCGCTGCCAGGATCATCAAAAACGGGCTCGCCAGAGGCAAAGCGACGATTGCCTTTCCCTGGCCGCTCTATGCCGCTGCCTCGCTCGGCCGCTTCTTGCCGGCTCGTCTCTATGATCGGATCATGGCGCGTATCGAAGCGAACGTACCAGAAACAAACGAACGGGTACGATGAAGGGAATGTGTTTATTCCTAGCTTGTTTCGAACCCGCTTTTTGTGTTCAAGTTCAAAGCTCGGATAATTTCAGTCTAGGCCCAGCGGCAAGACGCTTCGCACACCGTCCTTTTGTAAGATCTCGGGCGATGTCGGAGATCTCGACCGTTCTCGCGCAGATCAGCAATCTGCCTTCAAGAACAGAGCTGCAAGCGAGGCCCGGAAAAGGAATGCACCTTTGATCATCATCCCTATCGTGCGCGTCTTTTTCGAGTTCTTGCTGACGATCTCCGTCATCGGACTATTCACAGTCGGCGGCAGTTTTCTGCTTCTCATCGCCATCAATCTCGTCGAGATCATCACCGGACGCTGGCGCGAGCCTGTGCCGCCCGTCACGGTCAGCGATGCCGAACTACCGCATGTGCTTGTGCAAATCCCGGCCTTCAACGAAGGCGAGATGGTGATTGACGCTTTGTACAGCGCCGCCGCTCTCGATTGGCCGAAGGACCGGCTGCATATTCAGCTTCTCGACGACAGCACCGACGACACGCGCGCCATCGCCGAGAAAGTCATTGTCGAGCTGCGCGATCAGGGCTTCGATGTCGCGCATCTCTGGCGCGAGCATCGCAATGGTTTCAAGGCTGGTGCGCTCGCCGCAGGCCTCATGCAGAGCGATGCGCCGATTATTGCCATGCTCGATGTCGATTTCCGCCCGCCGCGCAATTGGCTGCGCGTGAGCGTGCCCTATCTCCTCGCCGATCCGAAGGCGGGCTTTCTGCAATCACGCTGCGAATTCTCGAATTATCGCACCAATTGGCTGACCCGCGTGCAAGGCATGCTGCTCGACTCGCATTTTGCCATGGAACAGGCGACCCGCTATCGCGCTGGCTGGCTGTTCCAATTCAACGGCACGGGCGGGCTGTGGCGGCGCGCGGCCGTCGATGAGGCCGGCGGCTGGTCGGCCGACTCGCTCTGCGAAGATATGGATCTCACCGTTCGCGCCGAACTCGCCGGCTGGCACGGCATCTTCCTGATGGAACCGGCCGTCCCCGGCCTCGTACCTGAACAAGTTCGCCATTGGCGCGTTCAGCAGCGGCGCTGGTCGAACGGCTTCGTACAGGTTGCGCGCAAACTCCTGCCGCGCGTCTGGACCTCGCACTGGCCGCTGCATGACCGGCTGTCCGCGAGCGCGCTGATCCTGATTCAGGCCTTCTATCCCTGCGCCGCGGTTGCGACGGTCTCCTTCATCATCTGCCTGATCTTGAGCCGGCTTAATCCGCTGGCCTATCTGCCGCTGATGGGCATCCTTGCGATCCTGATCGTCATTGTCGCGATCGGCATGACAATCACGCCCTATTTCCTGCTCAAGCGCGGCACGATCTCGGAATATCTGAAGACGATTGCCGCCGTACCGCCGCTGATGGTCTATGTCAGCGTCTCGAATGCGCCATCGATTTTGAAGACCGTGTTTGGCCGCAAAGAACAGTTCAAGCGTACGCCGAAGGTCCGGCCCGCGAGCGAATTCAGGACGAGCGAACTCAGCCCGTCGAGCGCCGCCGCCACGGCTACGAAGCCGTCTGCGGCTCGGCCAGATTAGC
The DNA here is from genome assembly GCA_964644615.1 of uncultured Methylovirgula sp. GTDB lineage: Bacteria > Pseudomonadota > Alphaproteobacteria > Rhizobiales > Beijerinckiaceae > Methylovirgula. Next base: position 56,825 of record CAZXXA010000013.1, on the reverse strand, counting down.
GGCGCTGCGATCGACCCGCGAATAGAGCGTATAGCGCTTGTCGAAGATGAAGCTGAAGAACAGCTTCGTCCATGATTTGTGCGCCTTGAGATCGTCGTAGAACTCGGGCGCCATCTTCTTCAGCATCGGCAGCCGCGTCCACGGAATCTCCGGGAAATCATGATGCTCGTTATGATAGCCGATGTTGAGCGCCAAGAAATTCAGCGGGCCGTAATAGTCGTAGGTCTCTTGTTCCGGATCGAAGGTGAAATGCTCCTGCACCCAGCGCGCTCCGACGGGATGCAGTCCGACTGAAAACCAGAAGGACGCGAAGAGATAGACGAGCGCCGCCGGCCCGAAGAAGAAGAGAATGGCGAGATCGTAGAGAACGATCACCGCGGCATTGATCCATGTCCAGGTGCCGTACATCGGCACGGTCGCCTTGAGGCGGCCTAAGCGGCCGACCTGCATCAGGGCGAAGAAGAAAAGCCACGCCGCCTTGCCATACCAGCGATTACCGACGAGCTTGGCTTCCCAATGGCTCGGCAGATCGGCGTCGTAATCGTAGTCGCCCAGATGCGAATGATGCTTCAGGTGATAGCAGCGAAAGCCCATTGCCGTCGGCACCGCATTCGGCAGGTCGGCGATGATCGCGAACCATTTATTGCCGAACGGCGTCTTGCAGACGGCGTTGTGCACGCAATCGTGAATCGCGACAAACATGGCGTGATTGGCGAACGCGCCGATGCAATAGGCGCCGAGCAGCAGTGCCCACCAATAGCTAAAGCCGAGATGGCCGAAGAATGCCGCAAGCGCCGTCTGCCCCGCGACGACGGCGAGAACAATGACGGCGGTGCGACGGTCATAACCGATGAGCGACGTCACTTCCGGATGCGCCGCGGTGATCGCGCGGCGGCGAGGCGGGTGCGGACGTAACGGCTCCGTCTTCAGAAAACCGTCAAGGATCGGCTCAGCGTCCGCAGCAGGACTGGGCGAAGCCGAGTTGGCAGAAGACGGCTTGGCTGAAGCCCCCTTGGAGATGCCTTGATCCGTCAGCACGATGCTCATGTGCAATCCTCGCCCATTGCAGCCCCTTACGCAATGCCGCTCAAGCAAAGCCGCCTGCCGCCAGATCGTAAAGCCGCCCCGAATTTTCCAGCGGCCGGCTGCAACGGGCCAGCCTCAGGTCGATCAATTCTGGTGTCGAACCTGTTACGCGGACAGGTTCTTTTCATAGACGCGGTGGATCTTATCGACCTGCGCCCCGCCCATCTCGATGGGGCGCCGCATGCCCATATTATTTTCCAGCACCCAGCCGAATTCGAGATGTTTGATGTCGTAATTGAGACCGCGCCGGCGCATCTCTTCGATGAAGGCGAGGATCACGACGCCGCCGACCGCCTTGCGATGCAGGGCGCGGCGGATTCCGAACAAGGCCAGACGGCCCGAGTGATAGACGCGCCCGCGTAAGCGCATCAGCAGCTTCGGGAGTCCCAAGGGAAACAGCTTGCCGTCGAGATCGTCTGTCACCTCGTGCAAATTGGGCAGGACGACGCCGAAGGCTTGCGGAACACCATCGAGTTCGACGATGAAGCCGCCGTCCGGCGGCATGATGAGCTTCATGCCGTCTGCAGTCGACATGAACTCTTCATAAGTGAAGGGAACGAAACCCCAGTTTTCGGCCCAGGCGTCGTTGAAAATATCGACAAGAACTTCTGCCTCTTTGGCGACCTTCTTGAGGTCGATATTGCGGATCTTCATCCGGTCGCGCCATTCGGGCCGCGCGATGATGCCCGGCTTGTCGGTACGATCTTCCGGCCGGACTTCGTAGCGATAGGAAAGGACGTCGACGGCCTTGGTATAGCCCTGCCGCTCCAGCAATCCCGGCGTATAGGGCGGATTCCACGGCATGAAGATCATCGGCGTCGCATCGAAACCTTCGACGAGCGTGCCGATCTCACTGTTGACCGAAGGCGAAAACGGCCCATTGATCTTCTTTGCGCCCCGCTCCTTGAGCCAAGCTTCGGCCGTTCCCAAAAGGCGCGCTGCAACCGCATCATCGTCGACCGAATCGAAACAGCCGAATTGCGTCGGCGCAGCACCGACCGGGACGATGCCGTCCTTATAGACCTGGGCAAAGATGCGCCCGACCGGCTTGCCATCGCGCTTGGCGATCCAACCTTGATAATCGACCTGCTTGAAATGCGGATTGAGCTTCGACCCGTAAAGCGTCCAGCGCTCGACATCGAGAGAGGGCGCGAAGCCCTTCTGCCCCTTGTAGAGAAGTCGCGGGATCTTGTTGAAATCGAGAAAGCTGCCGAGGCCTTTGACAGGGATGATATCGATAGTGCTCATCGGTCAAATCCATCCCAACGCACGGCAACACCGCAGCGGGCAAAGAAAAACGGAATTGATCAGCGGTATGACGGCGCGCGTTAAGGCGTCGTCACGTTGCGGACGTTGCTAGAGGCTCGGCCGCCGACACTTGCCGGTCGGGACGGCGTTCGAGCAAGTCGATGACGCCGCGAATTTCTTCTTCGGTATGGGCGGCGGACAGGAAGAAGCGCAGACGCGGCTGATTCTTTGGCACGCCGATCTGAATGATCGGCGGCACATAATAGCCATGCGCCATCAGATGCTGTGATACGGCGACGGTTTCCCAGCTATCGGAGAAGAGAATCGGCACGACGCCGCGACCGATCGCCGGCCCCGTGTCGAGCCCTGCCTCATGCGCGAGTTCGACGAACATCTCGGCGTTCCGGCACAGTTTTTCGAGCCGCCATCTCTCTTTCTGCACGAGCTGCAATGCGGTCTGCGCCGCCGCCACGATGACCGGCGACATGCCGACGCTGAACACGAAACCCGGCAGCGTATAGCGCAACCAATCGATGACCGGCTTGGAGCCGCCGATGAAGCCGCCGCAGGAAGCAAAGGTCTTCGACAGTGTGCCGATGATGAGATCGACCTGGGCCGGATCGACGCCGGCATATTCACAGATGCCGCGGCCATCCTGACCGAGAACGCCGATCGAATGCGCCTCATCGATCAGCAGCCAGGCCTTGCGCTTCTCCTTGATCTCGACGAGCCGCTGCAGATCGGCGACATCGCCGTCCATACTGTAGAGGCTCTCGGCGACGATCAGCACATGCCGGAACTGGTCGCGCTTCTCCTTCAGGAGATGATCGAGATGGTCGAAATCATTATGGCGAAAGGTGATTGTGGTGCCGGCCGCGCCCTTGGTGCCACTGACGATGCTGTTGTGCGATAGCTCATCGATGAAGATCGCATCCTGCGATCCGATGATATGGGCGATGGTCGTCACATTGGTGAGATAACCCGAGACCAAGGTGAGGACGGCTTCGACGCCGATGAAGTCGGCAAGCTGCCGCTCGAACTGCTTATGGGTCGAACGCTCGCCGCCGACGAGGCGCGACGCCATGGCGCCGACGCCAAATGTGTCGAGCGCTGCGCTCGCCGCGCTCTTGATCGCCGGATGGCCGGCAAGGCCAAGATAGTCATAATTGGCGAAGCTGACGAAATGTCCGCCCTGACTTTCAGCCGCGATGCGGGCATTGTCGGTGGGGATAAAAAACGGGTCGTATTCGTCGAGATAGGATTTCCCAGCGAGACGAAAGCGTTTGTTGGCGTAGTCGGCGAGGCTGTTGATCTTGGCCACTAATGCATATTCCGAATGGGGCTGACAGGCCGGCCTCAGCCCGTAAACTCCGGCCGGCGCCTGTCGCAACCTTTTGCGCCGCTGCGTTATGCGAACGCGAGAGGCCTGTTATAGCGAAACGGAGCCATAGCATCCCGGCTCCCATGCGGCAAAAGGGGATGTATCAAAGCCCTGGGAACAAAACTCCATTTTCGCTGCAATAGCCCCGATAACAACGTGATCTCAATCCCTTAGCAAATCTGTCAATTCAGATTACAACCGGTAATAATCAGGCGGAGCAAGGCATGGGCGACCCTTCGGACTATGAAACGATCCTTGTCGAGACTCATGGCAGCGTCGGCCTGATCCGGCTGAATCGGCCGAAGGCTCTCAATGCGCTGAGCGCGCGTCTGATCGAAGAGCTCAACGCAGCGCTTGGCGCATTCGAATCAGCGCCCGAGATCGGCGCAATCGTGCTCACGGGCTCCGAACGTGCCTTTGCCGCAGGCGCCGACATCACCGAGATGCAGTCCAAGACCTCCGTCGGCGCCTATCTCGATAATTTTCTGAAAAACTGGGAATATCTCTCGCGCGTCCGCAAGCCCGTGATCGCCGCGGTGTCGGGCTTCGCGCTCGGCGGCGGCTGCGAACTGGCCATGATGTGCGACATCATCATCGCCGCCGAAAATGCCGTCTTCGGCCAGCCCGAGGTCAAATTGGGAATCATGCCCGGCGCTGGCGGCACACAGCGCTTGACGCGAGCGGTCGGCAAGGCGCGCGCCATGCTGCTCTGCCTGACCGGCCAGCTGATCGACGCGGCCGAAGCGGAACGCTGCGGCCTCGTCAGCAAAGTCGTGCCGGTCGCGCAATTGGAGGCCGAGGCACTGGCCATCGCCGCGACCATTGCCGCCATGTCGCGGCCGGCAACCCTTGCCATCAAGGAGAGCATCAACCGGGCCGATGAAGCCATGCTCGGAGAAGGCATGATGGCCGAACGCCGCCTGTTCTACGGGCTTTTGGCCACCGAGGACCATAAGGAGGGCATGGCCGCCTTTCTGGAAAAACGGGCTCCGGAGTTCAAAAACCGCTAGGGACCGGCCCAGCCTGGCCTTATGGAGCAGCCCGGTTAATTCTCAGCCCGACCGTGGCTTTCCCGGATTGACGGGACGCCCCCTCCGATTTATACACGCGCCTTCCCGTTTCGGTCGTGCCGACGACCCGGTGCCTGGGTTTGGGCGCTTGGGTTTGCGCCTTTTTCGCGGCGGCCGACATTTTGTCACTTCAGGACCCCTATGGCGAATACCCCTTCGGCCAAGAAGGCCACGCGTAAAATTGCCCGCCGCACCGCGATCAACCGCATGCGCCGCAGCCGCATGCGCACCTATGTGCGTAAGGTCGAAGAGGCCATCGCCTCCGGCGACGCTCAGGCTGCCGCCGCCGCTCTGCACGACGCCGAGCCGATCATCATGCGCGCCTCGCAGAAGGGCATCGTTCACAAGAACACCGCCTCGCGCAAAGTCTCGCGCCTGTCGCATCGCGTCGCCGCCCTCGCCAAGGCGTAACCTTCCCTGTTCTGTGCTCATCCCTCCCCTTCAGGGGAGGGTGATCGGGGTCAGCCGATCGGGTGGGGTTTGATGCCCGACCTTTGCCGTTAGAGCGCACGCTGCACCCCATCCATCGCGCCCTTCGGGCGCGCCACCTTCCCTTGAGGGGAAGGATCAGCCGGCCTGCAGAAGCTTCAAGGCCGCGTCGCGCTCGAACAAATAAAGCAACAGCAAGAGCGCCCGGCCCGATTCGCCTTCGAGCTTCGGATTGTCCGTCATCACGCGCTGCGCCTCGGCGCGCGCGAGATTGAGAAGCTCGGCGTGAAGCGGCAGTTCCGCCAGACGAAAACCGGGGCTGCCTGATTGGCGCGTGCCGAGCACTTCGCCCTCCCCGCGCAGTCGTAAATCCTCTTCCGCGATCAGAAATCCATCTTCCGTCTCGCGCATGACATTGATGCGCGCCTTCGCTGTCTCGCCAAGCGGCGTCTTGTAAAGCAGCAGGCAAGACGATTTGCCTTTGCCGCGCCCGACCCGGCCGCGCAGCTGGTGCAATTGCGCGAGACCGAAGCGCTCGGCATGTTCGATGAGAATGATGGTCGCTTCCGGCACATCGACGCCGACTTCGATCACCGTCGTGGCAACCAGGATCTGCGTCTCGCCGCGCGCGAAGGCGACCATGGCGCGATCCTTTTCCTGCGGCTTCATCTGGCCGTGCAGAAGCCCGACTTTGGCGCCGAAGATCTGCTGCAGCATTTCGAACCGTTCTTCGGCCGCAGCGACGTCGAGCTCTTCGCTTTCGGCAACGAGCGGACAGACCCAATAAGCGCGCGCACCAGAGGCAATGGCCGGATGGAGGCGTTCGATCACCTCGTCGAGCCGGTCGAGCGGCAGCGCGCGCGTCTCGATCGGCTGACGGCCTGGCGGTTTCTCGCGCAGGCTCGAAATATCCATATCGCCGAAATAGGTGAGCACGAGCGTGCGCGGGATTGGCGTCGCCGTCATCACCAGAATGTCCGTGCCAGCACCCTTCTCGCCCAGCGCGAGACGCTGATGTACGCCGAAGCGATGCTGCTCGTCGACGACAGCCAACCCGAGATCGTGAAAGGCGACGCTTTTCTGAAATAGCGCATGCGTCCCGATGGCGATGTCGATCTCGCCTGCTGCCAAAGCTGTCAGCTTTTTCGCCCGCTCGGATGCGCGGTCGCGACCGGTCAAGAGCGCGATCTTCAGTCCTGCCGTCTGCGCGAATTTTTCGATACTGTCGAAATGCTGGCGTGCGAGAATCTCTGTCGGCGCCATGAGCGCCGCCTGGCAGCCGGCTTCGACGACATGCGCCATGGCGAGCAGCGCAACAACCGTCTTGCCCGAGCCGACATCGCCTTGCAGAAGCCGCAGCATGCGCGCCGGCGCGGCGAGATCGCCACCGATCTGCACGAGCGCTTCCTGCTGCGCGCTTGTTAGACGATACGGCAAGGATGCTGTGATCGTCGCAGCGAGCTGTCCTTTGGCGCGATGCTCGCGGCCGGACCGCTGCCGGATCGAGGCCCGCAACAGCATCAACGCCAATTGATGTGCGAAGAGTTCGTCATAGGCGAGTCGCAGCCGCGCCGGCGCGTTTGGTGCAATGACTCTGGGGTCTTGTGGCTCATGCACCGCTTTGAGAGCGTCCGTGAAGCTCGGCATGTCGGGCAGACGGATCGCGTCATAGCGATGCCATTCCGGCAGTTTCGGCAGACGCGCGAGCGCCGCGCTGATCGCTTTGGCGAGCACGCGCTGATGCAGACCTTCGGTTAGCCCATAGACCGGCTCGACCGGCGGCAATTTGGCGAGCCCGGCTTCATCGAGCACGCGATCGGGATGCACCATCTGCCGATGGCCGTCCCAGAGTTCGAGCTTGCCGGAAATCCATCGCGTCTCGCCGATCGGCAGGCTTTTCTCGATCCATTGATGATTGGCGAGAAAGAAGACGAGCAGAATGTCACCCGTGTCATCTTCGACGAGGACTTTGTAAGGCGCCTTGCCGCGCGGGCCCGGCGCGTGATGGGAGACGACGCGCGCTTCGATCATCACCACCTGCTCGAGCGGCGCGTCGGCGATCTTCGGCCGGTTGCGGCGGTCGATGGTGGAGACCGGCAGATGGAAGAGCAGATCGATGATCCGCGCCGAAGCGCTGTTCTCGGCAAGCAGCTTATCCAGCAGCTTGCCGATTTTCGGTCCGACGCCAGGAAGACTTGAAGCCGGCGCAAAGAGCGGATCGAGAAGCGAGGGGCGCATGAGCACGCAAATGTGCTGTGCGCGCCATCGCCGCGCAAGCCTTTTTAGACCGGCAAGGTGATCGTCTCGGCCTCGGCCATGGCGCGGATCGCGGCATCGAAAGAGATTTGGTCGGGATTGGTCGTCGGCTGGCTGAGCAGTGCGGCGACAAGCGCTTCTTGTTCGAGGATGCGTGATGTGCCGTCACGCATTTGGATATAGGCCGCCCAGGGTATGAATTTCGTCAGCGGGAATGGCAGTCCCGGCGGCGGCGACACGTCAACGTTCAACCCTGAGATAAAGAGAAGATTTTTGCCTTTATAGGCAGGCTCGGAGCGGATGCTGCGATAGGTCCGGTCGAATTCATTCTGCGTATGGTAGCGCGCCGCATCGAGGGCGGGACGCTCCGATGTGACGAGGTTTGCCATCACCGGCAACAAAGCCGATTCCAGCAGATCGTCGCCCTCCGGCGCTTCGATCGGCTGACGGCGGAAGAAGAAGAGATCGGCCGACAGACGCTTGCCGATCGGCGCCGGCGGCTGCGTCCAAACCTCCGCCGGCAAAGCCGCGCGCATCTGCGCCGATGCCGGATAGGCCTTCGCAGTTGAGAGAACTTTGAGCGACGCGCCGCCCGCCCCGTCAATCATCCGTTCGAGTCGGAGAAACAGCCCGTCCGGCCTCTCAGTGTTCAACAGATGATTATCGATGATGACGGCCGGCGTGCCATCGACATCGCCGCAGAGAATGCTTTCGCAGGCATAGCGATATTCGTCCTGATACCAATGCAGAACGGCGCACAGCTTGCCGCAGGTGTCGCCGTAACCGTGATCGTTGGTGCGCAGCCGCTCATAGACGCCGAAGCGCTGGCGCACCGGATCGTAGCCGACATGGCTCGCCTGGATGAGGATCAGATCTTCGCCGTGATGCGCATGCGGTGCGTGCCGGTTGGTTGCAACCTTGCCGCCAATCCGGCCGTGGTCGAAGGGAAAAGTGCCGAACTGCTGCATCAGCAACACGATCGGATAGCCCTGCGTCTCATCCGAACAGAAGGCACGCGACGGCATCATCCGCTCGCGCGCAAAGCCGAGCGACAGGCAATAATTGTAGAGCCGCGGCGCGAAGAGAGAATAACGCATCGCCCGCTCACCGAGCCGGAAATCTTCGACCAGATGCATTGCAACTCCTCCCCGAAACAGCCTGTCGCAGTTTAGAATTCGCCTCGATGACGCTATGACGTCAATGCGGCCAGTCGCCCCGATCTTGCCGTCCGTAAAAGGAACTCATATGTCAGCAAGCGAACCCAACAGCTCCGATGTCGATATTCGCCGCCGCGCCGCCCTGTTCCGCTCCTGGCACCGTGGCATGCGTGAGATGGATATACTGATGGGGCGCTTCGCCGATGCCCATATGGCGGCGCTGAATGCGGCCGAGCTTGCCGATTACGAAATCCTGCTCGAAGCGCAGGACCGCGACATTTTCGGCTGGCTCACAGGCGAGATAGACATTCCTGCGGCCTATGATACGCCGGTGTTCCGGAAGCTCCTCGCCTTCCATACGCATGCGGGGCCGATCGACCTTTGAACATGGGCCTGGAGACAGTCCCGTGGTTTTGCCGTTTTGCGGGCTGATGTCCCGCAGCTTGTGAACGACCAACGCCGTGACTGACCTCAAAAAAGCCATTGCCGAATTGATGAAGGGCGGCGCGCTGACGCTGTCCGCTCTGCCCGACGGCTATGACGCCTTCTGCTTCGCCGACCTTGTCCGCGGCCTTGCGCCCTCCGCCGAGCGCCGCGCGGTTGTCGCCGTGCATATCGCGCGCGACTCGCAGCGCGCCTATGCCTTCAGCGAAGCTTTGCAGTTCGCGGCGCCCGACATCGAAATCCTCGATTTCCCGGCCTGGGACTGTCAGCCCTATGACCGCGTCTCGCCGAATGCCGCGATATCAGCGCGGCGGATGACGGTGCTGTCGCGGCTGGCGCGCTCGCGCAGCGGCATGGACCGGCCGCGCATTCTTTCGACCACCGTCAACGCGATCCTGCAGCGCGTGCCGCCGCGCGACAAAGTCGCCGCCGAGAGTTTTTCGGCCGCGCCCGGCAACGCGGTCGATATGGACGGTCTCGTCCAATGGCTTGAATCGAACGGTTTCACCCGCGCCTCCGCGGTGCGTGACACGGGCGATTATGCCGTGCGCGGCGGCATTCTCGATCTCTACGCGCCGGCGATGCCAGAGCCTGTGCGGCTCGATTTCTTCGGCGATACGCTGGAATCGATCCGCACCTTCGATGCCGAGACGCAACGCACGATCGGCCAGCTGCGCGGCCTCGATCTCGTGCCGATGAGCGAAGTCCAGCTCACCACGGAGTCGATGCGCCGTTTCCGCCAGGCCTATGTCGCGCAATTCGGCGCCGCGACTCGTGGCGACCTGCTCTATGAAACGATCAGCGAAGGCCGCCGCCATCCGGGCTTCGAACATTGGTTGCCGCTGTTCTACGACGGGCTCGACACGCTCGTCGATTATACGGGCGATGCGCCGCTCGTCCTCGATGCGCTCGCCGAAGATGCGGCTTCTTCGCGTCTCGCGCAGATCGAAGATTATTACGATGCGCGCAAAACCGCGCATGAGACCGATCCTGCCCATTCCTCCTATAAGCCGTTGAAGCCCGATGCGCTCTATCTCTCGCGGTCGCAATGGCGCGAGAGCCTTGCGGCGAACGGCTGCGTCCGCATCACGCCTTTCGCACATCCCGAAGGCGGCGAAGGTCTCCTTATCGATTGCGGCGGCCGCACCGGGCACAATTTTGCGCCGGAGCGCGCCGACGAAGGCGCCAATGTATTTCGTGCCGCCGCCGATCATGTCCGCGCCCTGCAGGCCAATGGCAAGCGCGTCATCGTCGCCGGCTGGTCGGAAGGCTCGCGCGAACGCTTGAGCCATGTTCTGAAAGATTTCGGCCTTGAAGACTTGACGCCGGTCTCCTCCTTCATTGAGGCGCAGAAGCTCGCGAAGACTGCCGTTGCGCTCGCCGTCATCGGCCTCGAAGAAGGCTTCGAGACGCAAAGCTTCGCCGTCATCGGCGAACAGGACATATTGGGCGATCGTCTCATCCATGCGCGCAAGAAGACGCGCCGCGCCCAGGATTTCCTTTCCGAGCTTTCGGCGCTGACGGCGGGCGATCTCGTCGTTCATGTCGATCACGGCATCGGCCGTTTCGTCGGCCTGCGCGCCATCGAGGCGGTCGGCATGCCGCACGATTGTCTCGAAATCCATTATGTGGACGGCGACAAGCTGTTTCTGCCGGTCGAAAATCTCGAGCTTCTATCGCGCTACGGTTCGGAAGACACCGAAGTCCAGCTCGATAAGCTCGGTGGCGGCGGCTGGCAGAAGCGCAAGGCGAAGATGCGCAAGCGCATCCTCGAAATGGCGGCAGCGCTGATGAAGATCGCCGCGCAGCGCCAGACGCATGAGGCGCCGCGGCTCGTGCCGCCGCCCGGTCTCTATGAGGCATTCTGCGCCGGCTTTCCCTATGAGGAGACCGAAGATCAGGCTTCGACCATCGAAGCTGTGCTCGATGATCTCGCCTCTGGCAAGCCGATGGACCGGCTCGTCTGCGGCGACGTCGGCTTCGGCAAGACGGAAGTCGCGCTGCGCGCCGCCTTCACCGCCGCGATCAATCGCAAGCAGGTCGCCGTCGTCGTGCCGACCACCCTGCTCGCGCGACAGCATGCGAAGAATTTCGCCGCGCGCTTTGCCGGCCTTCCCGTCAAGGTCGCGCACATGTCGCGCATGGTTGCCTCGGCCGCCGTCAAAGAGACGAAGACCGGCCTCGCCTCCGGCGCGATCGATATTGTCGTCGGCACCCATGCCGTGCTCGGCAAGACGGTACAATTCAAGGATCTCGGCCTCGTCATCATCGACGAGGAGCAGCATTTCGGCGTCAAGCACAAGGAACGTTTGAAAGAGCTGCGCGCCGAAGTGCATGTGCTGACGCTGTCGGCGACGCCGATCCCGCGCACGCTGCAGCTCGCTCTGACGGGCGTACGCGAATTGTCGATCATCGCGACGCCGCCAGTCGACCGTCTCGCCGTTCGCACCTTCATCTCGCCCTTCGATCCGCTGCTGACGCGCGAGGCACTGCTGCGTGAACGCTATCGCGGTGGCCAGAGCTTCTACGTCTGCCCGCGCATCGAGCAGATCGAAGAAGCCGCTGCCTTCCTGCGCGAGAATATTCCAGAAGCGAAATATGTCGTGGCGCATGGTCAGCTGACGCCAACCGAGCTCGAAGAGCGCATGGCCGCCTTCTACGACGGCAAATATGACATTCTGCTCTCGACCGCGATTGTCGAATCCGGCCTCGATATTCCCTCCGCCAATACGCTGATCGTGCATCGCGCCGATATGTTCGGCCTGGCGCAGCTCTATCAGCTGCGCGGCCGCGTCGGGCGCTCGAAGACGCGCGCCTATGCGCTCTTCACCGTGCCGCAGAACCGCATGCTGACGCCGCAGGCCGAGAAGCGCCTGAAGGTGCTGCAATCGCTGGACACGCTCGGCGCCGGGTTCCAGCTCGCCTCACATGATCTCGACATCCGCGGTGCCGGCAATCTGCTAGGCGAGGAACAGTCCGGCCATATCAAGGAAGTCGGCTACGAGCTCTATCAGCAGATGCTGCAGGAGGCGATCGTCGCGCTCAAAGCCGGCATCGAGGAACCGCAGGAAGAGGCTTGGTCGCCGCAGATCACGCTCGGCATCGCAGTCACCATTCCGGAAGACTATGTGTCGGACATCGATCTCCGCCTCGGCCTCTATCGTCGCCTGTCGATGCTCGAAAATGATTCCGAGATCGAGGCGATCGCCGCCGAGATGATCGACCGTTTCGGCCCGCTGCCGCCCGAGGTCGAGCAGCTTTTGAAGCTCGTGGCCATCAAGGCGCTCTGCCGCAAGGCCAATGTCGAGAAGCTCGATGCTGGGCCGAAGGGCATCACCATCGCCTTCCGCGGCAATGAATTCGCCAATCCGGCGGGCCTCGTCCGTTACGTTGCGGAACAGGGCTCGGAGGCGAAGGTGCGGCCCGACATGAAGATCGTCTTCATCCGCGACTTCGAAGACCTCGGCAAACGTCTCGAGGGCACGAAGCGCATTCTGCAGACACTGGCGTTGATCGCGATGAAAAGGGCGGCGTGAAGGTTTTACGCTTCCCTATTCGCACCGAAAAGCTCTGCGCAAATGTCTGCACCAAACCAGTCTAATTTGCATCGTATGCAATGAGCGACATTAGCGCATCAATGGACTTCTTTGTTGAGAGAACGTTGTGCGGTTGATCGTGCCAAATCTGAAAGAGAATGTGGAAGAGCTGATCTTTACTTAGGCCTAGCTGTGAACATAGGCCCGAATACCAATCATGACAGTCGTCGCCTTGGAGACCAAAGAGTATAGCGGCAACGTTGGTGCAGCCCGTGACGGCGGAAAACCGCCCGGGATCCGCTTCAATGACCTCGCGGAAAATTTTTTCGATGGCTTTGTTCCCAGGTAGCAACGCACTATAAGCTGCTATCTCTTTAGGAATACGACCATCCATATCACCATCAAACATCCCGATTATTTTCGCCGCTTTAAATACTCCCCCCATCGTCTTTAGAGACGCTACGATGTTACCTTCGCCTTCGCGAACGCAAATTTCCATACGCCGCGCTAGCGCAGGCTGATGACGCTCCAACATGCGTCTCAAAAACTCCTTTGCCGCTTGGTCTTCAACAAGCACGAAAGTATCGATCTGAGACGATAAGCCGATATTCGATCGCAATACTGGAGGAACGGGATTTTCGGCGATTTTTATGCCAACTCCATCGCGAAACAAAAAGACGAGGTTTTCGTCACGAAAACATCCGATAATTTTCGCCGAGTGACTCGTTATGACCACGTTTAACCACTTCTGAACGGTGGACATTATAATAAAATGAGTCAAAGCCTCTTGCGACGCAGGCGAAAGATAAGTTTCCGGCTCCTCGATCAGCAGCAACGCTCGTTCCGGCGCTCGATCGATAGCCCACCAGAGATATAACAACGAAAGCTCTCCAGCTCCCATTGTTCGACTGTCGTAACGGTCATTGCCGAGCGCAACCTCAAAAAACGGCACAGCGTCATTATCCGCGTCGGTTTCATATATTTTTATTTCGCGATACTCTCGTCGGCTAACGTAGTTCACCTCGACAAGATCTTTTGAATCAAGCGTTCTCATCCCGACGCCGTTTATAATGTCTTCGATTGCTGCAAATGAACAAAAATCGGCTTGCAACCGTTTGGCGTCGAACGCAATATCCAGATGTATGACCTCAAAATTTGATTGATCTACGCCGCTAATTTGGCCTCGCACGAACGTAACGTTTGACTCAATTGGAGCACCGGAGTCAGTCCACTCCAATTTAGCAGTTCCACCGCTTAATTTTAAAGATGTACTTGGACCAAGACTTGAATGAACAGGCGATGCAGCCGCCCAAAGTGCCTTGAGCAGCGTCGTCTTGCCTACACCATTGGGGCCCGCCAGAACTACAATTGGGAACCCAAGTGGAATTTCGCCGCTACCCAAGCTGGGAATCTGCTCAAACGAGAAACGCTCCATTCGGATCGGCCAATCTGACGAACGCTCTCTTAATCGCCGTTTGAAATCTCCAAGCCTCGCAAGCTTCATGAGAGCCTGCTCCAGCTATTGATATCAACGCGCTGACTCAGTGCGTATTCAAAACTCACATCAACACGCGATTTTAGATCGTCGGCTATTAGCTCAAGCGCGGAACTCTGAATCGATTTAGGTAGCACACCTTTCATAGCAAAATAATACGCATACCAAAGAACCACGTCGCGATAAACGACCGAAGTTACGTCGGTAACTCTGAGACTGGAACGATCGTAAAATAGCGCTACTGCCTGAGAGATGAAATGAACACTCGCCGACTTTCCAAGTGAGTTGAACTCCTCGAGAAAACCTTCGTGCGGCTTGATGCCGGCGAATCGGGAGAAAAATATCAGCCAGCTAAGCGTACTCGCCTTATTCAAGCGCAACGCAGTGGCTCGCTCCCGCGAAATACTGAAGTACTCAATGCTGCGGGCAGCAGCACTAGTAATTTCCTCTGAAAATGCGTCGCGCTTTTTGAATCGCTGCGAGATAAGCGCCTCGGTTCCCTTGATTGCAAAACTGCGCATTTCCAGGAAAAATAACAGACGAGCAATTATGTCATCATAAGCCAAGCGTACATTAGAGAAGCCTATAGATGCCTTTTCATTGCCACGGGCCTCAAATAACTGGACCAAATCCTTAAGCTGCTCTCGAGCCGGTCCGTAAAACGCGTTGCGCTGTTCGCCAGCGGTCAACATACTTGGTTGGTTCAAACGATAAAAAAGTTCACTTGGTTCGTCCGGAGAATAATCTGTAATCCGAAAACAACGAAGAGTGTGATTGTCGATAAGCCGTTTATCAGATGCACCTAGTCGTCGATAGTATTGACCATCCAGCCCCTGAATTCGGTCGTCACTGGGCGTAATCCGTCCGTCAATAGCAAATTCGTTATGAACAAAATCACGGATAGCTGCCAATCGTTGCTGCCCGTCGAGTACCTCCATTCTGCCTTCGCTCACTACAACGAGGAAAATAGGAGGAATCGACCAACCACGAAGGATTGTATCTATTAGCTTCTTTTTTTTGCTAGCAGACCAAATTTCCTGCCTCTGGAAATTTGGTTGGAGATCAATCTCGCCCGAGTCTATTCGTTCAACGATTGTTCTGAGATCCGGCTCCCAGGGATGAAGTCTCATTTATGCGACCCAAAAAAATCTTCTACTGACCACTCCGCGTAAATAGCGTGCGCCTCGATCATCGAAGAGGAAACATACTGTAAACACGAACTTTGCTTTAGCTTACATGTAGCGGATCAGATGGAAAGCGTTATCTCTCTCATATTCCTATGAGAAACTCGCCTTGCAAAAGCTGCCCAATGGTAAGGAATTCCCCCAGAGTGCGCCTAAACTAGCTTAGCACCGCCAGTTTTTCTTAAGAGCAAACGCAACGTCAAACTAGCTGCTCGCCGCCACTTCCGTTGGAAGCACCGCTCTCCCTGCATAATATCTGCGCATGAGAATGAATTGCGCCGCGATGCCGGGAAGTCCCAAGAGCAGCACAGCCCAAAGCGGCGTGCCGAACCAGGTCAAGATCGCGGCCAGAATCAATCCGGCGGCGCCGCCAAGATCCCAGCCCGCTTCCGTCGCGACATGAAAGCGCAAGGAACAGGGCGAGGCCTTTGCGAGCGTATAGACCGCCGCCATGAGCGTCGGACTGTAGAGACATCCACCAAGCGCGCTGATCGCATTGGCGACGACGGCAAGCGCCGGATTGAAGGTCGCCGCCGCACGCAGGACGAGGATGAGCGCAACCGTGATGCAGGTGATATAGACGGCGCGCACGCCTTTGCCTGCATCGATGTGACGGCCGAGAAACATGCCGCCTACGGCGCCGACGACGGCGGCAATGGCGAGCGCGCCGCTGTAGGCCATGAAGCTTTTGTCGAGCACCAGGAAAAGCGCGACCTGCCAGACGATCACATAAATGACGGTGGCAAAGCCATCGCCGATGAAGAGAAGCACGCCGTCAAGACTGGCGCGGAAGGCACCCGGCGCTGATTTCATCGTTTCGACTTCGGGGGTGGCGAGGAGCGGCAGCGCCGAGGCCCCAACGACAATGGCCGTTAGGCCGAAGGCGATTCCTGGCCCGAAGGTGACCAGCAACACCCCCGTTACCAGCGGGCTGACGACACCGGCAAGAGCGGCAATGGCTTCGCGTGCGCCGACCTGATGGCCGCGGTGATCGTCATCGCCCAGGCTAGCGAAATAGGCGTGATAGCAAGGCCAATAAACCGCATCGGCCACAGCGCCCGCGCAAATCAAAGCAAACAGGGCGGCACCGGCGCCATGGACCATGGCAAGCAGCGGATATTGGATGCTGTTTAAAAGCGTCCCCGCCACGATGAGGCGGCGCATGCCGTAACGCGCAGCGAGTCCGATGACGAGGAGGCGAACGAAAAAGCGGCCAATGATGATCGCCGCAAAAGTCGCGAAGATGCCCGGCACCGGCAGGCCGGACTTCACGAGATAGGCCGCGAAGAAGGCGCCTGCGCCTGTCATCGCAATCGAATGGATTGCATAATGCAGGTTGAGCAGATTGATCGTGGTGTTTTTGAAATAAGCCATGACGAGAACGTGTTTGGTCAAGTTCCGGAAGCCGCAGCCGGGTTGCACCGCTATCCGCGGTTCTCACAACTTCTTCGCCATCTCAACCAGCTTCGCGATCGTATTGATATTGCGCGCGGTGCCATTCTTGGCCGCGGGGATTTTCAGTTTCGAGCGGCCCATGCCTGCGCCGTAATGCACATAGATCTCGCGCAGCCCCAGCCGCATCTCTTCGTCCGCCTGCCCCTTGGCATGCGCCAAGGCATCCGGCGGCGGCGGCTCGTCGAGAAAGATCGCGACGGTGAAATTCGGCGCCGCCTCCGGAAAGGGATTGGCCTTCAGAACGGCTTCCATCTCGGCGCCGGTGCGGAGAGCAATGCTCATGGCCTTGCCGGCATAGGCGGAGAGTTTCGCTTCGAGTCCGGCTTTGACTTTCACCGCAGAGGCAGAACTCTCGAACACGACATTGCCGCTCGCGATATAGGTTTCGACGCGTGAAAAGCCGGCCTCCACGCATAGCGCCTTCAGATCGCTCATCGGCAGCTTGCCGGTGCCGCCGACGTTTACGGCACGCAGGAGGGCGATATATTTGGTCATGCTGGATGCATCATGCTGTCTGCATGCCGAACGGTTTTCGCCGGTCTTGCCCGGCCAGAACGTCAGCCAAGCGCAGATCGCCAAGAGCGGCAAGGCGTAGAGCATGACGCGGTCCGGCGCAAAGGTGAAAAGGTCCAGGCGACTTGCGCCGCGCCGACCTAGATCGCGTGATAGCCAGAGAGGCCGATGTCATGCAGGCGCCGCAGGATCAGCGAGGCCATGCCGAGGATCAGCGTCGCGCCTGCCGCGGCAATGATACAGAGACCCGTCCACCAAGCGATCGTATTGCCGGACGAAAAGAAAAGCGTGCTCATGACGAACAGCACGGCCGCGGTCAGGCCGAGACAGGTGCCACGGATATAGAAGCACGCGCCCAAGCCGCCTTGAAAGGAAAAAACGGCGCTCGAAAAATTTTTGCAAGAGCTTGGCTCACAATGAAAAGCTCAAAAGGCAAAATTCAGCTCACAGGCCAATCACGTTCGACCAAGGCTCAGGCTCCTATGTACGATCTGAAGGTTTGACCGCGTTCTTTATATGTTCTTTAATGTCTATCGTCAAATTGGCGGGGCATATGCGATGGCGGATGTCGGTTGGAAAAGAATGGGAGTTGAGACGGAAAGCATCCATCGTTCAGCTGATCCATTCGGTGTCTTTTGTGGGACCGAAGGGCCGCGTATTGGGCCTATTGCTCTACTACGCAAAACGGCCACTGGTTTTGTGCCACGATCGGGAACAGAACTTGACCTCATATTTACATCGGTCGGCTATCCGATCCGCTTCGAACAGAAGGAAAGCAGTCTTAAAGCGATCGCCGATGCTCTGAATAAGCGGGATAATGCGCATGCTTGGTTCACTATGACCTTCATGCGATTGCCTCGGATCCCTAATGGCGCAACGTATCAGCGCCTTCTTCGTGCCGAAGCCCTCTTAAAGGCAAGTCCTGACGATGCAAATCATCCTGGATGGCCGGCAGGAACACCAGACGGACTTGGTGGAAAATTTCGGCCGAAGACAGCGCTGGAATTAAATTCTTCTCCGTCTAAAGGCATCAATAAGGCACGGAAAAAGGCGCTCCGCCAGGCAATTCGTGGACGGCTGTTATTACATATCAAGTCGTTCGACCACGCGGAAGACGAGGCGCAGGAGAAATTGGATGCGTTCGAGGGAAATTCGCCGCTGCTGTTGGACGACGTGGCTCAACTCGCAGTGCAAGCCAAAGAGCTTGAAATGTTAGCGCATGTTGCAACCGAATTCGCGCAGAAGGGTCCCGCTAGCCTGGAAGAGCTGTTTGTGTCTTTGGAGAACGAGAGTTTCCGATCCTACAATGAGTTCAAAAAATACGAGCTGGAAGAGTCGCTTGAAAAGCGCTTTGGGCCCGCCGGCGAAGGACGCCAATATCATCATATTGTCGAGCAAAATACGAATAAGAACATAATCCGGGAAAGCCTGCTGCAAAGCACCCGAAACATTGTGAAAATTCCAACGCTGTTCCATGAAGCTATTTCAGCGATTTATTCGCGTCCCGCCCCCGAGGATTCAACGGTGACTTTGCGGGAACGGTTGAAAACGAAATCCTTCGAAGAGCAGCATGAATACGGATTAAAGGTGCTCAGACGGTTGGGCATTTTAAGAAGACGGTGATCCGCATGACGAACGCATCGGACGAAAGTCGCAAGGAACAATTGCTCGAAGAGTTTCGGCAAAATGTGTTTGGACGATACCAAGCACAGGATCTTCTAGATCGCAAATTCGAGATTGCCTGCATAAAGAATATGCTGCGAATTATGGATGAGCTTGACTCAATTCTGCCAGAAGGACGCGCAGCGCTGGCGCGATTTTTGGATAGTGATGAGCTTGAAGTTCGAGGTATGGCCGCCGCATATCTCTTGAACATTATGCCTGAAAAAGCTCTACCCATTCTCCGGGATATCGATGATCACTGTTATGGCGATGTGGCGATCGACGCCATGACGGCTCTCTCCAAGTATAAATGGGGCGATTGGAAAATCTGACTCTTGTCTGCTCCAACGAGCAGAGATTAAACAACACCGGCCGCGTGATCGAGGCTCAATCTGACCACCTCCCGAGGCACTCGCCATCATGTCACTTCGGTGGCGCCAATTTCTGCCACAGTACAGAGACAGCCCAAAACTGCAGAACCGCCACGACAAACGGTCCGACGGTTTTGCCGACGTCATGCTGGGCCAAGCCGACGAATCCATCCAAGAGCTGAATGACGCCGGCCAGCAGCCCGAGGATCAAAATGGTTTGCGTCCACTGCCGCCATATGGCGAGGAGAACGAAGACCGCGAGGGGGATCGTCCGTGCTGCCGCATACATGGCGAATATGGCAGAGCCCGCCGTCGGCGCGTCGGCGCTCGGCAGGATAGCTTGCGGCTCGACGAGGCCCGCAATCGCAAAGCCGCTGGCCACGAGAACATTCAGAGCCGTCAGGGCCAAAGCCGAATGTCTCTTTGTGACCAACGCCATGCCGGATCACCGGGCGCTCAAATTGGAAAAAGCAGTCAAATCGCAAACGACCAAGTGCGGCCGGACACGACGGCGTGAGAGGCGTCGCCGCACCTCTCTCTTTCCCGTAACCGATACAGCTCAATCGCCGAAGAGACCGAAGAAGCCACCCTGCGGGCGCGGCGCCGCCGCATAGCCACGACCCGGATAGGGCGGATATGGGCTTCTGGAATAATAGCCGGAGCTATAGCCCGGGCCGCGCTGATAGCCGTAGCCATCGCCATTGTCGGCATAGGGGCCGTTGGCGTACTGCTCGACCGGCGGCGCGCGGTGTCTCGCGACGAGAGCACCCGGTCCGCGCGGGGCGCGGCCGACAACGTCGATCTCGGCGCCCGAGACCTTCACCGCCTCAAACAGCTTCTTGGCGTTCTCGACCTGCAGGCGGATGCAGCCATGCGACACCGCCCTGCCAAAGGTCTTCTCATAGGAGCCGTGGATCGCGTGACCTTTGAGATCGAAGAAGATCGCATAGGGCATGGGCGCGTCTTGGTATTGTTTCGAAATGTGATCGGGATCGACCCATTGTGGCTTGTAATGGCCGTCGGGCGTATCGAGGCCGGGGCGGCCCGAAGCGATCGGCCAATTGGCCTCGGAACCGTCGGCGAAGGTCACATGCATGCGCTGGGTGGAGAGATCCGCCTGGATGATGACCTTGGGCCCAACCGTATTGCGCGGCGCCGGCTCGGAATGGTCGACATGCTCGGGCTTAGCAGCATCCGCGTCAGACGCTGGTCCCGGCGCCGGGCCCACATCGCCCACGGCAGGATCGGCAGCGGCAGGGTCGGCGGCCTGCGCCAAGGCGCTCTGGCTCAAAAAGGCACTGCCAACCGCCAAAGCGATGGCCAAGGACACGCGCTGCCACTTCATGAGGAGGATCCCTTCGTTTGACGCCAATATGCTACGTAGACGTCAAGCATGAACAAAATAGGTAATGCCACGGCATAGGCCAGCATTATTCTGATCACAGATGCGATAGCTATGAGTTTTCGCACATTGGCCCCCTGCCGGCACGTGGCAGGAACGCCGGCTGCTTACAACGCAGATAGTGGCAAAGCGATCCTGCACTTTTGCAATTCCCTCGTGAATGAGGCCCTGGCGCCTCACCCGCAAGGCGCCTACAAATAAGATCAGCACCCGCGCGGCGAAATCGCCATGTTCCCCGCGTCCAAATGCCGTCTCAAATTTCATCCGGAGCCGATCCCATGACCCAATCACACATCATGAAGATCCCTGGGCCCGATCATCCGATCACGATTGCGCCGCATCCTCGGCACGTCGTCGTCACAGTTGCCGGCCGCACCATCGCCGATACGCGCGGCGCGCTCGCACTGCGCGAGGCCGATTATCCGGTCGTCCTCTATATCCCGCGCAAAGATGTCGACATGACGGTGCTCAACCGCAGCACGCATACGACCCACTGCCCCTACAAAGGCGACGCCGCTTATTTCAGCCTGACAGTCGATTCGGCGCGCGGCGAAAATGCCATCTGGACCTATGAAGAACCCTATCTGCCGGCGGCGGCGATCAAGGACCACCTCGCCTTCTACGCCGATCGCGTGAAGATCGAAGAGAAGGCCGACTAGCCGCGTGCATTCAAGGACGGTTCAGACAGGGGCGTGCCAACTCTTGCCCCCGAACCTCCTTTTGAAAAGCGGCAAACCTCATATGTCCGAAAAAGCCCAACCCGTCGCTGCCAATGGCCGCATGCGTTACGACCCGGTGGCGATAGGTCTGCACTGGGCAACGGTCGCGCTCGTGCTGTTGCAATTCGGCCTCGCCGAGCTCTGGGGCTTTTTTCCGCGCGCAACGAAGCACATCATGATCGCCGGCCATATGTCCTTCGGCATTCTGCTCGCAGTGGTCATCGTGTTGCGCATTGTCTGGCGCCTCATGCCAGGTCATCGGGTCGTCCCCGCCAATTCTGGGCTTCTCGAGATCGCATCAAAGACTGTGCATTCCCTCCTCTATGTTCTCCTCGTCGCGCAAGCCGTGCTCGGCTTTCTACTGCGCTGGGGCGGCGGTCACGCGATGATCTTTTTCGGCCTTCAGATCCCGGCTTTCTTTCCCGCTTTCGAGAAACCCGTGCGGCATCTGATCGGCGAAGCGCATGAGATAATCGGATGGACGATCATTGTCCTTGCCGCGGCCCATGCGATTGCGGCGCTGATCCACCATTTCATTCTGCGTGACAATGTTTTGCGGCGCATGCTGCCGGCGCGTGGCGTTGGCGAGCAGACCGCCTCTAATTGAAAGCGTAGGTATCCACGACTCCTATCTGAGCGATTGCATGGAGAAATTTTTTGCCATTTTCGTTGCTGTCATCATTTTCGTGGTGGTTCTGAAACTATTATGGCCGCGCCCCACAGGCGGCCATTCGTCAACGTCATCTTATGATGCCAGCGGCGCCTACTCAGATTCAGATAACAGCGGCTGCAGTCATGAGGGCGGCAGTTCTGATGGCGGGTCTTGCTACCTAGGCAAGAGGATCGCGCCGGCGAGCGCCGCGATGAGCGCCGGCGGCATGACGATCAGCCCATATTTCAGAAAGGTCGCGCCGCTCACATGCTGGCCATCGCGCCGCAATGCATCGAGCCATAGAATCGTCGCGAGCGATCCGGTGATCGAGAGATTGGGGCCAAGATCGATGCCGATCAGAATGGCGCGCGTGATCTGATCTGGCGCATGCGCCGCCTGCACGGCACTTCCCGCGATGAGGCCCGCCGGCAGATTGTTGATGAGATTGCTGACAATGGCGACGCCAATGCCGGTGCTCCAAGCGGTCGCGGGCGACGCGCTTTGCTGGCGAAGCCAGGCACTCAACGCCGCAACGACGCCCGTCTGATCGAGCGACTCGACCAGCACGAACAAAGCCGCGACCAGCGCCAGAACACCCCATGAAATATGTCTCAGCGTATCGGCCGGCGCCTTGCGTTCGCGAATGAGCACGATCGCGGCCGTCACAATGCCGGCGATGGCCGTCGGCAAGCCAAGCTGCATGTCGAAGGCAGACGCCAGAAGCAGCAGAAGACTCGTCGCGGCAATGCCCCATGCGGCGGTCTTTCCGGAGGCGGACAACAGCGGGACGGCGACATCCGCCGCCATTTTCTGACGCAGGGCACCGCGTTGCGTCCAGCGCAACACGATGAAGGTCACGACGATCGCCAAGACCGATGCGAGCGCATAGCGCGGCAGCCATTGCAACAGCGGCGGCATGTGGCTGCCGTAGATCACCAAATTTGCAGGGTTGCAGATCGGCAGGACGAACGATGCCGCATTGGCGATGAAGGCGCAGATCAAAAGATAGGGCAGCGGCGCGTCAATTCGCGCCGCCCTGGCCGAAGCAGCGACAGCCGGTGTCAGCACCACCGCCGTCGCATCATTCGACAAGAATGTCGTGACGAGAATACCGACACCATAAATCAGCAGAAAGAGTCGGCTTGCCGAGCCCTTGGCGGATCGCGCCGCATGCGCGGCCAGCCAGTCGAAGAGGCCTTCCTGACGTGCCACTTCGGCAAGCAGCATCATGCCGAGCAGAAACAAATAGACATCGGCGCCTTTGGCGATGCCGGCGAGCGCGCTCCTGAATGGCAAAAGACGGAGAATGACGAGAAGCGCCGCTCCGGCCCCTGCCAACAGCCATTGCGGCGCTCTGGCCGGCCTCAGCAGCACCGCAAGCGTTGCCAAAATGGCGATAATCCAAGTCGCGACCGATGCGTTTGAAGCCTGAAGAGTCATAAGGTCCGAGATCGCCTAAGGCCGAGGCCTTCGTTTCGTTGATCTTGTGCAAACCTCATGTCTACGGCTTGCATGAAGTGAGGGTTGTGATGGCCTATACGAAGAAGCAGATGCTCATCTATCTCTCCTCTTTTTAGTCACGCTTCCGGAATTGCATTGAACAGCGCATCGGCGAAGACATCAGCACTTTGCAATCCCACAACTTCGATCGTCCCGCCGAAGGTGAAATGCGGCACGATATCGACACCGCTTTTGCGAATGTCCTTCATCTCCCGCCGTAGCGCCGCCACCCCCTCATCGCTGCGCAAAAACGCCGATGTCCTCCTGGGATCCATCTGCGATCGACTCGCAATGTCATAGAGCACATTGAGATCGCTAATATCCCGGCGCTGGCAAAAATGCGCCTGGAACAGATATTCGACGACCTGTGGTTGAACACCATAGACGGAGGCATGGCGAATGAGACGATGGGCCGTGAATGTGTTGGGCAAGCGCGGCATGTCTCGGATATTGAGATCAAGGCCGAATTCGAGGCCGGCTTTGGCCATTTTGCCGAGCGCCGCCTCGACCTTGTCGGGGCCGACGGCGGCCACGAGATGCGCCCCGTAATCCATGCCTCCCAGCGGCAATTCTGGTTCTATTTCAAAAGGGTGCCAGTGTAGCTCAACGGTTATGCGGGGGACTGAAACAACCACTGCATCAATAAGCCGCTTACCCAAAAAGCACCATGGACAGCTGACGTCACCGATAATGTCGATCGTGAGCGGCGGGAAATCCTCTTGCGTATCGCTCAAAGCGAAACTCCCAGTATTTTGCAAAGCCAAATGGGTCTAAAATCTTTGAAATGCTTCAATGAGTTGCTAGATAGCCTCTGCGCTCCCTGAGGGTTCTGCACCTCCCGTGGTCAAGGACCGAAACGGGTCTCGTTCCAATACCTTCGCCGCCGATCCTGCGCGAACTTGCCGCTGACGCATTCGCGCCGCATAACCCCCAGTTAGAGGGGAATCGAGGCAAATCCTTGCAAGTCGCGATAGGAGATTTATGCGCTATGATGAGGAGTCCGGTCCAGACGGAACCGGACCGCAATTGGACGGCAGCCGTGTTGAGGCGGCCTTGGAAGGCGCGGATCGCGGCATGCCCCTAAAGGACGAGGCGCCTTCGACACGAGAGGCGACGCGACGGCGGCGGATCGGCAAATATGTCGGCGGTTTTTTCAGCGTCGCGATCGCGCTTGTCTCGATTGCCGTTCTCGCTCATACGCTTGCACATATCGATGTCGCGCAGTTGCGCGCCGCTTTTGCTGCGACCAGTGATCGACAGATCTTTTCCGCCTGCGGGTTGGCTGCCATCTCCTATCTAGCACTGACCGGCTATGATGCCGTCGCGCTACGGCAGTTGCGGGCACGGGTTCCTTACTCGACCACCGCACTCGCTTCCTTCACGAGCTATGCGGTCTCATTCACGCTCGGCTTCCCGCTGATCACGGCGGGGACGGTGCGTTATTGGATTTATTCCAGGGCTGGCTTGAGTGCCGCGAAGGTTGCGAGCCTGACGGTGATTGCCGGCGTGACCTTCTGGCTCGGCATGGCCCTCGTCATCGGCGTCACGCTGTTGTTCCGCGGCGAGACCATCAGCCAGATCGATCATTTCGAGCTGCATTTCAACACCCTGATGGGCCTCGCCATCATCCTGACGCTGCTTCTCTACTTGGTCTGGGTCTCGATGGGGCATCGAGATACCCGGCTGCAGGGCCTGCGTCTCGAGCTTCCCGGCTTCAAGCTGACGCTCGGACAGATCACGCTTGGCGTGACCGATCTTTGCGCCGCTGCGGGTGTTCTCTACACACTCCTGCCGATGCCGCACCAACTCGATTTCTTTACCTTTGCGGCGATCTATGTCTTCGGATGCCTCCTCGGCATCGCGAGCCACGCGCCGGGCGGTATCGGCGTCTTTGAAGCCACCATGCTCAAATTTGTGCCCGCGCCGTCGCAGGAAGCGCTGCTCGCTTCCCTGCTGCTCTTCCGGATCATCTATTATCTTGTGCCATTTGTCTTCGCGCTCGCGCTCCTCGGCGCGATGGAGGGTTTGCGGCACTGGCGGAATATGCGCGAGATGTCCGCCGAGTCGAACGATCGTTCCGGCGAATGACCCGCTAGCGGCGGCCGGCGACCTCATCGAGGTGCAGAAGAAGGTCGCGCGGATCGTCATAGACACGTAACGCACCGGCATAGCGCAACTCATCGAGGCCATAGCCGCCGCTCAATAGGCCGACGCCCAAGGCGCCGCAGCGCCGCGCAGCGAGCATGTCCCAGATGCTATCGCCAACGACCAGAGCATTTTGGATCGGCGCATCCAAGCGCGCGGCCGCGGCAAGAAAGAGATCGGGATCGGGCTTGGCATATTTCACCTGATCGCGCGTCACGACCGGCATCACATCGGGATCGACGCCAAGCAGCTTCAAATTGACGGCGGCCGTGTCCATATGGGCGCTTGTCGCGATCGCCCATGGGACTTTGGCTTCTGTCAGCCAAGCGAGCAGTTCGCGCGCACCCGGTAGCGGCCGCAGCTGATCCACGTGCTTCAGATAAGCTTCGGCATGACGGGCGCGGAGGCGGCCGACAAGTTCCGCACTGATGTCGAGCCCCGTCTCGCGCAACAGCTGATTGGTGAAGAGCCCCCCGCTCATGCCGATCTTGCGATGAATGCGCCAGACGGAAAGCGCAATGCTTTCGGCGTCGAGCGCCTCTTTCCAAGCCAGCACATGCTGATAGACGCTGTCGACCAGCGTGCCGTCGAGGTCGAAGAGGAAGACCGGCTCGATACGCATCATGCCTCCGCCCGTCATTGGCTGCAGCGGCTGCTATAGGCCAGATGACGCGCGAAGTCACATCTTGCAGGCGATCAAGATATCGTCAGTAAGCGTTGCGATAAGCCGTGGCGGAGAAGACGGTCCGGATCATGATCCAGACATCGAGCAGCAGCGACCAATTCTCGATGTAATAGAGATCGTGAAGCACTCGCTGCTCCATTGCTTCCTGAGTATCGGTGGCGCCGCGAAACCCATTGACCTGTGCCCAACCAGTGATGCCGGGCTTCACCTTCTGGCGCCGCGCATAGATGGAAATCTTCTTCTGATATTCCTTGTCATGCGCAACCGCATGCGGGCGCGGGCCGACGAGCGACATGTCACCCATCAGCACATTGAAGAGCTGCGGAATCTCATCGATGTTGAGACGCCGGAGCCAATGTCCAACCTTGGTCACGCGCGGATCATCGCGCGTCGCTTGCGTAATGACATGGCCATCGTCGAGCGTATGCATCGTCCGGAACTTCACGATTCGGAACGGCCGCTGATTGAAGCCGTAGCGGCGCTGAAGAAAGAAGACCGGGCCTTTGCTGTCGAGCTTGATCATTATGGCGACGGCAATAAGGAGCGGCGCCAGCAGGATGAGGCCGGCGGTCGCACCGACCACATCGAAGGCGCGCTTCGAGGCGATCTCGATCTGCGACAGCGGCGTGCGCGTCAGCCGCAGGCTGACGAAATTGCGCGTCCGCGACAGGCGGGCATCGGAAAAACGCTGCAGGATACGGCCCGGATCGAGATGAATTTCGTGCGGCAGTTCCATGAAGCGGTCGATGCAGCTGTCGACCATCTCCTTGGTCGAGGTCGGCAACAGAAGCAGGATTGACTCCGGATCCGTCTTGCGCGCGGCGGCGACGGCGAGGTCGAGATCGGCATCGAGCATGCCCGAATGGCTTTGGTCGTCCGTCACAAAGTGACAGCCAACGACAAGGACGCCATTGGCACGAAGATCATTCCGCTCGACGAATTCCTGGACCGACTCCTTGCTGCCGAAGAGGAAGATGCGGCGGAAATGGATCAGCCCCGACTGGCTGGCCATGAGCGCGAAACGCCCGATGACGACTCGCAACAGCGTCAAGACCGCCGGTGTCAGGACATAAATCAGCAGAAACGTACCGCGCGAATAATGCTCGACGCTCTTGGTGACGAAACCCAGCACGAGCAACAGGATGAACGTTAGGTTCCACAGATCGACGATCTGCAGGAAGCGCGAACGGACAAACAAAATATTGGCGATCGCATAATCGCCGCGCACAAGGCTGGTCATCGAAAAGGCGCCGCCTGCGAGAAGGCTGACATCCAGAAACGTAAACGGGCTGATCAGCTGCCCATGCACAACAAGGTGATAGGCGATGCCAATTAGGCAAAACATCGTGACAATGATGGCGATGTCCGCGGCTAGGATACTGACGGACAGAGCGCCGCGTGAAAGCTTGAACCAGCTGGCGGAAGACCAGCGCGTTGCATTCTGGGACGCGGGAGCATGATCGGTCATGGTCTTTACCAGAGATATCGTTCATCCAAAGGACCATCACGTTTCAAAACGACACGATGGACCCGTTCCGAACCGATTCTCCGCGAGAGATATGCCATGTCGGGTGGTCGCTTCGCACTTCCCCACCATGGCGGCCATTAGCCAAAATTCCGTGTGTGACTGGCAACGATGCGCGAGCGCCGATAAACCGAAACAGGCCAGATGCATCCGTAGCTGGGCAACAGGTGTTCGTGAGGCCGGAATGAAGCGCGTATTTTCGTCAGTTCTGGCGTGCGGTCTTGCCGCTTCGCTTTCAATGACGCTGATGCCGGATGGAGTCGCCAAAGATGCCGGCGGCATCGATACGTCGCTACGGCTTCGCGTAGGCGGCGGCAATATAGCGGCGCATCTCGCAGGCGGCCCGACTGACCAGCTTTATGAAGCGCTGAACGGCGTCGGCGCCGGCAACGGCCGCATGGATTCTTATGGCTGGCGCGATCTTGCCCGCAAACCCAATCCCACCACTTTCGATGCAGCGCTGCTCGAAGCCTATCAGCATAAAATCCGGCCGATCATTCTCTTCGAATATGAAGGCAGCTATCAGTTCTTGAAGCCACCGCAGCCGATCGGGAGTTATGCCGATTGGTTTGCGACGGGTCAGGCCTTTGCTCGCCGTTTTGAGCCGAATGGCGAATGGGCGCGCGAACATGGCATTCGCGATTGGGGCGTGACCGTCTATACGGCGATCAACGAGCCCGATGTCCAGACGACGATTCCGCGCAAAGATTATCATGATGCGCTCGCCGGCCTTGCCGCCGGCGTTCATTCCGTCAATTCGCAATTGCGCGTCGTGCCGGGCGGCTTCGCGACCTGCAATTCGTATGGCGATGCGACTTTGCGCGGCTATGGCCCGGCGATCGCCGATCTCCTTGAAAACGGCGCGTTGGATGGAATCGATCTGCACACTTACTACAATGTACGATTTTACCCGATGGAGCGCGGCCGCGCGTTCTCGGCGCAGACTTGCTTCGACCGCGTCAAGGCTGCCATGAAGCTGCACCGCGACGTCAATTTTTATGCGACCGAATATAATATCTCGCGCGATCACGAATGGGACGATCCGGCGATTGCCGCGTGCCTCTTTCTGACGGCTTTCTGGGATGAAATGGGCGTCGTGCGCAACGACGGACATAGTTCAGCGACCGTGCTCGCTTTCCCTTGGAACCTCGCCAACACCGGTGAAAAGGTCGAGAAAAACTATGCGATGGCCGTCACGAAAAATCCGTGGTCGCCGGATTCGCGCTCGAAAGTGCTGCGTCTCGTGTTGCGGCTTGCTGGCGATATGCATTTTATCGCGCTCGATCCCAAGGCAAGCGGCACCTTCACGCTCGAAGGACCGCAAGGCCGTCTTTACGTCTGGCAGGATCTGCCCGGCTGGACGGACAAGCCCGGAAGGCGCTGGGATTTGCAGGTGCCGCAATGGGGCTCATTCGCGGAGCTCTGGGGCTGGGACGGCATGCGCAAAGTCGTGCCGGTGCAGGACGGCAAAGTCGAGATCGCGGATCTGCCGGGCAATGAGAGCTATATGCTGCTGGTGCGCCGTTCGGTGGCGCCCCCGAACTAGTCTTTCGGGCCGGTCTTGGCGGAATTGCGTGCGGCAGCAGCCGCTTTCCATGAACGCGCCAATGCTTCGGCGACCGCTTCGAAGGTGAAGTGGTTCGCGACATTGGCCTGACCCAAGAGGCCACGACGGCAGCGCTCGGCGGGATCGACGGCAATGGCATCGAGACGCTGCGCCAATGCGATGGGATCGCTTTCCGGCACGATCCAACCGCCTGTTCCGACCACTTGCGGAATCGCACCGCATTCCGAGCCGATCACTGGAATACCGCAGCTCTGCGCTTCCACGATAACACGGCCGAATTGCTCGCGGACGACTGGCGTCGTGCGCGTGAGCAGAACCAGCACATCGAGACTGCGCATGAATTCGGCGACCGTCTCCGGCGGCCCCCAGGGTATAAAGCTCACGCGATCTTGCAGGCCGAGCGCGTTTATGCGCGACCGCAAAGCCGCTTCATGTGGTCCTGTTCCCATGATCGTGAGAGTCGCTGGCGCCTTCATCTTGGCGAGCGCGTCCAGCGCGTCATCGAGGCCCTTTTCTTCGATCACGCGGCCGACATAGCCGATGCGCAAGGTGGCATCCGCTGCGCGCATGGGCGCAGGCACTTCCGGCCGGAACACATCCTGATCGACGCCATAGCCGATCGGCGTCACCGCGCCGGTGTAGCCACAGGCGCGCACGACTTTCGCGGCAGCAAGACTGCGCGCCAGAATATGATCAGTCCGATTCAAAACGAAGCGGCGGATGGCTTCGAAGGGCTGAGGCAGGCGTTTGAGAATGTTTTGGTCGACTTCCAGGACGAGCGCAGCATGCCGTCTCAAGAGCGCGGCATGGAGCGCGACGACGCTCCACGGCTCTTCCCAGAGATGAATGACATCGGGGTTGAGGCGGCGCAGGAGATGCCGCAGCCGCGGATAAAAATGCAGATACCAGCTCGCCGGGCCAGCGCGCGTCAGAAGGACGGGCGCGATCTCGACATCGAGACCCGGATCGTCCGGCGGATCGGCTACGATCGAGCGATGGAATTCGCTCCACCGCGACGGCACAAGCAGATGCAGATCGAGATCGCGCCGTGTCGTCAGCGGATAGTAACGCAGCCGGCCGGCGGCGCGGCTGACCGCGACATGCGCAATGGACAGGACTTTGAGCGGCTTTGTCTCAGACACGGCCCAGGACTTTCGCCGCCAGACCCGTCGCGCCGCTCAAATGAAGCTCGGCCATGAACGGATGCCGGTGCGCGCCATTCAAGGTATTGCGCGGCAGAGAGAAACAATCCTGTCCTTTGCGCATCAGGCCCTTGGTTGTCGTCGCAGCGCTGGAGAATCCAGCTTGGCGCGTTAACGCAAAGTCACGCTGTCCGCAGTCGCCGGAACGGCCATAAGGAAAGGCAAAATGCCGAATCTCGATCGCGAGCTTTTCCATCAGCCGGTCGCGGCAGCCCTTGATTTCAGCAAAGGCCTCCGGCTCCGACAGAGCCGAGATACGGGCATGCGTCACCGTATGCCCGCCGAGTTCAACGCAAGGATCGTCGCGCAGCACTTCCAGCATCTCCCAGGAGATCGCGTGCTTCCAATGCATCGCTTCCATGTCGATATCGTTATCGCGGCAGAAAGCGGCGTAATGTTCGGCTTGGCGGGGGCCTTCCCAGCACGCGGCGATCTGCGCAAAGACCTGCCGCTTGGCATCTGGAGCCGCCGCTTCGATGATTTCGCCATCGACTTTGATCTTGTCGCGCGTGCCCAGCACATCTTCCAGCCCGGCATGTGCCAGCGCCAATGTCCCATCCGGTATGCCCGTCGTGACGAAGATCGTCACCGGAACGCCGTGACGGCGGAACAGAGGCACGACGTCTTCGAACGTGTCCCGATAAGCGTCATCTATGGAGAAATTCACATAGCGGCCGTCGCTGTTGCCGCGCGCGAGGCGCCGCAAAGCCTCATCGACGGTCACGATCGCCCAATTATTCTGGCGCAGATAGGTGAGCAGCCGATCTAGATAATCGAGATCGAGATGGAAGCCACGATTTGCCAAGTTCTCCCATCGTTCGGCGCTCGCGCCGCGATGGAAGGTGAAGAGACAGCCGCGCGGTCCCAACAGAGAATCGGTGAGTCCGCCAAATCCGCGCAGAATACGTTCCGGGGCTGATTGCTCCACCCATGCATCGCGCATAACCGGCGCCATCAATCCGCTCTCCTTGTTAGGCCGGACGACCACTGCCACAAGCGATTCAAGCCGATACGCCAGCTCTGCGGCATCAACAGAACGCTCGCGAGGATCATGCTGAGGACGCAGACGGATACCCCGGCGGCGAGACGTAGCAGTATAGCCGCTAACGCAGCGTGAATCGGTCCGCTCATAAACAGCACTAAGCCCGCCGGAGCGGCGGCAAGTAAACTGAGCCTTAAAATGCTCAGACCACATTTAAGTGAAATCGCTATGCCGGTGAGCAGCACGAAGCCGCGGACTGTCTCGCCCAGCCCAAGAAAAAGCAGCCGATGGGTGTCACCGGCCGGGATGAGTGAAATCGACAGATTGACGGCGATATTTGCGGCATAGGCTGCAACGAGCATGAAGGCGGCCGTGGTGTTGCGTCCGGCGCTGTTCAAGACGCGCATCAAAATCCATCCCAGGGTCGCAGCCCACAAGCCGAAGGATATGCCGCGCAGCGCCGCACTCGTCAGCGCCGCGCTCTCTTCGGTGAAGGCGCCGCGTAGAAAAACGAGGTGAACGATATCCGGCGCGAAGGCGACAAGAAATGCGGACGCTGGCAGGCTGACGGCCAGAAGCGGTCGCGCGATCATGTCGACCTGCGCGCGTGCCTCGCGCGGCCGATGCGTCGACAGCACTGCGAGGCCGACCGGCTGGCTGATGAGCAAAAGGGCGCTTTCTGTTAATGTGCGCGCATAGTCGAGCGCTGCCACGGAACCAACCAAAAGGCGGGACGCCAGAATACGTTCGATCCAGACTTGTGCCTGTTCGGCCAGCGGCAAAGCCAAAAGCGGTCGCAGGCGTCCCAGAAATTCCCTGCCCGCCTGCATGACCAGCCGCGGCCGTGCCCCGGCAAGACTCAGCATTTTCGAGCGCCACAGCGACCACAGCGCCCAAGCCGCCAATACATTGAATGCGAGAGTAAAAGCCCAGGCAATGGCGTCCGCCCTATGCGTCGTCGCAATGACCAAGACGCCCAAGATGACC
Source organism: uncultured Methylovirgula sp. (assembly GCA_964644615.1). Lineage (GTDB taxonomy): Bacteria > Pseudomonadota > Alphaproteobacteria > Rhizobiales > Beijerinckiaceae > Methylovirgula. The sequence continues at coordinate 24,172 of CAZXXA010000013.1, read as the reverse complement.
GATACATTCTGCAGGGCCGCGCGGATGTTGGTGAGCTGCGTACGGCCGATCGCAATCTCGCTCGCCGCGAAGCAATTCAACAGGGTCGAAGCCGGCATTGCGAGAGCCATGATGCGGACGAATTCGATCGTCAGCTGGCGGCGTTCAGCGGCAAAGCCGCCGAGCAATGTATCGACCCACCACGCCGCAAAGAGCTCGACAGCAAACATCAGAACGCATGCAGCGAGCCCAAGCGCAATCGACAGCGAGGTGAGGAATTGCGGCGCCCTGCCCTCGTGCTGCGCCTCGCGATGCATCGGGATGAGGATCGCCGGCACGCTTTCGTTTTGCAGGAAGATGAGCGGGATAAGAACGGCTGTGAGGGCACCGCGGAATCCGTCGGCGATGAGCGATGTGCCGATGATCTGCGCCATCAGCACTTCGCGAACGAAGCCGAGAAGCTTGCTCAGCAAGGCGCCGCTCATCAGAGCCGCAGCGAGGCGGCCGACAGACGGACGAGGCGGCAAATTCGTTTCGGCGACGATGTCCGGAACAATGACGGCGACTTCCGATGTCGGCTCGACGTCGAAAACGGCAGCAGTGCTCACGTCCGATGAAGGCGGGCTCTCGCTTTTGCCGGCCGGCGACTCGAGAACTTCACTCACGAATCGGTCCTCACTCCGCCGCTTCTGCATATTGCAGCGGCAGACTCGGCGCCGCATCGTAAAGCGTCTGATCCCCCGGCTCGACCATGGTGATGGCGAGGCCGAGAATATGTCCGCCAGCCGCTTCGATCAGATCGAGCGCCTCGGCTGTCTCCGCGACCGAGGAACGGCCCCAGCGCGTGCAGCACAGCACGCCGTCGACGAGCTGCGTCAGCATGCAGCCATTGACCAAACTTGCCGCGGGCGGACCGTCGAAGAGAACGAAATCATATTCGCGGGCGACTTCGGCGAGATCGGGCAGATCCGTCTCGGCGAGACGATCAATAGCCTCGGCCGACGGACCGCCCGCCGGAATGACATCGAGATTTTCAATCCAGGTCCCAACGACCGCGTCCTCGACATCGCATTCGTCAGTGAGAATGCCCGAAAGTCCGGGACCTTCTTGGATACCGAGCGTATGCGCAATCGCAGGCTCATCGAAATCGCATTCGACAACAAGCACGCTCCGTCCGCCGCGCGCAACGAATTGCGCCAGCGCCAGCGTTGTGAAGGTCTTGCCCTCGCCTGCACTGGGCGAGGTGATGAGCAACGACCAGAGACCGTTCTCACGGCTCGCTAAAACCAGATTCGCATAGAGCTTGCGGACCGCGTCCTGCAAATGCGCATCATCGTCGAGATGATCCAATGCGATGCCGAGCGGCAATTTCGGCTCTTCGCCGGCAAGCGACTTCCAAAACGGCAGCTTTTTCTCATCGCGGACAATCGGCAGTTCGCCGAACACCGGACGCCCGGTTGCGCCGGCCAGATCCGAGGCCGCGCGGACGCTGCGATCGGACCGATCGCGCCAAAAGGCGGCGCCCGCGGCGGCGATTAAAGCCAGCGTGAGCCCGCCTGCCAGAAACGGCACTTTCTTCGGAAAGAACGGCTGATCCGGCAGTTCCGCGAGGCTCACGAGACGCGTGCTGCCAAGGAGCACGCGGCGTTCCGTCTCGAGTTCGCTGGCGCGCTTATAAAGATCGGCATATTCCTGCCGCTTGATCTCCGTCTGCCGTACCATGCTGGCGATCGAGGCTTCATCGCCCTCCGCTGTCGAGACCTCGGCTTTCACGCTGGACATCTGCTGCTGCAGCGATGTTACGACCGCCTCGGCGGCATCGTAGGTCTTCTGCGCGCTGGCGGCGATGCGGGCGATCTCCTGGCGCAGATGTTCGCGGATTGCGTCGCGCTCGTGCTGCAGGGCCAACAATGTTGGATGATTGGGGCCAAGAATATTCGACGCCGTCGCGAGCTGGGCGCTGATCGAGGTAAGCTGCTGCTTTATGTCGGCGATCGTCCGATTGTTGAGGACGGCCGGCAAATCGCCTTCACCGGATTTGTTGTTTTTGATTTCATTGAGATGCGCCAATGCATCGTCGCGCGCGGTGACCGCAGCGGCGAGCTGCTGGCTGACGCTCGTCAAATGTTCCGAACTGATCGGCGCGGTCGCGCCGCGTACCAGACCGTTCTTGCGGCGATAGGCTTGGATTTCGGCATCCTGATCACGCAGCTGATCGTCAAGTTGATGCAGTTCCTGCCAGAGCCAGGCAGCCGCCATGCCGCGGCTTTTCGAGGCCTGCTCCTTTTGATCGTCGAGGAAGGACGAAATCAACGCATTGGCCAGAATCTGCGACACATCCGGCAGCGGCGATTTATAGGAGATATTGATGACGCGCGACCGGCCGACGCTACCAATCGCGTAACGAACCGCGACATAGTTGAGCAGCGCCTCTTCACTCTGCTTGAGCTTGTCGCAAGATGGATGCGGAAGGAGATGGCCGAGCACATCGCCGGGATGCACATAATGGCATTCGCGCAGAACGGCATCGAGGACACCCGGCTTCTGCAATGCCAAGCGCATGACGCGCGGCGATTTAATGACCAAAAGCTGGCTTTCGAGATCGGCGGGATCGCCGATTTTCTGCGCCCATTCCGCCGAAATATGCGACATGCCGGGTTCAGGCTCGGCGACGATCACCGAGCCTGTCGCGACATAGCTCACCGGCAAGATGAAAAGCAGGAGAATGCTCAGGCCGAAAATGGCCAGGAAGACGAGCGTAAAGATTTTGCGGCGACGCCAGAGCGTCACCATAATGCCATTGCGGCGGCCGCCATCGAGGAGCTGGCTCACAGAAGGGCCTCCTCTTCGTTGCAGATGACAATGTCATTCAATGCGGCGCGGGATGGCGAGTCCGGTTGGGCGCCGCGGCGCGCTTCAACTTCGGTCGCGACAAATGCCGTCAGCGCATTGCGGAACTGTTCGGCCGAGAATTGCCGCGCCCAGTCGCGGCATGTGGCGCGCGAGAATTGTTGCTCATGGCCAACGAATTGGCGCACGCAAGCCACGATCGCAGCGGCATCCGGCGTCTCGAAGAACATGCCGGTGCGTTGCGAAGGTGATATGGAGACCGCTTCGCGCGCGCCGCCGCGGCCAAGCGCCAGGACCGGCGTCCCTTCGGATTGCGCTTCGACCATCACAATGCCGAAATCTTCTTCGGCCGCGAAGACGAAAGCGCGGGCGGTCGCCATCAGATGCCGTAATTCCGCGTCGCTGACGAATCCGACGAAGGTCACGTTGGGCGTCGCGATGCGCCGCAGGCGCTCGCCTTCCGGGCCGCTGCCGGCGACGGTCAATTCAAGGTCGGGCAGATCGGCAAAGGCGCGGACGACCGCTTCGATGTTTTTATAGGGAACCAGACGGCTCGCCGCGAGGAAATGCTTACTACGCGGCACATCGAGCGTTTGGCGGGAGAGGTTGACCGGCGGATGAATGACGCTCGCGTTGCGGCCATAGATTTTCTTGATGCGCCGCGCGACGAAACCCGAATTGGCAATCATCGCATCTGGACCATGCGCGGTACGGACGTCCCAGATCCGCATATAATGCAGCAGCATTCTGGCAAGGCCGCCCTTCAAGCCGCGCTCATAACCGCTTTCGCGCAGATAGGCATGCTGCAAATCCCACGCGTAGCGCATGGGCGAATGGACATAGGAGACGTGAATTTGATCTGGGCCAGTCAGGACGCCCTTGGCGACCGCATAGCTGCTCGAAATCACCAGGTCATATGAGGAGAGATCAAATTGTTCGATCGCGAGCGGCATCAACGCCAGATAGTGGCGATGCCGCTTCTTGATGAACGGCATTTTCTGCAGAAAACTCACATGCGCCTTGTCGAAACCGATCTTGGCGCGATCTTCCGGCGACAGAATATCGAAGAGGGTGAAGACATCGGCACCGGGAAAGCAACGCAGAATTTCGCTCAGGACGCGTTCAGCCCCACCGAGCACGTAGAGCCAGTCGTGAACAATCGCGACACGCACGGGAGCTTTCCCTTTTTCCTTCGACCTCTGCGAACGATCCAGAAATAGTGCCTGCAAAGCGCCTGTAGCCGACGCCCACGTTAAGCTCCCGTTAACGACGCCTGTGTCGTTTCGAGATCGCGCAAGGCATGTCCGCCAATGCCGTGCAACAACCACTCCAATTGCCGCCGCCGTCCGACATCACGATCCAAGACTGCGGAAAGACCGCCGCGGGGATGCTGCACGCAAACAATTGCCCTAGGACAAGCGCGCGCGCCGCCCTAAGGTCATGACAAATTAAGGATAACAAATGGTTAGCGGCGGCCGTTCTAACAGCTGAGAAAGGCTGTCAGTTGACGCGACAGTGCTTCATTTCGAGACAAAGTGGCGTAGGTAGAGGGGGTACGTAACTGGGGCTACCTATGCCGCTTTCTATAACGCGCCGACACGCGACCCTTGGGCTTTGTGTGCTGATGAGCGTCGGGATCGGGCCGGGTTTCGCCGAAGAGATCTCCCCCGTAGCGGATATTGAGAGAAGACATGGGGGACGGCTCGGCCTTTTCGCCCTTGATACAGGGTCCGGACGGACGCTCGCTTATCGCGCCGATGAGCGCTTCCTCATGTGCAGCACCTTCAAAGGGCTCCTCGCCGCTTTAATTCTCGCACGGGTGGATGCCGGCCAGGAATCCCTCAGCCGGATGGTCCATTACAGTGAGAAAGATCTCATTTTTACCTCTCCTGTGACGAAGGCCAATTTGAGCGCGGGAGCAATGTCAATCGAAGGACTATGCAAAGCGATCGTTGAAGCCAGCGACAATACGGCCGCTGTTCTTCTGATGAGGACCGTCGGTGGTCCCCCCGGACTCACGAAATTTATTCGTAGCCTGGGCGATACCGTCACGCGATCGGATCGTTACGAACCAACTTCGAACAGGTATAGCGGCGTGCTCGATACGACGTCCCCAAAGGCAATTGCCCTTTCTTTGCATAAAATTCTTCTAGGCAATGCCCTTACATCTCGCTCACGGCAGCAGTTGGAGAGCTGGATGATTGCCTGCACACCAGGGTTAAGGCGCATCCGGGCTGCCTTGCCTTTGGGATGGACTGCTGGTGACAGGCCGGGCACGAGCATCGAAGAGGAGACAAACGACTGTGCGATCGTCCGGCCGCCCGGCCGCGCTCCTCTCATCGTTGCTGCCTATTATGATGCGCCAAAGCTCAATATGAACGACCGCGAGGCCGTCCTATATGATGCTGGCTCTGCTTTCGTGAAATGGGCCGGGGGATAAGCGGCACAAGGGCAATGAAGCCCCTCAAAAACATGCGACGTGGTTCGCTCGCGACACGCGGCGCATGCATCGAGCTGCATCTCACCGGCGTTACGACTGCAACGTGCCGTCCGGGCTCGCTTGGTCCACAGCCGCCGGAAGATGTTGCGAAAACAGTTTGAGTGCGTCGTCGACGGGAATGCCGAAGTGCTCAGCCAGCTGCTGCACCTGTTCATTACCCAGGACGGCCTGAAGCTGCTCGGGACTGATCGGCATATTGGCGCCATTTCCAAGCCAGGATTGAACCTGCGCGCCGAGGCCGCTTTGCTGAAGCTGCGCGACCAAGCCCTGCATGTCGCCGAGATTTGTCTTCGCCAAGCCCGCCGAAATCAAATCGGGCACGGTGCCCTCTCCCGAGTCGCTGAGAACGTTTTTGAGCATTCCCCCCAAATCATCGAAGAGTCCCATTTCATCCTCCCGTCTGTTCAGGGTCCGATCTCTCGGGCACGCCTATAAAATGAAGCAGTAAAGACGGATCATGTCCACCAGTTGACTGATCGCTTTGGTGACCTTCCGCTGAGAGAAGCAATGCCCGGGGCGTGGCTTCTCGCGTTGCGGACAAACCTGTGCGAAGAGAGCAGCGAAACAGATTTCGCCGATGCCAGGCCAGGCGTTTCGTAAAGAGCAGTGACGTGCTGGAGCGGGCGAAGGGAATCGAACCCTCGTATGCAGCTTGGGAAGCTGCCGTTCTACCATTGAACTACGCCCGCCTCGAATTCACCTTAACCCGCGGACGCGTTCGATTCAACGCTCGGCATTCAGCATTTAGGCGGCAAACCGCGGCGGCGCGGCGGACGGAAATATCTGTCGCTGCAGATCGAGCAGCGCCGTCGCGAAATCGCAAGATTCCTCGATGAATTCAGCGAGGAAGCTCTGGGCGGTCGGAAATTTGACCTTGATCCGGCCGGTGACCTCATCGGACTCGCTGTGCATGGCGACGCCGAATTTCTTCGCCAGATTCTGCATGGCGAAATTCTGCGGCAGGCAGGAGATGATAAGGCCGCGCAGGCCGCGGCTGCTCGCCGCCGCCATCAGCCGTTTGATGAGCGCGCTGCCGAGGCCCACATGGCGCCAGGGTCTTTCGATACTGAAGGCGGTTTCCGCCTCGCGCTCCCTGAGGCCTGCCGGGGAGCGCAGAATATGCAGCTCGGCAGCGCCGCGGATCTGATCGCCAACGAAAAAGCCGAACACCAAAGTGTCGGCGCCGAAACAACGGTTCGCATGTTCGGCAACGACTTGATCCGATACCGACGTGAAGAAGCGGCTGTAGCGGGCATCGGGATCAAGCCGGAGCAGATGGGCGCGATAAGCGGCAACATCGGAGGGCCAGAGCCGCCGGATGTGGCCCTGCGCCAAAGTTTGACCCAGCTTGATCGTCTCGGCGGCCATCGCCGTCCCTTCTCTGCTTGATTTTCCTTCTGGAATATTGTGCACCGCAGCAATTTGCAAGATCGAGCTGCCGAGCTCCGGCGAGACCGGCGCAGCCCGCTCACATGCGAAAGTGCTTCGACAGCTTCAGCCCCTGGCCCTGATAGTTCGAGAGGCCGGCCTGACCGTAAAGAAGCTGTGGCACCGCAGCCATCTTCTCATAGACGAGACGGCCGATGACCTGCCCATCTTCAAGGATAAAGGGCACTTCATGGCTGCGCACCTCGAGCACGCCGCGGCTGCCCGGAATGCCGCTCTCCGAAAACCCGAAGCCGGGATCGAAGAACCCCGCGTAATGGACGCGGAATTCGCCCATGGCTGGATCGATCGGCACCATTTCGGCAGCAAGATCGGGCGGGATGTGCAGTCTTTCTTTCGAGGCGAGAATGTAGAATTCGCCCGGATCGAGGATCAGCCGTTTGTCGGCGCGCGCCGCGATCGGTTCCCAGAATTCTGATACCTCGTAAGCACCGACGCGATCGACGTCGATCACGTCGGTGTGTTTCTGGGCGCGATAGCCGATGATGCCGTTTTCGAAGCTCTCCGCGCCGAGCGCAATCCGCACGACGAGGCCATTGCGCAGATTGAGTTCGCCGTCGACAAGAGGGGCTTTCGCGTGACGCTCGCGCATTTCCCTATCGTCCACCGCGAACTCGGTGCGCGAAAAGAACTGTTGCGGATGCCAACGGCGGAAGCGGATCTGATTGAGCCGCGAGCCTTTGCGCAGGCGGACGCTGAAGCTGCGCGGCGAGACCTCGGCGTAAAGCGGTCCTTCATAGCCACGTTCGACCGTATCGAAGATTTCGCTGCGATCGGTGATGAGGCGGGTGAAAATGTCGAGCCGGCCGGTCGAGCTTTTCGGATTGGCGCTCGCTGAAAAACTCTCGGTCAATTTTAGATGTTCGAGCAGCGGCACGACATAGACACAGCCGCGTTCGAGCACCGCCCCCTGCCCTTCGAGATTGATCTCGTCGGAAGCGAAAGCGGTGAGCTGTTCGGCGACGGTGCGGTCCTTACCTGGCAGAAAGCTCGCGCGAACGCGGTAAGCGCGCGGTCCAAGACGCAGATCCAGACTTGCCGGCTGCAGCTGTGCAGGCTCGATCTCGGTCTGCCCCCAGACCATTTTGCGCCGCTGCATTTCCTCGATTTTCTCGCGCGGCAGCACGCCGAATTGCGTGCCGAAGTCACGCGCTTCGAGGGGCGAAATGGCATCGCCCAAAGGCAGTGCGGAAAGAAGCGGCGAAGAAGACGACATGGCCGGAATATAGGCTCTTCGAGCGGCGGACGCCCGTTTTAGAGCATGTTTCCACGCCGGATGGTACCGGCGCCGCGGGCCTGTCCCCTCAATTCAGTGAAGCTTGAAAGACCGCTTACTCAGCGGCGGGCGCCGTCTGCTTCTTTTTCGGGCGCAGGCGGACGACGACATCGACCTTGGCGATTTCATAGCCTTCCGGCGGCTGCGGCAGGCCGGAGATCGAGACATCGCCGAAGGACAGATCGGAGATCTTGGCGCTGTCCTCGAAGAAGAAGTGATGATGCGGGTTCGTGTTCGTGTCGAAGATCATCGGATGGCCTTCGACCGCGAGGCAGCGAACGAGGCCGGCATCGGCAAAGCACTTCAACACATTGTAGATCGTTGCATAGGAGGCTTGCACGCGCGCAGTGCGCGCCTCGGCCAACAGCGCTTCTGCCGTCACATGGCGATTGCCTTTCGCGAACAGCAGCGTAGCGAGCGACAGACGTTGCCGCGTGGGGCGGATGCCGAAGTGGTTGAGAAGAGCCCGGACATTGACGGGACGCGGCTCAGACCGGCGCTCATTCGCCTGCGCTTGGGCCGTCTGATAAGTAAGGTTCAACATCTTCGTATCCGCTTCCCAAAATCGGGCTGCAAGTTGGGGCTATACGATCATGTACGCCGCGCTTGAGAGTTTTCCAGCTCCGCTGCATTGCCACACAGCGAGGAATCGGCTCCCCGGAGGCTCGGCCCCCGCCCTGCTACTGACCCAACTATGAAGAGTGGCGAAGCATCGTCAATGATAATGTTTTAGACCTCGTATAATTTCAAAAATGTCCCGCGCCGGTCCTGAGGCAATGCTTTATGCGGAAATTTGATCAAGGTCAGTATTGATGACTTTTAATCTCGCAGAGCCGGACCAAATCCCAAATATTCGACCTAAGCTAAGCTACGCGGCGGCAAACGACTGCGGCCAAATAGTCTTTGATCGGCTCTCATTTTAAAAATTTAAGCTGTGTTCATCTTCGCCGACTGCCCGTTCGCAGCGAAATAAAATTTCTGTATCGCTCAATGCCGCCTCGGATCGGCCCCTGATACTCCCTCCCTCGGCAAAGTGCCGCAGCGGCCTTGAAATTCCACTTTTTAAAATTTTTCCAGGCGGCGACCGGGCTAACACGGCCGCCACCGGATCGCGGCTCCTGGTCATTTCACTTGAGCCGCCCGTGCGCAGGCTTTAAGCCCTGCCCTGCATCAGCGCACGCCGCCGCCTTAACGGGTGTGAATTCCGGACGTTCGCCAGCATTGGAGCGCCAAGACTCGAATGACAAAACCGCCGCTCGATCCCAAAAAAATGCGCGAGGCAACCAAGCTTGTTCACGGCGGCACGCTTCGATCACAATTTGGCGAGACCTCCGAGGCCCTCTTCCTGACGCAGGGCTTCGTCTATGAGACGGCCGAGGCGGCGGAAGCCCGCTTCAAGGGTGATGATCCCGGCTTCATCTATTCCCGCTTTTCCAATCCGACTGTCGCCATGTTCGAGGAGCGCATGTGCCTTCTCGAAGGCGCCGAAGCGGCCCGCGCGACGGCGAGCGGCATGGCCGCTGTGACCGCGGCCTTGATGGGCCAGGTGCGCGCCGGCGATCATGTGGTCGCGGCCCGCGCCCTGTTCGGCTCCTGTCTCTATGTGGTCGAAGACCTGCTGCCGCGCTTCGGCGTGACCTCGACGCTCGTCGATGGGACCGACCTCGCGCAATGGCGCGCCGCCATGCGGCCAGAAACCAAAGTTCTGTTTCTCGAAAGCCCGACCAATCCGACGCTCGAAATCTACGACATCGCCGCCATCGCGGAGATCGCGCATAAAAACGGCGCGACGCTCGTTGTCGACAATGTCTTCGCCTCGCCGATCCTGCAGAAGCCGCTGCACCTGGGCGCTGATTGCGTCGTCTATTCGGCGACCAAGCACATCGACGGACAAGGCCGTTGTCTCGGTGGCATTATCCTCGCGAGCAAGGATTTCATCGACAAGCACATCCACAATTTCCTGCGTCAGACCGGCCCGGCACTGTCGCCCTTCAATGCCTGGGTCATGCTGAAGTCGCTTGAAACGCTGCATCTGCGCATCACGCAGCAGATGCAGAGCGCGGCGAAGATCGCCGTTGCGCTGGCCCTGCATCCGAATGTGCGCCGGGTGATCTATCCCGGCCGCCCAGACCATCCGCAGGCTGAGATTGTGCGCCGACAGATGTCGGGCGGCGGTACGCTCGTCGCCTTCGAAGTGGAGGGAGGCAAGGCCGGCGCCTTTGCTTTTGCCAATGCTCTGTCGATCATCGCGATCTCCAACAATCTCGGCGACGCCAAAAGCCTCATCACCCATCCCGCGACGACGACGCATCAGCGTCTTGCGCCGGAGGTACAGGCGACGCTGGGCATTACGCCCGGCCTGATGCGCTTGTCGGTCGGCCTCGAGGATGCCGACGATCTGATCGAAGATCTCGTCCAGGCGCTCGCCGTCGTAAAGCGCCCCGGTCTCGCCGCCGAGTGACCTCAGGCCGGATGACGTTAGGCCAAGTGGCTCAAGCCAAGTGGCTCAAGCCGAGTGACTCGGGCCACATGACGCGAGCCAAGTGACCCGAGCCAAGTGACGTTAGGCCATAACCATTAGTTTGCTTGCACGGCGCGGAAGCAGCGCCGATAGTAGCGTCATTATGCTGTCATTGGCTGCGGCCGCGTTGAAGACCAATCTTATTACCGACGTTCCGGGTATTTCAGTCGGGCATGCAGAAGATGCGCGGATCGGCTCCGGCGTCACGGCGCTGATTTTCGATCAACCGGCGGTCGCGAGTGTCGCGATCCATGGCGGCGCGCCGGGCCTGCGCGATACTGCCCTGCTCGAACCCGAAATGACGGTCGAACGCATCGACGCGCTGGTGCTGTCGGGCGGCTCCGCTTTCGGTCTTGATGCGATGGGCGGCGTCGCGGCCTATCTGCGCGAGATCGGCCGCGGTTTTTCCATCCGCGATATTCGCGTGCCGATCGTACCGGGCGCCATTCTTTTCGATCTGCTGAATGGCGGCGACAAGGACTGGGGTCCCAAGCCTGTCTATTGGGATATCGGCTATCGCGCTGCCGCCAATGCCAGCCACAGTTTTTTTCCTATTGGCAGCACGGGTGCGGGCCTTGGCGCGACGACCGCCAATCTAAAAGGCGGCCTTGGCTCGGCAAGCGCCATAACGTCCTCCGGCTATCTTGTCGGCGCACTGATTGCCGTCAATTCTTTGGGACAGGCGACGATCGGCGACGGCCCGCATTTCTGGGCCTCGACGCATGAAGTCGGTGGCGAATTCGGCGGACTCGGCTGGCCGCACATCTCGGCCGAAGAGGCGCGCGCCCTTCGCCTCAAAGGCGATACGCCGGAAAATACGACGATCGGCATTGTCGCAACCGATGCGAATTTGACGAAGGCCCAAGCAAAGCGACTGGCGCTTGTCGCACAGGACGGTCTTGCGATGGCTCTGCATCCCGCGCATGCGGCCCTCGACGGCGATACGATCTTCGCAGCCGCGACCGGCACGGCCTTGGAGCCGCTGTCGATGCGCGATCTCACCGAACTCGGCGCTGTTGCGGCAAGCTGCGTGGCGCGCGCCATCGCGCGTGCGATCTATGAAGCCGAGCCTCTGCCCTTCGCAGGCAGCCTGCCGAGCTGGAAGCAGAAATTCGGCGCATGTTGATCAGCGCGAGCGACATCTTTCCTCGCATCTGCGCCGCTGGCCAAAAGGCTGGCGGCGCGGCTGCCGGCATGTTAGGCGAAGCTCTGTTCGAGCCCGCGCGGCTCCGCCCAAGCCTCAAGACCTTTAAGAACTTCGCCGATGATCCCCCGCTATTCCCGCCCGGAGATGGTCAAACTCTGGGAGCCCGAGACCCGCTTCCGCATCTGGTTCGAGATCGAGGCCTATGCCTGCGATGCGATGGCCGAAATCGGCATGATCCCGAAAGAAGCGGCCAAGATCATTTGGGAAAAAGGCGGCAAGGCGAAGTTCGACGTCGCCCGCATCGACGAGATCGAGAAGGTGACCAAACATGACGTCATTGCCTTTCTGACGCACCTCGCCGAATTCGTCGGACCCGAGTCGCGCTTCATCCATCAGGGGATGACGTCGTCCGACGTGCTCGACACCTGCCTCGCCGTGCAGCTCGCGCGCGCGAGCGACATTCTGATCGCCGACATCGATGCGCTGCTCGCAGCCATTAAGCGGCGCGCCTTCGACCAGAAGATGACTCCGACGATCGGCCGCTCGCATGGCATTCATGCCGAGCCGGTCACCTTCGGCTTGAAGCTCGCCGAAGCCTATGCGGAATTTTCCCGCGCGCGGGCGCGGCTCGTTGCGGCGAAAGCCGAGATTGCCACCTGCGCCATCTCCGGCGCGGTCGGTACATTTGCGAATATCGATCCGCGCGTCGAAACCTATGTCGCAGAAAAGCTCGGGCTGAAGCCGGAACCCGTCTCGACGCAGATCATCCCGCGCGACCGGCATGCGATGTTCTTCGCGACGCTCGGCGTCATCGCGTCTTCGATCGAGCGCGTCGCCACCGAAGTCCGTCATCTTCAGCGCACCGAAGTGTTAGAAGCGGAAGAATATTTCTCGGAAGGACAGAAAGGTTCTTCCGCCATGCCGCATAAGCGCAATCCGGTGCTGAGCGAAAATCTCACAGGTCTCGCGCGTCTCGTCCGCGGCATGGTCACCCCGGCGCTCGAAAATGTCGCGCTCTGGCATGAACGCGATATCTCGCATTCCTCCGTCGAACGCATGATCGGCCCCGACGCGACGATCACGCTCGACTTCGCGCTCGCGCGCCTCACGCAGGTGATCGACAAGCTGCTGATCTATCCTGCACGCATGCAGAAGAACCTCGATGCGCTCGGGGGTCTCGTCCATTCGCAGCGCGTACTTCTCGCTCTGACGCAGAAGGGTGTAAGCCGCGAAGACGCCTATGCCCTCGTGCAGCGCAACGCCATGCCGGTCTGGCGCGGCGAAGGCGAGTTCCTGCCTTTGCTGAAAAAGGATCCGGATGTGAAGAAGGCGCTCAGCGATGCCGAGCTCGAAGAGCTCTTCGATCTCGGCTATCATTTGAAACACGTCGATTACATCTTCAATCGCGTCTTCGGCGAGGCGTGAAAACCATATCGGCGTGAAAACCATATCGGAATGAGTCATCGATGATTTCAGAAAATCGTCTCGAATCCATCATCGCCAAGGTCGTCAAGGACGCGCAGCTTCATGCGCGCTGGCTCAACACATTCTCCTTTCTGGAATATGTCGGCTTCCGCAAGATCGTGAAGAGCCAAAGGGCGGAAAGCCTGACATCGATGGTTCTCACGCATGCCCTCGAAGAAGGCCGCCATGCGCTGCGCCTCAAGAAGCTGGCGCTCGCGCTCGGCGGCGCGGGCTTCGACAGCTATGCGCCGGAAACGCTTCTCTGCGGCGAGGAGGCGGAAGATTATTTCCAAGACCTCGATCATCAGACCGAGGCGCAATTCGAAGCTTTCGACGACGTCACGCGCGCCAAGCTTACCTATCTTTATGTGACCTGGCTGATCGAGCAGCGTGCGCTGCATGTCTATGGGCTTTATCGCAATGCCGTCGCGGGCACCGAGATCGCCCAGCGTCTCTCCGGGCTTCTTGCGGAGGAAGACGGGCATCTGCGGCAGGTTGAAGCGGAAATTGCCGCTAGCGATCCCGAACACGAGAGCCGCACGCCACGGCTCATCGCGCTCGAAACCCGCCTGTACGAGCGATTTCTCGCTGCGCTGACCGAGGCGCTCGGCGCGGCAGCAGCGGCTGCCTAAGCGGCCCTTGATTTGCGCCGGAACGTCCCCAATTTGGGAATTCCCCTCCTAACGGCCGCGCTGACATGCTGACGCAAGACGCCACTATTCTCATTGTCCCCGGCCTCGGTAATTCCGAGCCCGATCACTGGCAGAGCCGCTGGCAGGCCAAGCTCTCCACGGCGCAACGCGTCGAACAGGACGATTGGAACGCGCCCAATTACGAGCAATGGACGAAGCGCATCGCCGATGCGATCAGCGCATCGGAGAAGCCCGTCATTCTGCTGGCCCATAGTCTCGGCGTGATCGCTACCGTCCACGCCGTGCAGCAGCTCGCAGCGCGCGATGCGCTTGACGACAAAGTCGCTGGCGCCTTTCTCGTTGCACCGCCGTCGGAACATCGCATCACCTCGATTGCGGCCATCGACTCGCGCTTCGCGCCAATCCCGACCGCGCCGCTGCCCTTTCCGTCCGTGCTCGTCGCGAGCCGCGACGATCCCTATTCACCGTTCAGCGAAGCGGAAGACAAAGCCTATGCCTGGGGTTCGGCGATCGCCGATGCCGGCCCCTCGGGCCACATCAATGTCGCGAGCGGCTATGGCCCCTGGCCTGAGGGGCTGATGCGCTTCGCCAGCTTCATGAAAAAATTATAACCGATATCGCTGAAAATTCGGATGTGATGGAAGAATCGGTTCAGCCTATTTCGCGAAGCCGCAACGCGGTCCCTTTATCCGGCTGAGACGGCATGGCATCGGAACGACGCTCATTGCAGCGGAGATCCTTCGATGCGTCTTCATCTCATATGTTCGATTGTCCTTTGCCTGCCGCTCGCCTTTTTCGCACCGCCGACACAGGCGCAAATGCCGATCCGCGTCAAAGGCGACATCCGTATCAGCGTCAACACCAATAGCTCGCAGCCCATTACGGCCGCGCAGAGCGCCTCGATCGCGCAAATGCAAGTCGATGCGCGCAAGAACGTCTATGAGCTTGCCGGCCAGGAGTGCAAACTGCTTCTCGCGACCATCGCGAGCGAGTGCACGCTCGAGTCGCTGAACGTGAATTCCAACGAGCAGAACCAATATTTCCGCGGCGAGTCTTCCCCGATGCTCGTCACGAGCAGCACCGCCAGTTATCGCATCCGTCCAAAGGACTGACTTCTCTGCGGCGAGCCTATTTCCAGCGGTTCGGCCGCAGGGCCGTCCGTTGCCGCGCCGCGCGTTCCGGATCGACGAGCCGCAGCACCAGGCCGTCGAGCTCCGGCGTGGCCGCGATCATGCAAGTGAGCCGGCTCTCGGCGCGCTTCACCAATGCAAGCCTGTCGATCATCTCCCGTTCCAGCTTTTGCGGCGGCGGCAATTTCGCCAGCCATCCGGCATCGACATAGACATGGCAGGAGCCGCAGGCGCCGCTGCCGCCGCATTCGCCGCGGATCGTCGGAATGAAATACGCATGGCCGACGTGCATCAGCACCGCGCCATCTTCCGCCGCGACAGAATGCTCCGTGCCGTCATGTTCGATGAAAATGATGTTCGTCACGAGGCCATCGCGCAATAAAAAGGCCGCCCCGAGGCGGCCTTGACTTTGTTATTCTTACCTTTGACACACGCGCTTCGCGCGCTCCTCAGGTGAGGCCCCTCATGCTGAGAAGATTTGCAAGCCCCCTCATGCTGAGGAGGGTCCGAAGGACCCGTCTCGAAGCATGAGCCAGGCGCTCTAATCAGCGCGAATAGAATTCGATGACGAGGTTCGGCTCCATCAGCACCGGATAGGGCACTTCCGACGGCAGCGGAACGCGGGTCAGCTTGGCGGTCATCTTGCCATGATCGACTTCATAATATTCCGGCACATCGCGCTCGGCGAGACCGGTCGCTTCGAGCACGATCACGAGCTGACGCGACGCCTCCTTCACCTCGATCACATCGCCGACCTTCACCTGATAGGACGCGATGTTGACGCGGCGGCCGTTCACCTTGACATGGCCGTGGTTGACGAACTGGCGGGCGGCAAAAACGGTCGGCACGAATTTGGCGCGATAGACGATCGCGTCGAGACGGCGCTCCAAGAGGCCGATGAGATTGTCGCCTGAGTCGCCCTTCATCCGGATCGCTTCCGCATAATATTTGCGGAACTGCTTTTCGGAGATGTTGCCGTAATAGCCCTTGAGCTTTTGCTTGGCCTTCAGCTGGGTGCCGAAGTCTGAGAGCTTGCCCTTGCGGCGCTGGCCGTGCTGGCCCGGACCGTATTCACGCCGGTTGACGGGGCTCTTCGGGCGGCCCCAGATGTTCTGGCCCATGCGGCGGTCGATTTTATATTTAGCTTCTGCGCGCTTTGTCATTCGCGTCCTCAGGTCTCAATTGGCCATGCGAACGACAAGCGAGCGCCCGCGCAATGCGCGTCGCTGAACCGCGTCGTCCGCCTAGCATTGTGGGAGCCGTTTTTCGGAAAAGTTTGCTACTCTTCCGCGGCCTCCCAAATCGCGCATGGCTAGCCATGCGCTGGCGGAGGTCCGCGCCCTCCTCTGCCGGAAATCCGGCCGACAGGCCAATCAGATTGGCCGCGGGTGCGTCGGGCGAAAATCGCCCGCAATCGGCCCGTAATGGACCGAAGCGCGCGAGTAATCGCGTTTCCGGGCAAAAGTCAAGCCGTAGAGGCAATAATCAGCCCGCTACCAGGGTTGTAACCGCCTGATCCATAAGAAAAACGGGTCATCTGAGGTCTCACTCGGCTTCATTTCAGCGGTCTTGCCGACCAGTTCCGAGGCGGTTTCCGGCACGCTGACCTTGAATGTCCGCTCAACCCATTCCCGGAACTGCACAGGCCGATTGTAAGGCGGATCGTCCTCGTCGTGGTTCTCGTCATAGGCCGCTTCGGGCGTGAGGTGGTAGACCTCCGGCCAGCACAACTCTTCATAGCCGATCGCCACAAGCCGCAGGAAATCGATCGGGGGTGTCGACGAGGGTGCACAGCATAATCGAGCCGGAACCCGAGCCGAGATGGACGAAGCGCTGCCGGCCCGCATCGTCCTTCCAGAGCGCCGCATAGGAACCATCGCCGCCGGTCCGCAGCAAAGGTGCAAGACGCGCGCTCGCTTCCGCATTGCCGCCTGTCCAACCCTGCGCCCAAGCCCGATCGACCAGCGTAAATGAGACGAGCGATGTGCCCGTGCCCTCATCGTCCGAAGGATAGAGCGAGGCATAGCGGCCGCTTCTTTGCGAGAAGGAATGCACAAAGCCATTGGCCTCCATCCAGGTGAACAGCGTTTCGAACTCCGCCGGAAAGCTGAGGCCGGGCGGAAAGGCGGCTTTCATGTCGTCAAGAAAACTCATGGGCGCTCCTGCTGGAGATCCTGCAATGGTCTAAACGCGAAGTCGGCGCGTGGCCCGCTCAAGCTGGTCGCGCGAGAGTGAATGGAAACGTACGGATCAACTCGCTAGTTTGACGTGCGGCTTGCTGGGGAGCTTGGCACATGAAAACGTCGCGGCGCGGTTTGTTCGGCTTTGGCGCGGTGCTCGCCTTTGCGGGTTCGGCAAAAGCGGCAGAGATCGAAGCCTCCGATCTGATTTTTACGCTCCCCGTAACTTCCGTTCCGATCGTCGGCTCGAACCAGCGTTTTCCGGTCCGCCGCATTTATTGCATCGGTCGCAACTACCCTGAACATGCGATCGAATCCGGCTCCGATCCGAAGAAGGAGCCGCCCTTCTTCTTCGAGAAGCCGACCGACGCCGTGCAATATGTGCCGCCAGGCACGACCGCCGATCATCCCTATCCGACGCTCACCAAAAATTATCAGCATGAGATCGAGCTCGTTGCTTTTCTGAAATCGGGCGGCACGAACATCCCGGTCGAAGAAGCCCTCGACCATGTCTTCGGCTACACGGTGGGCCTCGATATGACGCGTCGCGATCTGCAGCGCGAGATGGGCGGCCAGAAGAAGCCGTGGGAAATTGGCAAGAGCTTCGATCACGCCGCGCCCATGGGGCCGATCCATCCTGTCGCGTCGATCAGCGGCCACAAGACCAAGGGAACCATCTCGCTTGCGGTGAATGGCGTCATCAAGCAGAAGGCCGATCTTTCAGAGATGACGTGGAGCGTCGCCGAACAGATCGCGCATCTCTCGACTGCCTTCGAACTTAAAGCCGGCGATATGATCTATTCGGGAACACCGGCCGGCCCGAGCACGCTCGCCAAGGGCGATGTGCTGACCGGCAAGATCGACGGCATGCCGGATCTCTCGATCCGCATCGTCTGAGGGCTTCGCGATGCACCCCTCGGCCCGCAGGCTCGGCAAAGGTCTCGCGTTTCTCGCGGGATCGCTTGTGTGGCTCGCGGCCTTCGCGATCACCATTGTGGGCGCCCTTGCCGATCCGGTTGCAGGCGATGTCATGCCACTCGGCATCGGGCTTGAGGATGTCGCCTATCCCTACCCCGTGCATTTTCTCGATCTCACGATCGAAGGCCAAGCCTTGCGCATGGCCTATATGGAGGTCGCCCCAACCGGCGATGCGAATGGCAAGACTGTCGTGCTTCTGCACGGCAAGAGTTTCGGCGGCGACTACTGGGCCGACACAATCAAAGTTCTGACCGGGCTCGGCTATCGCGTCATCGCGCCGGACCAGATCGGCTTCGGCAAATCGGCGAAGCCCGAGATCCGCTATTCCTTCGATCTCCTCGCCCGCAACACGAAGACGCTGCTCGACAAGCTCGGCATCAAACAGGCGGCGATCGTCGGCCATTCCTTCGGCGGCATGCTCGCCGTCTATTTCGCCCGCGACTATCCCGAGGTGACGCAAGTCCTCGTGCTCGAAGACCCGATTGGACTTGAAGACTATCGCACCGCGATCCCGCCGCAGCCACTTGAAAGGCTGTTCAAGACCGAGATGGCGCAGACGCCGCAAAGCTATCGCGCCTTCATGAAGGCCTTCTATGTCGGCTGGCCGCCGTTCGCGGAGAAATGCGTGCAGCAATTTTCGCGGCTGCTGCTCAGCCCCGAATATCCGCGTCTCGCAATGGCTTCGGCGCTGACCTATCAGATGATGTATGACGAGCCGATCCGGCCGGAATACAAGCTGTTAAAGATGCCGGTGCTGCTCATCATCGGCGCAGAAGATCATAGCGTCTTCTTCCGCCGTTATGCCCCGCCGGAAGCAACAAAGCCGCTCGGCCATTGGGCCGAACTCGGCAAGCAGGCGGTGAAAGATTTGCCGGACGGCGAACTCGTCGAGATCGAGGGCGCCGGCCATATTTCGCATATTGAAAAGCCGGCGGAGTTTCAGGCGGCGCTGACACATTTCCTTAAAGAAAGATATTAATCGCTACACCCTGCCTCGCGGGACCCTTAAGCGCACCTTTGAGAAATCGTCGCAAATCTTTTTCACCTGACGTTTACCTGTGGCTGTGCTGTTATGCACGCGGCAAACTGCCATCCAGTGCCAAGGACATTCAGATGAAGAATTTTGTGCTCTTATACATTTTTATATTTGGCCTTTTCGGCGCTCAGGCGGCGCAGGCCGAAAACGGACTTGTGACCTTCACAATCCAAAGCCACGCATCCCACGCTGTGAACCTCAAATTTTATTCGAAGTCGCGCAACGCCGAGTGGCCCGGCGTGCATCAGCATTGGGTGCTAAGCGATCACGCCCCGCACTCGTACAAGCTGAACTGCCAGACCGGCGAGAATATCTGCTACGGCGCGGGCTATCCGGACAATGCGAAACTGTGGGGCGTGGGCACAGGCAAGGCGGGGTGCCATGGCTGCTGCCTAGTCTGCCGTCCGTCGAGCGCCAATGTGCGACATAGCTGGACCCTCGCCCCATGAGCCAGCTCTGACGCTTTGATCGTCGACGACGGTCACCGGCGCGACGATTTGAGTATTCATCATGGCGAGCTTGCCTCGCCATGACTCGCTCTAGGAGTTATCGCCGCACCGCTTCCTGTTTCTCGAGCCCCGCAAGCAGAATGCAGAGCGCGATGCCGTCGGCAGCGACCTTCACATCGTTGAGCGACGGGAAAGTCGGCGCGAGGCGCAGATTGGCATTGTTCGGGTCCTTGCCATAGGGCCAGGTCGAACCGGCTGGCGTCAGCGCAAGCCCCGCCTCCTTGGCGAGTGTCACGACGCGCGCAGCGGTACCGTCCGTCGCATCAACGCTGACGAAATAGCCACCTTCCGGCTTCGTCCAGCGCGCGACGCCGGTGCCGCCCAGTCGCCGCTGCAGCGCCTCTTCCACTGCCGCGAACTTCGGCGCGATCAGCTTGCGATGGCCGTCCATCAGCTGATGCAGCCCGTCGAGATTGCGCAGGAAACGGACATGCCGGATCTGATTGAGCTTGTCGGGCCCGATCGTGCGCTTGCCAGCACGCGCCAGATACCATTTCACATTGGCTGGCGACGAGGCGAAGAAGGCGAGACCGGCGCCGGCCAGCGTCATCTTCGAGGTCGAGGCGAAGACGAAAGCGCGATCGGGATGGCCCGCCGCTTCGCAAGCGTCGAGAATGTTTGCCACCTCGTGCTTCGTCTCGGTCAGATGATGCAGCACATAGGCATTGTCCCAGAAGATGCGGAAGTCCGGCGCGCCGGTCTTCATTGAAGCGAGCCGCCGCACCGTCTCAGGCGAATAGATCTCGCCGGACGGATTCGCATATTTCGGCACGCACCACATGCCTTTGACGGAGGGATCGGCGACGAGCTTCTCGACCTGATCCATGTCCGGCCCCTCGCCTGTCAAAGGTACGGGGATCATGCGGATTCCATATTCTTCAAGGATCGCAAAATGCCGGTCATAGCCCGGCACGGGGCACAAGAAAGAAATCGAGGTCTCTTTCGACCAGGGCTGCGGCGAGCCGGGCACGCCTTTCAACAGCGCATAAACGATCGAGTCATGCATCAGCGCGAGACTCGAATTGTCGCCGATGACGATGCGATCGGCCGCGGTGCCGAGCACAGGCGCAAACAGCGCGCGCGCTTCGGCGATGCCCTGCATGCCGCCATAGTTGCGCGCATCTTCGCCGGCATCGGTGTGATAATCGCCATTGCCCGGCAGGGCCAGCAGACCATTAGAGAGATCGAGCTGCGCCGAAGACGGTTTGCCCCGCGTCATGTCGAGTTTGTGCCCCTGCGCGCGGAAGCCATCATATTCTTGGCGCACCTCGGCGAGGAGCGCTTGATGGTCGGCAAGAGACAATTCGGCAGTCACGGTCATATCCGCCTCCAATGGGTCGGGATCAAACGGAAGATCAACACATCTTCCTAATTCAGGCCGCGCGAAGTTCCGCTGCGGCACTCACGCACAGAACAGAACTTTCATTTGCCGGTGAGCAGCAGGATCTTACCGGCGTGGCTCGACGACTCCATCATCTCATGCGCGGCGCGCGCATCTTCGAGCGGGAACGTCGCATGGATGATCGGCTTCGCTTTGCCCTGATCGAGTAGCGGCCAGATCTTCTCGCGCAAAGCCGCCGCGACCTCTGCCTTTTGGGAGAGGCCGCGCGAGCGCAAGGTCGAGCCGGTCAGCGTCAGACGCTTCAGCATCATCAGCATGAAATTGAAATTCTCGACGATGCTCGTCTGTAGAAAGGCGATCTGCACCAGCCGGCCCTCGACCGCCAGGATCGAGAGATTCTTCTGCATATAAGTACCGCCGACCATGTCGAGAATCACATCGACGCCGCGCTTCTGGGTGAACTTCTTCACCTCATCGACGAAGTCTTGCGTCTTATAGTCGATGGCAAGATCGGCGCCGATAGTCCGGCAGAAGGCGCATTTCTCCGCCGAGCCCGCCGTGGTGATGACGCGCACATCGAAAAGCTTGGCAAGCTGAATCGCGGTCGAACCGATGCCGCTTGAGCCGCCGTGAACAAGAAACGTCTCGCCGGGCTTCAGGTGGCCGCGCGTGAAGACATTATCAAAGACGGTGAAATAGGTTTCCGGCAGGCCGCCCGCTTCGACAAGATTCAGAGCTCTCGGCACGGGCAAGCAGAGCGGCGCATCGGCGATCGCATAATCGGCATAACCGCCCGAACCCAACAGCGCACAAACGGCATCGCCTTCCTTCAGGCCTGTGACGCCTTCGCCGACAGCCGCGATACGGCCCGATACTTCGAGGCCTGGAATGTTCGATTCACCGGCCGGCGGCGGATAATGGCCATCGCGCTGAATGCAGTCAGGCCGGTTGATACCGGCGGCAACGACTTCGATCAGAACCTTGCCTTCGCCCGGCTGCGGCACGGGCGCTTCGCCGACGCGAATGACATCTGGGCCACCCGCACCAGCGAAATAGATCTGCCGCATCATTGCCGGCAACGCCGCCATTCCGACTCTCCTCAATGAACCTACTGCGATGAAACGCTTGCATGCCTGGATTCGAAGCCGCACTTCATAGCGGCTTTTTTTGTCCTGTGAACCGGCATTGCCAGATGGCTCGAATGCAGCGCCGGCCATGCTTAAGCGAAGACAAATTTTTGCAGGGGGCGATCGAGAGAAGCATTTCGGTGAGGGTGGGATTTCGCGGCACGGCTTGAAATGACCGCTCCCGGCCAGACCGGCGCAGTGCCCGATCTCCCTTCCCTCGCCCCAATAGGCAGCAAAAAACCGGGAAGCTAAGCAGCAGACCCTAGAAAAAAGCCGCCAAATTGCGCCGGCACGCCACATCCTGGGACCTTGGCTAGTTGGGATCTCTTGCTATCCTAGCGGATCGAATCGATACGCTCGATCGTACCTATTCGGCGTTTTTCTGAATTGCCGGATACTTTTAATTAGCGGGCGCCACCCGTTCGGGACCGGGCGGCGCCCGAGCGACGCTTTCGCGCGGGCTAACGCTTTGCGAAGGCTCGCTTGAACCTGTCACAAATCTGTGATCATCAACGGCGTTTGCCCCGATCGGGACAGCGGACTTTGTGTCACCTTGTTGGCAACTGCATCCACGCGTATGCCCAACTTTGGGACGCCTCAAACCAAGGCTTGGTATCTGGCATACCAATTTTACTGAGTCAAGAGAATTGAAATGTTGACGAGTGGCATTTGGTATGCCACGTTATCTGAAGAGAGCACGCACATGGCAACTCTATCCAACACGCGCCAGGCTTCATCTTCCCCTTCCAAGCGGTCGCTCGACGCCGCAAACGACGAGCTGTTTCCGCGAATCCGGACGGAAGAGAGCTTTAAGAGCAAGGTCTATACGGCTTTGAAAGATGCCATCATCAAGATGGACGTCTATTCGCAGTCGACGCCGGTCATGCTCGACGAGCGTGAATTGTCGGATCGCTTGGGTGTCAGCCGCACGCCGATCCGCGAAGCCGTCGCCATGCTCGAACAGGATGGCTTCCTGCGGACCGTGCCGCGCCGTGGCATTCTCGTCGTGCGTAAGACGAAGCGCGAAATCATCGAGATGGTGCAGGCCTGGGCGGCGCTCGAGAGCATGGCCGTTCGCCTGATCGCGCTCAATCCCGACGCCGACATCGCTTCGCTGCGTCAGATCTTCAAGGAATTCAGCGCGGCTTATACGCCGAGCGAACATCTCAACGAATACTCATCTGCAAACATTGCCTTCCATCAGGCGATCATTCGCATGAGCGGCAGCCAAGTGCTCTGCGACATGACGGACAATCTGCTGCTCCATGTGCGCGGCATCCGTCAGATCACCATCGGCAAAGAAGATCGCGCCCAACGGTCGATTGAAGACCACCTCGCCATCATCACGGCTCTCGAAAACCGGGATGCCGAGAAGGCCGCACGGCTGTCGCGTGAACACACGCTCGGTCTCGCAGCCTTTGTCGAGGAACACGGGAACGAACTGTTCGAGTGAGCGGTCCTCCGTCCGGCTTCGGCCGGGGTTCGATGACCGCTCGTGTTTAGTCACAGCATCCATGCCGGGAAAACCGGCGGGTGCAGCGGAAATCGAGGGAGGATACCTATGTCCGCAGCGGCTACGGCCACGGCTACCATTAAAGATTCGCGCGATGCGAATCTCGCTTCAGTCAGCCATCTCGCCGACGCAGCTCCAGAGCCGGAGCTGACCGACGGTTTCCATCTCGTTATCGACGCGCTCAAGCTCAACGGCATCGACACCATTTATGGCGTGCCGGGCATTCCGATCACCGACCTCGGCCGTCTCGCCCAGGCCGAGGGCATGCGCGTCATCTCTTTCCGCCACGAGCAGAATGCCGGCAATGCGGCGGCGATCGCCGGCTTCCTCACTAAGAAGCCCGGCATTTGCCTGACCGTCTCGGCGCCCGGCTTCCTCAACGGCCTCACCGCCCTCGCCAATGCAACGACCAATTGCTTCCCGATGATCCTCATCTCCGGCTCCTCGGAGCGCGAGATAGTCGACCTGCAGCAGGGCGACTATGAAGAGATGGATCAGCTGGCGATCGCCAAGCCGCTCTG
>CAZXXA010000012.1:0-96854 GCA_964644615.1 uncultured Methylovirgula sp. | reverse complement strand
CAAGACGGTCATCATCCAGGAGCTCATCGCCAACATCGCCCGCGAGCACGGCGGCTACTCCGTCTTCGCCGGCGTGGGTGAGCGCACGCGCGAGGGCAACGACCTCTATCACGAGATGATCGACTCGAAGGTCATCAACCTGGACGGCCCCGGCTCGAAGGTGGCCCTGGTGTACGGCCAGATGAACGAGCCGCCGGGTGCCCGCGCCCGCGTCGGCCTCTCCGGCCTCACCGTCGCCGAATACTTCCGCGACGAGGAAGGCCAGGACGTGCTGTTCTTCGTCGACAACATCTTCCGCTTCACCCAGGCGGGCTCGGAAGTGTCGGCGCTGCTCGGCCGTATTCCTTCGGCGGTCGGCTATCAGCCGACGCTCGCGACCGACATGGGCGCGCTGCAGGAACGCATCACCACCACGACCAAGGGTTCGATCACCTCGGTGCAGGCGATTTACGTGCCCGCCGACGATTTGACCGACCCGGCGCCGGCCACCTCCTTCGCCCATTTGGACGCGACGACCGTGCTGTCGCGTACGATTGCGGAAAAGGGCATCTATCCGGCAGTCGATCCGCTCGACTCCACCTCGCGCATGCTGTCGCCGCTCGTCGTCGGCGAAGAGCATTATGCGGTCGCCCGCCGCGTGCAGCAGATCCTGCAACGCTACAAGGCGCTGCAAGACATCATCGCCATCCTCGGCATGGACGAGCTCTCGGAAGAGGACAAGATCACGGTCGCCCGTGCCCGTAAGATCGAGCGCTTCCTGTCGCAGCCCTTCCACGTCGCCGAAGTCTTCACCGGCTCGCCGGGCAAGCTCGTTTCGCTGAAGGACACGATCTCCGGCTTCAAAGGCCTGATCGAAGGCAAATACGATCATCTGCCGGAAGCCGCCTTCTATATGGTCGGCTCGATCGACGAAGCCGTCGAGAAGGCGCAGAAGCTCGCCGCCCAGGCGGCGTAAAACAAAGCAGACGAACCCTCTCCCATGCGGAGAGGGCCGGTCCGGAGAGAGTGAATGCCCACCTTCCCTTTTGAGCTCGTCTCGCCTGAAAAGCTGCTCTTCACCGGCGAGGTGGAGGCGGTCGTCGTGCCGGGCACGGAAGGCGAGTTCACCGTGCTCAAGGATCATGCGCCGCTAATGTCGGTGCTGAAGCCCGGCATCGTCGAGATCGACCAGACCGCGAGCTCCAAGCGGAAGCTCTTCGTGCGCGGCGGCTTTGCCGATGTGTCGCCGACGGGTCTGACGATCCTCGCCGAATATGCGATCCCGCTCGAAGATCTCGATGCGGCGAAGCTCGAAATCGATCTGCAGGACGCCGAAGAAGACGTCGCCGATGCAAAGGACGACGAGACGCGCCGCCGCGCGACCGAAAAACGCGATCAGCTGAAAGAGCTGAAGGCCGCTCTGAAGCTCTGAACGCGCCTCCGCAGTTTGCAACTGCCTTTTGAACTTGACGACCTATTTTTACCCGGATAAAAATAGGTCGAGTCAAAGGGAGTTCGCGCCATGTCGGCCGACTGCACGGCATTTGCCGGTTCAAAACGCATAGCTTCGGGCGAACCGATCGGCGTCGCTCTCGCAGTCAAAGCCGCGATGGCGGGCGGCGAAAGCGGTGCGATCCTCATTTTCGATAATGCGACGAGCCGCCTGGTCGAGTTCGATCTGCGCGGGACCGACCAGGAGATAGCGGCGCGGCTTGCGCCCGACGCTCATGGTATGAAGCCGGAGCTACCGGTCCGGGGACCGGGGCGGCCGAAACTTGGCGTCATCGCGCGCGAGGTGACTTTGCTGCCTCGCCATTGGGAATGGCTGGGTGCGCAGCCGGGCGGCGCCTCGGTCGCGATCCGCAAATTGGTGGAAGCCGCGCGCAAGGCGAGCGCTGGATCGGATCTCGTCCGCCAGGCGCAGGAAGCGACGGATCGTTTCATGCTGGCGATGGCCGGCAATGAGCCGGGCTATGAGGATGCGGCGCGCGCCCTTTATGCGGGCGATGCCGGCACATTCGCGGCGATCACCGCGGCTTGGCCGGCGGACATCCGCAATCATGCGCAGATGCTCGCCAGGGCTGCCTTTGAGGCCCGGGTCGAAGACAGGGTTTGCGAATGATCCGCGCCGATCATCGCGCGTGAAAGAGATTGGCCTGCATGCGGGCGATATGACATCAAGGGCCACGAAAATGGCTTCGAAATAACTTCATTATGGCCCCACCGCTTCTCACGCTTCAGCAGATCGCTTTGACTTTCGGCGGCACGTCGCTGCTCACCGATGCGTCTTTGTCTGTTTCGTCCGGCGAGCGGCTTTGCCTTGTCGGCCGCAACGGTTCGGGCAAATCGACACTGCTCAAGATCGCGGCGGGCCTCATCGAGCCCGATTGCGGCCGCCGCTTTCTGCAACCGCAAGCCCACGTCGCCTATCTGCCGCAAGAGCCGGATTTTGCTGGCTTCAAGACC
The DNA here is from genome assembly GCA_964644615.1 of uncultured Methylovirgula sp. Taxonomy (GTDB): domain Bacteria; phylum Pseudomonadota; class Alphaproteobacteria; order Rhizobiales; family Beijerinckiaceae; genus Methylovirgula. The sequence goes on along the minus strand of CAZXXA010000012.1, from coordinate 94,409 downwards.
GCCATTGCCTATGTCGAGGCAGGTCTTGGCCCGAATGACGACGCGCACCGCGCCCGCCTGCTGTTGAACGATCTCGGCCTTTCGGGCGAGGAAGATCCGCAGCAGCTTTCGGGCGGCGAAGGCCGCCGCGTCGCGCTCGCTCGCGTGTTGGCGCCCGAGCCCGATATTCTGCTTCTCGACGAGCCGACCAACCATCTCGATCTGCCGGCCATCGAATGGCTGGAGTCCGAACTTGCGGGCCTGCGCTCGGCGCTGGTGCTCATCAGCCATGACCGGCGCTTCCTGCAAAATCTGTCGCGCAAGACGGTCTGGCTCGATCGTGGTGCGACACGCAATTTCGATCGCGGTTTTGCCGAGTTCGAAGCCTGGCGCGACCAGATGCTCGAAGAAGAAGAACAGAAAGCGCATAAGCTCGAACGCAAGATCGTCATGGAGGAAGATTGGCTGCGCTATGGCGTGACGGCACGGCGCAAGCGCAATCAGAAACGGCTCGCCGGGCTGTTGAGCCTGCGCAAGGACAAGCGCGAGGCGGAGCGTTCGCATGCGCGCGCGACGAGCACGGTGAAACTGCAGACGAGCGAGGCGGAAATTTCCGGCAAGCTCGTCATCGAGGCGAAACATATCGAGAAAGCCTTTGGTGAACGGCCGATCGTCAAAGATCTTTCGACCCGCATCTTGCGCGGCGACCGGCTCGGCATCGTCGGCGCGAATGGTGCTGGCAAGACGACGCTCATCAATCTGCTCACCGGAACGCTCGCGCCGGACAGCGGCAGCGTGCGGCTTGGCGCCAATCTCGTCATGGCGAGCCTTGATCAGAACCGTGCGTCGCTGTCGCCGGACACAAGCTTGAAAGACGCGTTGACGGGCGGCGGCAGCGACTATGTCGAGATCGCCGGTGCCCGCAAACATGTCATGGGCTATATGAAGGACTTTCTGTTCGGGCCCGAACAGGCGGGAACGCCCATCGGCCGCCTGTCGGGCGGCGAGCGCGGCAGGCTCATGCTCGCCCGCGCGCTGGCATTGCCGTCCAATCTCCTCGTTCTCGACGAGCCGACCAACGATCTCGATCTCGAAACGCTCGATCTCCTGCAGGAGATGCTGGCCGATTATCCCGGTACGCTGCTGCTTGTGAGCCATGACCGCGATTTTCTCGATCGCGTTGCCAGTTCGGTTTTGGTTTCCGAAGGCGAGGGCCGCTGGATCGAATATGCCGGCGGCTATTCGGATATGGTGGCGCAGCGCGGCGCCGGCGTTACGGCCAAGGTTGTTGTGAAGACAGCGTCGCCGCGCGCCAGCGACCGGCCGAAGGATGCGCCGGCGAAAGAGGCGAAGCCGAAACGCAAGCTCTCCTTCAACGAGAAGCACGCGCTCGAGACGCTGCCGCGGCGCATTGCCGACTTGCAGAAAAAGGCGGCCGATTTCAAAGCCGTGCTGGCCGACGCCGATCTCTATGCGCGCGATCCGGCACGGTTCAGCACAACGACGGAAGCTTTGGCAACAATCGAGACGGAACTCGCCAAAGCTGAAGAGAATTGGCTGGAGCTCGAAATCCTGCGCGAGGAAATTGAGGGCTAGTCCGCTTGCAATATATGAAATTCTTGATTGTTTAATCGATGTTCTTCCGGTTTCCCGCAGATTTGCGGGGTGTTGCCGCGAATGCGATCATGATCCCGAGAGGTGAAAGGATGGGTCGGATCGACCGATTTCGTGTCGCTCTTGCGCGTGATGAAAATCCGGTGGCCGCGGCCGAAGCGCTCGCGCGCGATCTCGCTGCGCAGGGTCAGGGCGGCACGGTGGGCTTCATCTATGCGACCGACGCATTTGAATCTGATCTTAGCACCGTCACCGACCTGCTGCGCGTGAAGACGGGTGTCGCGCATTGGATCGGCACGATCGGCCTCGGCATTATGGCCGGACGGCAGAGTGCCTTCGGCAAGCCGGCCATTGCAGCCATGATCGGCACCTGGCCCGAAAGCGAGATGCAGATCTTCGCCGACGCGGCCAAGGCGGTTTCACGTTTCGGTAAATCGGAGGTCGGCAAGTCGGAATTCGGCCTTGCCAAGGCGATCATCCATGTCGATCCGCGCAATCCCGACTTCGATGCACTGCTGCATGCCCTGGCCAAATCATCCGGCGCCTATCTCATCGGCGGCTTCACGGCATCGCGCGGGCGCCGTTTCGATCAAATGGCCGATAAGCTCGTTGAAGGCGGTATCTCCGGGCTTTTTCTCGGACCGGATGTCGATGTCACGATTGGTGTCGCCCAAGGCTGTATACCGGTGGGCCGGGTGCGGATGATCACCGCAGTCGAGAACAACGTGATCACCAAAATCGATGGGGACATGCCGCTCAAGGCGCTGCTCAGCGACCTCGCCGCGACAGATGACGAAAGTCTAGGCCGCGCTCTGGAGTCGCTGCATGTAGCGCTACCGGTGGCCCAGTCTGATACGGGCGACTACATCGTTCGCAACGTGGTCGCGATCGATGCCGACAGCGGCCATATCGTCATCGGCGAGCGGGTCGAGCCCGGCCGCAAGCTCTTCTTCTGCCAGCGCGACCGGGAGGCCGCGACAAAGGACCTCGCCAGCATGGTGCAAAAGCTCAAGGCCAGAGCTGGCGCGGTCCATGGCGCACTCTATGTCTCCTGCTGTGGGCGAGGTCCGAGCGTCTTCGAATCAGCAGATGTCGAGGTCGGCCTTGTGCAGGACGGCCTCGGTGATGTGCCGCTCATCGGCTTCTATGCCAATGGTGAGATCGCGGGCGACAAGGTCTATGGCTATACTGGCGTGCTCGCCCTTTTCTAATTTGACTTGAGCCCCTGCCTCGTCCAACGCGCTTGAACGCCGTCGGCGTCTGTACCGGCCCTCCCGACCGCATGTCGGCCCTTTTGGAATTTCGCTGAGGTTTTTCGCAATCTTCATGCAGCCCGTATCCGCGCGCGACCCAGGAGAACCGAGGCTCAAGCCCGCCATGCCCGAGGAAATGCAGCGTCGCCCGGCGCACACCGGTCTTCAGGGCACGCAGCGCATTCTCGCCATCACGCCGGTCTTCATCGCCGTCGCACTGGCGACGCTCGATGCGGCGATCGCCAATACGGCTCTGCCGACGATCGCCGCCGATGTGCATGCCCACCCGGCCGACTCGATCTGGATCGTCAATGCCTATCAGCTTGCGCTGGTGGTCACCGTCCTGCCCTTCGCCGCGCTCGGGGAAATCCTTGGCTACCGGCGCGTCTACATCGTCGGTCTCTGCCTGTTCACCGTCGCCTCGCTTGTCTGTGCACTCGCCTGGTCGCTGCCGAGCCTGACCGTCGCGCGCGCCTTTCAGGGGATCGGCGCTGGCGTGGTGATGAGCGTCAATACCGCGCTTGTGCGCTTCATCTATCCGCCGCGGATGCTCGGCCGCGCGGTTGGTCTGATCGCGCTCGTCGTTGCCGTGTCTTCCGCTATCGGCCCGACGGTCGCCTCTGGCATTCTGTCGTTCACGACCTGGCCCTGGCTCTTTGCGATCAACGTGCCTTTCGGCATTGTCGCTTTCGTTCTTGCGACAATGAGCCTGCCGCACACGAAACGCTCGTCGCATCGGTTCGACTGGCTGAGTGCGATCCTCAATGCGGGAACGTTCAGCTTGCTCATCCTGTCGATCGGCGAGGCGGCGCATACCGCCCCGCTCGTCCAAACACTGAGCGAACTTGGAGTCGCGGTGATCCTAGGCATTGTGCTCGTCTGGCGACAGATGGCCCTGCCGGCGCCGATGCTGCCCGTCGATTTATTCGCCCGGCCGGTCTTTGCGCTTTCGTCGGTGACGGCCTGCTGCTCTTTTGCCTGCCAGGGCGCCGCCTTGGTGGCTCTGCCCTTCTATTTCCAAGGCGTGCTCGGCTTCAACCAGGTTGCGACCGGCTTTTTGATGACGCCTTGGCCGGTTGCTGTGGCGCTCACCGCACCTGTCGCCGGCTGGCTATCGGAGCGCTATCCGGTCGGCATCCTCGGCGGCATTGGCCTCGTTGTGCTTTCGATCGGCATGGGCTGTCTCACCTTCATGCCCGCGTCCCCCAGTGTCATGGACATCAGCTGGCGCATGGCGGTCTGCGGCGCGGGCTTCGGTTTTTTCCAATCACCGAACGTAAAGACTCTGATGTCATCGGCGCCGCCGGAGCGCTCAGGCGGCGCAAGCGGCATCATTGCCATGTCGCGGCTGCTTGGCCAAACCGTGGGAGCGGCACTTGTGGCTCTGTGCCTTGGTCTTCTTCAAATGCGCGGAACGATCACGGCGCTCGGCATCGGCGCGGGCTTTGCCGCCGCGGCAAGCCTGGCGAGCTTCCTACGCCTCGCTGTCCCGCAACGAGGCGTCATGTGACGCAACGCGCGGCGATTGTGGAGCGACGTATAGATCTGGCCACTGCATCAGATCGATAGAAACGTCCGGCCGCATAGTGGCGAGCGCTTGACGGAAGTCATTGCGGTCGAGGCCGCTGAAGACACCGCAGCGCTGCCGCGCATTGCGGAGCGCACGGGCGCCGATCGCCTTCGAGAAGAGGTCCGAAATTTCCCGCGCATTGCGCCAATCGCTGCGCGGCGCGTATGCGACGATCCATGGAAAGAGGTCGCATTCGAGCCCATCCGGCAAGGTAAGGCCGAGCCGCCGGGCCATGGAATTCAGGATCTGCATGAGGTCGACGGCGGTGTAAGCCTCGAACTCGATCGTCTCGTTGAAATGGCGGGCGAGGCCAGAGTGAAATGAAATGCAGTCGAATTGATGCGGCCGCACGTCCAGGATCACGGTGAGCCGCTCGCGATGCGTCTGCATATAGTCGATCAGCACATCCACGGCATCGCGCTTGAGATCGCCGGTCGAGCGCAGAATGCCGGTGGCAAGAAAAGCATCGTTCTTGATGTAGAGAATGCCGTCGAGCGCGGCATCGCATTTGTCGCGCATCAGCGCGACCTTGCTACAGACGGCGCCCGTCAAATCCGTCTGATCTACACTGACGACATGGCCATGCGCCAAAGCGCCGAGTTGTGAGCAGATTTGTCCGAAATACCGCGCGACTCGTGTCTTGCCGACACCGGCCGGACCGCGGAAGACAAGATGGCGGCGTGCCGCGAGCACGCCGATTCCTTGCGCGCGATATTGCTGCTCTCGCGCCAGGCGTTCAGCGATTTGAACGATCGACTTTTTGGCGGACGCAAGGCCGATGAGCGCTTCAAGCTGCCGGAGTCCGCATTGGCATTGGTAGGACCCGCCCATGGCTCACGTCCTCACCTGTTGATGCGCGGGCGTGCAAAGCTGTTGCAACACGTCCCGCTGCGCGACGTATGCTGCAACGCTTTTCATCTGAGCCGCTCCTCCATTGCCAGACGGCTGCCTAGACCGTCGCCTTTTCTCACATCTCCACATTCATGTGAATCATGCAAGAACTTTGGGACGTGCGGCGACGCGGAGTTGTTAGTCTTTGGCTGCATTGCGGCCGAAATGGCAATTACATCCACTTTACTGCTAAGCATGGAAGGCGACAAGAAAGCAGAGCCCGGGCTTTCCGGCCTAAACAGTACGGATAGTGTCATCTGTTCGATGACTGGCACATGAAGCACCGTGCGACGCAACCCGCGCGCCACACTATTTGCCATGTGCGAAATCGAGATTGGCGCGCGTATAGGTTTCGACGACTTCCGAGACCGGCCGGTCTTCCGCATCGGAAACAATGGCGCGATGTTGGAACAAGAACGGCGGCACATCGAGTGCGTCTGCACGCGCGGTGGCGGGCGGCGGCGCGTGCATGTCCCAATCCTGCGGAAGCGGATGCCAGAAAAACGTCACGCCGAGCGTATGGCGCTGTGGGTGCAGCGGACGAATGACAAGACCGAAAGGTATGTCGCTCGATGTCAGCGCTGCGTTCATCGCCGGCGTGAGTCGCGAGGGGACATACCAATTGTCGGCTTGCGATAGAACATGTGTGCCGCAGGCGAGATCGACGCGGCGATAGATCACCGGCTCATCGGGACCGATGTTGAGATCACGGCGCTGCTCGGCCGAGATCGGCTTGGTGGCGCCGGGCTGAAGGCGCGCGACGATCTTCGGTGGGTTGGCCAGATCATGGCTCGCACACCAAGCGCTCAATGTCAGCGTTGCACTCTGGCTCGCGAGCAGATCGGCGTTCAGTGTCTCAATGAGCGCCCAAACTGCGAGCCGCGACTGGAAACTGTCGGGCCAGGCGGTGCTCATGCCCGCGGCATCGCTTCCTGCCGCTGCGGCGGCCGGCGCGGCGAGTACAAGCCCTGCACCGCACAGCAGGACCTTTGCGGCTTTCGACGGAAGCATGGACGGGCTTTTGAGGCTGGACATGGCTGGTATAAATATGGCTGGTATATATTGTCATAAGACGCGCGAAAAGGGGCGACCGCTCCGCTGCCGCAGACTGTGGTCTCGGCCCGGATCGCGGCCTCATTCCCTTTGGCTTCGCGCGGGCCACCCACGCTGACCGCAAGCTCTCCATACGAAGGATGTCATGTTGATGAAAATCACTTTGGTTGGCTCCAGGCATTTCGGCGTCGAGGTCTTGAACATGTTGGTCGCGCGTGGCGTAGCGCCGGTGCGCGTCGTTGTCGCAGACGCGGAAGATCGTCTCGCAGCAGCAGCGCGCGAGGCGGGTGTCGACGTCACGGTGCAGAAAGACCCGAAGAATGTCGCGCTCGATGAAATCCCGGCGGACACGGATCTCATTCTGACCGCGCACAGCCACGCTCGCGTCGGGCAGGATGCCGTGTCGCGCGCCCGCCTTGGCGGTGTCGGCTATCATCCCTCGCTGCTGCCGCGCCACCGCGGCATTGCCGCTGTCGAATGGACGATCAAAGAAGGCGATCCGATTGCCGGCGGCACGATCTATCATCTGGCCGAGCGCATGGATGCGGGCGCGATCGCGATGCAGGATTGGTGCTTCGTGAAGAAGGGCGAGACCGCGCGCGAGTTATGGGAGCGCGCATTGGCGCCGCTCGGCGTCGAGCTGCTCGGCAGGGTCGTCGATTACGCGAAGACCCATAACAGTCTGCCGTCAAAGCCGCAGGACGAGCAATTCGCCACCAAGGCGCCGCGGATCAAGGAAGAAGCGTAATCCCGAAAAGTTGCAGACTTTTCGGATAGGACCAAAAATTGCGTGCCGGGAAATGTAACCCCGGCACAGGCGATCTAATCGCCGCGTTTCATGACGAATTGCGCCAGGATGGCGAGTCCGGAAAGAGCGAGGCCGACGCCGCACACGCCGGGCCAGCCCCATAGGCTCCAAGCGAGATTGCCGAAGGCCGAGCCCATCGCGCCGCCGATGAATCTGATGCCGATATAGACAGTGTTCAGGCGGCTCGCCGCTTCATGAATGAGCGCGTAATTGCGCGCCATGTTGGACACATGTGCCGACTGCATTGCGAAATCGAGCAGGATTACGCCGATCGCCAGTCCGATGATCGATCGTCCGGCGACGGCGAAGAGAAGATAGCCGCACAAAAAAATGCAGCTCATGACGAGGACGGTGAAGCGCGGACTGTGTTTGTCGGCGATACGGCCGGCCTGCGGCGCAGCGAGCACGCCGATGACGCCGGCCAGTCCGAAAGCGCCGGCGACATCGCTGCCGTAGCGTTCCGGCAGACTGTACAGATTGAAGGCGAGAGTCGTCCAAAATGCGCTGAAGGCGGCGAATTGCAGGGAGCTGACCATCGTCGTTTCGCGCAGCACCGGCTGCTCTTTCAACAGCGTGCCGAGCGAGCGCAGCAAGGAGAAATAATGGCCTTTGAATTTCGGCACGGCATAGGGCAGCGACAGATAGAGCGCGATACCGAGCAGCAGCATGGCGACTGCGCCGACCCAATAGATCGCCGACCAGCCGAAATAGCGGCCGACGAAGCCGGCAACGAAGCGCGACAGCAAGATACCGCATAACAGGCCGCCCATGATGTGACCGACGATGCGGCCGCGGTCACGCGGTGCGGCGAGCTGTGCGGCGAAGGCCGGCAGGACCTGCGGCACGACGCTGGTGAAGCCGAGAACGAAGCTCGCACAGGCGAGCCAGGCGAGATTGGGCGACAAAGCGACGGCGATCAGCGACAGGCAGGAGCAGGCAAGAAAGCAGCTCACCAGCCGCCGCCGCTCGACCATGTCGCCGAGCGGCAGAAGAAAGATGATACCGCATGCATAGCCGAATTGGGTCAGGATCGGCACGATGCTGATTTGGGCCGCCGAAGCGTGAAAGGCTTTGGCGAAATCGACGAGCAGCGGCTGATTGTAGTAGTTATTGGCGACCACGATGCCCGCGGCGAGGGTCATGATCCAAATCGTGGTGGTCTTCATGCCGCGCGCGGCGTCGGTGGTGATGATAGACATAAGGCAGGGATAAAAGATGCGGCCTGCCTCGACTAGCCTCGCGCTGCGCAAGACTTCGTTACGCGATTTGCAAGGCTCGGACGGCGGCAAGGCCCGGAGATCAGGCAGCTGGCCGATTATTTCGACCTGATGAAGCTTTTCGTCGCGACCGCAGAATGCCAATCACTGGCCGCGGCGGCGCGCAAGCTCGGCCTCTCCTCGGCCTCGGTCAGCCGCGGCCTTTCGGAAATTGAAACCCGGCTGGGCAGCCAGCTTGTCGAGCGGACGACGCGGGCGCTGGCGCTCACAGAGCAAGGCCGGCTCTTCTATAGCGAGGCGAAGCGCATTCTGGCCGAGGTCGAAGCGGCAGAAAACGCGCTGGCTTCACAGCGCCAGACGCCGAAAGGACGGCTGACGGTCGCCACGCCTTCGCTCATCGGACGATTCTGGCTCGGGCCTCTGGTAGCAGAATTTCTATCTGCCTATCCGGATCTCGATCTCAATGTCCTGTTGCTCGATCGGCCGGTTCATCTCATCGAGGAAGACATCGATGCGGCGCTGCATATCGGCGCCTTGAAGGATTCCGATCTCATCGCCCATAAGCTCGGCGACATCCGCATGATCGTCTGCGCCGCGCCCTCCTATATCGCGCAAAATGGCATGCCCGAGCAGCCAGACGATCTCGCCCAACATCGCTGTCTCGTTTTCGCGGATGTCGCGGCCGCCCCCGAATGGCGGTTTCGCACGGGAAATGGACGGAACATGGCCATCATGCCGCCGGCACGGCTGACGACCAATGCGCTCGATCTTGCCGTGCAAGCCGCGCTCGCTGGCTGCGGTCTTGTCCGCGCACCGTCGTGGCAGATCGCGGCGGCGCTCAACCGCGGCGCGCTCGTCCCGGTTCTCGAGTCCTATGAGCGGCCGCCCGCACCGCTCCATCTCGTTTTCACCAAGGCCCGCTCGCATCTGCCGAAGCTGCGGGTTTTCTGCGATTTCCTCGCGGCGCATAAAATTTTTTGATCCAAATCAGGGGGCGGCCGGCCGCGGCAGGCGAATTTGGTGCAAGGCGTTGAAATGGCGACGCTTGCGCAATGGGCCGCGCCAGGCGAGATGTTTGAGCGAAATACTTAAGCGAAATGCTAGGGCGAAGCCCTTTGGCCCTGCTTTTAGACTCTTGTTAAGCGATGCAGCGGCCATTATTCAACTGCAAAGCTGGGGCACGATTGACAAAGGCCGCATCGCTGCCCGGCCTCTCGCAAGGTTGTTCATGTTCAAAAAACTGTATCAATGGACATTGTCTTTGGCTGAAAGCCGCCACGCGCCTGTCGCGCTCGGTCTTGTTGCCTTTGCCGAAAGTTCTTTTTTCCCGATTCCGCCCGACACGATTCTCGTGCCGATGTCGATCGCGCGCCCCAACCGCGCGCTCGTTTATGCGCTGATCTGCACCGTCGCCTCGGTGCTCGGCGGATTGCTGGGCTATGCGATCGGCGCGCTGCTGTTCGAGACAATCGGCAAATGGCTGATCTCGATCTACGGTTATGGAAATCGCGTCGAAGAGATCAAAGCGCTTTACGCGCATTGGGGCTGGGCGGTCATCCTGCTGAAGGGCCTGACGCCGATCCCATTCAAGATCGTGACGATCACCAGCGGTCTTCTCGCCTATAGCCTGCCGCTCTTCATTCTTCTCTCGATCATCACGCGGGCGGCCCGCTTCTTCTTCGTTGCGGCGCTGCTCAATCGTTTCGGCGGGACGATCAACGGCCTGCTCGAAAAATACTTCGGTCTGTTTCTCGCCGCCTTGGCCGCGGTCACATTGCTCGGCTTCTGGATTGCCAGCCATATGGTGTGAGTGATGGTGAAGGCTTTACGCGCGCGGCCGGCACTGACGGCAGCTCTTGCGATCTTTGTGCTGGCCGGTGCGACGGTCGGTGGCGCCTGGATCTTTCAGGCGTTCGGCATTGCGCCTTGCGAGCTCTGTCTGAAGGAACGGCTGCCCTATTACGCCGGCATTGCGGTGGCGGGTTTGGCGATCCTCTTCGCCTGGCAAAACATGCACGGCGCCGTAAGAGCCTGCCTTGTCCTGCTGCTCCTGATCTTTATCGCGAGCGCCGTCTTCGGCGCCTATCACGCCGGTGTCGAATGGAAGTTCTGGCCGGGACCCGCGGATTGCACCGGCTCGTTCCAGGCGGCGCATTCGCCCGCCGAATTCCTGCAGCAGCTGAAGAGCATCAAGGTCGTCCGCTGCGACGACGTCGCGATCCGAATCCTCGGGCTGTCGCTTGCCGGCTGGAATGCGGTGATTTCGCTGGTGCTCGTTGCCTGGGCGATCTACGGCCTGCGCAACAAGGTCAACGCCGTCTAAGTCTCAATCCTGAACCTCATCCTCGACGACGAGTTGCGCCCGCTTGCGGAGCTTTTCCGTCTCGCTTTTCAGCTGGCCGCAGGCGGCGAGAATATCGCGGCCGCGCGGCGTGCGCACCGGGCTTGCATAGCCGGCGTTGAAAACGATGTCGGAGAACCGCTCGATCGTCTCCCAGTCGGAGCATTCGTAAGGCGTGCCCGGCCAGGGATTGAAGGGGATCAGATTGATCTTCGCCGGAATCCCCTTGAGAAGCCGGACGAGCTCGCGCGCTTCCGCAGGCGAATCATTCACGTCCTTCAACATCACATATTCGAAGGTGATGCGGCGTGCGTTCGATGCGCCGGGATAGTTGCGGCAGGCGTCGAGCAGCTCTTTGATCGGATATTTCTTGTTGAGCGGCACGAGCTTGTTGCGTAGCTCGTCGCGCACCGCATGCAGCGAAATGGCGAGCATGGGCGAGGCTTCTTCGCCGAGGCGCGCGATCTGCGGCACGACGCCGGCCGTCGAGACGGTGATCCGGCGCTTCGACAGCGCGAGCCCGTCGCCGTCGGCGATCACGCCAACTGCATCGCGCACATTGTCGAAATTATAGAGCGGCTCGCCCATCCCCATGAAGACGATGTTCGAGACGGCGCGGCTGTCCGGACCCGGCAGCAGGCCGTCCTGCGGCGGCGTAAGGCCAGGGAAGTCGCCGAGCCTTTCGCGCGCGACGACCAGCTGCGAGACGATTTCGCGGGTCGTGAGATTGCGGACGAGCCGTTGCGTTCCCGTATGGCAGAAGCTGCAGGTCAGCGTGCAGCCGACCTGGCTCGAGATGCAGAGCGTGCCGCGGTCGCTTTCCGGGATATAGACGCATTCGATCTCGGCGCTGGCGCCGGCTTCGGCGGGAAAGCGCAGCAGCCATTTGCGCGTGCCGTCCTGCGAGACCTGCTCGGCAATGACCTCGGGCCGGGCAAGGCTGAATCTCTCGGCAAGCTGCGTGCGGACCGCCTTGCCGATGTTAAGCATAACGTCGAAGGAGGTCGCGCCCTGGAAATAGATCCAGTGCCAGAGCTGCGCGGTGCGCATCTTGATCTCACGCTCCGGCACGATGCCGTGGAGGGCGGCAGCGATCTCCGCCCTTGTGGCACCGAGAAGCGGTATCTTTTCAACAATTTCAGATGAAGGCGCGGCAGCGGCACCGGCTTGTCCAAAAAACGCCGTTCCCGCCTGCGACTGATCTCGGAAAGTCATTTTGCTCCTCTACCATTATTTAGACCCTATCTCCACCAAAACGGCCGGCCTCCGTCCTGGGAGCCTGGAAGCCCTGAAAAGAGAAGCTCCTCCGCCATAGAAAGGTGATTGCCATGTCCGCCCGCTCGCGTTCGCTTCTGTCGCTGGCTTTGCTGTCCTGCCTGGCTCTACCGCCGTCTTTGGCCAAGGCGGCCGAACCGGACACTGCCCAGTCGCTGCCGCACATCACCGTGACTGGGCGCGCCCATATCGAGGTCGTCCCGGATATCGCGACACTCTCCGTCGCCGTCGCCACCGAACGGCCTAAGGCGAACGATGCCGTAGCCGACAATTCGCAGGCGACGCATACGCTGATTTCCCAGCTTAAAGCTGAGGGTCTCAACCCGCAGGACATCAAGACCGTCTCGATCACCCTCGTCCCGGTCTATGACACGCAGCGCGATCCCGTGACGCAGGTTTCGAAGCGGATTCTGCGCGGCTACCGGTCCCGCAACAGCCTCGCCATCACCGTGCATGACATCAACAAGGCCGGCATGCTGGCGCGGGAGGTGATCGACAAGGGTGTCAACGAATTCTATGGCATCAGCTTCGACTATTCGAAGAAAGCCGAAGCCTATGACAAGCTGCGCGGCGATGCCGTCGCGGATGCGTTGCGCAAGGCCAAGGCCTATATGCCGCCGCTCGGCCTCAAGCTCGGGCGCGTTCTCGAAATCTCGCCGGCGGCCAGCCTCGGGCAGCCGCGCGGCGCGATCTTCGCGGCGTCCGTCGATGGCGGCGGCCCGAGGAGCATTCCGATCGAGCCGGGCACGCAGACGCTCGAAATCGAAGTGAAGATTACCTGGGAAGTGACCCCGGAGCAATGAGCTGAGCTAATCCGGCTCGCGCGCCTTGTTGCCCAAAGCCTTGTCGCCTAGGACGTCAACGAGCCGGACCTTCGCCGAGCCCGGCGCCAGCGGTTTCTGCTGGCTCTCATGCGGCGCCCAGCCGGAGAGAAAGATCACCTCGAAGCTGGCGCGGATCCGCCCATCCGCATCGGCGAAACGCTCGGCATAGATTTGCGCGGCGCGCAGAAATATCGGCCGCCGTGTCGGCCGCCGGCTCCGCTCGGTGAGCGTATTTGTAGCGCCCATCGCACGCAGATCGGCGAAGAGCGCAAAGACATCCGGATAACGAACGATCAGCGGTTCGCTGTCGGCGACCGGCAGGGCAAAACCAGCGCGCTGCAAAAGCCCCCCCATATCCCGCACATCGGCGAAAGGCGCGACGCGCGGCGAGACGCCGCCCGTGACCTCCGCTTCCGCCGCAGCCAGCGCATCGCGCAGTTCCGAAAGTGTGCTGCCGCCGAGCAAAGCGCCAACAAAGAGACCGTCAGGGCGCAGGCAGCGGCGGATCTGGATCAGCGTGCCGGGCAAGTCGTTGACCTGTTGCAGCGATAGGGCCGAAACGGCGAGATCGAAGCTTTCCGGTGCCAGTGGCAAGAGTTCTTCATCACCGACAACGCGCAGGAGCGGTGCATTCCCCAGGCTCGCGGCACTCGGCGCAAGACGCAGGATTGGGGCTTGCGGATTGTCTTCGGCGAGTGCCAGGCTCAGCGTCGGCAGCGGCGTCCCGATGTCGGCGATGCGCGAAAAGTTACGTTTGACGGTCGCAAGCCGTTCGCGGAATTCAGCGACCGTCCAATCGAGCAGGAAATCTGCCGCGCCCTTGGCGATGGCGCGATCGAGGCGGCGGCGCTGCAGAGCGCGGTGGAAGATCGGCGGAGGATGATCGGAGACATTCACAATCCAGCCTTACCATTTTGCATCGCGAGCCTCAAAGACGGCCCGTCGCGGCTGTCAAATTCACGAAAGGACAATTAGCCATGCCATTTCGCTGGGCGCGCGCCGCGCTGCTTTTTCTCACTGCTGCCGTTTCCAGTCTTGCTCCGCGGCCGCTCCTTGCGCAGACAGCGCTGAAAGAGGCCGTTCCGCATATCGTTGAAACCGGCTACGCCGAGACAAAAGCGGTCCCGGACGTCGCAATTCTGACGCTCGGCGTTACGACCAAACGACAGGATGCTTCTCAAGCTGCAAGCGACAATGCGGTCGCGGTACAAGCTGTGCTTACGGAGATTAAAGGCGAAGGAATCAACGCCAAAGACGTGCAAACAATATCCGCCCAGCTCGCTCCGACGTTTGAGGAGCAGCGCGATGCCTCCGGCCGTTTGGTCAAGCGAGTCCAAACCGGTTATGAGGCGAGCCAAGGTCTGGAAGTCCGGGTCCACGCGCTCGACCAAGCTGGCGTGCTCGCGCTTCGACTGATCAAGAAGGGCGCGAACGAACTGCAAAATCTGCATTTCGACTATGAACATAAGACAGAGGTTTATGACCGCCTGCGCGGCGATGCGATGCGAGATGCTCTGCGACGCGCCAAGGCTCATGTGACGGCGGCTGGGTTAACCCTTGGGCGTATTCTCGAAATTGCGCCCCAGGACGCCAATGAACCCGTCCAATTTACCTCCCACAAGATGGCCGCCCTTGCCCCCGTCCCCGCCCCCGGAGCTATGGGGATTCCCATGACTCCTGGCACTTTGACCTTCACGTCGCAGGTGCCGGTGGTCTGGGAGCTGCAACCGTAAATATTGGGGTACGACAAGCGCCGCGGCTTGGCTTAGCCTCAGCGCATGAGTGTCCAGCAAAGTGTGTCTCTCGATGGTGTTGCCGCGACTAGGATAGGCGCTGCGCAAGACTTTGGCGGCTCGCGGCCCAGTGGTGTGATTAGTGGCGTGACCCGTCTTGGCTTGCGGCTCGGCTTGCGGCGCTTCATCGGCGCCGCCCTCGATCTCGTCTATCCGCCGGCCTGCATGAGCTGCCGTGCCGCGACCGGCAGCCATGGCGCGCTTTGCCCGCGCTGCTGGAGCGAAATTCGGCTCATCGAAAAGCCTGTCTGCGATCGGCTCGGCACGCCCTTCGCCTATGATCTCGGCATTCCCGGGCTCTTGTCGCCCGCGGCGATGGCGCATCCGCCGGCTTATACCCGCGCCCGTGCCGTCGCCCGCTTCGAAGACGGCCCGGCGCGTCAACTCGTGCACCGGCTCAAATATCAGGACCGGATGGAGCTTGCCGATACCATGGGAAGTTGGATGGCGCGCGCCGGCCATGAATTGCTGGCGGACGCCGACTGCCTTGTTCCCGTGCCTCTGCATCGGCGCCGTCTGCTCTGGCGGCAGTTCAATCAAGCTCAGGCGCTGGCGGTCGCGATAGGGCGCTGCTCCGGCAAGCCGGTCGAGGCTTTCCTTTTGAAGCGGGTCAAGCGGACGAAGCCGCAGATCGGCCTCACGCGGGCGCAGCGCGCCGACAATGTCCAGGGCGCCTTTGCCGTGGGCGATGCCGCAAAGCCGCTGCTCGCGGGCCGGCGCGTCCTTCTTGTCGATGATGTGCTGACGACCGGCGCGACGATCAATGCCGCGGCGCGCGCCCTGCTGCGCGGCGGTGCAGCCCGCGTCGATGTGCTCGTCTTCGCCAGGGTTGTGACCGGCAGCTGACGCGCCATATTTAGCGTAACCGCAGGCGCTTTTCTGCGCCGCCCCACCCCTAAGAAGGACGCTCGATGTCGACGCCGGAAATCACCATTTACACAACCCAGACCTGCCCTTATTGCCGGCGCGCCAAGGACCTCCTGAAGAAGAAGAATCTCCCCTACACGGAGATCAAGGTCGACGGCGATCCGGCGGCCCGGGCCAAGATGACGGAGCGGGCGCATGGCCGTTCGACCGTGCCGCAGATCTTCTTCGGCGAGCATCATGTCGGCGGCAGCGACGACCTCTATGACCTGCACTATGAAGGCAAGCTCGATCAGCTCCTCGCCGAACTCGCCAACTAGGCTATTTCGCCAGCAGCACGCTCCGGCAGGCGGCTGGCAGATCGGCGAGCGTCAGCGCCGGCCGCGGCTTCCAATGCGGATTCGGCCGCAGATGCAGCACGCCAGGCGAGAACCAATATTTGAACGCAGCGGCATCGCAGCCTTCACCGCCCGTCACCGGCTCCTGGCCCCTGCAGGCCGATTCGCCTTCCGGACATTTGAGCCGGACATGGAAGTGATAGTTGTGCCCGAAATAAGGGCGGACCTTGGTCAGCCAGCTGCGGTCGCCCCGCGCATCGCGGCAGAGCGCCTTTTTGATCGCCGCATTGACGAAGATCCGCTGCACCATCGGATCTTCCGCGGCCGCCCGGATGACCGCGACATCGTCCTGCGACCAGACACGGGGATCGACGTCGAGCCCGTCGGCGCGCACGACATTCGTCGACATCATTTCTTCGCGCTCTTCGCGCGACAGCGTGCGCGGCGGCATGGGCTTCAGCCAGATGTCGACGTCGAGGCCGATCTGATGCGAGGCATGGCCGCTCAGCATGGGTCCGCCGCGCGGCTGTGACATGTCGCCGACAAGAATGCCCGGCCAGCTGCTGACCTTCGGAACCTTTTTGGCAAAGCGTTCGAGGAAAGCAATCAGTACCGGATTGCCCCAATAGCGGTTGCGCGACACGCGCATCACCTGCCAGTCGGGGCCGCTGACAGGCAGCGCAATGCCGCCTGCGAGGCAGCCGCGCGAGTAAAAACCGATGGTGCGCGACGCAAGGTCGGCGGGCGCCGTCTCGTGGCCGAACAATTGTCTGGCGGGCGTCGCCGGGTTCGGATGTGCGATCGGCGGCAAGGGGTCGGGTTCTAAAGTGCCGACGTCCTGGGCGAGACCACCACCCGGAACCATAAGGACGAGAGCGGCCAGAGTGACGGCGCGGAAACGTCCGCGCATTAAGACTCTCGACAGATTATCTTTGCGCATCGGCTTCCTCTTAATCGATCAAACAGCCGACCAAACGCCCCAATCTGTGTCGAACGACGCGTATATGACAACATAACCCGGATTGGTATCCGATCAACCTTACTTCAAATTTGCGATTTACGCGCCGAAAGAGCGATGTCATTTTCACAGCGACCAGGGCGTTCTGCTCATAATGGGGGTTGTGATGCGTACGCTCATTGGCTCGAAATCATTGCCTTTGATTGTTTCCCTTTGCGGATTTTTCTGGCTGTCCTCGGCCCAGGCGCTCGTCCGAATCCATATCGATCTGAGCGACCAACGCATGCATGTCGAATCGAGCGAAGGCACGTATGATTGGGCGATTTCGAGCGCTCGCTCCGGCTTTTATACGCCGAACGGCTCCTATGCGCCGACGAGCCTGCAGCGCATGCATTATTCCAAGAAATACCATATGTCGCCGATGCCCTATGCGATCTTCTTCCGCGGCGGCTATGCGATCCACGGCACTTATGAGACGCGATGGCTCGGTCGTCCTGCTTCACACGGCTGCGTGCGCATCTCGCCCCAGCATGCCGAAATGCTCTTTCACATGGTCCAGGCGGAAGGCGCCCGTATTTCGATTTCCGGCACTCCGCCGCGCGGTCCGGTCTATGCGAATGCCGAGGGCCACCATGTGCATCACGCCGCGATGCCGCAGCAGGCCGGCTATGGCTATTACTATGACGGCGGCTATCCGCAGTACGGCGGCTGGGGCTGGCAGTCGCAGTCCTATTCCTGGTAGGCGCTGAGCGATGTCAGCCGAGCAGATCGACGAGCGCCGGAATCAGCGGCGCATCGGCCGGCGGCATCGGATAAGAGCGCAAATCCGCCGGGCGCACCCATTTCAACGCTTGGCCTTCGCGCGCCGTCACAAAGCCCTCCCAGCGGCGGCAGACATAGAGCGGCATCAAAAGGTGAAAGTCCGGATAGGCGTAGCTTGCGAAGGTGAGCGGCGCGAGACAGGGCTCTTCGACCTTGATGCCGAGTTCTTCCGACAGCTCGCGGATCAGCGCGGTTTCCGGCCGCTCGCCCGGCTCGACTTTGCCGCCGGGAAACTCCCAAAGCCCGGCAAGCGTCTTCCCCTCGGGACGTTGCGCGATGAGGATACGATGATCGGCATCGATCAGCGCGACGGCCGTCACGAGCAGTAGCTTCATGCGGCCCCGCCTTGTGCCGATTTTGGCGGCGTTTTATCCGCGTTCCTCGTGGCCCGAATCCGTTCGACCGCGGCGGGAAGTTCCGCCATATCGGTCAATACGATCGCGGCGCCGGCTGTTTTGAGTGCGTCCGCCAGGGCCGCATCGGCGTGGCTCGCTCCGGCAAAACCGATCGGCGTCATGCTGGCGCGCAGGGCCGCTGTGATGCCGGACGGCGAATCCTCGATGACGATCGTCTTCGCCGGTGCGAAGCCGCAGGCCGCCGCGGCATAGAGAAAGAGATCCGGCGCCGGCTTGCCATGCGTTACTTGCGTCGCGCTGAAGACGTTCTCGCCGAAGAGCGGCGCGAGCCCGGTGATCGAGAGCGACAGGCGGATGCGGTCGAACTGCGACGAGGAAGCGACGCAGCGTGGATAGGGCAGCGCCGCGATTGCCGCGGCAATGCCGGCGACGGGCTGCAGTTCCGCGGCAAAACGGGCGAAGAGCTGCGTATTCGCCGCCTGTCCCCAGTCGGGCGGCAGCGGCTGGCCGGTCAGCGCTTGGATGCCGGCCAGAACGTCTTTCAGGCTCTTGCCCATGAAGCGGCTTCGGCATTCGGCCGCATTGGTGGGATAGCCGAGCGCCGTGACCGCTTGCGCCAAAACCTCAAGCGCAATCGCTTCCGAATCGACGAGGACGCCGTCGCAATCGAAGATCAGAAAAGTCATTTGGCCGCCGCGGCCTGCGCGAGGATGGCGCCGATCTCGGCTTGGGTTTGCGCCGCATATTCATTCGTCATGGCGGTGCGCGGCGTCATTATATCGATCTTCGTCAGAATCCCCGTCGGGCGGCCGCCGAGCAAAAGCACATGATCGGCAAGCCGGATCGCTTCTTCGAGCGCGTGCGTGACGAGCAAAGTCGTGATCTTGGTACGTTCGATCAGTTCGGCGAGCTCGTCACGCAGCCGGGTCGCGAGCAGCGCATCGAGCGAGACGAAAGGCTCGTCGAGTACGAGAAGATCGGGTTTCACCGCGAAGGCGCGGGCGAGCGCGACGCGGCGTGCCAAGCCAAGCGACAGTTCCCCCGGGAAATAAGTCAGATGCTCGCTAAGGCCGAGATCCGTGGCGATGCGGATAATGTCTTCGTCGCTCGTCTGCGGCGCGGCCAGTTTGAGATTCTGGAAGACGCTACGCCAGGGCAGGAGGCGCGGCTCCTGAAAGACCATGCCGATGCGCGGATTAAGCGGCAGCTTCACGCTGCCGTCGAAATCGCGGTCGAGCCCGATGAGAATGCGCAGCAAAGTGGTCTTGCCACAGCCCGAGGGTCCGACGAGCGCATAAGCTTCGCCGGGCATGATCTTCAGCGCAAAATCGCGCATCACCTCCCGCTCAGAGCCGGAGGCGGTGCGAAAGGCTTTGCGCTTGATCGTGACTTCAAGCGGCTTTTGGTCGCCAGCGGGCAACATGTCGCTCGAAAGGTTGTACAACAAAAGCCTCGATCCCAAGCATGAGGGCGATAAACGGCAAAGCGTAGGTCAGCAGCAGTTTCAGGTCGAAACTCTGGAAGGCCGTATAGATCTGGAAGCCGATGCCGTTCGGGCGGCCGAAAGCTTCGACGACGAGAACGATCTTCCAGACAAGCGACAGTCCTGAGCGGGTTGCAGCTGCTATATAGGGCGTAAGCTGGGGCAGTAACACATGCTGTAGCCGCGTCTGCCAAGGCATGGCAAAGACCGTCGCCATTTCTTCGAGATTTTGATCGAGCGCCCGCGCGCCTTCGCGCAGCGTCGTCGCCGTGTTCGGAAGCTTGTTCAGCGCGACCGCGACGATCGCCGCGATCTCATTCAGGCCGATCCAGATATAGGCGAGCACGATGATGACGAGCGCCGGCAGGTTCAGCAGAACGATCAGCCAGGGATCGCCGAAGCGGTTGACGTTCTGATTGCGCCCCATCAGCACACCGACGACGCTGCCGACGATCATCGCGAGCGTGAAGGCCGCGAGGACGCGCAGCAGCGTGACGCCAAGATTGAAGAACAAGGCGCCGGACTGTGCCTCTTGCCACACCGAGGCGAGCACACTGACCGGTTCCGGCAAAAGGCGGCTGTTGCCGAGCAGAGTCGCAGCGATCTCCCAAATCGCGATCATCAAGACAAGCGACAGAAGCTTCAGCATGGATCAGTTCGCCACTGCTGCTTTGTAGAAGGTTCCGGGATCGAGTTTATTGCCATTGCCGACGAGTTTCGGCCCGCCGATCTTCGCCAGCACGTCATAGAGTTTGGCGGCATCGGCTTCATCGGCCGCGAGTGGCCGCTGCGGCAGGCCTTCGAGATAGCGTTTGCGATAAACCTCGAGGATTGCCGGATCGCTGACGCCGATCTGCGGCGCGAGTTTTTTCCATTCGTCGGGCGAATTCGCCAGGATCTGCATGGCTTCGCGCGTCACGCCGAAGAATTTGCGCAGCAGCTCGGCATGTTTGGCGGCGAACGAGTCGTGGAAGACATAGCCGACCATAGCGACAGGGCCTTCGGCGCCGAGACTTTTTTCGACTTCGTCCATGCCGATGATGCGGCGGAACCCATGCGCTTCGAGATTGGCGCAGAAGTTCCAGAAGTTCAGCGTCGCGTCGCTTTCCCCTTGCAGCGCCTTCTGGAACAAAAGTGCCGGCGCACCATAGAGAACCGTCGTCTGGCTTGCGAGGTCGAGGTCCGACTTTTGCGCGAGCGCCTGCAGAAGCAGCCAGCTCTTGTCGAGGGCGCCGCCGGCGACGCTGATCTTCTTGCCCTTGAGATCGGCGAGCGTCTTGATCGGCGATTGCTCGGGTACCATGACGGCACCGAGCGTGCTCGAATAGGGATAAAAGGTGAGATCGGCGCCGAGGCTACGCTCGCGCGATACCCAAAGCCAGTCCGATAAGATGAGATCGCTGCTGTTGCCCATGATGGCGATCTTGCCGGCGTCGGTCGAAGCCAGCTCCGTTACATCGAGATCGATGCCGGCCTTTTCGGCGAGCTTATGCTCTTTGATGACAGCCAGCTCCCAGCCGAACGTGCCGGTTTTTTGCGCTGCGATACGCAGCGTTTCGGCGGCTTGCGCGGGGCCAGGGCCACCGGCTAAGATCGCGAGGCAAAACGCCGCAAGTCCAAAGCCGAGCCAACGGCATCGCCGTGCTCGCGCTTGGAAACCGGGCTTCTCACATGTCGTATAAGCTTTTTGCATTGTCGTCCTCAAAGCCGGGCTTTGCCGGAGATGCCGCTTAGACATTGTCTAAACCCCACCAATCGGGGTACATGGTTCGCCCCACCCCTGTCGCGGATCCGCGCGGTGTATGAATAACGGCGTCGCCGACGCCTGCATTGCCAAAGGAAGGAACGACATGACTCCAAGGAAAGTGCTCTTCGCCGCCGTTTTCGGTCTCGCCGGAGCGATGGTTGCGCAGCAGGCTCTCGCCGCCGACGCCTCCGCCGGTGAGCATATCTTCAAGCAGAAGTGCTCGGTCTGCCACAAGGTCGGCCCCGGCGCTTCGAACTTCGTCGGCCCGAACCTTAGCGGTCTCGATGGCCGTGCGATCGCCTCCGAGCCCGGCTACGACTATTCCGACGCCGACAAGGCCAAGAAGGCGGCTGGTTTCGTTTGGAACGCGCAGACCTTCGATAAGTACATCACCAACCCGCAGGCTGACATTCCAGGCACGAAGATGATCTTCGCTGGTATCCCCAAGCAGTCGGACCGCGAAAACCTCTGGGCCTATCTTTCGCAGTTCAAGGCGGATGGCAGCAAGAAGTGAGTTGATGTCGCGGCCGCGAGAGCCGGCGCGATCCTCACAGCGACGAATTTGCAAAAACGCTCCGGGGCAACTCGGAGCGTTTTTTTTATCTGCGCATTCTTGGCTGCGGGCTGGGTTCATCCGAATAGGCCGTGTGCGCTCGTCAAATTGCGCCATCTCATAAGTCACGCGCCTTCCCAAGTCACTTTGCAAGTCACGACGTCCTGAATTCCTTACGAAAATCTGACCTCACGCAAGCTGAACATCGGCTCCACGTCTGGCAGATTTGCCTTGCATGCATTGAAAAATCCCATGCGCGAAAGTTTCATCTCGCCAAGTTTCTTTGGCCAAGTTTCATTCACCAATTTTATTCACTTGGACCGCCGCCGCCACGGCGCAGCAGCATGCCGCGCGCCGGGTCATAGGCGATGATCGCGCCCGCGAGGAAAACACAGGTGCAGCCAAAGACGACCGCGAGCGAAACCGGCGCCCATTGCTGCCACAGCGCGAAGCGGACGAGTTCGACCGCATGGGTAAAAGGATTGATCCGGCAGATATAAACCAGGAACGGATTGCTCTGCTGGATCAGCCATTCGGGGCGAAGCGCGTAAGACGCGAAGAACATCGGGAAGATGACGAAGTTCATCACGCCGGCGAAGTTCTCGAGCTGCTTGATCAGCGACGACAGCAGCATGCCGAGTGCGCCGAGCATCATGCCGGAGAGAATGAGGGCCGGCAGGACGGTGAGATAGCCCCACAGCGTCGGCGGAGTCAGCTCCCAGAACGCCGCGATGATCAGGAAGGCATAGACCTGGAGGATCGAGACGGCAGTGCCGGCGAGCAATTTCGAAGTCAGCAAGAACCAGCGCGGGAAGGGGCTCACGAGCAGCGTCCGCATATTGCCGGTCTCGCGGTCATAGACGAGCGACAACGACGACTGCATGCCGTTGAAGAGCTGGATCATTCCAATGAGACCGGGGATCAGATAGATATTGAACTCGGTGTAGGTCTCATAAGGCGGGTTGATGTCGAGGCCGCGCGGAAAGAAGCCGGCGGCGAAGATGAACAGCCAGACAAGCGGCCGCACGAGGGCGGAGACGAAGCGTTCGCGCTGATGCAGAAAGCGCAAGGCCTCGCGCCAGACGATGCCCTGCAGGCAGACCCAATATTGCGCCAGGCCAAATCCTTTGGCCTTTTTCGTCGTCGCGAGCTCGCCAGCAATTGCCGTCATCTTCGTCTTCCGTTCAATTGCCCGTCTCAATCAAGCTCGGTGCCGGTCAGTTTCGCAAAGGCGAGCCGCATGTCCGGCGCACCCGAGCGGGCGATGACATCCGCGGCCGTGCCGGTCGCCAGAACCTGGCCCTTGTGCAGGACGATGACATTGTCGGTCATCGCGATCTCGTCGATGAGATGGGTCGTCCAGAGCACGCCAATCCGCTCGCTCTGCACGAGATTGCGGACATGCGCGACGATGTCGGCGCGTGCCTTGACATCGAGGCCGACGGTCGGTTCGTCGAGCAGCAGAATCGGCGGCCGGTGCAGCAGCGACCGGGCGATTTCGACGCGCCGCATCTGGCCGCCGGAAAGATTGCGGACCTTGTCGCTGACGCGGTCGGAGAGCGTCACCTGCGCGAGCACGGCCTCGCCGCGGCGCTTGGCTTCGCGCGGGCCGATGCCGTGCAGCGCCGCGTGATAGACGAGATTCTGCATCACCGAGAGATCGGGATCGAGCGTGCGGGCCTGGAAGACGACGCCGAGCCGGCGCAAGGCCTCACCGCTGTTATGGGCGACGTCGAAGCCGAGGATTTTGATCGCACCCGTGCGGGTCGCATAGAGCCGCGTGATGAGCGAAAACAGCGTGCTCTTGCCGGCGCCGTTCAGGCCCAGCAGGACGCTGAAACTGGCCTGCGGAACGGTGAAGGAGACGTCGTCTAGCGCTTTGCGCTTGCCGTAGGAATGGCTCACATGGCTGACGTCGAGCGCCGGAATCTCGCCGCTCGCCGCGGGAACCGCTTCTTGCAGTCTTGCCTCATTATACGTCAAGACGCGGTTCCTCTCTTCTTACGGCCCGGCTTACCAGACCATTTGCCCGATCATTTGCCGATCGCGACGCCCCAGGGCAGCTGGCCGACGGTGATCGATTTGATGACCTTCAGAGCGGCAACGTCGATCACCGAGACATCGTTCGATACGCCATTGGCGGTCAGCAGATATTTGCCGTCCGGCGTGAAGGCCATGTGCCAGACGCGCTGGCCGACGAGCAGATATTTCTTCACCTGTTTCGTCGCCGTATCAATCACTGCGACATGGTTCGACGGGCCGAGAGCCACGAAAGCGGTCTTGCCGTCAGCAGTGAAATTGATGCCGACGGCCTGGATAGCATCGGCTTCAAGGCCCGGAATCGAGAAACTGATCTTCTGCGTGATCACATGCTTGACGGGATCGATGACCGAAACCGTGCCGCCGACTTCGGAAGAGACCCAGAGTTCCTTGCCGTCAGGCGTATAAAGGGCGAAGCGCGGCCGCGCATCGACGAGCACATTGGCGATGATCTTGCGGCTTGCGAGATCGATCATATGCGCCATGTTGGTCGTTTCCGACGTATTGACCAGAGTCTTGCCGTCGGGCGAGACCGCCATGCCTTCGGGCTCGACGCCGACGGGCACGTCGAAGACCTTTCGACGCGTCTTCGTATCGATGACGGTGACGAGATTGTCGTTCTCGTTCGACGTGTAGACATATTTGCCGTCAGGGCTGACGATCAGAAGCTCCGGATCGGGACCGGAGTCGAGGTTACCGACGATTTGCAGCGTCTTGGTGTCGATGATCTGGATCGTGTCGTCGTCGCTGGCGCAGATATAGAGTTCCTTGCCGTCAGGCGAGAGCGCTATGCCGCGCGGCCGCTGGCCGACGGGGATTTCCTTCGTCACGGCCATTTTGTCAGTATCGATGACCGAAACCGAATTGCCCTTTTCGTTGCTGACATAGGCCGTGTAGGCGAAGGCCTGACCCGGAAAAATGGCAAAAGACGCGCAAAGGAAAAGAGCGGTGCGCAGCGGCGGACGAAACGGCATAAGGCAAATCTCTCGCTACAGTGAGTCCGGTTTTACTTGAACGTACATTTCGATTCGGGCTTGTCGACGCCGAGCGTATCGAGCATCGTCGTGCGATGCAGAAAGGTTGGCTCGGGTGCCGCCGAGACGACGGTCCGGCCGTCACTCAACAGGATCGGCTGACGCAATTGCTGGTCCCACGTCCGGACCGACAAGCGCTGGCCCTTGTAAGCTGCAATGCCGAACTTCTCACTCAGGAAATAGTCGTGCAGCACTTTCGGGTCGCCGGTGTTCTTATGCGTAACGCCGTCGCCGATCATCCGCATCGCGACCCAGGCATTATAGTCGCGCTTGTTCATCTGGCGATGGAAATGGTCGGCGAAACTGTTTTGCAATTGCGTCGCGCCCCATTGGTCCATCGACGCATCCCATGTCGTCGGCACCAGTCCACCAGAGCCGGCGACGGGACGCGCGTCCCAGGTGCGATAGGGAAGGTCGAGACCGAAGACGTCGCTGTCATCCGCGGCGATCACGACATCATAAGCCGGCGCGTTCTGAGTGATGACCGGCATGTTTTTCTGAATGAGGATCATGCCGGTATCGGAGCGCTTGCCGCCGCCCGGATCGGTGAAGGTGCGCTCCTCGACAATCTTGCCGCCGAATTTCTTCGCCGAATGTTCATAGGCCGCGGCGAGCTGCGCGTCGGCCGGATGCGAGCCTTTGATCAGCAGCCAATGCGGCCACTGCTTCCAGATCAGATATTGCGCGACGGCATCGGCAAGCATTGCATTCGAGGGCGCGATATGAATCACATTGGCGCGGCAATTCTCCTGGCGCAGCGAATCGTCGGGCGCCGAAATATTGAAGATCAGCACATCCTTGCCGTGCTCCGCATCGGCGATCTTGAGAAGATCGGCCGCGGACAGATCGGCCAGCACGAGCGTCACGCCATGCGAAAGGAGAGTCTTGAAAGCTGCGACCGGATCTGCGCCCGGTTTCAGTGGCGCATCTTCAACGGAATAACTCTGATTGAGGAAACTGCCAGTCGTGTTGTCGTCGAGCGCTGCGAGATTGGCGCCCGCGACACCATCATCAGGCGCCGGTATGTCGCGGATGGAAATCGGATCGCGCGGATGGATCTGCCGCAGAACGCCAACTTTGACCTTCAAGCTCGCGGGTTTGGCTGGTGTTGCAGTAGGTGCAGGCGCTGCGGGGGCAGGAGCAGGCGCGGGCGCCTGCGCCACAACGGGTGTTGCGGCGAGTGCCGCACTGCAAAGGCAAAAGCCTGAGACAATCAGAGATCGCGAAGATCGACAGGACGGCGCGTGCATGCGGCTCACACGGCAAGAAAGAAAGGCGCGCAAAGATGACCGCAAGCGCCAATCTTATCAAGCCATGCCGACGTTAAACTTCCTTTAGAAACGGCAGCGAGCTGAAGCGCTTAGCCGTAGATTGGAAGAACTGACATATTCATTACAATTCGGCCTAGGAATAGGCCGACAAGCCCTTCAGCAATTCGGCCGCGGCGCGAATGTTTTCGATCGCTTCCTGCCGTTTGGGCGATGAAAGCTCCGACAGCAAAGCCAGAATCGCCACTTCTTTCGGCTCGGCTGCAATGGCAACGCGCTGGCATGCCGCATCATGCAGCGGCTCGGCCGCATCGGCCGAGATCGCGACATGCTGCATCGATGCGGGATCGATCTCGGCACTGGATGCAAGAGACAGGAAAATTTCTGCGCTGCGCCGGGAATAATGCAGCACGACGTCGATGCCCTCATTATGAAACGCGCTGAGCGCGTCGTCGCTCAACTGCGTCGCGGCGCGCGCTTCATAGGTTTCGATCGGGGTCATCGTCAGCCCGGCATCGCGGCAGGTCGTTTCGAGATCGGTTTTGCGGTCGTGGCCGGCAACATAGACGAGCCGCATCGGCGGCTGCAAAAGTGTCGTGAGCCTAGTCGCGAGTTCTTTCGCGTCCGATGCAACGACCGCTTCGCCGGTGAAGCCGCATCGCCGCGCGGCGTCCAGCGTCTTTGATCCGACGACGAAGAGGCGCATCAGGCGCCGTGCCTCAGGCAAAGGATAATCGACCGGAAATTCCGCGAGATCGAAGGCCGCGGCGCTCGTCGCGACGACGGCATCGGCGAGGCCTTGCGGCCATGCGACTCCGGTGGGACACATTTCAATGACCGGCGATAGAACGATCTGATGGCCGCTGTTCGTCAGCTTGTCCGCCGTGCCCCGCGCTTCTTCGCGCCCCCGAGTCAGCAATATCCGCATTCGCACTCCCAACTCTTTGTGAGGCTGGCATCTGTGGCCGTTTACGGCTGTAGGAAACCGCTGGGCGCTGCCGCCAAAAGCTGCCGCGCCGCGTCTTCGCCGATCGCCTCTGCCTCCGTTTGCGGTCCGCGTCGCTCGACTTCGAATGATTGCGAGCCGTCCGGCCGCAGGATCATCGCATGCAGAACAACGTCCGAACCTTCGAGTCGTGCCAGGCCGCCGATCGGCGTCCGGCACGAACCGTCAAGAACCCGCAGCAATGCCCGTTCGCACCGCAAGGCAATGCCAGTTGCGGCATCGACGATCGGTGCAAGCGCGGCCGCAGCCGTCATGTCGTCACGCCGGCCAGTGATGGCAATCGCACCCTGTCCGACCGCCGGCAGAAACTCGCTGCAATCGAGCAGAGACGTTGCCTTGTCCGCAAGTCCGAGACGTTTCAGTCCAGCAAGCGCGAGAAGCGTGGCGTCGACTTCGCCGCGCATCACCCTGTTAAGACGCGTCTCCACATTGCCGCGCAATAGGGTGATATTAAGGTCGGGCCGCAACCGCTTCACCATGGCGCCGCGGCGGAGCGAGGCCGTGCCCACGCTTGCGCCTTGCGGCAGCGCGCGCGGATGATCGCCTTTCAACGAGATCCAGGCATCGCGCACATCTTCACGCGGCAGATAACCGAGAATCTCGATCTCATCGGGCAAGATCGTCGGCAGATCCTTCGCCGAATGTACGGCGATATCGATCGCGCCATTGACGAGCGCTGTGTCGAGTTCCTTGGTAAAGAGACCCTTACCGCCGGCGTCCGCGAGCGGCCGATCCTGGATCGTGTCCCCGGTCGTCTTGATGATCTGGATCGGAAAGACGGATTCATCGACGCCATGCGCTGCCGCCAGCCGCTGGCGCAGCTGATGCGCCTGCGCGAGCGCCAAAGGGCTGCCGCGCGTGCCGATGATGAGCGAAGAGGCAAGCCGCGCAGCGCCGGCTTCAAAACTGGCAGTGATGGTTGAAGTCCTCTTAAGGGCCGTATCCCGAGTGCGGCACGGGCTTAATGAGTTGTGCCGGACCTGTAAATGGCCGCGCGCTGTTTTGCGCCCGCGACCGATTGCAAGGCAAGGGAATGGTTGACATTTGAGCTGTGCTTGTGCGCTTCATGATGAGTCAATGCAAGGACCGGCGTTTGCGTATTCTCGGTATCGAAACGACTTGCGATGAAACGGCAGCAGCCGTCGTCGCGCTGAAGCCCGATGGCGGCGGCGAAATTCTTGCCAATGAGGTGATGAGCCAGATCGCGGAACATGCGGCCTTTGGCGGCGTGGTTCCGGAGATCGCGGCCCGCGCCCATGTCGATGTGCTCGACCGGCTTGTCACGCGCGCCTTGGCGCATGCCAAGGTGAGACTCGCCGATCTCGACGGCGTTGCCGGCGCGGCGGGTCCTGGACTGATCGGCGGCGTCATCGTCGGCCTGACGACGGCCAAGGCGCTGGCGCTTGCGGCGCACCTGCCCTTCATGGCTGTCAATCATCTCGAAGGCCATGCTCTGACGGCGCGGCTCACCGACAATATCGATTTTCCTTACCTTCTGCTCCTCGTCTCGGGCGGTCATACGCAGCTTGTCGCGGTGAGAGGTGTCGGCGACTATCGCCGGATCGGCTCGACCGTCGATGATGCGGTCGGCGAAGCTTTCGACAAGGTCGCGAAAATGCTCGGCCTCGGCTATCCGGGCGGCCCGGCGGTCGAGCGCAAAGCCATGGACGGCGACCCAGTGCGGTTCGATCTGCCGCGGCCGATGCTCGCCCGACAGAAGCCGGATTTCTCATTCTCCGGTCTCAAGACGGCAGTGCGGCTCGAGGCGGAGCGCTTGATGCCGCTGACTCCGACCGACATCGCCGACCTCTGCGCCTCCTTCCAGGCGGCCGTCGTCGATACGTTGGTCGATCGGCTGCGCGCCGGGCTGCGCCGCTTCACCCAGGAGATCGGCGCCTGCAGGGCAATCGTTGTAGCCGGCGGGGTCGGCGCCAATGGGGCGATCCGCAGCACCCTGCAGCGCTTCTGCGGCGAAGCCGGGCTGCGGCTCGTCGTGCCGCCACCGGCGCTGTGCACCGACAATGGCGCGATGATCGCCTGGGCCGGGCTCGAACGGCTGCGGCTTGGCTTGACCGATGATCTCACCTTTCCGGCCCGGCCGCGTTGGCCGCTTGACGCGGATGGCGAAGCCGCTCATCACGGCAAGGCCTAAATCACGAAAGATTTAGAGCGGGATTTCCGCGAAAGACCGCGCAGACTTTCGCGTCCCGCTCTTCCGCGTCAAAACGGGGTGAACATGCGCCAAATTGCGGTTGTCGGGGCGGGCGCCTGGGGTACGGCGCTCGCTAATCTTGCCGCACGCGCCGGAGCAGAGGTCACGCTTTGGGCCCGCGATGCGGCCCATGTGACGGAAATGACGGCGACCGGCGTCAATGCGCGCCGGCTTCCCGGCGTGCCGCTCGCGCCCGGCATCAGGGCGACCGCCGAACTCACCGACGTCAGCGACGCCGCGTTTGTGCTTCTCGTCGTGCCGACACAGGCGCTGCGCGGTGTCGCCCGCACGCTTGCGGATGTCATCAAACCCGGCGTGCCGGTCATTCTCTGCGCCAAGGGAATCGAGCGCGGCAGCGGCGCCTTTCCGAGCGAAGTGCTGACCGAAATTCTGCCGGACAATCCGGCCGCGGTGCTTTCAGGTCCGAGTTTCGCCGCCGATGTCGCGCGTGGCCTGCCGACAGCCGTGACGCTTGCCGCGGCCGACGAAGCGCAAGCCGCGGAACTGGCGCAGGCGCTCGCAGCGCCCTGGTTCCGGCTCTATCATTCAAGCGATGTGATCGGCGTCGAAATCGGCGGCGCGGCTAAGAATGTCCTCGCGATCGCCAGCGGCATCACCGCCGGCAAAAGACTGGGCGCGAGTGCCGGCGCTGCGCTGATCGCGCGCGGCTTCGCCGAATTGATGCGTTTCGGCGTCGCCTTTGGCGCCGATCCCGCGACCCTGACCGGGCTCTCCGGTCTCGGCGATCTCGTGCTGACCTGCAATTCGGAACAGTCGCGCAATTTCTCTTTTGGTCTTGCGCTCGGGCGCGGCGCCAGTGTTGCGGCGGCGAGCGCCGATCACAAGCTCGTCGAAGGCGTCCACACCTGCGGGATTCTCGTCGAGCTGGCGCGGCAGAAATCTGTCGATATGCCGATTGCCGCGGCCGTCGATGCGGTGCTGACCGAAAAGCTCACCATCGATGCGGCAATCGAGGCGCTGCTCAATCGCCCGGCGAAGCCCGAACGCGCCGCGCCCACACCCCGCTAGCAGACTTCCGCGCCCATTTTCCGGCAATTCAGCTCGCGGCAAGCGAGTTGCTATTTGCTGCGCCCCGGTGCTCGATATTGGTCAAAGCGGACAAACTTGGCGAACCAACCCGGAGTTTGGAGGGTGCAATGGCGCATTGGCTGATCAAGAGCGAGCCCGACACATGGTCCTGGGAGATGCAGGTCAAGGCCGGCGCGAAGGGCACGAACTGGAATGGCGTGCGCAATCATACGGCCAAGCAGAATCTGATGGCGATGCAGCTCGGCGAAGAGATCTTCTTCTACCATTCGAATGTCGGCAAGGAGATCGTCGGCATCGTCAAGGTCATCAAGACCTATTATCCGGACGACAGCGATCCTTCCGGCAAATTCGGCATGTGCGATTTCGCGGCGGAGAAGCCATTGAAGACACCGGTGACGCTTGAGGCGATCAAGGCCGAACCGAAGCTCAAGGACATGATGCTCGTCAATAATTCGCGACTCTCGGTGCAACCGGTGACCGCGGCGGAATGGAAGCTCATCTGCAAGATGGGCGGCCTTTAAAAGAAAGGGAGAGAATGATGCGGCGTGGACTCTATCTGACGGCGGCAAGCCTGTTGGTTTTTACGGCTCATGCAGCTGTCGCAACGCCCATCGCTCCGCTCGCCGGGACGCGCACTATGCTGCCCCTGCAGCAGATTTCGGTCTTCTGCGGTCAGAACGGCTGCCAGTCGGTCACCAAGGTCAGGCGCTGCACGATCAATTCTCGCCAGAACGAGCAGAATTCGCAGAACGGCATCCGCCGCACGCCCTGCAACTCGTAGAGTCGATCCCGATTAAAATGGAATCGCTTCGCGATACATTCGATCGGGGCAAATCGGCTCGATTCGAAATCTTGGGGCATGTCCTTTGTAGGAGACGTCGATCAACTTTTCCGTGACATGCTCTAGCGGGACCTGTCGCCGCACGCATGGGCTTTGCCGCTTGACCGCGGGGGTTAAGGCGGGCAGATGAACGCCCTCCACGCCCTCTCCCTTCAGCGGTCCCCATGCCCAAGCTCAACGGCAGCCAAATCTCGCCCGGTACGGTCATCGAACATCAGGGCGGCCTCTGGGTCGCGGTGAAATCGACGACGGTGAAGCCCGGCAAGGGCGGCGCCTTCAATCAGGTCGAACTCAAGAACCTCATCGATGGGCGCAAGCTCAACGAACGCTTCCGCGCCGATGCGACGGTCGAGGCGGTCGAGCTTGAATTGAAGGATTTCAGCTTCCTGTATCAGGAAGGCGATTCGCTCGTCTTCATGGATCTCGAAAGCTATGAGCAGATCGATCTCGCCGTCGATTTCGTCGGCGAACGCGCCGCTTTCCTGCGGGAAGGCATGAAGGTCACGCTGCAGCTGCATGAGGGCCGGCCGATCAGTATCCGCCTGCCGGCGCAGGTAATTCTCGAAGTGACTGAGGCTGATCCGGTGGTGCGCGGCCAGACGGCAGCCTCTTCCTACAAGCCGGCGAAACTCGAAAACGGCTTGCGGATTCTCGTGCCGCCCTTCATTGCGCCGGGCGAACGCATCGTGGTCGATACGAGCGAAGTCACCTATCTGCGCCGCGCGGAGTGAGACTGTTGTCCGGCGCCGCTCCTTTCTTGCGAGACTTCGAATGATCCGATCCGCTTTGATGAATGTTATGACCGCTGCCGCGTTGAAGGCCGGGCGCGGTCTCAAGCGCGACTTCGGCGAGGTCGAGAATCTGCAGGTCTCGGTCAAAGGGCCGGGCGATTTCGTCACCGCCGCCGACCGGCGTGCCGAGAAGATCCTGCATGACGAACTGGCCAAGGCGCGTCCCGGCTACGGCTTCGTCATGGAAGAATCCGGCATCGTCGAAGGCACCGACAAGGCGCATATCTGGTACATCGACCCGCTCGATGGAACGACCAATTTCCTGCACGGCCTGCCGATTTTTGCCATCTCGATCGGACTGGCGCGCGACGGCCAGATCGTTGCCGGCCTCGTCTATAATCCGGCGACGGACGACATTTACGTCGCCGAAAAGGGCCAGGGTGCCTATCTCAACAACCGGCGCCTGCGCGTTGCCGCCCGCAAGGATATATCGGAGACTCTGATCGGCTGCGGCATCCCGCATCTCGGTAAGTCTGCCGAATACCATATGCGGTTCAAATCCGAATTCGCCACTGTGATGACGCGGGCGGGCAATCTGCGCCGCCTCGGCGCCGCTGCGCTCGATCTTTGCTTCGTCGCCTCGGGCCGCTATGACGGCTTCTGGGAGCGCGGCCTTCAGCCGTGGGACATGGCGGCGGGCGTGCTGATCATCCGTGAGGCCGGCGGCTTCGTCAGCGACGCCGATGGCGGCCCTGACTTTCTGTCCAAAGGCTCAATATGTGCTGG
This sequence comes from uncultured Methylovirgula sp., assembly GCA_964644615.1. Classification (GTDB taxonomy): domain Bacteria; phylum Pseudomonadota; class Alphaproteobacteria; order Rhizobiales; family Beijerinckiaceae; genus Methylovirgula. Next base: position 61,702 of record CAZXXA010000012.1, on the reverse strand, counting down.
CAATGAAGCCATACATTCGCAATTATTGAGCCTCATCCGTTCCGCCGCCTGATTTGCAAAGCTGACCGCCTTTCAAAACGTCGCGCGTGTGCGGAACATTCACGCGTCACGGCAAAGACGCGCGCGCTGGGCATAATGGACGGACGGGCGCTTTCCCCTGCGCCAGAACTGCACTAAGTTTCGGATTTACAACAATAAGCGCCGGCTGCTCCAAAGCTCTTGAGCCGATCCGACGGGGGGACGAGGCCAGGGGATGAGACAAGGGACGAGACCTGGCGGAAAGCGGTGGACCCATGGCGAGTGACGTCGATCCCTACAGGCTCTCATCGCCGCGCATCTTTCTGGTGCGTATGGTCATTTTTTTGATTCTCGTCGGCTTCATCGCATTCATTCTGCAGAAGCAGATTGCCAAGGCCTTCATGGCCAATCCCGGCCTGAACGGCTTGATCTTTCTCGTGCTCGGCTTCGGTATTCTTCTTGCGCTACGGCAAGTGGTGCGGCTGTTCCGCGAAGTCCGTTGGGTCAACGCATTGACGGAAGGCCCCGAAGCCAAGGTGAAGCTGCCGATTCTTCTGGCGCCGATGGCTGTGCTTCTCGCCGACCGGCCGCCGGGCGCGATGATCTCGACGCTGACCTTGCGCGCCATTCTCGATTCGATCGGCACCCGCCTCGACGAGTCGCGCGAAGTGTCGCGCTATCTGACTGGCCTGCTCATCTTTCTCGGCCTTCTCGGCACGTTTTGGGGTCTGATCACCACGGTCGGCTCGATCGGCGACATCATCAAATCGATGCAGGTCGGCAATGACGCGGCGAGCATGTTCGACGATCTGAAGAACGGCCTCGCTCAGCCGCTCGCCGGCATGAGCATCTCTTTCACCTCCTCGCTCTTCGGTCTCGCCGGCTCGCTGATTCTCGGCTTCCTCGATCTGCAGGCGGGCCAGGCGCAGAACCGCTTCTATAATGAGCTCGAAGAAAATCTGACCGCGAGCACCAGCGATGCGCTCGTTACGACCCCGATCGCCCGCACAGGCGAAGTGCTGCCGCGCGATCTGCGCGCCGCGCTCGACAAGATTGCCGCAACGAGCGACCAGAGTCATGCACGGGCGACCTCGATTGCGATCGCCAATCTCGCCGATGGCATTCAGAGCCTCGTGCAGCATATGCGCTCGGAACAGCAATTGATCCGCGACTGGGTCGAGGCCCAGGCCGATCAGGGCAGTGAGCTCAAAGCTATCTTGAAACGTCTTGCCTCCGAGCCGGAGCGGCACTGATGGCGATTGCGCGGATCAGGCGGCCACCCCGCCACATCGATTACTGGCCAGGCTTCGTCGATGCGCTCTCGACGATGCTGCTCGCCATCACCTTTCTGATGTCCGTCTTCATGCTGGCGCAGTTCTTCCTCGCCCGTGAAGTCACCGGCAAGGACACTGTGCTGCAGAAGCTGCACAAGCAGATCGACGAGCTGACGTCGCTGCTGGCCCTTGAGAAGGCCAGTAAGACGAGCGCCGACACGCAGCTTGCGGCGCTGAATGCCACGCTCGATGCGACGAAGAAGGACAAGGCGCAACTCGAAGCGAAAATCGCCGGCTTGCAGGGCGCTGGCAACGCTGACAAGAGCGGTGCGCTCGGCCAGCAGCTCGCGGCGGAAAAAGAAGTCTCGTCTCGCGCCCTGGCGCAGATCGATATTCTGAATCAGCAGATCGCCGCACTGCGCCGGCAATTGGCCGCGATCGAGGATGCATTATCGGCCTCCGAAGCAAAGGACCGCGAGTCGCAAGCGAAGATCGCCGATCTTGGCGCGCGTCTCAATGTGGCGCTGGCGCAAAAGGTTCAGGAGCTCTCGCGTTACAGGTCCGATTTCTTCGGCCGGCTGCGGCAGATTCTTGGCGACAGACCCGGTATCCGCGTCGTCGGCGACCGCTTCGTCTTCCAATCGGAAGTTCTGTTCGACTCGGGCCAGGCCGCGGTCAATCCGGCCGGCAAGGCCGAACTCGACAAGCTGGCGTCTGCCATCGTCGAACTCGAACATGAAATCCCGCCGGAGATTCCGTGGATTCTGCGCGTCGACGGCCATACCGACAAACGGCCGATCCAGTCGTCACAATTCCCGTCGAACTGGGCGCTCTCCAGCGCGCGCGCCATCGCCGTCGTGCAATATCTGATCAGCAAAGGCGTCGATCCGACCCGCCTCGCGGCGGCCGGGTTCGGCGAGTTCCAGCCGATCGATACGGCGGATAATGAGGATGCCTATCGCAAGAACCGCCGCATCGAATTGAAGCTGACGGAGAAATAGTCCGTTGGGACAAACCGCGGGGGCTTCCTTGCGCCGCGCCGCTGCATCTGGCAGATCGTAAAATCCGTCGCACCACGCTACCGGGCCGGTAGCTCAATGGTTAGAGCCGGCCGCTCATAACGGTCTGGTTGCAGGTTCGAGTCCTGCCCGGCCCACCAAACCCTCCGGCCGGGCGGAAGACATTGGTCCTAACATTGCTCGTCTCTTTCGATGCAGCAGGGCTGCACCGCGAAGAGAGGGCCGTTCGTAGCAGAGTCGGCTTGCGCCTCGACGGAATGCGGCTTTTTCAGAGCTTTGCAGGCAATGCCTGCGGCTTGCAGGCGCGGCAGCGCCGACGGATTGCGCTTGCCGCCCCTCCCTCCGACACCCTATTTAAAGGTGGTCTCAACTCTCTGAGACGTCCAACTCCGGACTTTGACCCGGCAGCTGGGAGAGGATCATGTTCATCGAAACCGAAACCACACCCAATCCGGCAACTTTGAAGTTTCTGCCGGGACGGCCGGTTCTGCCGACCGGCACGCTCGAGATCCGCGACAGCGCGGATGCACAGAAATCGCCGCTCGCCCAGGCCCTTTTCGAGGTGCCCGGCGTCGCCGGCGTCTTCTTCGGCTCCGACTTCATCTCCGTGACCAAGCGCGATGGCGAATGGCAGGAGATCAAACCGGCTGTGCTCGGCACGATCATGGAGCATTTTGTCTCCGGCGCGCCGATCCTTGCGGAAGGCGCCACCGAGGACCCGCACACGGAGGCGGATGAGTTTTTCCTGCCGGAAGATGCGGCTGTGGTCGAACAGATCAAAGAGTTGATCGATACGCGCGTCCGGCCGTCGGTTGCCGCCGATGGCGGCGACATTAAATTCCGCGGCTACCGCGACGGCATCGTCTATTTGGGCATGAAGGGTTCCTGCTCGGGCTGCCCGTCCTCGACGGCCACCTTGAAGCACGGCATCCAGAACCTGCTGCGTCATTATGTGCCGGTCGTGCACACGGTCGAGCAGATCTGATCCGATAAACTCTGACGATAAACTCTGGCGCCGGAGGGCTTTGCCATAAGCCCGTCCGGCGTCATTATGCATCTATGAAAATTCTCGCGATCGATACGGCGCTGTCTGCCACATCGGCCTGTGTCTATGAGGCGGGCGCCGATGCGCCGGAATCGGCTGAAACGATCGTCATGCAGCGCGGCCATGCCGAAGCACTCCTGCCGATGATCGAGCGGGTGATGGCACATGCGGAGGGCGGCTTCGCGTCGCTGTCGCGCGTCGCCGTGACGGTCGGGCCAGGCTCCTTCACGGGACTTCGAATCGGCATTGCCGCGGCACGCGCCATCGGAATCGCCTGCAACGTCCCGGTCGTTGGCGTCGTGACGTTGGCGGCGCTTGCCGCACCGCTCATCCTGCAGCAGAGGACCGGGATCGTCGTGCCGGCGATCGATGCGCGTCACGGCAATATCTATCTCGCGGCTTTCGATCAGGACGGGCATGTGATGATCGCGCCGCGACTCGCCAGCCTGCGCGAGGTCGTGCCACTTCTCGACGGCAATCCGCTGCGTCTCATCGGCTCGGGCGCGCCGATGCTGGCCATCGAGGCTGCTACGGCCGGCCGAATCGTCGAAATGGCGGGCGAGGGCAGCGCGCCAGATATCGTCTATGTCGCGCGGCTTGGCCTCCTGGCCGATCCGCATTCGTCAGCCCGGCCGCTCTATTTGAAGGCGCCGGATGTGAAAGTGCCGCCGCCACCGCCGACGGCACCTATCCCGGGCGCGTGATGTCCGGCCGCTTCGATCACAACCGCCCCATCGATATCCGCCGCATCGGACCGCAATCGGCGCAGGACTGCGCCACCATCCATGCCCAGGCTTTTCCGCATCCCTGGAGCGGTACCGAATTCGAGGCGCTGCTGGCCGGCCGCGACGTCCTCGCCGATGCGGCGATGATGAAAAGCTGGGGACGGCCCACCTTCGCCGGATTTGTCCTGTCGCGGATGGTGGCGGGCGAGGCGGAGATTTTGACGATTGCGGTCGCTGCCAAATTCCGCCGCCGCGGCATCGGCAGCGCGCTTCTGTCGGCGCATCTCCCGTCATTGGCGGCCAAGGGGACCAAGGCCCTGTTTCTCGAGGTCGAAGCCGGTAACCATGCCGCTTTGGCGCTCTACAAGAGCTTCGGCTTTCGTCAGGTTGGCGAGCGCAAGGCCTATTACCGCAAGCCCGGCGCGCCGAATGCCGCCGCCCTCGTGCTGCGCCTGGATTTTGCTTGATTCTGACTCGATCTCATCAGGGAAGCGCGACCGTGACCGGACTGGCCGTGGCAACGGCGGCGAATCCGGAGTAAAAGGGATTACGCGGTCGGCCGGTGCCGGTGTTTGTGGCACGCCCTCCGCTTACGAGGCTCATGACCGAACTTTTGCAAAGGCCTGCCGAACTGCCCGAGGCGGCCGAGACACCGCCGGACGCACGCCCCGAGGGCAAATCCAAGGGCGAATCTTCCCGCGGAAAAGTGTTCATCAAGTCATACGGCTGTCAGATGAATGCCTACGATGCGCAGAAGATGGCCGATCTTCTCAAGCCCGAAGGCTATGACGAGACGTTGCACGCGGATGATGCCGACGTCGTGATCCTGAACACCTGCCACATTCGCGAATTGGCGGCGGAAAAGGTGTTTTCCGAGCTCGGCAAACTGCGCGAGACCAAGAGCGAGCGGCGGAGGCAAGGCCGCGACACGCGGATTGTCGTCGCCGGCTGCGTTGCCCAGGCCGAAGGCGGCGAGATCATCCGCCGCCAGAAGGCCGTCGATCTCGTCATCGGCCCGCAGAACTATCATCGCCTGCCGTCGCTGTTGCGCGACGGCGGCGGTGCGCTCGGCCGTGTCGACACCGAATTCCCGATCGAAGACAAATTCGATCATCTCGTCCGGCCCCGGCCGGAGATCACCCGCCAGCGCGGGCCGGCCGCTTTTCTGACGGTTCAGGAAGGCTGCGATAAATTCTGCACCTTCTGCGTCGTGCCCTATACGCGCGGCGCCGAAAGCTCGCGACCGGTTTCCGCCATCCTCGCCGAAGCCGAGGCCCTGGCGCAGGACGGTGTGAAGGAGCTGGTTCTCCTCGGCCAGAATGTGAACGCCTATCATGGCGAGGGCCCTGGCGGCCGTGCCTGGCCGCTGGCCAAGCTCTGCGCACGGCTTGCCGAGGTGCCGGGCATTGCGAGGCTGCGCTATACGACAAGCCACCCCAACGACATGGACGACGAGCTGATCGCGGTTCATCGCGATTTGCCGCAGCTCATGCCCTATCTGCATCTGCCGGTGCAGTCGGGGTCGGACAGGGTGCTCGCCGCCATGCAGCGCAAGCACACGGCAGCGCATTATCTAAAAATCATCGAGAAAATCCGCAAAGCCCGGCCGGACGTTGCGCTCTCCTCCGATTTCATCGTCGGCTTTCCGGGAGAAAGCGATGCGGATTTCGAGGCGACGCTGGATCTCATCGATCAGGTCCAATTTGCCGCCAGCTTTTCGTTTAAATATTCGCCCCGCCCTGGCACGCCGGCGGCCGAATCCGGCGATCAGCTCGATGCCGAGGTGAAGCGCGAACGGCTGGCGCGGCTGCAAGCGCTCGTTGAAGATCAGCGGCAGGCTTTCAACCGCGCGACGGTTGGCAAGACGGTTGCTGTGCTTTTCGAGAAAAAAGGCCGCCACAAGGGTCAAATCGCAGGCAAAACTCCCTATCTTCAGGCTGTGCAGATCAACGCGCCGGAGGCGTTCATTGGCCAGATTCTCGATGTCGAGATTACGGCCGCCGGCGCCAATTCATTGTTCGGACGCCGCCAAGTTGATTCCGAACTGGCGGATGCCGAAAAGGACAGGGCTTGAGACCGACCGATCGTTCCTTACCGCCTCTGATCTTGGCTGACGGCGAGAGGGGCTCCGCCGACACCAAACCATCAGGCCAGCCGTTCGAAATCACCTTGGCTTTCGACGACAATCGTCACGCCTCGCTGCTGTTCGGCGAATATGATCAGAACCTCGCCAAGATAGAACGCCGCCTCGGTGTACTCGCCAACGCAAATGGCAATCACGTCACACTGAAGGGCCCGGCCGACGCCTGCGAACAGGCGCGTCGCACGCTCGAAAATCTCTACGCACGCGTGAAGCAGGGGCAGACCGTCGGCCTTGGCGACGTCGACGGCGCGATCCAGGAAGGCGCGCTGCAGGGCAGCCTGTTTCCGAATACGGAGGTCGGGCGCACCGCCTTCGAGCAGATCGGTACGCGCCGGAAGGGCCCGGTTCGCGCCCGCAATGCCGCGCAGGACCTTTATCTGCGCACGTTGAAGCGCTCGGAACTGGTTTTTGCCGAAGGACCTGCCGGAACCGGCAAGACCTGGCTTGCGGTCGGTCACGCCGTTTCCTTGCTCGAACAGGGCGTCGTCGAGCGGCTGATCCTGTCGCGCCCGGCGGTGGAAGCTGGTGAAAGACTGGGCTTTTTGCCGGGTGATATGCGTGAGAAGGTCGACCCGTATCTGCGGCCGATCTTCGATGCCTTGAACGATTTCATGGACAGCCGCATGATCGAGCGCGGTATGACGACCGGCATGATCGAGGTGGCCCCTCTGGCCTTCATGCGCGGCCGCACGCTGACAAAGGCCTGCATTCTGCTCGACGAGGCGCAAAACACGACCGCCATGCAGATGAAAATGTTCCTGACCCGCCTCGGCGAGGGCTCGCGGATGATCGTGACGGGCGATCCGACCCAGATCGATCTGCCGCACGGCCAGGTGTCGGGGCTGAACGAGGCCGTCGGCCTGTTGCGCGGCGTCGAAGGCATCGGCCATGTGCGCTTCAGCGAGGCTGATGTCGTCCGTCACGATCTCGTGCAGCGCATCGTTGCCGCCTATGAGGAACGCAGTCGCGAGCTGACCGCAGCGACGGGATTGCCGAACGGCGGGATACGCCGATGAGCGACCCTTCCCCTAGTCGCAACATTGTTGTCGATGTCGCCGTCGAAAGTCCGTTATGGGAGACTTTCGCCGAAGCGGCTGCTGCTGCCGAAAAAGCGATCCGTACCGCACTGGAACTGACCGAGACCGATCTGCCGGCAGAGACGGAGATCAGCATTCTTCTCTGCGACGATGCCTTCGTGCAGGAGCTCAACCGGCGCTGGCGCGGCAAGGATCAGCCGACCAATGTCTTGTCATTCCCGGCCGCGGAGGACGAGGGTTTCGAGCGCCTGCTGCTCGGCGACATCGCCGTCGCCTATGAGACGATGGCGCGCGAAGCCGGAGACGAGGATAAGCTCCTCGATGCGCATTTCAGTCACCTCATTGTTCACGGCCTGCTGCATCTCCTCGGCTATGATCATGAAAACGATGCGGACGCGGAGGAAATGGAAGAACTCGAACGACAGATTCTCGCCGAACTCGGGATCGACGATCCCTATCGCCTGACCACTGTCGATCCGGCTGGAGTGCATTAAGTCGCCATGAGTAGCGATCGCGTCGGAGACAATGACAACGGCCACGACAGGCCGCATCAACGCCCGAGCCTGTTCGACCGGCTGCGTTCTCTCTTTGGCGCCGGCGACACCTCCGTCCGCGACGACATCCAAGAGGCGCTTGAGGAAAACACCGCCGATCCGGATTTCTCGCCGCTCGAACGGGCGATGCTGAAGAACGTCCTTGCGCTGCATGAGGTGCGCGTCGAGGATGTGATGGTGCCGCGCGCCGACATCGTCTCGGTCGGGATGAGCCAGACTTTGGCCGAAGTGCTGTCGGCCTTCCGCGCCGCCGGCCATTCGCGCCTGCCGGTGCAAGCGGAGAACCTCGACGACCCGCGCGGCATGATTCATATCCGCGATTTCCTCAACTTCATCGCTTCGGTGACGAATGACTTCAAACAAGGCGCCGAGGCGCAGCCGGCGCATGCGCGGCTCGACAAGATGACGCTGGCGCAAGCCGGCATCGTGCGGCCGGTGCTGTTTGTCCCGCCCTCCATGCCGGCACTCGATCTGCTCGTGAAGATGCAGGCGACGCGCACCCATATGGCGCTGATCATCGACGAATATGGCGGCACGGACGGTCTCGCCTCCATCGAAGACATTGTCGAAATGATCGTCGGCGACATCGAAGACGAGCATGACGAGGATGAAAACCTGGATATCCACCGCGAGGAGGATGGCGCCTTCATCGTCGATGCGCGCGCCGGACTCGAGGACGTCTCTGCGTTTATCGGGCGCGATCTGACCGGACTCGCCGACGCCGAGGATATCGACACGCTGGGTGGCCTCATCACCAGCCTCGCAGGCCATGTGCCGTTGCGCGGCGAGGTGATCGACGAGGCGGGCCTGGAATTCGAGGTTCTCGATGCAGATCCGCGGCGGGCCAAAAAGATCCGGATCCGCTTCACGGCCGAGCCGCCTGCGAGCGGAGAGCCCGAGTCCGACGAGTCCGGCGATCCGGATGAGAAGCCTGCGATGTCGCGGGGCGCCGCAGTCTGACGGCCTCTGCCTCCCGCGCCGGCCCGCCATTTGCGCAATGGCCCGGGCCTAGAGCATGTCCCGGAAAAGTTGATGACTTTTCCGACTAAGGACATCTCCAAGGTTTTGAATCGAGCCGATTTGTCCCGATCAAATCAATCGCGAAGCGATTCCATTTAATCGGGATCGGCTCTAGGCAAACAGTGCATATCCTTCCAGCGTCCGATTCGAAGTGTTTACCGCGGCCGCGACGAGCGGCCATCATCTCGCCTTATCGATCAAGTCCCGGTCATGTCGCGTATTGACCCGCGTCCGCCAAATCCAAACCGGTGCCCTTGAGCCGCAATGTCATCGATCGCTGATTTTATTATTCTGTCGGGGGGCTGGCGCCGCCGTCTGATCGCTTTCATTGCGGGTGCCTGTGGCGCTCTCGCGCTGGCGCCGTTCAATCTCATGCCGGCGATGATCGTGCCGATGACGGTTGCCGTCTGGCTTATCGATGGCACGGCGGAATCGAAGGCGGCTGCCGCCATCCGTCCGGCTTTCCGCTGGACGTCGCTGCGCAATGCCTTTGGCATCGGCTGGTGGTGGGGTTTTGGCTATTTCATCGCCGGCCTCTGGTGGCTGGGCGCAGCGTTTTTGGTCGAGCCGGATTTCGCCTGGGCGCTGCCGCTCGGCGTCGTGGCGCTTCCCGCCGGCCTCGCTTTCTTTCCGGCTTTCGGATTTGCCGTCGCACGGCTCTTCTGGGCGCCCGGTGTGAGCCGCATTCTGATGCTCGCCGCAGGACTCGGCCTGAGCGAATGGCTGCGCGGCCATATTCTCTCGGGCTTTCCCTGGAATCCATACGGCATGGCGCTCGGCGCGCATCTCGTCTTTGCGCAATTCGCGGCGCTCGGCGGTCTCTACAGCCTGAATGTGCTGGCGGTCGCGATCTTCGCCGCGCCGGCGCTCATCGCCGATTACAGATTGAACCGCGGCAAGGGTTCCCCTTTAGGGATTCCGATAGGTCTCGGCATTGCGCTGCTCGCCTTCGTCGGGCTCGCGGCCTATGGCGGTTTGCGCCTAGCCGCCGGCCATCCCAGCACGACGCCGGTCAAAGTGCGGGTGATGCAGCCCAATCTCAGCCAGGACGTGAAATATGGGCCGGAGACGCGCGGGCAGGTGCTTGATCGATATCTTGCCTTATCCGATCGTTCGACGGGGCCTGGTCATACTGGCCTCAAAGACGTCAATCTACTGGTCTGGCCCGAATCCGCCTTTCCCTTCGTCCTCTCGCGTGAGCCGCAGGCGATGGCGAAGATCGGCAATGCGCTGCCGTCGGGAACGATATTGGTCACCGGCGCAGCGCGGCTCGATGAAGCGGCGCATCGCGATCGCCAGCATGCCGAGTTCTTCAATTCGATCCAGGTTCTGTCGCGCGGCGGGCTGATCCTCGATACTTACGACAAAGTGCATCTGGTGCCCTTCGGCGAATATCTGCCGTTCGCCGCGTTATTTGACAAACTGCATCTGCGCCAGTTCGTCGATGTGCCGGGCGGCTTCGAATCCGGCGCCAGCCATACGATTCTGACTTTGCCGGGATTGCCCTTGGCCGTGCCGCTCATCTGCTATGAGGCGATCTTTCCGGAAGAAGTGGCAAATGCCGTGAAGGTCAGCACGATCCGGCCGGGGCTGCTCATCAATGTCACCAACGATGCCTGGTTCGGCCGCACCTTCGGACCTTACCAGCATTTGGAACAGGCGCGGCTCAGGGCCATCGAACAGGGCCTGCCGATGGTCCGCGCCGCCAATACCGGAATTTCGGCAATCATTGATCCTTACGGCCGGATCGAAGCGCGCCTCCCCCTCGGCGAAGAAGGCATTCTCGACGGCATCTTGTCGCAATCTATTGTGCCGCCGCCCTTCACAAAGGCGCCCTGGCTGATCGGATTCCTCTCTTGGTTCGCCGCTTTCTGTGCTGCGCTGCTGCTGTGGTGGCGGGCTTGATTTTGAGACGGGTTGCTCATTGATATATGCCTGAAATGTCAGCCATGAGGCGGCTTCGCATATAAATCTTTGAGACTCTCTGTTCCAAAAAAAGCGGTTTTGCCTCAAGCTGTACTCAGGCCGGCGAATACAAAATATCACGCTGCGGCGGCGTCGCTCCGCATTGTCAAGGAAGAAGCGCCATGCCCATGATGGTCATGTTCGGTCAGAGTTGATCGTGCGAGGGGAATTTATTCGTGAAAAAAGTCCCAAATCCGATCGATCGGCACGTGGGCAGCCGCGTTCGTATGCGGCGCATTTTGCTCGGCATGAGTCAGGAAAAACTCGGCGAAGCCTTGGGGCTCACGTTCCAGCAAGTGCAAAAATACGAAAAGGGCACGAACCGCATTGGTGCCAGCCGCCTGCAACAAATTTCGAAGACATTGAATGTGCCGCCAGCCTTTTTCTTCGACGGTGCACCGACACTCGAAGACGATAAGGAGTCCGCGCGGCCGGCGATTATGTCCGCACATGATTCAACCTCGGCGTCGTTCGTATTCGATTTCATCGCGACGGCCGAAGGCCTGGCGCTCAACAAAGCCTTCGCGCGCATTCAGGACACGAAGGTCCGCAAGCGCATCATCGATCTCGTCACGGCTTTGGCCGGCGAAGAGGAAAACGGCGGCGAGCCGTCGGAGAACAATGGCAAAGCCAAGAAGTAGCCAAATCGTTCGATAAATCGAACGCCTGGCGCCGTTTGGCTTGACGAAACGAACGATCTGTTCGAAACTCCGCGCCATTCGCAGCGTCGCTTTTCGCCGCTCCCTCCCGTTCAGCTCGAAACCGTCGAGGTCATCCGTGCCGCGTCAAAATTACTTGTTCACGAGCGAGTCCGTGTCCGAAGGCCATCCCGACAAGGTCTGCGACCGCGTCTCGGACGAGGTCGTCGATCTTTATTTCCGCGAAGGCGCCAAGGCCGGCCTCGATCCGTATCAGATCCGCGTGGCCTGCGAAACTTTGGCGACGACCAATCGCGTCGTCATCGCCGGCGAAGTGCGCGGTCCGGCGATTTCCGTCGCCGCGCTCGAAGAGACCGCGCGCCAGGCGATCAAGAATATCGGTTACGAGCAGGCGGGCTTTCATTGGCAGAACGCCAATATCGACATCCTGCTGCATGCGCAGTCGGCTGACATCGCGCAAGGCGTCGATGCCGCCGGTAATAAGGACGAAGGCGCGGGCGACCAGGGCATCATGTTCGGCTATGCCTGCCGCGAGACGCCGGAGCTGATGCCGGCGCCGATCTATTACGCGCACAAAATTCTCGAGACGCTGGCGCGCGAGCGCAAGAGCGGCAAGGGCGATGTCGCCAAGCTCGGCCCCGATGCGAAGAGCCAGGTGACGATCAAATATGTCGATCAGAAGCCGGTCGCGGCGACGCAGATCGTCCTCTCGACGCAGCATCTCGACGACAAGCTCAGCTCGGCGGATGTGCGTGCGATTGTCGAGCCCTATATCCGCGCCACGCTACCCGAAACGTGGGTCAGCAAAGACACGGTCTGGCATATCAATCCGACGGGCAAATTCGTCATCGGCGGTCCCGATGGCGACTGCGGCCTCACTGGCCGCAAGATCATCGTCGATACCTATGGCGGCGCGGCTCCGCACGGCGGCGGCGCCTTCTCGGGCAAGGACCCGACCAAGGTCGATCGCTCGGCTGCTTACGCCGCACGCTATCTCGCGAAGAATGTCGTTGCCGCCGGCATCGCCGACCGCTGCACGATTCAACTCGCTTATGCGATCGGCTTCCCCGAGCCGCTGGCGATCTATGTCGACACGCATGGCACCGGCAAAGTGCCGGAAGACAAGATCGAAGCGGTGCTGCCGCAGGTCATGCGGCTGACGCCGCGCGGCATCCGGGACCATCTGTCGCTCAATAAGCCGATCTATGCGCGCACTTCGGCCTATGGCCATTTCGGCCGCCCGCCGGAAGCCGACGGCGGCTTCTCTTGGGAAAAGACGGATCTCGCCGATCAGCTGAAGGCGCAGCTCGGCTAAGTTTGGCGCGTGAAACCCTCTCCCACAGGGAGAAGGTTTCGCGCACGGATCGCTGAAGAAAAATCGCAGCACGAGAAAAATTCGGCACCTTAGCGCGCCGAGCGATCGACGACCCCGCTGATCAGATTGATCCGCAATAGGTCTTCGGTCGTCGGCAGGCGCCGGAACGGGCGCAGATGGTTCGCCGTCTGCGCTATTTTTGCGTCGAGTTCGAGAAAAGCAGCGCGCGCCGTTTCGACATCGACCGGCGTAAAGCGGCAGGTCTCGCCGGGCCGCAATTGCGCCAGCCGCACAATGTCGGCGCGTATCACATAGCCGAGCTTCGGATAGCCGCCTGTCGGCTGATGATCGGCCATCAAGACGAGCGGCTGGCCGTCGCCGGCGATCTGAATGGCGCCGAGCGCGATCCCATCCGAGACGATGTTGAAGTCTTGGCTGTGCGCGATCTGCGCCCCTTCGAGCTTATAGGCCATGCGGTCGACCTGATGTGTGATGCGAAATTCCGCCGCGAAAAACGCCGCGAGTGCCGCATCGCCGAAATAATCCTGCTGCGGCCCGAGCACGACGCGCAACGCTTCCGAATTCCTCGCGAGCCAGGGCGCGGTGATTTCCGCTTCGCTTTTCGCAGAATTCGAATTGCCCCTAAACGGCATGCGATCGCCTGCCTGCAGCATGCGCCCGTCAACGCCGCCGAGATGCGCGCGCGTATGCGTGGCGCGGCTGCCGAGCACGGGCGTCGTCGCAATGCCGCCCGCAATGCCGAGATAAGCGAAACTTCCCCATGACCCGGCCCGCGCCACGAGCTTTTGCCCCGGTGCCAGCGTGAGCCGCATCGCAGCTGGCAGCGCTGTGCCGTCGCGCGTCCAAGCGAAATGGCCGCCACAGAAGGCGAGCGCGACCAGCGTGTCGCAAGAGATTTCGATCCCGCCGAGGCCGATCTCAATCGCGGCTGCATCGGATGCATTGCCGAGCGCCAGATTGGCGGTCGCGAATGCCGCCCAATCCATCGGGCCCGCGGGCGTCACGCCGAAGCGGCGGTAATGGAAGCGGCCGCCGTCCTGGACGGTCGCGCCGGCTCCGGCGCGCAGAATGGAAAGATCGCCGCTCATCAGCTTTTAAGCCGCACGACTGCGGCACCGTCGCTCGCGGCCTCTTCGAGGTCGGCAAAGGTTTTCGCATCGATCGCCTCGAAGCTCACGCGGTCGCCGATCGCGATGAAACATGGCGGATCGCGTGTCGCATCGAACATCGGAACCGGCGTGCGGCCGATATGATACCAGCCGGTCGGCATCGGATCATGGCCGATCAGCGCCTGGCCGCCGGCGATCAGCAGCGATCCTCTCGGAACTGGCGGACGCGGCGCCGCGCGGCGGGATATGGCAAGCTCAGGCGGTAGGCCGCCGAGGAATACATAGCCCGGCGCGAAGCCATACATATAGACGCGATAGTCCGCCTGCGCATGCAGCGCGACAATGTCAGCGGGATCGCGGTTCAATGCGGCTGCGACCTCGCCAAGGTCTTCCGCATACGGCGCCTCGTAACAGGCCGGAATGAGCCAATGCTGCGCTGTTGTTTCAGGCAGCGGCGCGATATCGAGCGCCCGAATGGCGTCGGTGAGCATCACCGCTGAGATGCGGCGCGGATCGAAATGGATGAGCAGGGAGCGGTAGGTCGGCACGGTCTCAACGATGCCGGGGATCGCTGCGGCTGCGAGCGCCGCATCGAGGGCTCGGACCTGCGCATTAATGTCGGGATCGATCGTCTGTCCGAATTCGACAGTAAGCGCCGCTTCGCCCGAGGCCAGAAAGCGCGGCGCTGCTTTCTCCATCGCCTATCCCATCAATTCGGCAGGAAGCCCATGAAGACGCCAACCAGCAGAAAGACGCCGAGGACGAACCGATAGATGACGAAGGGCCAGGCCGAAAAACGTTCCAGAATGCGCATCAGGCCCCAGATCGCGACAAAGGCCGAGATCGAGGCGATGACAATGCCGAAGATCAGGATCGACCAGCCATGCATGCCGAGATGGGCTTTGTGCAGCTCCCAGATTTCCTTCAGGCCGGCGGCGGCAATGGCTGGAATTCCGAGCAGGAAGGAGAAGCGCGCGGCCTGCGCCCGTTCGAGATCGAGAAAAAGCGCGGCGGTCAATGTCGAACCGGAGCGCGAGACGCCGGGGATGAGCGCGCCGATCTGGGCGAAACCGACGATCAGCGCATCGCGCAGGCCGACATGATCGAGCGTGCGCTTGTGCAGCGAATAGATTTCGGCCAGCGCAAGCAACGCCGCCATGACGATGCAGGAGACGCCGATGACGCTGAGCGCTCGCAGCGGTGAGCCGCAGGCGTTGAGGACCGGCGAGAGCAGCACGCCCGCGACGATGATCGGCAGGGTGGCGAGAACGATCCAGACGCTGAAGCGGAAATTCCAGTCGTGGAAATCCCGCCGCTTGATCGCGCCGAGCGTGCCGAAGAAAAGCCCCTCGACATCCGACCAGAAATAGGAAAGGACGGCGGCAAGCGCCGCGACCTGCATGGCGGCGGAGAAGGCGGAGCCCGGGTCCTGCCAGCCCAGCAGTGCCGGAACGACGCGCATATGGGCGGTCGAGGAGATCGGCAGCAGCTCGGTGATGCCTTGCAGGACGCCGAGGATGCCGACTTTGGCGTAACCCAAGGCGACGAAACCCGTATCGAGCCCCTGCGTGCATGCGTCTACCATTAGCGCTGTCCGGTCTTTTCTGGTGAATCAGCCGGATCGCTAAAGCCGGCGCGGTTTTGTCTCAGACAAAAGCGGCGAGATCAACGCCCAAGCGGGGCATTGGGGCCGGCTCTCGACAAGGGAGAGGGCGTCG
The DNA here is from genome assembly GCA_964644615.1 of uncultured Methylovirgula sp. Lineage (GTDB taxonomy): Bacteria > Pseudomonadota > Alphaproteobacteria > Rhizobiales > Beijerinckiaceae > Methylovirgula. Next base: position 46,080 of record CAZXXA010000012.1, on the reverse strand, counting down.
CGTATAAGCGCGCCTCAACTTAAAACAAGCGTTCCGAAACGCTCGCCTGTCCCGGCCCTGCCGGAAAACCGGCGAAACGGCAGGTATTCCTATGAACATTATCGAAGAACTCGAGGCCGCACAGGCCGCCAAACTCGCTGAAGCGCGCCCCGTCCCGGAATTTCAGCCGGGCGACACCGTGATCGTCAATGTCAAAGTGAAGGAAGGCGACCGCACCCGCGTCCAGGCCTATGAAGGCGTCTGCATTGCCCGCAACGGCGGCGGGTTGAACGAAAGCTTCACCGTTCGCAAGATTTCCTATGGCGAAGGCGTCGAGCGCGTTTTCCCGATCTATTCGCCGATGATCGACTCGATCAAAGTGGTCCGCCGCGGCAAGGTGCGGCGCGCCAAGCTCTATTATCTGCGCGACCGCCGCGGCAAATCCGCCCGTATCGCGGAGAAGATGGAGACGCCGGCCGCGAAGGCTGCCCGGGAGGCCGCCAAGAAGGAGGCCAAGGCCGCGAAGCCTGCCAAGGCCAAGAAGGGCGCTACCGCCGCGGAATAATGCAGAGATAACTGGGTCGCGCCGCTTTTACAGCGGCGCGTTCAGGATCCAGCGATGTCCGAACGGGTCGCGGAAGGTCGCGAGTCTTGTTCCCCAAAAGGAATTGGTCGGGTTCGTTTCCGGCTTGGCGCCGAGGTTGACGGCGCGCGCGAAGGTGTCGTCCACCTTTTTTGCGTCGGGGAATTCGAGGCTGACCGACATGGTCACCGGCTCGCCGGGGATCGCCACGCGGGTATTGCCGAACTCCGGGAAGGCGTCGGCCAGCATGATCGAGCCGCCGTTGATCTGGAGTTCGCAATGCATAATGCGAATTCCGTCGAGGGACGGCATCAGCGCCTTTTGCTCGGCTCCGAAGACCGCCGTATAAAAGCCGATGGCGGTTATGGCAGGCGACACAGTCAGATAGGGCGCAACTGGCGGCCGCATGGCACCTCCGCTGAAGTCAGATGTCGCCGGGGCTTTTCCCTTAGCCGGCCTGCGACTAAGTAGCTAATGAAGTTTCACCCCGAAGCTGTGACAAAAGCCGCAACAACACACCGGTAATTTCCGGACGAGAAAGAGCGATGGCCAAACCGCAGACGCTTTATGACAAAATCTTCGAAGATCATGTCATCGATCGGCAGGAGGATGGCACCTGCCTCCTCTATATCGACCGCCATCTCGTCCATGAGGTGACGAGTCCGCAGGCGTTCGAAGGTCTGCGTATGACCGGACGCAAGGTTCGGGCCCCGGAGAAGACGCTCGCCGTTGTCGACCATAACGTGCCGACGACCGACCGTTCGCATGGCATCGACGATCCGGAAAGCCGCACGCAGGTTGAGCAGCTCGCCGCCAATGCCCGCGAATTCGGCATCGATTATTTCAACGAGCTCGATCTGCGCCAGGGCATCGTTCACATCATCGGGCCTGAGCAGGGCTTTACGCTGCCCGGCACGACGATCGTCTGCGGCGACAGCCACACCTCGACGCATGGCGCCTTCGGCGCGCTGGCGCATGGCATCGGCACGTCGGAAGCCGAGCATGTGCTCGCGACACAGACGCTGATCCAGGCGAAGGCCAAGAACATGCGCATCAATGTCGAGGGCAAGCTCGGCAATGGCGTGTCGGCGAAGGATATCGTGCTCGCCATCATCGGCGAGATCGGCACCGCCGGCGGCACCGGCTATGTCATCGAATTCGCCGGCGAGGCGATCCGCGACCTGACGATGGAAGGCCGCATGACCGTCTGCAACATGACGATCGAAGGCGGCGCCCGCGCCGGCATGATCGCGCCCGACGAGAAGACCTTTGCCTATCTGATGGGGCGGCCGCGCACGCCGAAGGCCGGCGCCTGGGAATCCGCCAGGCGCTATTGGGACACGCTGCACTCCGATGAAGGCGCCGAGTTCGACAAGGAAATCCGTCTCGAAGCCGGCAATCTGCCGCCGCTCGTCACCTGGGGCACCAGCCCCGAGGATGTGATTTCCATCACCGGCCGGGTGCCGCGTCCGGAAGAGGTTGCGAGCGAGGCGAAGCGTGCAGGCGTGCGCCGCGCCCTCGAATATATGGGCCTCGCGGGCGGCGAAAAGATCACCGATGTGATGATCGATAAGGTCTTCATCGGCTCCTGCACCAATGGCCGCATCGAGGATCTGCGCGTCGCCGCTTCGATGGTTGAGGGCAAGACGGTGTCGTCGCGCGTCAACGCGCTCGTTGTGCCGGGCTCCGGCCTCGTCAAGGAGCAGGCCGAGGCCGAAGGTCTCGACAAGATTTTCAAGGCGGCGGGCTTTGAATGGCGCGAGCCGGGTTGCTCCATGTGCCTGGCAATGAACCCCGACAAGCTGGCGCCGGGCGAACGCTGCGCTTCGACCTCGAACCGCAATTTCGAGGGCCGGCAAGGCTTCAAAGGCCGCACCCATCTCGTTTCGCCCGCGATGGCGGCGGCAGCGGCGATCGCCGGCCATTTCGTCGATATCCGCGACTGGCATTGAGCATTGCCGCAGCGGCCTTCGCATCAACATAAAGCATCTTGATACGGGCCCGGACTTGCGAGCTCGGGTCCGATCTTATAGGGAAGTTGGCCGGTTCGCCCGCAGGGGCGGGGCGATTTGCGGGCGTGGCGGAACTGGTAGACGCGCCAGACTCAAAATCTGGTTCTGGTAACAGAGTGTCGGTTCGATTCCGACCGCCCGCACCATCGAACTTCGTGCCTTTTTCATGCCATCACGATGCGCGAAGGCTTCGCTATAAGGATAGGGAGGATCTTCATGCGTCTTGTGTCTTCGTCGTTCCTGCGCCTTGCGATCGGTGCCGGTCTTTGTAGCCTCGGCTTCCTCAGTCCCGCCCGCGCCGACGATGACGCGTCCTGCAAGGCGCTTCAAACGGCGATCCTCGCGAATATCAAAGCGCCTTATCACAGCTTCACGTCGATCAAATTCGACTATGCGGCGATGATGACCGTCGCGCATCGCAATATGAATTTGCCGGAAGAGCAGCAGAGCGAGACGATCTTCACGGGCGATGCGGTCTTCATCCGCCTCCTGCCGCGCAAATGGCAGCCGATGCCCGGCACGGTCGCGCAATTCCAAGACAGCATAAAGGCCAGCGTCTCCGGGCTGAAAAACTGCAAGAGTTTCCCGGACGAGAAGGTCGCCGGGGTCGACGCCAAGGTCTATCAGGCCGATGCGACGCCGCAGAATCGTCTCGTCCAAACCAAGGTTTGGGTTGGGCCGGACGGCGTGCCGCTGAAGTCGGAGACCGATATCGAAATCGGTCATTCACCGGGCGGCGACATGGTGCATCAGCATCTGTCGACGCGTTATGAGCACGGCAACATTCAAGCGCCGAACCTGACGCAGTAAGGCTGACGGAATAAAGCGTGCGCGGGGCTCAGCCCCGCCACTTCTCCGCCGCGGCGTCGTCTTCGGCTTTGGCCGCGACCCAATCGCTGGTCTGTGCACCTTGACGCGCGCCATGCTCCTTCTTCCAGAACGGCGCGCGCGTCTTCAGATAATCCATCAGAAATTCTGCGGCGGCGAAGGCCTCGCCGCGATGCGCGCCCGCCGTCGCGACAAGTACGATCGGCTCGCCGGGGCGGATCATGCCGCAGCGGTGGATGACGAGCACGGCTTCGAGCGGCCAGCGGCGCTTTGCTTCATCGACGACGCGGCCGATCTCCTCTTCCGCCATGCCGGGATAATGTTCGATTTCGAGCGCATCGAGCGTGCCGCCTTCGTTGCGGCAGAGGCCGGTGAAGGTGACGAGCGCGCCGATGTCATGACGTCCGGCGGTCAGCGGCGCGACCTCCGCCGCCACGTCGAAGATCTCTTTCTGCACCCGCAGGATCGTCAGCGGCATGGCTGTCCCGGTGATTTTCAGCCGCCGGTCATCGGCGGAAAGAAGGCGATTTCCCTTGCCGCCGCGATTAAAGCGTCGGGCTTTACATGCATGCGGTCGAGCGCGGCGCGTACCGTCTTCTCATTGGCGAAGGCCGCTTCGTAATTTTCGCCACGCGTCTTGAGCCAGGCGACGAGGTCGGCGATCGTCTTCACATCGTGCGGCGGGGCAATCTCTTCTTCCGAAAGCCCGACGCGCTCGCGGACCCAGGCAAAATACAGTGCCTTCATTTTGGTTCTGCTTCGCTCATCGTGTGTTTGATGCCGGCCTTCATGTAGTCCCAGCCTGTATATAGCGTGAGAAGCGCGGCAAGCCATAAGAGGCCGAGGCCGACGCGCGTCGCGACATGGGGGCCGAGGTGTAAGCTCGCCAAAAACTGATCCCCCGCCGGGCCCGCAATCAGGAAGCCGAGCGCCACCAGCTGCAGCACCGTCTTCCATTTGGCGAGCCGCGACACCGGCATGGAGACCTTGAGCTCCGCCAAAAATTCGCGCAGGCCGGAGACGAGAATCTCGCGGCAGAGGATGACGAGCGCCGCCCAGAGCGAATAGCTGGCGATCGAATGATCGGCGACGAGCATCAAGATGACGGCGGCGACGAGGAGCTTGTCGGCGATCGGATCGAGCATACGGCCGAGCGAGGATTGCTGCGACAGCGCCCGAGCGAGATAGCCGTCGAGAAAATCCGTGATGCCGGCGGCAATGAAAATCCCCAGCGCGATCCAGCGCATGGTGAATTGGTCCGACCAGAACAGGCAGCCGACAACGACGGGCACGGCGACGACCCTACCGTAGGTCAGAAGATTGGGCAGGCTAAAGCGCTGATCGATGCCGCTCGAGATCGGAAATGCCATGCAGCCCTAAGAACCTATCCGACCGCCAAAGGTCAATAGCTGCTCTTTGGCTTGTTTTTCGCTGGGAGGCTTCCGGCTAGGCTTGGCCGCCGCCATGGAAAAAGTCGTAAACCAGTTTGGCGGTGGCGGCATTGATGCCGGGCACTTTTTCGAGATCGCCGAGGGCGGCGCGCGACACCGCCTTGGCCGTGCCGAAAGCGTGTAGAAGCGCCCGTTTGCGCGCCGGGCCGACACCGGCGATCTCGTCGAGCGGGCTTTTGGTGAACTCCTTCTTCCGCCGCGCCCGATGCGTGCCGATGGCGAAGCGATGCGCCTCGTCGCGCAGCCTCTGCACGAAATAGAGTGCCGGATCACGTGGGGCGAGGCGGAACGGCTCCTTATTGGCGACGAAGAAGGTTTCGCGTCCGGCATTGCGGTCGGCGCCCTTGGCGATCGAGACAATCGCCACGTCGTCGATGGCGAGTTCGGCCAATACGGCCGAGGCGGCGTCGAATTGACCTTGGCCGCCGTCGATCAAGATCAGATCGGGGCGCTGCGGAAAGGCATCGGGATCGGCATCGCTTGGCGCATTGGCAGCGCCTTCCTCCTTTAGAAGGCGGGTAAAGCGGCGGCGCAGCACTTCGCGCATCATGCCGAAGTCGTCGCCCGGCGTCAGCTCCTCGCTCTTGATGTTGAAGGTGCGGTAATGCGCCTTCATGAAGCCAGCCTCTCCCGCGACGACCATGCCGCCGACGGCATTCGTGCCCATAATGTGGGAGTTGTCATAGACTTCGATGCGGCGCAGCGGCGGCTCGATATCGAAAGCCTCGGCCAATGCGGCTAAAAGCTTCTCCTGGCTCGCGCCTTCGGAGAGTCTGCGCGCCAAGGTCTCGCGTGCATTCTGCGCGGCATGTTCGACAAGATCACGCTTCTCGCCGCGCTGCGGCGTCGCGATCTCGATTTTGTGGCCGGCGCGTTCGCTGAGCGCTTCGGCGAGCACATCGCCGTTCTCGATCTCATGCGACAACAGGACGAGGCGTGCCGGCGGCATGTCCGAATAGAACTGCGCGAGAAAAGCGTCGAGCACTTCCGCCTGTGTGAGGCTCTTGTCGGCGCGCGGGAAATAGGCGCGATTGCCCCAGTTCTGGAAGGTGCGGAAGAAGAAGACCTCGACGCAGAACTGGCCCGCCTCTTCGGCAATGGCGAAGACATCGGCCTCTTCGACGCTGCGTGGATTGATGCCTTGCGCGCCCTGAATGGCGGAGAGCGCCGAGATGCGATCGCGCAGCCGCGCGGCCGTTTCGAATTCGAGTGCTTCCGATGCCTGCGTCATCTCCTTGGCGAGAAGATCGCGCACCGTCTGGCTCTTGCCCGAAAGAAAATCGCGCGCTTCGCGGACGAGCTCGGCATAGTTTTCCACGCTGATCTCGCCGGTGCATGGCGCCGAGCAGCGCTTGATTTGATAGAGCAGGCACGGCCGCGTGCGGTTCTCGAAATAGCTATCCGTGCAGGACCGCAAGAGGAAGGCGCGCTCCAGCGCATTGAGCGTACGGTTGACCGCCCAGACGCTGGCGAAGGGACCGAAGTAGTCGCCTTTGCGCGAACGCGCGCCGCGATGTTTGGATATCTGCGGCGCCCAATGATCGCCGGACACGAAAATATAGGGAAACGACTTGTCGTCGCGCATCAGCACGTTGAAGCGCGGCTTCATCTGCTTGATGTAGTTTGTCTCAAGCAGCAGTGCCTCGGTCTCCGTCGCGGTCGAGACGAACACCATCGATGTGGTCAGCGCGATCATCCGCGCGATGCGGTTGGTATGGCCGGTCGGGCGCAGATAGCTCGCGACGCGTTTGCGGACGCTCTTCGCCTTTCCAACATAGAGAACTTCGCCGTCGGCGCCGATCATGCGATAGACGCCGGGGCCGATAGGCGCATGTTTGCAAAAGGCTTTGATCGCAGCGACACCGCGCGCCAGCGCCGAAGGCGCCGTATCCATAGCCTCGAGGCCCATCAATTCGCGTTGTTCCGCGGTGCGCTCTTCGGCCTCGCTTGCGGCCTCTGCCACACTTTCGCCCGATGAACCGGCCTCTTTTTGCGGCGTCAGGTTCTCGTCTTGATCGGTGAGTGGGCGAGACGAAGTCATATCTGAGATTTAGGCCGCGTCTTTGTGCGGTGAAAGTGGCAATAAGGCGTTCTTGGCAATGTTCTCAAACAAATCCGCCGAGAGCGTTTCAGGGTGCCTCACTGGACCTTGCTGAGGATTCAGTTTAGCTCTTGCCGCGTCCGTCGCTGTCGCCCGTCAGGGGCCGCGGGCGGGCTCGGCCGCAGGCCGGCAGACAGAAACGCACCGAGAGGGGATATGATTCGCAGCGCCTTCGCATCCAAGCCGGCAGACGTCTCCGACACGGGGCGCTCTCTCGGCAACGGATTGCAGAAGGCAGGACGGGCCCTCGCGCAGTTGGACGGCCGTGGAAGCGTCCGCCGCGCCGGCATTGGTACCGTCCTGGTCGCAGCGGCGTGTCTCCTGGCGGGCTGCGTCGAAGGCAATATGGGCGCGCAAGCGCCGCAGGCGCCGCCACCCGAAGCCTCCACCAATATTGAGCGGCGCCCAGGCGTCAGCCCGGCAGGGGCGACGGTCGCCGTCGTGAGCTTTGCCGGGGTGCCGGACGCACTCCGCGACCGTTTCAGCCAGGCTTTCGATGCCGCTGCCAAGACGCAGGACATCACCATGGCGCCGTCCGACGGGGCGGAGTATCTCGTTCGCGGCTATTTGAATGCCGTGCCGGAGGAGGAAGGAACGGCGGTGAGCTATGTTCTCGACGTCTTCGACGCGAAGAAACACCGGACACAGCGGGTCTCGGATGATGTCTTCGTCCAGGCCAAGGCCGCCGACCCTTGGTCTGTGGTCGACGACCGCGTCCTCACCGCGGTCGCCGCGAAAAGCGCCGCCGGTCTCGCTGCTGTGTTGACCAATACGCCGCAGGCAATCGCTGCGGCCAGGACGCAACCTGCCTCAATTGAAACTGCAACCGCAACTGCGCAACCCGACGACGGCCACACGGTCGTTGCCGCAACGCCTTCCGCCGGGCAGCCGTCCGGCGGCCAAACGAGCACCGTCGCCCTGCAACATTAGGGCAGCTCCGGCAGCAGCCGCCGCCGGTGACGGGCCAGCCTCAGACACATCAGCCAACAAGGGACGAACCATGAGATTTTCCTCTATCCTTGCCGCTGCCGGTTTCATTGCCTCGGTCGGCGTTTCCTCCGCCGCACTCGCAAGCCCTCTCGGCGTCTGGCTTGTCGAAGACCGCAGCGGTGAGGTCCAGATCCGGCATTGCGGCTCTTCGCTCTGCGGTTACATCTTCGAGAAGGGCAGGGCCGGGACGGAAATCCTGGTCTCCATGGCGCCGGCCGGCGCCAATGCCTGGAAGGGCCGGATCTACGACCCGAAAGACCGCAATAACTATGACGGCAAAATCTCGCTGGCGAACGAGCAGCAGCTTCTGGTAACCGGCTGTGCACCGGGCGGAGGCCCTTGCGGCACCCAGACCTGGACACGCGTGAAGTAAAAGTCACGCAGATCTGGACACGCGTGAATTAAGTTAGGAGAAGTGCTCGGATGGGTCCCTCGCCAAGCGACCTGACAGAGTTTGGATCGCCTCCCCGATGAAGGTCTTATCCGGCAATTCCAACCGGCCTCTCACGGAGGCCATCGCTGCCTATATCGGCGTGCCTCTGACGAAATGTCAGGTGCGCCGTTTCGCCGATATGGAGGTCTTTGTCGAGATCCTCGAGAATGTCCGCGGCCAGGATACGTTCATCGTTCAATCGACGTCGTTTCCGGCCAACGACCATCTCATGGAAGTGCTGATCATGACCGATGCGCTGCGCCGAGCCTCGGCACGGCGTATCACAGCGGTCATTCCTTACTTTGGCTATGCGCGGCAGGACCGTAAGCCCGGACCGCGCACTCCGATCTCGGCCAAGCTCGTTGCCAATCTGATCACCCGCGCGGGCGCCGATCGCGTCTTGACGGTCGATCTGCACGCCGGGCAGATCCAGGGCTTCTTCGACATTCCGACCGACAATCTCTTCGCCGCGCCGGTGATGGTCGCCGACATCAAGGCGCGCATACCGCTCAACAATCTGATGGTGGTGTCGCCGGACGTCGGCGGCGTGGTGCGCGCCCGTGCGCTCGCCAAGCGCATCGATGCGCCGCTCGCCATCGTCGATAAACGGCGCGAGCGTGCGGGCGAATCCGAAGTGATGAACATCATCGGCGATGTCGCGGGCAAGACCTGCCTGCTCATCGACGATATCGTCGATTCCGGCGGCACGCTGTGCAACGCCGCCGAAGCGCTGATGCGGGAAGGCGCCCAGGAAGTGCGCGCCTATATCACCCATGGCGTGCTCTCGGGCGGCGCCGTGGCGCGGATCGGCGCGTCGCATCTCAAGGAGTTGGTGCTGACCGATACGATTCAGCCGACCGAGGCGGTGCGGATTTCGAGCAATATCCGCGTCATCTCGATTGCGCCGCTGATCGGAGAGGCGATTGCCCGCACTGCGAAGGAAGAGAGCGTCTCCAGCCTCTTCGACTAAGCCCCTCTCCCGCTTGCCCGGAGAGTGGCCGTAGCAACCGCGCGGGCGCCGAAATGGCCCCTCATGCTGAGGAGGCGTGAAGTGCCGTCTCGAAGCATGAGAGCGGGCGTTCATCCTTCGAGATACAGGCTTTCCGATCTCGCTGTTGCGATAGATCGCCAGCGATGCCTCCTCCTCAGGATGAGGCGTATGAAACCTACTCGGCCGCGGCGGGGCGCAAATGCGTCGCGGCGCGCTGCCTGCCGCTTGCCTTGCTTCCGGCAAAGGCCGGCCGCAGCAGCCGCGCGAGCACCAGCACGGCGCCGGCCGCGAGCACATACCAGGCGGGCCGGACCGTGTAAGAGAAATCGAGATTGGCGGCGAGGATCATCTGCATCGGCGCGCCGGTCTTGAAACTGTACCAAAAGGCTTCGCCGTTCGCTGTCAGAAAGGCCGCGACGATCGCCACCGCGGCGAGGCTCACAACGCCGAGATCGCGGTGGAAGCGCCGGGCCAGCCGCTCCAGCATCAGCAATGCGAAAATACCGCCCATGATGATCGGCTCGCTGACATCGAGCTTCGATTGCATGAAGAAATGCACCGTGCCGAGCGCGGCGATGCCATAGACGATCTTATGCAGAGCGCCCCAGCGCTGCGGACCGAGCTTGCGGATGGCCGCGTCCGTCGACGTAACGCCGAGCGCGGTAAGGCCGCAGAGTGCGACGAAGCCGATCGTCAGATAGATGCGCTTGATGATTTCCGACGCGATATGCGGGAGATTGCCGTGTTGATCGAGGCCATAGAGCGACAGATGCAGCAACGCATAGGAGAGCACCGCTAGGCCGATCATCCGCCGCAGGCCGATGAGGCTGTTGATGCGCGTCGCATAGCGCAGCGGCGTGATCGCTAAAGTCACCGCGAGAAAGCGCACGACCCAAAGGCCGGTCTGATGGATCGATTCCGTCACCGGACGCGGGCCGAGCCACTGCATCGCGGCTTCGACGGCGATCCAGACCGCGGGCGCCAGCAGCGCCAGAAAAACAATCAGCCGCAGCGCCGAAAAGCGCCCGGTGCGGTCGTTCCAGGGAAAAAGCGAGGCCCGCATCTTAGTCTCCAACGCAGCTTCCCGCTTCTACGAAAGGCTGGGTGCGGGTGTTTCACCTGTGTCATCACGACGGCGTGAGGGCCGGTTCCGGCGCTGCCTGGCGCACCGGACGGCTCGAGAGGCGGCGGTGCAGCCGGTCGAGCAGCAGATAGATGACAGGCGTCGTATAGAACGTCAGAATTTGGGAAACGATGAGGCCGCCCGCGATGGTGATGCCGAGCGGCCGGCGCAAATCCGAGCCCGGTCCCGTCGCGATGATCAGCGGCACGGCGCCGAAAAGGGCGGCGAGGGTCGTCATCAGGATCGGCCGGAAGCGTTCGAGCGCCGCCTCATAGATTGCCTCGATCGCACTCAGACCACGCTCGCGCTCGGCCTCCAGCGCGAAATCGACGAGCATGATGCCGTTCTTCTTCACAATGCCGATCAGCAGCACGATGCCGATGAAGGCGATGAGCGAGAGATCGGTTTTCGTTGCTTGCAAGGCGAGCAGCGCGCCGAGGCCCGCCGATGGCAGGGTCGAGATGATCGTCAACGGATGCGCGAGGCTCTCATAGAGCACGCCGAGCACGATATAGACCGAGAGAAGAGCCGCGACGACAAGCAGAATCTGCGAGCCGGCGCTCGATTGAAACGCCTTGGCGTCGCCGGCGAAATCATAATGGATCGAATCCGGCAGATGCATCTGATCGACCGCCATCATCAGCGCCCGGTTGGCATCGTCCAGCACGGCATCGGGGCGCAGATTGTAGCTGAGCGTCACCGCCGGGAACTGGCCCTGGTGATTGGTGACGAGCGGCGCAAAGCTCTTTTCGATATGGCTGATGGCCGAGAGCGGCACCTGCGTGCCGCCGGCGCCCGGCACATAGATCGCCTCGATATCCTTCGGGTCTTTCTGCCGTGCCGGATCGATTTCGAGAATGATCCGATATTGGTTGCGCGCCTTGTAGATGACTGAGATCTGCCGTTGCGAGAAGGCGTTGTTGAGTGCATTGTCGACCGCCGCCATCGTCACGCCGTAACTCGCGGCCTTGACGCGATCGACGATAACATTGGCTTCGAGCCCGTTGGGTTCGCGATCGGTCGTCACGTCGACGAGGCCCGGTACGGTCTTGAGTTTATCGACCACCTCCGCGGCATAGCGGACGAGTTCGTCCTGGTCCGAATCCCACAGGGTGAACTGATATTGCGATTTGCTCTGCCGGGCGCCGAAGCGGATGTCGGCGGCGGGAAACATGAAGACATTGATGCCCGCGATATGGGATAATTTGCGGCGCAATTCGTCGATCACCCGCGCCGTGGACAGCGTGCGCTCGCCGAGCGGCTTCAGATTGATGAAGAGGCGGCCCTGGTTGAGCGCCGACGTGCCGGGGCCGCCGCTGCCGCCGGTCGAGGACGCAAAACCATCGACATTCTTGTCGGCGAGCACGACATCATTGACGCGTTGCTGCAAGCGCGACATGGCGTCGAAGGAAATGTCCGTCGCGCCTTCCGTCATGGCGATGATGAGGCCGGTATCGTCCGGCGGAATGAGGCCCTTCGGCGTCTGGACGAAGAGCATCGCGGTCGTGGCGATCGTCAGGAGCATGACGAAGAGCGTCAGCGCCTGCCAGCGCAGCACGACACGTAGGCTTTTGCCGTAGAGCTGTGCGAGCCAGGCGAGCGTCGACTCGGAGATGCGGTCGAAGAGCGACGGTTCCTTATCGACCTTCTTCGCGGTGAAATGCGCACAGATCATCGGCGTGACGGAAAGCGACACCACCGTCGAAATGATGATGGTGAAGACCAGCGTCACCGAGAATTCGCGGAACAGGCGGCCGACGACGCCGCCCATCAGCAAAAGCGGAATGAAGGCGGCGATCAGCGAAATGGAGATCGAGACGACGGTGAAGCCAATCTGCCGGGCTCCCTCAAGCGCGGCGCGCATCGGCGATAGGCCGGATTCCATCGCCTTGTCGACATTCTCGATCATGACGATCGCATCATCGACGACAAAGCCGACGGCGACGAGCAGCGCCATCAATGAAATATTGTCGATCGAGAAATGCGCGCACCACATCAGCGCGCAGGTGCCGAGCAGCGCCAAGGGAACGGTGATGCCCGCCGCGATCGTCGCCGTGATCCGCCGCAAAAACACGAAGACGACGAGCATGACGAGGCCGATCGAGATCGCCAGCGTTTCCTGCATATGGGCGACGCTGGCGCGGATGGTCGTCGTCCGGTCGGTGAGGACCGAGACATTTACATCGGCCGGAATCCATTTTTTGATTTCTGGGATCAGCGCCCGGATGCGGTCGACCGTATCGATGACATTGGCGTTGGCCTGCTTGGTGATCATCAAGATCACCGCCGGCTTGCCGTTGTACCAGGCCGCCGATAGGACCGTGCGCGGACCGTTGGTGATCGCGGCGACGGAGGACAGAAGCACGCTGTCGCCATTGACGTTCTTGACGACGAGGCTGCGGTAGTCGTCGAGGCCCAGCAGCTGATCGTCGGTGCCGATCGAGGTCGCATTGGCCGCCCCGTCGAAAGCGCCGAGCGGCCCCATCGTATTGGCATTGACGATGGCGACGCGTACCGCGTCCATGCTCACGCCCATCGCGGCGAGCTGATTCTGATTGACGTCGATGCGCACCGCCGGCTGGTCGGCGCCGCTGACATTGACTTGCGCGACGCCTTCGACCTGCGACAGGCGCTGCACGACGACCGTATCGGCAGCGTCATAGATGGCGCTCGGGCTGATCGTGTCGGAGGTCAGGGCGAGGATGAGGACCGGCGCTGCGGCCGGATTGACTTTGCGAAAGGTCGGCGAGCTCGGCAGGTTGCTCGGTAGATCGGCAGCGGCGGCATTGATCGCGGCCTGCACGTCACGGGCGGCGCCGTCGATGCTGCGCGACAGATCGAACTGCACATTAATGTTGGTCGAGCCGAGCGAATTCGTCGAGGTGAGCTCGGTGACGCCGGCAATCTCGCCGATGCGGCGCTCCAAGGGTGCGGCGATGGTCGCTGCCATCACGGAGGGCTGTGCGCCGGGCTGCTGGGCCGAGACGCTGATCGTCGGCAGATCGACGGTCGGCAGGCTTGCGACGGGCAGGAAGGAATAGGCGACGCCGCCGACCAGCGCGAGGCCGATGGCCAGAAGCGTCGTTCCGATCGGCCTCTTGATGAAAGGCGCGGAGAAGTTCATCGCCTCACTCCGCCGCCTTGCTATGGCCCTGCGGCAATGGCATGTCTTCGCCGAGATCGTCGTAGCGCTGCGACGGACCGAAGAAGCGGGCGCGCAGCTCTTCCATGGTGAGATAGATCACCGGCGTCGTGTAGAGCGTGATGAGCTGGGAGAGCAGCAGGCCGCCGACGATCGAAATGCCAAGGGGATTGCGCAGCTCCGACCCGGTGCCTGTCGCGAAGGCGAGTGGCAGGGCGCCGAAGAGGGCGGCCAGCGTCGTCATCATGATCGGACGGAACCGCATGAGCGAAGCGCGGAAGATCGCATCGCGTGGCGACAGCCCTTCGACGCGTTCGGCATCGAGGGCGAAGTCGATCATCATGATCGCGTTCTTTTTGACGATGCCCATCAAGAGCACGATGCCGATCAGCGCGATGAGCGACAGATCCATGCGGAAGAGGCTCAGCGCAAGCAGCGCGCCGACACCGGCCGACGGCAGGGTCGAGAGAATGGTGATCGGATGGATGGCGCTCTCGTAGAGTACGCCAAGCACGATATAGATGGCGACAACCGCGGCGAGGATGAGCCAGGGCTCGCCAGCCAGCGAATGGGCGAATTCTTCGGCATCGCCGGTGAAAGTGCCGGTGACGGAATCGGGAATCCCTGCCGCCTTCTGGGCACGCGCGACGGCGGCAACCGCGTCGCTCAAAGAAGCGTCGCGGGCGAGATTGAAGCTGACGGTGACCGCCGGAAACTGCTCGACATGCTGGAGTGCGAGCGGTGCAGTGACATGCCGGAGCTTGGTGAAGGCAGAGAGAGGCACTTGGCCGCTGATGCCTGTCTGCACCGTGCCGGAGGTCGATGTTGCTTGTGAGGCTGCCGCCGGCACGTAAAGCAGGCTCAGCGAATGGCTGTCGGCCTGATAGACCGGCAGGGCTTCGAGGATCACACGATATTGGTTCGACTGGCCGTAGATCGTCGAAATCTGCCGCTGCGCGAAGGCATCGTTCAGCGTGTCCATGACGTTCTGGATCGAGACGCCGTAACGGCCGGCTGTCGTGCGATTGACCTCGACATAGAGGCGCAGACCGCCGTCTTCCGCTTCGGCGGCGACGTCGCGCAATCCCGGTTCCTTCTGAAGCTGCACGACGAGCTTGTTGGCGGCGTCCGAAACTTCGGCCTGATCCTGGCCGGTCAGCGTATATTGATATTGTGCGCGGCTCGATTGAGAGGTGATCTGAATGTCCTGCACCGCCTGGAAGGTCGCGTCGACGCGCGGGTCCTTGGCGGCGATGGCCTTCAGCTCGCGAATGATCTGGGCGACGCCCGGCCGCTCGTCGCGCGGCTTCAGAATGACGACGAGATGGCCGCTGTTCGGCGTCGCATTGCTCGCGCCGACGCCGACGACGGACGTCACACCGACGACATCCTGTTGTTGGCTGAGCTCGTCGGCGAACGCCTCCTGAACCTGCCGCATCTCCTTGAAGGAGACGGACGGCACGGCGCGCGTCGTCACGCTGATGACGCCGGTGTCCTGCAGCGGCAGGAAGCCTTTTGGAATGTAAATGTAGAGGCCGATGGTGGCGGCCAGAGTCGCGGCGGTCAAAAGCAGCATCAGCGGCTGATGCCGCAGCACCCATTGCAGGCTCGCGCCATAGCCGGCAATGACCTTTTCGAGGAAATATTCGAAGCCCAAACCAAAGTTGAAGCGGCGTTTGCGCGGCGCGCCCGGCGCATCGGGCTCGGGATGATGCGGCGCATTGCGCAGAAGACGGCCGCACATCATCGGCGTCAAGGTCAGCGACACGACGGCTGAGGTGACGACAGCGATCGTCAATGTCAACGCGAATTCGCGGAACATGCGGCCGACGAGGCCGGTCATGAACAGAAGCGGGATGAAGACCGCGATCAGCGAGAAGGTCAGCGATATGACCGTGAAGCCGATCTCACGTGCGCCCTTCAGTGCGGCGGTGAGCGGCGCCTCGCCCTCTTCCATATGGCGGACGATGTTCTCGATCATCACGATCGCGTCGTCGACGACGAAACCCGTGCCGATCGTCAGCGCCATCAGCGACAGATTGTCGACGCTGAAGCCGCAGAAATACATGACCCCGAAGGTCGCGATAATCGACAGCGGCAGCGCGACCCCGGCGATGATCGTGGCGCGGATCGAACGCAAGAAGAGCAGCACCACCATCACGACGAGGGCGACCGAAAGCATCAGGGTGAATTGCACATCGGCGATCGAGGCGCAGATTGTGCCCGTCTGATCGTTGACGATCGTTAGCTTGATGCCGGCGGGCAGAACTTTCTTCAGCGCATTGAGTGCCGCCTTGGTCCGCTGCACTGTCTCAATGACATTGGCGCCGGGCTGGCGCTGCACATCAATGATGACGGCCGCATGGCCCTTGTACCAGCCAGAGACTTTCGAATTCTCCAGCCCATCGACGACATTGGCGACATCCTTGACGAGGACCGGCGCGCCATTGCGATAGGCGATGACGATGTTTTTATAGGCTTCGGCGGCGGTGAGCTGATCGTTGGCGGCGATCGTATAGGACTGCTGTGCGCCATCGAGCTGGCCCTTGGGGCCGGCGACATTGGCTGCGGCAATCGCATTGCGGATGTCTTCGAGGCCGACGCCGTAATTGGCCAGGCGGACGAAATCGGCCTGGATGCGGATCGCCGGACGCAGATTGCCCTCGATGCCGACATGGCCGACGCCGGAGACTTCGCTCAGCCGCTGCGCCAGCAGCGTGTCGGCGAGATCGGAAATCTGCCGGATCGAGAATGTGTCGGAGGTGAGCGCGAAGGTGATAATCGGCGCATCGGCGGGATTGACCTTCGCGTAAACCGGCGGGTAGGGCAGATTCGCCGGCAGCGTCGCAGCGGAGGCGTTGATCGCAGCCTGCACGTCCTGCGCGGCGCCGTCGATATCGCGGTCGAGATTGAACTGCAGCGTGATCTGCGACAGGCCGAAGGAGCTTGTCGAGGTGATCAGCTCGAGCGACGGGATCTGACCGAGCTGGCGTTCGAGCGGCGCGGTGATGAGCTCCGCCATCGTGTCGGGGCTCGCGCCGGGCAATTGCGTCGTGACCTGGATCGTCGGAAAATCGACCTGCGGCAGCGACGAGACCGGCAGGTTGAAATAGCCGAGAAGGCCTGCAAGCAGTACGGCGATCGCGAGCAGCGACGTCGCAATGGGGCGATTAATAAAGGGGCCTGAGACGCTCATTGCGTTGGGCCGCTCATTGTGTCGGGCGGCTGGCTGTGGCGCCCGTGCCCGCCATGACGGCCGCCCTGCGCCGGCGTGCCTTCGCTGGGCGGCGGCGGTGCGCCGGTCGCCTGATGCAGTGCCGGCGAGCCGTCGCTCGCAATGGCCTGATCCTGTGTCGCCGTAACTTTAGCGCCGTCGGTCAGCTTGACGAAGCCGGTCGTCACAACCATATCGCCCGCTTTCAAGCCGGCGGTGACGACGGCCTCCTTGTCATCCTGCTGGCCGGCTTTCACCGGCGTCACATGCACCACATTGTCGGTGACGGTGTAAACGAACGTGCCTTTCGGGCCGCGCTGGAGCGCCGCGACGGGAATGACGATCGCCTGTTTCAGCGTCTCGATCAGCAGCCGCACGGTGACAAAGCCGCCCGGCCAGAGCTGCAGATCCTTGTTCGGAAAGATCGCCTTCAGTTTCACCGTACCGGTCGTCTGATCGACCGTGTTGTCGATGACGTCGAGCGTACCGCTATCGATCGGCGCCTGCGCGGCATTGTCGAGCGCATCGACGGTCAGCGTGCCCGAGGCTTTCGATTTGCTGATCCGCGCCAATTGCTGCTGCGGCACCACGAAGATTACCGAGATCGGCTGAATCTGCGAGACCGTCACGAGGCCGGTCGCATCGCTGGCGTGGACGAGATTGCCGGGATCGACGACGCGCAGGCCGGTGCGGCCGTCGATCGGTGAGACGATATGGGTATAGCCGAGCGTCGTTCCGGCGCTGTCGATCTGCGCGGCATCGACTTTCACTTGCGCTTCGAGCTGCGCGACCGTCGCGCGCTGCGTATCGAGCTGCTGCTGGGTCGCCGCATTGGTCTTGGCGAGATTGACATAGCGGGCGAGATCGAGGCGCGCATTGGCGAGAGTGGCCTCGTCCTGCGCCTTTTTGGCCACCGCCTGATCATAGGCTGCCTGATAGAGCGACGGATCGATCTGGACGAGAAGATCGCCCTTGTGAACGTCCTGCCCCTCCTGGAAGGGCATGCTCTTGATGACGCCGTCGACCTGCGAGCGCACGAGTACCGACAGGACCGGCTTCACCGTGCCGACACCCTCGATATAGACAGGCACGTCGGCGGCTTTGGCCGGCGCTTCCAGAACGGGAGTCGGCTGTCCCGCGCCATAGCTGCCGCGGCGGCCGCCGGCCGGGGCATTGGGCTTATGCGCGCCGGTGAAATGCGGGATGAAATACGCGAGGGCGCCGCCGATCACGACGAGCCAGACAACGCCACGCCAAATTTTTTTCATGGAACAAAACTCCGCGACGCAGCCATTTGACGCCAATCATGCTGAATGCTCGGTGTACCGCCGCATATGGCGTGAGCGCCTTCAGCTGTCGTGCGGGTGCCGCCAAGGTATACCACCGCCGAGCGCCTGGTAGAGAGTCACAGCGGCTTGGAAATGCGCCAGACGGGCCTGGGAGAGGCTGTCCAGCGTCGTGAACAATGTCTGCTGCGTCTGCAGGAGCGTCACATAATCGATCGTGCCGCCTTTCAGCTGCTGTTCGGCGAGATCGAAGGCCTTTTTCGAGGCGTCATAGGATTTTTGCAGTGCCGCCTGCTGCAAGGCGGTCTGTTTCACGGCAATGAGGGCCTTTTCGACGTCGGTGAAGGCCGAGACCACTGATTTGCGGTAATTGGCAAGAATTTCTTCCTGCACGCCCTTCTGCTGCTCGAAAGTGCCGAGGATCGCGCCGCCATCGAAGATCGGCTGGGTCAGGCCGGCCGCAATCGAATAAAGCCCGGAGGACGGGGTGAACAGCGACTTCAGCGCCAGGCTCTCGAAACCGCCTTCGCCGGTCAGAGTGATCGTCGGGAAGAAGGCGGCGCGGGCGGAGACCAGGCTCGCATGCGCTGAGATGAGCTGCGCTTCGGTCGATTGAACGTCGGGCCGCTGCAGCAGGATCTGCGACGGCAGGCCCGGTGCAATCTGCGGGATATGCAGGCTGGCGAAGTTTTTCCCCTTGATCGTCAGCCGCTTCGGCGGCTCGCCGATCAGCAGGGCGAGCGCCGCGACATTCTGATCGGCGATCTCTTGCAGCGGCGGGATCGAGGCGACGAGATTGTCGACGAGGGCTTCCTGCTGGGCGACATTGAGCGCCGAGGCAGTGCCGAATTTCAGCCTGTCCTGGATAAGCTTGAGAATGCCCTTGGCGGCGGCGATGTCCTGCTGCGCAAAGGCGATGCGCTCGCGCGCGCCGAGAATGGCGAAATAGGTCGTCGCGGCCGAGGAAATCGAGGTCAGGATGACCGTATCGCGGTCGAAGCGGCGGAAATTCGCCGTGGCGATGGAAGCCTCGAAGGCCGAGCGGTTCTTGCCCCAGAGATCGACGACATAGCTCGCATTGAACAGCGAGGAAAAGATTGTGCGCGAGCCGCTGAAGCCGCCGCCGATGCCGCTAGGCCCGGCGCCGGAGATGGACGAACCCGAGAAGCTGTGTGTCACCGTATCGCTGGCGTTCAATGTCGGCAGCAGGCCGGCGCCGACGACGCGCGAGGCGGCATCGGCTTCCTTGATGCGGGCGACCGCGGCGGCAACGTCGAAATTGCTCGTCACCGTCTGGTCCATCACGCTATTGAGCTCGGCGGAATGGAAGGCGGCCCACCAATTTGCGGTGGGTGGCGCCGCGTCCCGGCCATTGCCGCCGTATTTGTAGGCGTTCGGCACATCGAGCGCGGGATTGGGGACGACGGCCGTCGGAATGCAGCCGGAAAGCGCCATCGCGAAAGCGAGAATCGCGGAACCGCGCCACAGATAAGCGCTTTTCGCCAGAAGCGCGGAGATCGCAAACCGGGGTTCTGTGATCGTCATACGCGAGACCGAACTCCGCATATTGAAACTGGCCGAAACGGCCGATCGGCACATGCCGCGGTCGGGCCGCACGCGGCACCCACGAGCAACCGCGACTTGGCAACCGCGATTGGCAGCCGCGACTGGGCGGCCGTGACTTGGCAACCGCGACCGAACAACCGTGACTTGAGGCAAATCGCGGCTCGCCGCGATCAAAGACCGGGCACGCGACGGATTTGCGCGCCCACCCCCGTACGACCTGGCAAGGCCCCCGCCGTTTTGCCGGCAAGACCATGCCACTATTCATTTTTTAACCCTTTGGGCAATGCACGGATGTGTAAAACCGGCAAGCTCACGCGGTATTGTGGCAAGTCTGCCGATCCTTGACTTCGACCGTTAAAATGGTGAGGGTCCGCCGCCGTAGAGCGGGATGCGAGATGCGCGCGGTTTTGCAACGCAATCAGCCTTGCGCAGATTGCGTGGACTTATCTGCCTATCCCGCTCTTATCTTTAGAATCGATCGCGTTCATGATTTTGGATCGGTCCCGCTCGGGGGTTAATCCAAAATCATCGTGATCTAGAGCCAGCCCCGAATGCGTAGCTATTTAGATTTCGAGAAGCCCATCGCCGAGCTCGAATCAAAAATCGATGATTTGCGGGCGCTTGCCGGCGAGGACCGCTCCGAGGCCATCGGCGAGGAGCTGATGCGGCTCGAACTCAAGGCGTCCAAGGCGCTGAGCGAGCTTTATGCCAATTTGAGCCCCTGGGAGAAAACCCAGGTCGCGCGGCATCCGCAACGGCCGCACTGCGGCGATTATATCACGGGTCTTTTCACCGAATTCACCGCTTTGGCCGGCGACCGCCTGTTTGGCGAAGATGCGGCGATTGTGGGCGGTTTTGCGCGGTTTCGCGGTTTTCCCGTGTGCGTGATCGGCCAGGAAAAGGGCTCCGACACGGAATCGCGGCTTCGTCACAATTTCGGCATGGCGCGGCCGGAAGGCTATCGCAAGGCGGTGCGCCTAATGGATCTCGCTGATCGTTTCGGCCTGCCGGTGATCTCGCTCGTCGACACGGCCGGCGCCTTTCCGGGTGTCGATGCGGAAGAGCGCGGGCAGGCGGAGGCGATTGCCCGCTCGACCGATAAGGCGCTGTCGCTCGGCGTGCCGAATGTCGCAGTCATTCTCGGCGAGGGCGGCTCCGGCGGCGCGATCGCGATCGCGAGCTGCAATCGCGTCCTCATGCTCGAACATGCGATCTATACGGTCGCTTCGCCCGAAGCCTCGGCCTCGATCCTCTGGCGCGACAAGTCGAAGGCGCAGGAAGCCGCCAACCATATGAAGATCACCGCGCAGGATCTTCTGAAGTTCGGCATCATCGATACCGTCGTCGAAGAGCCTTTGGGCGGCGCACATCGCGATCCGTCCGCGACGATCGCGCGGGTCGGCGATACTGTCGCATCGGCTTTGGAAGGCCTCGGCAATCTCTCGGCTGACGGTTTGCGCGAGAAGCGAGCCGAGAAATTCCTGGCGATGGGCCGCAAGATCTAGGCCGCAAGATTTAACGCGTTTTCCGATCAAGCATCCGCGCAAAAAAAATGCTCCAGCCCGGGCAAGAACTGGAGCATTTGTTATCGGTAAGCCGCGCGCGGCGGCTTTTATGACTCAGCTCAGTATTTGGACACGACGGGCGCTGGTGCCGGCGCGCCGAAGCGGTAGGCGAGGCCAATCGTCGCCAGAAAGCCGTTATGATGGACATCGACCGGCAGCGCGGCCCCGCCCAGCACTGGCGCATAATGATCCGTGCCGAGATCGAAATAATTCGATTCGGCGCGCACCGACCAATTGTCCGACAGCGCCAGTTCCGTACCGCCGCCGATGATCCAGCCGGCCGAGGTCTTCGAATCACTGGCGCCGGGGCAGCCGGCAACGCCGGGTGCCGGTGCGGCACCTGTCGCGCAGGAATAGCGGACCTTGAAATCGGCCAGGGCGAGACCGGCCTTACCGTAGGTCAGGACGCGATCACCCCAGAAAGCATAGCCGACGCGGCCGGTGACGGAGGCGAACCAATCCGATTTGTTCTCACAGGTGACGAATGTGCTGAACGGGCAGGGCGCGGCGCCATGTGCGGTGTTCCAGGACATATCCGCGCCGGCGCCGACCACCCATCTGCCGATCTGATAATCATAGCCGATCAAGCCGCCCGGCAGCATGCCAGCGAAATGCGGCAGCGTGTTAGTGCCGATGCCGGCGATCGACCAATTGCTATAGCCCCAATCGGCACCCAGCTGCGCGCCGACGCGGAAGCCCGTCCAGTCATAAGACGTGCGGGCCAGGGCCGCGGGTTCCGGGCTCAGGAAGGGAATGAGCGGCATGCCGGGCCAGCCCATCTTGTCCTGTGCGAACTGATAGCGCACGCCGCCCGCGATATCCCAGCCTTGGATATTGTCGCCAGTGCGATAGTCGGCACGGACGAAGCTCGTCCAGCCGGTGTTCTTGATCGCGCCGCTGAGGCCGAGACCGAACTGTCCGTAGCTGCCGACGCTCGACGTGCTGAAGAAGCCGGCCGCGGCGGGAACGCCGGCAACAGACGTGATGCTGTTGACCGTCGCCGAGGCGCCGCCCTCGAATTCGTGGAAGAAGCTCGCACTGCCGTAGGGCTGCAGGAGCAGATTGCCGGTGTCGATGACGGTCCCGACCCGCGCGCCGCCGCGCAGAATTGCGCTGTGGATGTCGTTGATCGAAATCTGGCCCGGAAGCGCCGGGCCGGTGCCGAGCGCGAATGTGCCGGGCGTGTTGAACGGATCGACCTGCGTCTCCGACCAAATGAAGCCGGCGGACGGCTGAATGAACCAATTGTTCGGCAGGTTGTAGGTGTAGCCGAGGGTGCCGTTGATCGCCACGCCGCGCGCATCGAAATGCTGGCTGAACATGCCGTCTTGCGCGTCGGTCAAAGAATTCTGGATGTAAAGAAAGCGGGCGGCGCCTGACAGGAAGAAATTGCCGTGCGTCGCGATACCGTAAACGCCGACGAAGGGGATCTGCAGATTGTTGTTGAGGGTGCCGCCGAACGGGTTGGCGGGGCCGGCGCTCGAGGAGTCCTTAGCCGTTGTGCCGAGATAGCCGACGCTTGATCCGGCATGCGCATCCCAGCCGCCGTAGGACAAGCTGGAAAGATCGGTGCCGATCTGCACGCCGCCGAAGCTCAGCGTCGTCGAGGTCGAACAGGTGGTCGAGCCGGCGAAGGCGCCGCCGAGCGTATAGCCCGAGGACGTCGTGCCCTTCAGCGTCTGGCCACCGCCCATGCCGCGCGCCCAGACGCTGCCCACCGCTTGTCCCTGCTGCGGGAACATCGGATTGGACAGAAAATCCGTCGACTGATTGAGGAAGGTCGTGTTGGCCGCGTTGATGATGCCAGTCAGCGAATTCAACGTTCCGCCCGCGGCCAGCGGTGCGAAACTGCCGGTCGAAAAAGCGCCCGCCGCCGGAAGGGTGGATGTACACGCCGCTTGCGCTGCGCCGGCGCCGAGCCAGCATGCGGCAACGGCGGACACGAGCCCGAGCCCTAATTTCTGCATCGGAAAGATCTCCCCCGCCCCGGCACCGTGGACCGAGCTGAGCTCGCGTCGCGATTTTCTGGATTTTGCTTGCGGCAGCCGGAGTCGCTTTCAGCGTATAATCTAAGGCGCTTATGGCGGCCTGCGTATCGATCTTTTCGCCAGCGCCGCGATGTTGTCCGCATTGTGGTTTTTTGACAACGCCGAGGCGGCAGGCGCCATCTCCGCTTGATAGACTCAAGTCATTGAATTTACGTTAAATTATTGCGCCGCTCGCGGTCCCGAAAAGGGCCGTGCGGATGCCGGCAAGACCACATTCAAGAATTTATTTGTGGGTGAATTTTTCACTGCGCCGGCATCACTTTGCCCGCGACAGCTTCAAAAGCGCCCGGCACCAGTTCGCAATAGAGCAGACGCTCCGGATCGACCGGACCGATGAAGGTCAGCTGCCCTTCGGGAACGGGCAGGAATCCCATACGGCCGTAATAGGCCATGTCGCCGACGAGGAGCACGAGCTTGTGGCCGGCGGCGCGCGCCGCCTCGAGCGATTTGGTGACCAGCGCCTCGCCGATCCCGCCGGAGCGGAAGGCCGGTTCGACGCTGAGCGGGCCGAGCAGCAGGGCCGATTCGCCGCCGCAGCGTATCGGCGTCATCCGGTTGGCACCGACGAGCAGCGTGCCGACGCGCGCAACGTAAGACAGATCGTAATCGGGCTCGACGCCTTCGCGCAGCCGGTAGGCGGAGCGGGCAAAGCGTCCCGGCCCAAAGGCACGCTCATCGAGCTTCTCGATGGCGGCGTGATCGTCGGGCAGTTGCGGCTCAAGAATGAGCGAGAGATCGGCCATAATCCGGCGGTCCTCAGAACATCCCGCTTGCGGGATGTTCTGATTGAAAGAAAAAGCATCGTCCAATGCGCAAAACCGCGCACACTTTTGCGCACGATGCTCTAACACCATTGCTCCGCGCCACCAATGCTCACCAATGTTCGGATGCCGGCGCGCCGCGCAAAATCTCATCGATTTTCGCCCGCGTTGCCCGTGTCGTTCCGTCCGGCAGGGCATCGATCGGAAAGAAGCGCGCCTCGGCGATTTCGAGATTGGGCCATTTCGCCGGTAGGATGTGAAAGTCCTCGACGACATAGCAGACGACGTGATCGCGGCCTTTGCCGACGCGATTGAGGAAGAGGCCGTGCATGCGCGGCGTGCCGTGGATTTCGACGCCTGCTTCCTCGATGAGCTCGCGGGCGAGGGCTGTCAGCGCCGTTTCGCCCTTCTCGATTCCGCCGCCCGGCAGATACCAGCCCGGCACATAGGTATGGCGGACGAGGAGGACCTGGTCGGCGCCCGTCTCGCGGCGATCGACAACGAGGCCGCGCACGCCAAGCTGCTGCGGGTGAATGGCCGCTTTGACCCGCTCGGCGAGCCGCGGCACCCAGCGCAAATCCAATCCCATGGCCCGCTCCCTCCTATTCAGTTCAAGATGCCTTCTTTTTGCCTCAATTGGAAAGAGTCAAAAGTAGTGGCACGCGCATGCCTCTTTCGTTACAGGAAGGCACAGGTCCGTGGCAGTTCAGGGGTGTGCCGTGAAATCTTTTTCCCAGCTCGACGAACGCGAGATTCTCGCCGTCGCGATCGATGCCGAAGACGACGACCGCAAAGTCTATTTGTCCTTCGCCGAGGACCTGAAGGAAAGCTATCCGGCGACAGCCGCCATGTTCGAAAGCATGGCTGCCGTTGAGGGAACGCACCACGAGGCCTTGCTGCGCACCTATCGGGAGAGATACGGACCGAATGTGCTGCCGATCCGCCGCACGGATGTCCGCGGTTTTTTCAAGCGGCGGCCGATCTGGCTCGTGCGCAATCTGCCGATCAATGCCATCCGCAATGAGGTCGAGATCCGCGAGGCCGAAGCCGCCGGTTTCTACCAAAAGGCTGCGGAGCGGTCGCAAGACCCCGACATTAAGAAGCTCCTGACCAATCTTGCGGCCGTCGAGCAAGGCCATGAGGCGCTCGCCGCGGGCATCGAGGCGCAGGCCATCCCGGAGAGTGAGCGCGCGAGAGAGAATGAAACCGCCCGCCGCATGTTCGTGCTGCAATATATCCAGCCAGGGCTCGCGGGTCTGATGGACGGTTCGGTTTCGACGCTGGCGCCGCTCTTCGCTGCAGCCTTCGCGACGCATAACAATTGGTCGACTTTCCTCGTCGGCCTCGCTGCCTCGATCGGCGCCGGCATTAGCATGGCTTTTGCGGAGGCGATGTCGGACGACGGGACGCTCACCGGCCGCGGTTCGCCGGTCCTGCGCGGCATCGTCACCGGTCTGATGACGGCGCTCGGCGGGCTTGGTCATACGCTGCCCTATCTCGTGCCGAACAGCGTCCCGCACGCATTTTTGATCGCGACCGGCATCGCCGGCGTTGTTGTCTTTATCGAACTCTGGGTCATCGCTTGGGTGAGAGCGCATTATATGGACACGCCGATCCTGAAGGCGATCTTCCAGATCGTTTTGGGCGGCGTCATTGTGCTCGGCGCAGGCATATTGATCGGCACTGCCTGATCCGGATAGGTGTCCCAGACGAATGACCGGACAAGTCTGTCCGGTCGCAGCTGGCGCTGAACAGGATCCATGAGTTTCACCCTCGCCCATCTGTCCGATGCGCATCTCGGGCCTTTGCCGCGGCCGCGTCGGCGTGAGCTGCTCGGTAAGCGGCTTTCCGGCTATCTCAATTGGACGCGCGGCCGTCAGCATGTCCACGACATGGATATGCTCGCCGCGCTCGTCGCCGACATGAAGGCGCAGAATCCGGATCATATCGCCGTCACCGGCGACATTCTCAACATTGGCCTCAAAGCCGAATATCCGCTCGCGCGGCAATGGCTCGAAACGCTGGGGCCGAGCACGGACGTCAGTTTCGTTCCCGGCAATCACGATGCCTATGTGAAGGGGACGATGGCCGATCTCGCGGCGAGCTTCGCGCCTTGGACCAAGAACGATCGGGGCGAGGCGGGTTATCCCTATCTGCGCGTGCGCGGCAATGTCGCTTTGATCGGCGTCTCCTCGGGCGTGCCGACGCCGCTTTTCATCGCGTCGGGTAAGCTCGGCCGCGGGCAATGCGATGCGGCGGCGACGCTTCTGGCGGAAGCCGGCCGCGCCGGCCATGTCCGTGTCGTACTCATCCATCATCCGCCGCAGAGAGACGGGACAACTTTCGGCCGCGGGCTGACAGATGCGGATGATTTCGCCGCGGTCATCCGGCGCAGCGGCGCCGAACTGATCCTGCACGGCCACAATCACCGGCTGATGGTCGGCAGCATGCGGGGGCCGAGTCGCCCGGTGCCGGTCGTCGGCGTCGCCTCGGCCTCAGCGGTGCGCGGTACGCCCGGCCACCGCGCCGGCTACCATATCTTCGAAATCGACGGGACGGCGAAGGCGCCGCATATCAAGGGCCGGATGCGTGGCATGACCGGGCCGAAGCACGAGATCGGCGATCTCGGTCCGATCGGGTTTTGACTCCCTCCCCCAAGGGAGGGTGGCCGCCTTTTGGCCGGGTGAGGACCCCATCCGTCAGCTTCGCTGACACATTCATGAAGAGGGGAAGGATCAGCCGCCGAGCTTGGCCTTCACCTGCGCCGAAGCAGCCGCGAAATCCATCCGGCCGGCATATTTGCCCTTGAGGACGCCGATCACCTTGCCCATCTCCTTGATCGACGTGGCGCCGGTCTCGGCGATGGCATCGGTAATCGCCGCCTCGGTTTCGGCCGAGCTCAAGGCTTGCGGCAGGAAGCCCTGGATGATCGCGATTTCTTCGCGTTCCTGAGTCGCAAGATCATTGCGGCCGGCCTTTTCGTAGATTTCGGCAGATTCCTGGCGGCTTTTCACCAGTTTCTGCAGCAGCGCGAGGATGTCGTCATCGGACAGTGTCTTGCCTTGGCCGCGCGCCTCGATGTCCCGGTCTTTCAGGGCGGCGTTGACCATCCGCAGCGTTTCGACGCGGCGCTTGTCGCCAGCCTTCATCGCCGTCTTGAGTTCGTTATTGAATGTCTCGCGCATCTGCGCCTCCTGGAAAGCGGTCCGGCAGAGAAGAGGTTGACCCTGACGCTTCATCTGCCTAGAGCATGTCTCTTTAAGGACAGCCGCACCGGGAAGCTCAAGGGGAGAATTCCCGGCTTGCCGCATGTCCCTGCACTCGCAAAAGCGCGAGACGCTCTCCGTAAATGGTGTCAGTCAAACCTTGTAAATCGCGGTCGCTGCCGGGCGCAGATGATGAACCGCGAGCAAAGTTAAGAGGGTAAGGGTGTAAAGCGCGCATGACGCAGGATCAACAAGAAACCGGCGGCTGGACCAAGCCCAAAATCACGGCGCTGCTGGTGCTCGCCGACGGAACGGTGATCGAAGGCTATGGCCTCGGCGCCGAGGGCGAAGCCGTTGGCGAAGTCTGCTTCAACACGGCGATCACCGGCTATGAGGAAATCCTCACCGATCCGTCCTACGCCGGACAGATCGTCACTTTCACCTTCCCGCATATCGGCAATGTCGGCACCAATGAGGACGACATAGAAACCGTTAACCTTGCGTCGTCCTCCGGCGTGCGCGGTGCGGTCGTTCATGCGCCGATTACCGATCCGTCGAACCATCGCGCGACGCGCCATCTCGACCAATGGCTGAAGAGCCGCGGCATCATCGGCCTCTGCGGCATCGATACGCGCGCGCTGACGATTCATATTCGCGAGAAGGGCATGCCGAATGCCGTCATCGCTTATTCGCCGGCCGGCACTTTCGACATCGACGATCTGAAGAAGAAGGCCGCCGCCTGGCCGGGTCTCGAAGGCATGGACCTCGTGCCGATGGTCACGACCAGCCAGCGTTTCACTTGGGACGAAACCGCCTGGCACAGCGAGCACGGCTACGGCCGCCAGAGCGATCCGAAATTCCATGTCGTCGCGATCGACTATGGTGTGAAGCGCAATATTCTGCGGCTGCTGGCCGATGCCGGCTGCGCCGTCACCGTCGTGCCGGCGACGACTTCGGCGGCGGACATTCTGGCGCTTGCGCCGGATGGCGTTTTTCTCTCGAACGGCCCCGGCGATCCTGCCGCGACGGGCGAATATGCCGTGCCGGTCATCAAGGATCTGATCGACCGCAAAGTGCCGACCTTCGGCATTTGCCTCGGCCATCAAATGCTGGCGCTGGCGATCGGCGCCAAGACGGTGAAGATGAGCCAGGGCCATCACGGTGCTAATCATCCGGTGATGGATTATACGACCGACAAAGTCGAAATCGTCTCGATGAACCATGGCTTCGCGGTCGATCGCGATACGCTGCCGGATTTCGCGGAAGAGACGCATCGCTCGCTCTTCGACGGCTCGAATTGCGGCATCGCGCTGAAGGGCCGGCCGGTCTTTTCCGTGCAGCATCACCCCGAGGCGTCGCCCGGCCCGCGCGACAGCCATTATCTCTTCAAGCGCTTCGTCGCGATGATGGAGAAGGAGAAGGCGTAAGCCTTCTCTTCTTTCGATGACTCGGATGCACATCCGGCTAGCGACGCCCGACGATCGCGACGCGATCTGGCGGATTCTCGAACCCATCATTCGGGCGGGTGAGACCTATGCGCTGCCGCGCGACATGACGAAGGACGACGCGCTCGCCTATTGGATGGGCGATAATCGCGAAACCTTCGTCGCCGTTGCCGATGACGAAATCCTCGGCACCTATTATCTGCGCGCCAATCAGCTCGGCGGCGGCGCGCACGTCGGGAATTGCGGTTATGTCACTGCAGAGGTGGCGCGTGGGCGCGGCATTGCGCGGTCCATGTGCGAACATTCGCAGGAACTTGCGCGCGAGCGGGGCTTTCGCGCCATGCAGTTCAATCTGGTCGTCGCCAGCAATGAGGGCGCGGTCAAGCTCTGGCAGACGCTCGGTTTTGCGATCGTCAGCCGGCTGCCCGGCGCTTTTTCCCATCCGAAACTGGGCTATACCGACGCTTTCGTCATGTTCAAGGCTCTGAGCGGCTTTTGAGCCCGAGTTTTCTTGGAGTTTCCTTGACGTGACGGGCCTCTCCGCCTAGAAAGCCCTACTTCTCGAAAGAGATGTTCTGCTTTTGGCCGACCGG
Source organism: uncultured Methylovirgula sp. (assembly GCA_964644615.1). GTDB lineage: Bacteria > Pseudomonadota > Alphaproteobacteria > Rhizobiales > Beijerinckiaceae > Methylovirgula. Next base: position 16,763 of record CAZXXA010000012.1, on the reverse strand, counting down.
CTCTGGAAGCTCGGCGGTTCCCGTCCGGCAGCGCGTTGCGCCCCCGGGCGCGTTTTGCGTTGGGGTTGACCTTCTCCTACTGGGGTCCAAGCCAACGCATAAAAGCCGAAGATGCAGCGTTTGCTTGAGATCATCTCAAGTGCGCTGTTTTGAAAGCGCATGATCTCATTCCGAAAAGTCTGCAACTTTTCGGGATCGTGCTTGAAGGATGAGACGATGTTCGAAGGGCTTTCGGAAAAGCTCTCTTCTATTCTCGACGGGCTGACGAAGCGCGGCACGCTGTCAGAAGGCGATGTCGACGTCGCGATGCGCGAGGTGCGCCGCGCGCTGCTTGAGGCTGACGTCGCGCTCGACGTCGTACGCTCCTTCGTCGACAAGGTGAAGAACCGGGCGGTGGGCGCCAATGTCGTCAAATCGGTCACGCCCGGCCAGATGGTCATCAAGATCGTCAATGACGTGCTGGTCGAGACCTTGGGTTCCGACGGCCAGCCGATCGATCTCGATGCGCCGCCGCCCGTCGCGATCATGATGGTCGGTCTGCAGGGCGCCGGTAAGACGACGACCACGGCGAAGATCGCCAAGCGCTTGACCGAGCGCATGAAGCGCAAAGTGCTGATGGCCTCGCTCGACGTGAAGCGTCCGGCGGCGCAGGAGCAGCTTGCCGTGCTCGGCCGCCAAGTGAATATCGACACGCTGCCCATCGTTGCCGGCCAGACGCCGGTGCAGATCGCCCGCCGCGCCGAACAGGCGGCGCGCCTGCAGGGCTATGACATCGTCCTCCTCGACACCGCCGGCCGCACCCACATCGACGAAGAGTTGATGGAAGAGATGGTCGAGATCAAGCAGGCGGCGAATCCGCATGAGATCCTGCTCGTCGCCGACAGTCTCACCGGCCAGGACGCCGTCAATCTCGCCAAGAATTTCGATGACCGCGTCGGCATCACCGGCATCGTGCTGACCCGCGTCGACGGCGATGGCCGCGGCGGCGCTGCGCTGTCGATGCGCGCCGTCACCGGCAAGCCGATCAAGCTTCTCGGCATCGGCGAAAAAATGGATGCGCTCGAGGATTTCCATCCCGACCGCATCGCCAATCGCATTCTCGGCATGGGCGACATCGTTTCGCTCGTCGAAAAGGCCGCGCAGACGATCGACGCCGAAAAGGCGCAGAAGATCGCCGACAAAATGCGCAAGGGCAAATTCGATCTCGAAGATTTTGCCGAGCAGCTGGCGCAAGTCGAGAAGATCGGCGGTTTCGGCGGCATCATGGGCATGTTGCCGGGTGTCGCCAAGTTCAAGGATCAGATTGCTCAGTCGAATATCGACGACAAGGTCTTCAAGCGCCAGCGCGCGATCATTTTGTCGATGACGCCGGGCGAGCGGCGCAATCCCGATATTCTCAAAGCCTCGCGCAAGAAGCGCATCGCAGCGGGCTCCGGCAGCAAGGTCGAAGACGTCAACCGGCTGCTGAAACAGCATCGGCAGATCGCCGACATGATGAAGCAGATGGGCAGCGCCAATAAGCGCGGTCCGATGGGCAAGATGGCACAGATGTTCGGCTTGGGCGGCGGCATGCCGAGCCCCGATGAGATCGCCGCCATGCAGGCGCAAATGGGCCAGGGCGGCAAAGCGCCGTCGTCGCCCAGCGCGCCGCCGAAAGCGCCAGCGGCGATTCCGCCCGGCCTCTTCGGCAAGCCGAGTGGTCTGCCCGGCGGATTGCCGGGGCTCGGCGGTGGCAAGCCCGGCGGTCTTCCCGGCCTTGGCGGCACCGCCTTCGGCAAGCCGGGCAAGAAGAAATGAGGATTTGCGGCCTCGCTGATTCACGCGTCATGGCCGGACTTGATCCGGCCATCCACGACAATGGTTTGATGTTTCGTAGAACTTAGAAAGGAAGAAACAATGTCCCTGAAAATTCGTCTGTCGCGCGGCGGCGCCAAGAAGCGTCCGTTCTATCGCGTTGTCGTTGCCGATTCCCGCTTCCCGCGCGACGGCCGTTTCATCGAGAAGATCGGCACCTTCGATCCGCTGAAGGCGAAGGACGCCACCGATCGTCTCGTGCTCGATGTCGAGAAGGCGAAGACCTGGATGGAAAAGGGTGCGCAGCCGACCGACCGCGTCGCGCGTCTGCTCGATGGTCTCGGCCTGATGAAGCGCGAGGCGCGCAACAATCCGCAGCAGGGCCAGCCGAAGAAGAAGGCGCAGGAACGCGCCGCGGCGGCTGCCAAGGCGGCCGAATCGGCTGAAGCCGCCGCCTGATGACACAAGAGCGCATCCTCGTCGGTCAATTTGGCGCCGCGCATGGCGTCAAAGGCGAGGTGCGGCTCAAATCATTTACGCAGGATCCGGCGGCGATCGCGCGCTACGGCAAGCTCTCCGATGCGAGCGGCGGGCGGTCCTATGAGATCGCGTCGCTACGCCCGCTCAAGGACGATCTCTTCGTCGCGAAAGTGGTTGGCGTCGCGACGCGCGATCAGGCCGAGAAGCTCACCAATATCACGCTCTATGTCGCGCGGAAAAATCTGCCGCCGGCAGAGGAGGATGAGTTCTATCATGCCGATCTCATCGGCCTCGCCGCAAAGACCGAGGCGGGCGAAACGATCGGCACGATTATGAACGTCCTGAATTTCGGCGGCGGCGATATTTTGGAGATCGCGCCGAAAAAGGGCAGCGAGACGCTGCTCATCCCCTTCACCAAGGCCGCCGCGCCGATCATCGATATCGCCAACGGATTTGTCGTCGTCATTCCGCCGGACGAGGTGGAGACGGGAGGCGGTGAAGCAGAGACCGACGAATCTGGGCCTCTGCAAGGCGCGCGCTGACCATGTGGCGCGCGACAATCTTTACGCTCTTCCCAGACATGTTTCCGGGACCGCTCGGCCTGTCGCTTGCCGGCGATGCGCTGGCGCGTGGCGTCTGGGCTCTCGATACGCATGACATCCGTGAATTCGGCCTCGGCCGGCATCGCGCGGTCGATGATACGCCGGCCGGAGGCGGCGCCGGCATGGTGCTGCGTGCCGATGTCCTGGCCGCAAGTCTTGATGCCCACATCCCAGCGGGCGATGCGCGGCCGCGGTTTCTTTTGTCGCCGCGCGGCAAGCCGCTGACGCAGAGCCGTGCGCGCGAGCTGAGCGCGGGCGACGGCGCGATCCTGGTCTGCGGCCGTTTCGAAGGCGTCGACGAGCGGGTGATCGCGGCGCGCCAGCTCGAAGAGCTTTCGATCGGCGATTACGTCCTCTCGGGCGGCGAGCTTGCCGCCATGGTGATGCTCGATGCCGTCGTCCGGCTGCTTCCGGGCGTCATGGGCAAGGAAGCCTCAGGCGTCGAAGAGAGCTTCGAGTCCGGCCTTCTCGAATATCCGCATTACACCAAGCCGCGCGACTTCGAGGACCATGCCATTCCTGACATCTTACTGTCGGGCGATCATGCGAAGATCGCAGCTTGGCGCAAAGCGCAAGCGCTGCAGATTACGCGACAGCGAAGGCCGGATCTTTTGCCAGAGCGCGACGGCGACGCGAAGCCCAAGATTGGATAAAAACCGGCTCAGCTTCGCACCCCTCGCGGGTCACTAACGTTTACTATTCGGCGTTTTGACAACCGCCTCATCGCTTGCCACGATATGCGCGGCTGGAAACGGGGTGACACCCATGAGCGCAGCAGTCAAAGATTTGATCGAAGATTGGATCGTCATACGAACGACGCTCGTACGGCAAGCCGAAATGCTGAAATCCGGCAAAATGCCTTCAGCGCCCAAGACGGTTGAAGTCTCGACAGAGGCGACGATCGTTCGGGTCGAGGCCTGCGTGCGCGAGCTGAACGCATTGCTCATGGAATATGCGCGCGTTCCGGATCGCTGACGCAATCGCTTTTCGCGATCATTCGCCCATCAGCTGCAGAACGATCTCGCGGCGATGCGGCGCGCTGCGATGCTCGAAGACATAGATTCCCTGCCATGTGCCGAGCATCAGCTGGCCCTGTTCGAGCGGGATGGAGAGCTGCGTCTGGGTGAGAGCGGCGCGGATATGCGCCGGCATGTCGTCCGGGCCTTCAGTGTCATGCACATAGAGACCGGGGACTTCCGGTGCAATGCGCGCGAAGAAGCTCTCGAGATCGGTCCGCACGTCGGGATCGGCATTTTCCTGGATCAACAGCGATGCGGACGTGTGCCGGCAGAAGAGCGTCAGCAGGCCGTTCGTCATGCCCTGTGTGGCGACCCAGGTGCGGACGGAATCGGTGATCTCACCAAGACCTTTTCCCGGTGTCACGACGGAGAGCTGGGTAGAAGCCTGCCGCATCATTCGTCCTCGCCGAAACGATCGGCGATGAGCTTTGCCACCGCCGCGAGAAGGGCTTCGGCCTCCTTGCCCTTGGCAGCAACGCGGATCGTAGAGCCGGGGCCGGCGCCGAGCGTCAATATTCCCATGATCGATGTGCCGTTGACGGTTTCGCCGCAGCGGCTGACGAGGGCTTCCGCTTCGAATGTCTCGATACATTGGACGAGCTTGGCGGTCGCGCGCGCATGCAGACCTTTGCGGTTGATGATCATCAGTTCGCGGGCGACATAGCCGTCCGGCACCGGATCTTCCGGCCGGCAATCGTCGGGTTCGATAGGATCGGGACCGTTCATTTGCCGCCGAGCACGCGGCTTGCGATGTAGATGTATTTGCGGCCGGCTTCCTGCGCCTGAGCGACCGCCTGTTCGAGATGGGAGGTGTCGCGGACGGAGGCGAGCTTGATCAGCATTGGCAGATTGATGCCGGCGATCACTTCGATCCTTCCGCCGTTCATTACCGAAATGGCGAGATTGGACGGCGTGCCGCCGAACATATCCGTCAGAACGACAACGCCCCTGCCGGAATCCACCGCCTTGACTGCATCGATGATGTCCTGGCGGCGCTGCTCCATGTCGTCTTCGGGGCCGATCGACACGCTGGCGATCTGTTTTTGAGGGCCGACAACATGTTCCAGCGCGGCGCGGAACTCAGTCGCCAAATGCCCGTGGGCCACGAGGACCATACCAATCATCGCGGACACCAGCTTGAGCAGCCGCCCCGCACATGGCTCCTTCGATCACAGCGTTTGTGTTGGCTCAACACGCGGCACCGTCTGGCAAGGAGCATCTCGGCATGAAGGCGGCCTTTATCGAGATCGAGGCTTTGAGATAGCGGTGGGCTAATCCGGCCCCGCCTCGTTTGAGGCGCATTTTGTGCGTTGCGATGGTCTTGGCAAGTGAAATGACGGCTGATCGCGTCATATTGCCCCGGAACGAAAAAGCGACGCAAGCACAAGAAGCGCACAGTCATAGCTGCTTCGACCGATCGGCAAAGCCAGACGCCGCAGTTTTACACCGCAAAGTTCGGTTTCCGTTTCCCCCGGCTCAGGATAGCGCGGCGCCGTCTCCGCCGGAACGAGATCGACGACCAGGCGCAAAACTGCCACCGACGCAAAGGGACGGGCAACGATGCCCTGACCGCGCAATTCGATCATGCCGTGAGTCGCGGGATGGCCGCGGGCGATGAGCCGTCCATGGCGCGCGCGGATGCTGATCCGGTCGTCGCCAATCAGACAAGCGAAGCTGTCAGCCCGGCCCGCCATTTCGACGAGGGCAAAGGCGAGATTGCTTTTCCCGGCACCCGAAGGGCCGCGGATCAAAATCCCGGCCTCGCCAGCCACGACAGCCGTGGCGTGAAGCGTTTCTTCAAGCGTGTCTTGAAGCGTGTTTTGAAGCATGTTTTGGGGCGCAAGCGCGCCGATCTGATCCGCACCCATTGCTGCACGCTCAGCTTGCAGCGCGCAACCAGACGACGAAACGCGCGCCGTAAATACTGGGACCCGAGCCGTCTTTCGCCGGACCGCAGCGGTTCATCGCCCAGATACGGCCGCCATGCGCTTCGATGATCTGCCGTGAGATCGACAGGCCGAGGCCGGAGTTCTGGCCAAAGCCTTGGCCCGGCCGGTCGGTATAAAAGCGCTCAAAAATTCGCTCGAAGGCATCGGCGGGAATGCCGGGGCCGTCGTCATCGATGACGACTTCGAAACCGTCGCCGGTGAGCCCAGTTTCAGGCGTCGCCTTCGCCGGTTTCAAAGTGACGCGCACCGTGCTGCCGGGATCGGAAAAGCTTTTCGCATTGTCGATCAGATTGTTGAACACCTGACCGAGGCGCGAATCGTGGCCAAGGGTGGTGAAGCGCGGCTTGCGTGCATCGGCGTCGGTCGGCGCGATATCGAGGCTGACGTGAACGCCGCCGGGTTCGCTCACTTGATTCGACATGGCGACGACCGTCACCAGAATGCGGGTGAGGTCGAGCGGCGCCATATCGGCGCGGGCGAGCTCGGCATCGAGCCGCGAAGCGTCGGAAATATCGCTGATGAGCCGGTCGAGGCGGCGCACGTCGTGTTTGATGACGGCAAGCAGCCTTTGCCGCGAGTCATCCGTGCGCGCATTGGGCAGGGTTTCGACGGCGCTGCGCAGTGAGGTCAGCGGGTTCTTCAACTCATGCGCGACATCGGCGGCAAAGCTTTCGATCGCATCGATTCGATTGTAGAGCGCCCGCGTCATGTCTCTGAGTGCGCCGGAGAGATGGCCAATCTCATCGCTGCGCGACGTGTAATCGGGAATTTCCTGGCGTGACTTGATGCCGTGACGCACGCGTTCCGCCGCCTCCGCCAGCCGATGCATCGGCTCGGCAATTGTGCCGGCGAGGAAGAACGACAGGAGCAGCATGACGAAGGCGGAGACGAGAAAGATGCGGATGATCGCCCAGCGTTCGGAGGCGATGATCGCATCGATGTCGCCGCCGCGCGTCGACAGCAGCAGCGCGCCGCGCACAGTCCGGTAAAGCTGGATCGGTACGGCGACTGAGACGATCGTTTCGCCCTTAATGTTGACGCGCACGATCGATTGCGCAGTGCCGCCGAGCGCCTTCGTGACTTCCGGATAGCCCTTGCCGTTGGCGACGCCGATGTCCTTGTAGAGCGGCAGATTGGAGAAGCCGAGATAACCTTTCACGACATTCCAGGCGCGCTCGAAAAATGTCGAACTGTCCTCCGGCGGATTCCCGGCCGGCAAATCGTTGCGCAGAATATTGGCGCGATCGGTCAGCGCGCGCGAATCGAGCAGCAGATAACCGTCGCGGTCGTAGATTCGCGCCCGCGTCTTCGTCGGCGAAACGAGACGGCGCAGAACCGGGCCGACGCGCTCCGGATTGATCGAGAATTCGAGCGAGGGCTTGCTTTCGTCGCCGCTTTCGCCGGGCGCGAGCTGCAACAGCTTCTCGGGATCGATGGTGATTGAGTCCGTCTCGACCGTCGCGGAGGCGGCGATGGCTGCGGCGATGATCTCGCCTTGCGTCTGCAGGCTCTGCACACGCGCGTCGATCAAGCCTTCGCGAAACTGATTAAGATAGAGGAAGCCGACGAGGAGGGCGACAAGACCGCCGAGATTGAGGACGACAATGCGGCGGGTGAGTGAAGAAGAAAAGCGGCCAGCCACTGCGCGCTCGGCTGACCGCGCGCGCAAGAGAAAGCCCGTAACAGCATTGCGCTTGAAGCGCCGTGGCCGGCGTTGCGCAATAATCTCTTTCCGGACATCCGTGTCGTTTTGGATTTCGACACTCATTGATCAAGACCTATGCTGGCTAACCCCCGCAGCCCTTATGCACACTCCTTGAACCGGTACCCGACGCCATACAGCGTTTCGATCATCTCGAAATCATCGTCGACGGACTTGAACTTCTTGCGCAGCCGCTTGATGTGGCTGTCGATCGTCCGATCATCGACGTAAACCTGATCGTCATAAGCTGCATCCATCAGCGCATTGCGGCTCTTGACGACGCCCGGCCGCGTGGCGAGCGCCTGTAGAATGAGGAATTCCGTGACGGTCAGCGTGACGCCGTCGTTCTTCCAGGTGCAGGTGTGACGCTCGGGGTCCATCTTCAACAGACCGCGTTCGAGGATCTTGGCCTCGGCTTCCTTTTGCGTCGCCGCTTCTTTCGGATTGGCGCGGCGCAGAATGGCGCGGACGCGCTCGACGAGGAGACGTTGCGAGAACGGCTTACGGATGAAATCGTCGGCGCCCATTTTGAGGCCGAACAGTTCGTCGATCTCCTCGTCCTTCGAAGTGAGGAAGATCACCGGCAGATCGGACTTCTGGCGCAGACGCCGCAGCGTCTCCATGCCGTCCATGCGCGGCATTTTGATATCGAAAATGGCGAGATCGGGCGGGTTTGTCTTCAGCCCATCGAGGGCGGTCGAACCGTCGGCGTAGGTCTGAACGCGGTAGCCTTCGCCTTCGAGTGCAATCGAAACGGAGGTGAGGATGTTGCGGTCGTCATCGACCAGAGCGATCGTCGGCATTCAAAATCCTTAATCTTCGAGGATCAGCCGTGTCCGGCGAAAACGCGTCTCAGACGCTTACTTCTCGCGGTTATGGCTTCTTCCTTGGCTTTCGACCTGCGTGCTGTCTTTCGACCACGCGCGTGATCACGGCATCAAGCGACATCGCGATCAGATTTTGAGCGCAAGAATCCCCCGTAGGAATCCCCGGCAAGATTTCTTCATGAGAGTGACCCCTCACAAAGACGGACTGTCACATGTATCGACACGCACATTTTGTGGAAAAGTTCAGTCGACTTTTCCAACGCGACATCGTCCATTCCAAGGTGAACCGGCTGTCGATAGTCCGGAGCGTCCGGATAATCATGTCGGTCCGAGGGCGAGCCTCATCCGGCTTCAGGGCCAAAATGCGACAGCCCGTACTTGGCTTTGCGTTTGCACCGCCTAGCATCCACGATTACTCAAAGCCCGTCTGCTCAGGAGAATCGGTGCAAGCCAGGCTTAAATAGCCGGAAAAAATTCAAATGTCACCCGTTTATCACATCGGGTATAAAATGCGTGAACACCCGCTTGACAAACGAAAAAGATAAATTCGACCCAGTTGTGGAAGCTAAGCTTCTTCTGCGCAGCGCGCGGGCCGGTATGCTTGCCACATTGGCGCAGCCCGATGCAGGCCCGTTCGCGTCGCTCGTCAATATTGCGACCACATGCGACGGGTCGCCAATCCTTTTGCTATCAAGACTCGCCGCGCATACGCGTCATCTCGATGCCGATCCGCGCCTGTCGCTGTTGCTGTATTCCGCCCTGAATGGCCCGAATGGCGGCGATCCGCTGACACATGCACGTTTAACCATTGTTGGCCGCGCGGAACGGGTGAGCGATGCGACCGAGCGGCAGCCATTGCGGGCGCGTTTTCTGGCACGTCATCCAAAATCGAGTCTCTATGTCGATTTTGCCGATTTTGCTTTTTTTCGCGTCACCATCGAGACTGCGCATTTGAATGGCGGCTTCGGCCGGGCCGCGAATCTTGCTGGTGAACGCATTGTCACATCGCTGGATGCCGCTACCGAACTCGTGAGGCATGAAGAAAATTTAATTTCGGACATCACGTCGCAGGAGCCGCAAATCGCCAACAAACTTGCGGCTGTTCATGGATGCCACGGCGATGACTGGCGCCTTGTCGGCTGCGATCCGGAAGGGGTCGATATCGGCAATGAGGAAGAAATCGTGCGGCTGCCGTTCGACGCGCGCGTGGCCACGCCACGAGAGGCACGCGCCGCGATCCTCGCGATCGCGGCGAAAGCGCCTTAACGCGCCAGGCGTTTACGGCTGCTGCGCCTTGGCAATCTGCGGCAGGATCTTCGAAGAGATCGTATCGGAGCTGAGCGGACCGACATATTTGAAGGCGATCTTGCCATTGCCTTTGACGATGTACGTCTCCGGCACGCCATAGACGCCGAAATCGATGCCGGTGAGGCCGGAGACATCGGCGCCAATACGGGCATAGGGATCGCCCGCTTCGCCGAGGAAGCGGCGGGTGTTTTCCGGCTTGTCCTTATAGGCGATGCCGACGAGCTGCACGCCATCCTTCTGCAGCGCCGGATTCTGCGACAACGCGAGAAGCTGCGGATTCTCCTGCTGGCAGGGCACGCACCAGGACGCGAAGATATTCACCACCGTCACATGGCCTTGCCGCAGATCGGCATCGGAGAGACCGGGACGATCCTTCAATCCCTCGACCGCCGGCAGATCGAAATGCGGCACCTCGCGGCCGATCAAGGCCGACGGCAGGCGCGACGCATCGCCGGCAAACAGCCGGATCAGAAACAGTATGGCGATGGCGCCGAAAACAATCAGGGGCAAGAGCACCAGCCGTGCCCGCCCGCCCGATGCTTTGGTCTCTTCCACTGCGGGTGGCGGAGGAACCGTCTCGCTGGTTTCGCTCATTGCGCAATGTCTTTTCGATCAGTTTTATTGATCAATCTTCGGCGGAGCGGCCGGTGCGCGCAGACAAACGTTCGAGCGCTTGCCGCAGGCTGCGGTAGTCGAAGAGGGTGACGATGGTCATTCCGGTGATGACGGTCGCAGCGACCGCATAGGCCGCGAAGATGAAGCCGAAATAGGGATCGTCCGTCATTGTGCCGGCTCCGGAACTGCGCGCGCCATCGGCCTGTCCCCGGCGCTCGCGGCGAGCATGGAGAGACGGCGCAGGCGGCGGCGCAAAATCTCGTTGCGGATTGCCATCAAGTGCAAAGTGATGAAGAGGCTGGTGAAGGCCACCGCCATGATGAGCAGCGGCCAGAGCATGGACGGTGCGATGGTCGGACCGCCGATGCGGAAGACCGAAGCCGGCTGATGCAGCGTGTTCCACCAGACCACGGAAAAATGGATGATCGGGATGTTGATCGCGCCGACAAGCGTGAACACGGCCGCAAGCCGCGCCGCTTTGCCCGGGTCCTCAATGACCTGCCAGAGCGCGACAAGTCCGAGATAGATCAGGAATAACACCAGGACCGAGGTCAGCCGCGCGTCCCAGACCCACCAGGTCCCCCACATCGGCTTGCCCCAGAGCGAGCCGGTAACGAGACAAATAAAAGTGAAGCCGGCGCCAAGCGGAGCCGCAGCCTTTTGCGCCGCATCTGCCATCGGGTGGCGGAAGACCAGCGTGCCGAAGGCCGAGCCGGTCATCACCACATAGATGAACATGGCGAGCCAGGCCGCCGGGACATGCAGATACATGATCCGCACCGTCTGGCCCTGCTGATAGTCGGCCGGGGCGACGAAAAAGGCGAGATAGAGCCCGACAGCGAGCAGAATCGCTGTGACGATCGCTGCGGCCGGGATCCCGCCTTTGGCGAGCCGGAGGAAATCCGATGGATTGGCGGGATTGAGCATGGCCGTCCCTCTAAACTCCCCGCGCGCCGATTTCAACGCCTGAGGTCGGGTCGAAGGTTGCGCCGCCGTAAGGAAATCTCCCCGCGGCGCTGCGGCTCATTCAAATATCGGAGGCCAACGGCCGGCTCGGCCGCGCATTGCGATTGCCGGCGAGCTTGGTCTGCCAGCCGTGGCGGCGCGCACCGAAACCGCCGAGATAGGCTTCGACCGCATCGGCCGGCATTGGTTTCGCGAACAGAAAGCCCTGCACTTGATGGCAGCCCATCGCCCGCAGCAGATTGAGCTGATGCTCCTCCTCGACACCTTCGGCCGTCACCTTGATCCGCATGCCGGCGCCGATCATCAGAATAGCCGAGACGATCGCCGGATCGCGCATGTCGCTGATGAAGGATTTATCGATTTTCAGCCGGTCGATCGGAAACTGCTTCAGATGCTGCAATGACGCATAGCCGGTGCCGAAATCGTCCAGCGCGATGAGCACGCCGGCCTCATGCAGCGCGCGGATGCTGTCGCCGATAACATCGGCACGCCAGTTCATATAGACGTTCTCGGTGACTTCGAGGATGAGCCGGTCGGCCGGAATATCCCATTGCTTGAGCTTGCAGGTGACGACATCGGCGAGATCGCCGGCGCGGAATTGCGCCGCTGAAATATTGACGCTGATGCAGCCGAATTCGACGCCCCGATCGAGCCATTGCCGCATCTGCCGCAACGCGCTGTCCAGCGCCACTTCGCCCATCGGCAGCGAGAGCTCCTGATCGTCGAAGCCGACATGGAATTTATCCGGCGTCAGCAACCCACGCGTCGGATGCTGCCAGCGCATCAGCGCCTCGAAGCCGACGACCTCGAAGGGTTCGCCCGCATTCACGATCGGTTGATAGAAGATGACGAATTCCTGCGCCGCGAGACCGGCTTTGATTTCGGCCAGAAGTGCGCGGCGCGCCTCGATCGCCTCGCCCATGCGGTGCGCATAGGGCACATGGCGGTTGCGGCCGCAGGCCTTAGCTTCGCGCAGCGCAATCTCGGCGGAATGCAGGAGCTGATTGGCGTCCTGGCCGTCGTCGGGATAGATCGCCGAACCAATGCTCGCGGTGAGTGAATAAAGGCGGCCTTCCAGCAATTTGCGCTGATTCAGGAAATCGATGAGCCGCTGCGCCGGTCCGCTGATGTCGCTATGGGGATTGAGCTCCGGCAGGATCACGGCGAATTCGTCGCCGTCGAGGCGGAAGATCATGCGGCCGCAGCGCAATAAGTCTGGCAGACGCGCGGCAAGCGTGCGCAGCAGCGCATCGCCGACTTCTTCGCCGAAGGCGGCGTTGATTTCCTTGAAGTGGTCGAGATCGAACAGCAGCAGGCCGAGCTTAGCGTTTTGCCGTTCGCCCTCGGTGAGCGCGGCGGCGAGCTGGCTTTGGAAATAGGCGCGGTTCGGCAGGCTGGTGAGTGCATCGCGGAAGGCGATCCATTCGAGCGCCGCGGCATGGGTTTGTTCCGCGGTGATGTCTTGGAAGCTGCCGATGACATGGGCGACGTTTCCGGCGACGACTTCCGCTTCGGCGAGGCAACGGATCCAGCGCCGCGACCCTTCGGCCGTCGTGATCTGCACCGTCTTGTCGAGCGGGACGCCGACATTGATGACGCTGCGGATCTCCGCCTTGATGTCATTGGCCCAATCGTCGTTCCAGAAGCTGTCGAGCAAATCCCAGCTCACCTCAAATTGTCGGTCGAGCTCGAAAACATCATAGGCCTCGTCGGAGAAGATGAGCCGGCCGGCTGCGACATCGTAAGACCAGCTGCCGATCTTGGTGATCCGTGTCACCTGGGTGAGGAGATTTTGCTGACGGCGGACATCGATCAGGGCGCGGCGGCGGCGCAGCTCATTGACGACGATCGTCGCGATCATCGCCAGCTGTTCGGTGTCCGCGGCTGTGAAGTTGCGCGGCTTGATGTCAATGAGGCTGAGCGAACCGATGCGCACGCCCGGCCGCACGATGAGCGGCGCGCCGGCATAGAAGCGCAAATGCAGATCGCCGGTGACGAGCTTGTTGTGAACAAAGCGCGGATCCTGGGCTGCATCGCTGACCACATTCACATGGTCGGCGAGGATCGTATAGGTGCAGAAGGAATCCTCGCGCGCCGTGCCTTCGTCGACGATTCCATATTTGGCGATGAATTTTTGCGTGTCGCGGCCGACAAGGCTCACGACCACCATGGGCATGTCGAAGAGGCTATGCGCCAGAAGGCAGACCTCGTCGAGGCTCGAGCCCATGTCGCCTTCGGAGAAGCAATAAGACAGAATTTCCGTAAGCCGCTCTTCCTCATTTTCGGAAACTGGATAGCCGAGCGGCAACGTCGCTTGATCCATGGAGCTCCTCCGTCGGCGACGGAGTCTCCATTGGAGTCCTGAAATAACAGTTACAATAAATGCGTGTGTTACGCGAAGTTATTCTAGCTCGACTTGGAACTATTCAGCTGAGCAATAAGTGTTCAGAGATGAATCGCATCTCGGAGCAAAGAAGAACAAATTTTATTCAGTTGCATTACGTAAGGCGAGGGCCACGGCGAAGGGCGCGATGGCAATCGAACCCAAAGTCAGCCCGCACAAAATAAGAAAAGGCGTTGAGAAAGACATCGGTCCGCCGGGAACGGCGCCCGCCGCAGCGACGCCGAAGATCAGGACGGGGACGCAGAGTGGCAGGACGAGGATCGAGAGCAGCAGGCCGCCGCGCCGCAGGCTCACGGTGAGACCGGCGCCGATGGCACCGATCAGCGTCAGAGCCGGCGTGCCGGCGAGGAGCGACAGCGCGACTTGCCCGAGCGCCTGCGGGCCGAGGCCGAGCATCAGGCCGAAGAAAGGCGTCGCCGCGACGAGCGGCAAGCCAGTGACGAGCCAATGCGCGAAACATTTGACGAGCACGATCACTTCGAGTGGCGTCTCACCCAGAAAGAAGAGATCGAGCGATCCGTCATCGTGGTCGGCCTGGAACAGGCGGTCGAGGCCGAGCAGGGTCGCCAGCAGCGCTGCGATCCAGAGAATCGCCGGGCCGATCAGCGACAGAAGCTTGAGATCCGGGCCGATCGCGAAGGGCGTGATCGTCACGAGGCAGAGAAAGAAGATGACGCCCATGCTGGCAGCGCCGCCGATGCGGCGCGCGATGCGCAATTCGCGCAGCAGCAGCGCGGCAGCCGGCGAGGATCGTTTCGCCTCCTTCATGCCGAGCCGCCCAGACCGAGTTCGTGCGATGGAATATCGAGTGGCGCATGAGTCGCGGCGATGATCATGCCGCCTTGCGCCAGATGTTCGCGCATCATGCCGGCAAGCACGGTCTGCGAGGCGGCATCGAGCGCGGTCGCGGGCTCGTCGAGGAGCCAGAGCGGCCGCTCGGCGGCGATCAACCGGGCGAGCGCGGCGCGCCGCTTCTGGCCGGCGGAGAGATAGGCGCAGGGCAGATCGGCGATATGGGCGAGGCCGAGGCGGGCGAGCGCCGCCTCGATACGGGCGCCAGCATCCGTCTTCGTCCGGCTGAGCAGTGCTGTCCAGAAATCCAGATTTTCATAGACGGTGAGGCTCGGCTTCAGCGCATCCGCATGGCCGATATAGTGACAGGATTCGGCGAGACTCTCCGCGGCAGGCGTCAGCGCGATCGTGCCTTCGGCAAGCGGCAAGAGCCCGGCGAGCGCGCGCAACAGGCTCGATTTGCCGGCGCCGTTCGGCCCCGTCACCACGAGCGCTTCTCCGTCGGCGAGGCTGAAACCCAAATCGGTGAAGACGCGCCGGCCGCCGCGTTCGACGGCAAGGCCCTTGGCCTCGATCTGCATGCAAGGTCCATCTTAGAAAGGTGGAGGAACGCTCTACCGCAGCTTCTGGCCGGACGAAAGGCGCCGCTCGCGCCTGGAATACAAAACACCGCGCATTTTTCGTACAGGCTGCGGCGCTATCATGCAGGTCCGGCACAGCGAGTCGCAGCAAAATGCACCTTCGCCATATGGCGGTGCGTGATTAAATTAATTATAAGCCGCCTGCGTTTCAGACTCATCAAAAGCAGGTTGATCATGGCTTCACTCGACAGTTTCAAATGCCGAAAAAAGCTCACCGTAGGCGCCAAGACCTACCATTATTTCTCGCTCAAGACGGCCGAGAAGAACGGGCTCACGGGCATTTCGCAGCTGCCGTTTTCGATGAAGGTCCTGCTTGAGAATCTGCTGCGATTCGAAGATGGCCGCTCGGTCACCAAGGAAGACATCGAGGCCACCGCCGAGTGGCTCGTCAATAAGGGCAAGGTCGAGCGCGAAATCGCCTTCCGTCCGACCCGCGTTTTGATGCAGGATTTCACCGGCGTCCCGGCCGTCGTCGATCTCGCCGCGATGCGCGATGCGATGACGACGCTCGGCGGCGATCCGCAGAAGATCAATCCGCTGGTGCCGGTCGATCTCGTCATCGACCATTCGGTGATCGTCGATGCCTTCGGCAATTCGAAGGCCTTCAAGACCAATGTCGATCTCGAATATGAGCGCAACGGCGAGCGCTATCGCTTCCTGAAATGGGGCCAGTCGGCCTTCGACAATTTCCGCGTCGTGCCGCCGGACACCGGCATCTGCCATCAGGTCAATCTCGAAAATCTCGCCCAGACGGTCTGGACGAAGAAGGAGAAGTACAAGCCGGCGCGCGGCAAGCCGGAGACGGTCGAAATCGCCTATCCGGATTCGCTCGTCGGCACGGATTCGCACACGACGATGGTGAACGGCCTCTCGGTGCTCGGTTGGGGCGTCGGCGGCATCGAGGCGGAAGCCTGCATGCTCGGCCAGCCGCTCTCCATGCTGCTGCCGGAAGTCGTCGGCTTCAAGCTGACGGGCGAGCTGCGCGAGGGCGTCACCGCGACCGACCTCGTGCTCACCGTCACGCAGATGCTACGCAAGCTCGGCGTCGTCGGCAAATTCGTCGAATTCTACGGCCCCGGCCTCGCACATCTGTCGCTTGCCGACCGGGCGACGATCGCCAATATGGCGCCGGAATATGGCGCAACCTGCGGCTTCTTCCCCGTCGACGACGAGACGCTGCATTATCTCTCGACCTCCGGCCGCGCGCCGAGCCGCGTCGATCTCGTCGAGAAATATGCGAAGGCGCAAGGCCTGTTCCGCACCGAGGAAGACCCGGTCTTCACCGATGTGATCGAACTCGATCTCGGCTCCGTCGTGCCGTCGATGGCCGGGCCGAAGCGCCCCGAAGGGCGCATGGCGCTGGAGACCGTCGCGGGCGGCTTCAAGACCGCGCTCGCCAATGAATATAAGAAGACCGCCGATGCGGACGCCCGCTATCCGGTCGAAGGCAAGAGCTTCGATCTCGGCCATGGCGATGTCGTCATCGCGGCGATCACCTCCTGCACCAACACCTCGAACCCGAGCGTGCTGATCGGCGCCGGGCTTCTTGCCCGCAATGCGCTGGCCAAAGGTCTTTCCGTCAAGCCGTGGGTGAAGACCTCGCTGGCGCCTGGCAGCCAGGTCGTCGCCGAATATCTGGCGAATTCCGGTCTGCAGAAGGACCT
>CAZXXA010000011.1:0-103198 GCA_964644615.1 uncultured Methylovirgula sp. | reverse complement strand
CGGCCGTTCTGCTCGAAACGCTGCGCCGATATCGATCTGCATCGCTGGCTCGCGGGGGGCTACGCCATTCCGGCGGCGCCGGAAGCAGAAGATGATGAAAGCGGGCCGGATTCCGCGCCGCCACTCGATCATTCCACGTCCAAATGAGGCCATTTGGACGTGGATAAGATGATCTAGCTTCAAAACTGAGAGCATGGTTCGCGCGCAAAACCGCTCACAGTTTTGCGCGCGATGCTCCGGCGCCGCGGGACCACGATTAGCGGATGGCTTTTCCCAGATTACCTGGCAGATTACCTGGGCCGCACGAAAGCGACGACCGAGCGCATCGGGTAATTGCTCATCGCGACGCGATGATGCTGATTGCCGCCGAGGCCATAGAAGCCGCGTCCGCCGTAGCCCGCGAAGATCGTCACATGACCGCGCATGACGACGAGGTCGCCGGGCGCCGGCTGCGCGACGCGATGGCCGACATGCAACAAGCTTTGGGCCATGCCCGAACCGCTCGTCGTGTGCCCGGTCTTGCGCAGCACCATATTGACGAAGTCGGCGCACCAGGGGCGATGGCTGCCCGTGACATTCCCGAGACCGAGATAGCGGCGGGCTTCGCTGAGCACGTTGGAGCTGGGCTCACCGCCCCGACTGTACGTGCCATAGGCGGCGCCGGGCTGCGGCCGCGTCATTCGCGGATACCCCGCCGCCTGGGCCGGGCTCAGCCATCCAAAGCGATGATGACGATAGGCTTGGTGGGCGAAATGCCGGCTGCGGAATTCGCGATGGAAACGGGCCAACCGCCGGTGCGCTCCGCGTCTGACACTTCGCGCATGATGACGATAATGATGGCGGGCAAAGCTAAGCTTAGTATGCGCCTTTGGATAGTAATGGCGGCCAGCTGCCTCTGCAGTCGAGCTTATAGAATTGACACCGAACAGGATGACAAAAGCACCGACGACAACAGAGATCTTACGAAATATCGCTCCTCTCTTGGAACGTGTAAGCCCCGGAACTCTTATTACGCTCATTCACACTTACTCACATTTATTTCGACCCGCCTTCATACGCAGATTTAGCCTGCTGTACCTGGCTAATCTTGTCGCAGAACAAAGCCCGGCGGAAATGCGTCATTTAGAAGATGGGGGCATCAATCCGTAGCTTAAGCGTGTGGGCGTGCGTGCGTCTGGAGCAGGGGTGCTAAAGAGTGGATATCAGGCGCGTCGCAGCGATTGCGCCTTAAAGTAGCTTTGCTGTTGCGGCTGAAGCTGAGAGATCGTCTCGCGCCGCAAGCGCGTCACGCGATGAGATTGCGCAAGATGTCAGGGCTGCGATGTTCTTCCCCGTCTCGAAACTGTTTTGGATTGTCGGCGAGCCGTTCAATTTCCTTCTGATCCTAGGTTTGCTCGGCGCGATCCTGAGCTTTACGCGGAGGGCCGCCCGCTCCGGCCGTGGGCTGGCGGCCTTTGCGATTCTTCTTCTGGCGATCGCCGGTTTCTCGCCGCTCGGCTCGCTTTTGCTGCAACCACTTGAAAATCGCTTTCCGCCACCGCCCGCCGACATGCCGGCACCGACGGGCATCATTGTGCTCGGCGGCGCGATCGATCCCGATGTCACGCTGGCGCGTGGCGTGCCGACACTCATGCCGTCCGGCGCGCGCGTGCTGGCGGGCGCCGCACTCGCCGAGCGCTATCCGAATGCGCGTCTCGTCTTCACCGGCGGCGCGTCAGATCTTGTCGGCAAAGGTCTGTCGGAAGCGCCCATCGCCAAACAGATCTGGTTGTCGCTCGGCATCAAGCCGGATCGGATGAGCTTCGAAAGCGACTCCCGCAACACATGGGAGAACGCCGTCTTTACGAAAGAGCTCCTGCATCCCAAGCCGGGCGAGACATGGCTGCTCGTGACATCGGCCTGGCACATGCCGCGCTCGATGGGCATCTTCCGCAAGGTCGGATTCAAGGTGACGCCCTATTCGGTCGATTACCGGACAATAGGCGACGGCCGCGATCTCCTTTTGCCGCGCCTCGCGCCGCAAGAGCTGATGATGCTTGGCGACGCGATTCATGAATGGATCGGCCTTGTTGCCTATCGTCTCGCGGGCAAGACGGATGCGTGGTTTCCGGGCCCGGACAATGGATCGTCGCAGCCTTCCGCGATGCAATAAATCGACGGTTAAGCTCGCTCCTTCAGTTCGCTTTCACCCTTCGTCGGCCTTGGCATGTCAGGCCTCGCGTTTTACCGTGACGCCAAAGCGGGGAGGCCATGATGACGGATAATGCTGTGACGCGGACAGGCAGCGCGGCTTTCGGCGCGGACGACACAGCCCGCCGCGTCAAGGCGACCATTCTGGGCTCGCTCGGCAATCTCGTCGAATGGTATGATTTCTACAGCTATACGGCGTTCGCACTGTATTTCGGCGCGGCATTCTTCCCCTCGAACGATCCCGTCGTGCGGCAGCTCAATGCGGCTGTGCTGTTTGCCGCGGCCTTTCTGGTGCGCCCAATCGGCGGCGTGCTCTTCGGCTGGCTTGCCGATCGCTACGGGCGCCGTCCGTCGCTGATGCTGTCCGTGTTCTGCATGTGCGTCGGTTCGCTCTTGATCGCCGTGACGCCGCCCTATTCGTCCATCGGATTTGCGGCGCCTGTTGTTCTTGCGA
Organism: uncultured Methylovirgula sp.; assembly: GCA_964644615.1. Lineage (GTDB taxonomy): Bacteria > Pseudomonadota > Alphaproteobacteria > Rhizobiales > Beijerinckiaceae > Methylovirgula. Next base: position 100,554 of record CAZXXA010000011.1, on the reverse strand, counting down.
TCGCTCGCATCATCGAAGGCCTCAGCCTCGGCGGCGAATATGGCGCAAGCGCCACCTATCTCAGCGAGATCGCCGAGCCGCACCGCCGCGGCTTCTATTCGAGCTTTCAATATGTGACGCTGATCGGCGGCCAGCTCACCGCGATCATCGTGCTGCTGCTGTTACAGGGCTTCCTATCGACCGAAGCCCTGAAGGCGTGGGGCTGGCGCATTCCCTTCGTGATCGGCGCCTTGCTCGCGATCTTCACCGGCGTCATGCGGAGCAGCATGCCGGAGACCGAAATCTTCTCGGAGACCAAGCGCGAGACAGCGCCGTCGGGATCCTTTCGGGGACTCTTTCCCTATTGGCGCGAAGCTCTCATCGTGATGGGCCTGACCGCCGGCGGCACCGCGGCCTTCTATACATTCACCACTTACATGCAGACCTATGTCAAACTGACCGTGGGTCTCGATTACAAGACAACGACTTATGTAATCTTCGCGAGCCTTGTCTTCGCGACGATCCTGCAGCCGCTCTACGGCATGTTGTCGGACCGCATCGGCCGCAAGCCGCTGCTGATGTTCTTCGGCATCGCCGGAACGATTGCGACCGTGCCGATTATGACCACACTGCAGGAGGTCAAATCGCCTTGGTTTGTTCTCCTTCTGATTTGTGCCGCCTGGACCTTCACCGCGGGCTACACATCGATCAACGCCATCGTCAAAGCGGAGCTGTTCCCGACCGCGATCCGAGCGACCGGCGTCGCGGTGCCCTATGCGCTGACCGTCTCGATCTTCGGCGGCACGGCGCCGGCCATTGCGCTCTATTTCAAGCAGAATCATCACGAGGCGTGGTTCTATTATTATCTTTCCGGCCTGATCCTCTTGTCGTTCCTCGTCTATGCCTTCATGTCCGAGACCAGAGGTCGCATCAGGGAAGGCCGGTGATCGGCTATCATTCCCGGGTTCGCTCTTCTTGAGGATCGCAGCGGAATGACATTCACACTCGTCATCGCCAACAAGGCCTATTCGTCGTGGTCGTTCCGGCCCTGGATTTTATTGCGGCATTTCGGGATTGCGTTTGAAGAGGTGGTGATCCCGCTGGCGCAGGAGACAACGCGCGAGCAGATCCTGCGCTATAGCCCGGCCGCCAAATGTCCGGTCCTGGTCGACGGCGACACGCGCGTCTGGGAATCGCTGGCGATCGTCGAATATGTCGCCGAGTCGCATCCAGAACTTGCCATCTGGCCGAAAGACAAAGCGGCACGGGCTTTGGCGCGATCGCTGTCGAGCGAAATGCACGCCGGTTATCCGGCGTTGCGGAGCCATCTGCCGATGAACATGCGCCGCCCGGTCCAAAAGCGTGAGCTGGCGCCGGAAGCGACTGCCGATCTCGCGCGCATCGAAGCGGCCTGGGCCAGCGCGCGCCGCGATTTCGGGAAGGGCCGCGATTTTCTCTTCGGCGATTTTTGCGCCGCCGATGCGATGTTTGCACCGGTCGTCAGCCGATTTCACACCTACGACGCGCCCGTCACCGCCGCGAGCCGCGCCTATATGGATAAGATCATGGCCTTGCCGGCCTGGCGCGATTGGCAGAACGATGCGGATGCGGAAGCCTGGCGTATCGAGAAATATGAAGTCTAGGCGGCGCATGCCGCTCCTGTGAACGGATTGCCGCCGATGTCCGAGAAGCCGCCGGAGAAATTCGCTTTCGTCACAGGCGCAGGCACGGGCATTGGACGCGCCGCATCGCTGGCTTTGATGCACGCCGGCTGGACGGTCGCTCTATGCGGCCGGAGATCCGCACCGCTCGAAGAAACGGCGGCGCTCGGCGTCGCCGGGAAGTCGATCGTGGTGGCGTGCGATGTCGCCGATCCGGACGATGTCGCGCGCGCCTTCGCGACGGTCGCTGCGAATTTTGGCCGGCTCGATCTGCTTTTCAACAATGCCGGTGCGGCGGCGCGCTCCGTGCCGATGGAGGAATTGAGTTTCGCCGAATGGAAGACCGTCGTCGACGTCAACCTCACCGGCGCCTTTCTCTGCACGCAGCAGGCTTTTAAATTGATGAAGGCGCAGACCCCGCGGGGCGGGCGCATCATCAACAATGGTTCGGTATCCGCGCATGCGCCGCGGCCGAATTCGGCGCCCTACACGGCGACGAAACATGCGATGACCGGGCTCACCAAATCGACCTCGCTCGACGGCCGTGCCTTCGACATCGCCTGCGGCCAGATCGACATCGGCAATGCCGCAACGGACTTATTGCGGCCGATGATCGAGGGCAAATCGCCTGAACCCGTGATGGATGTGGCGCTCGTTGGCGAGGCGATCGTCCAAATGGCGGGTTTGCCTTTGTCCGCCAATGTCCAATTTATGACTTTGATGGCGACCAAAATGCCGCTGATCGGGCGCGGCTGACCGGTTGCGGCCGGCCGCGCTTGAGGTGTCCGCCGCCGGGCGTGGTGGCCAAGTGCGGTGGTCAAGTGCAGTGGCCAACTGTGGTGGTCTGGTCACGCGCTCACAATGCCGTTTTTTTCGGCGTGTACGCGTCCTCAAAAAGGATCGACTTGGGCCGGATAATGATTCAGATTTTGGCAGCTGGCCACGGTTGCTGAATGCGCTGAGGCGCTGGCGCGGTTTCACCGGAGCGCGCCGGCGAAGCGGAGAAAACGATGCCTTATATCCTGGCGGGCTTTCTCATCGTTTGGCTGGCGCTCTTTGCTTTGCGCGGCTTTCTGAAGCTCAATCCTGCCGTTCTCGTCCGGTCTTTCGGCAAGGGATTCGGGAAGGGCTTCGGCTTCCTCGCGCTGGCGCTTGCGCTGCTTCTGATCTTGCGTGGCCGCATCGACTTCGGCGTCATGTTTGGCGGTCTCGGTCTGTGGATTCTCGCTTCGGGCAAAGGCAAAGGGACGAAAGGGCAGGCGCCGCGGCAGATCGAAGCCACTGCCAGCGCTGCCTCGTCGGCGCCGCGCGCACGGCTGTCGCGGGTGCGTTCGGCCGTGATCGAGATGGAGCTCGATCAACAGACCGGCATGATCAGCGGGACGGTTCTTGCGGGTCCGGATGAAGGCGCATCGCTCGATCGCCTTAGCCGCGCGAAATGCGAGACCTTGCATGGTCTCTGCCTGCGCGATGATCCGGAGGGCGCGCGGCTGTTAGAGGCGTATCTCGACCGCCGGTTTCCCGGATGGCGTGTGGCAGCTGAGGAAGAGCCGAACGCGTGGGGCGCCCGGCCGGCTGTTGCGCCGCGGCTTGGGGCGATGACGGAGGATGAAGCTTATGAAGTCCTGGGCCTGAGCAAAGGGGCGACGCGGGACGAAGTGATGCGTTCGCACAGGTCGTTGATCAAGAAGCTCCACCCCGACCAAGGGGGCTCGACCGATCTCGCTGCGCGTGTAAACGAAGCGAAAGACGTACTCATGCGCCGCCACAACTAAACTCCATACTCAAAAGTCTTCGGCGTCAGCTGCTCAATTCTTGGTGGCGAAACAGGCGAAGCCGGACCGCTTGAGCGATTTGCAAGCGGCTTCGGCCGTTTCGGCTTCGAGTCCGGCGAAACGGGCTCGATAAAAGGTTTCCGATCCCTTCTGGAATTTCTCGGTGAAGGGCGTCGCGCGGCTCAGCGACCGCGGGCCTTCCGACTTGGCGCGCGCCAGCAGCGCATGCGCCTTGTCGGCATCGTCCGTCGCACCGATCTGGATCATCCAGCCGCTACGCGCGACCGCGGGACGATCGACGGTCTCGGGGACACTGCCGGTCGATTCCGGCGCGCGGGCTTCGATCTTTTCGACGCGCGCTTCGATCTTGTCGGTGCGCGCCTCAATCTTCTCGGCCTTCTCGGCGCGCGGCTCGTCCACTGCGCGCATTGCGATCTTGGCGGGCTGTTTGACGTCCGGCTCGCCCATGCGAACCGGCTGCGGTCCGACGACCCAGTGCAGGCTCGACGGCGTTGCCGTGGCGATCGTCGAGCGGCCGGTCGTACCGTCGAAAGCGGGGCGCTTCGGCGGCTCGGCCTCAGCCTGCGCTGCTTCTGTCGGGAGCGACGTGGGCTTCGGCGCGGCCGAGACGACAGCGGGGCGCGGCCGTCCGACCGGCATGGGTGCGGTCGAGCCTTCCTGCTGCTGCTCGCGCTCGACGGCGCTTGCGAGCGCGGTCGGTCGGGCGGGCGGTTCGGCAGCGGCGGGGGCATTGGCTTCGCGCGGCGCCGCGTTTTGCGGCGTGGCATCGGCTGAATCCTCGTCCATCTCATTGCCGGTGTCTTTGTCGTCGCCGGCGGCCTGTTCGTCTTCCGGCGCCGGCTTCTCGGCGACCATCGTGCGATGGCCGGGCGCACCGTCGTCGATATGGTCTTCGATCAGATTGGCCATCATGCGATCGCGGCTCGCGTAAGTCGTGCCGCCCATCACCACGGCGATGATGTAATGGCCGTCGCGCTTGACTGAGGTCATGAGGTTGAAGCCCGAGGCGCGCGTATAGCCGGTCTTGATGCCGTCGACGCCTTCGACCTTGCCGAGCAGGTGATTGTGATTGTGGTAGGGGACGCCGCGATAGGCGAAGTGGCGGATCGAGAAGTAATGATAATACTGCGGGAAGCGCGCCTGGATATCCCGACCGAGAATGGCAAGGTCATGCGCCGTGGTGATCTGTTCGTCGTTCGGCAGGCCCGAGGCATCGGCGTAATGAGTCCGTGTCATGCCGAGCGAATGCGCCTTGGCGGTCATCATCTCGCAGAAGCGGTCTTCGCTGCCGCCGATCGCTTCGGCGATCGCGACGGCGATGTCATTCGCCGATTGCGTGACGATAGCCTTGATTGCGTCGTCGATATCGATGGTCGAGCCGGGGCGCAGGCCGAGCTTGGTTGGTGCCATCGACGCCGCGTGTGCAGAGATCGGAATGCGGGTGTCGAGATGCATCCGGCCCTTCTGCAGCTCTTCGAACAGCAGATAGAGCGTCATCACCTTGGTGATGGAGGCCGGATGGCGGAGCGCATTCTCGTTGCGGCCATAGAGCTCGCGGCCAGTGCTGCCGTCGATCACGATGGCGGCAAATTTCGAACCGTCGACCCCGACCGGCCGATTGTGCCGGAAATGGTGGACGATCCGGATGTGGTGATGGCGGTGCGCGAAGTGGCGGAAATAGTGATGGCGGCGGTGCCAGGCTTCAGCCGGGTCGGCCGACAAGGTCGCGAGGGCGGCAACGCCCGCCAACAATCCGACCGTTAGCTTTGCGGCAACGCGAACGCGATTCTGACGCGGCATGTTACGCTTCGACATACGCGGCAACCCCCGATCCTGCCCCAGCCGGTCCAGAGCTTTGCCCGCCCCCGCGGCAAAGGCCCCAGAACTTTGATTTCGTGGTGGGTCCATCCGTCGAGACCCGACGGCGGCGGCGGTGTTCGTCGCCGTTGGACGGCCAACGCTCTCACGGGAAACGCTAAAACGGCCCAGTTACCAGCGGGTTAACCGTCTCATCAAAATTCATTGGATGAGTGCCAAGATGGGAAAATAGATTGTGCGTCGCAAAATTCGTTGACGGTGATTGTGCAATGCACTATAAGCCTTTTCCACGGTCCTTTTAAGAGGCCGTATCGCCGTGGGCTCCCACGAGTTTTGGAGCGCAACGCATCCCGTCGGAGGAGTAAACATGCCCAATAACTTCGAAGAATTCCAGAAATTCGGCAAAGAGCAGCTCGATGCCACGACGTCGGTAGCCGCGTCTCTTGCCAAGGGCTTCCAGACCATCGCCGCCGAAGCGACCGACTATTCCAAGAAGACCCTCGAGAACAACTCGGCCTATGTCGAGAAGCTGCTCGGCGCCAAGTCGCTCGACAATGCGATCCAGATCCAGTCAGATTACGCGAAGTCGGCCTATGAGGGCTTCATCGCCCAGGCGACCAAGATCGGCGAGCTCTACACCTCCCTCGCCAAGGAAGCGTTCAAGCCGCTCGAGAACGCGATTTCCAAGGTTCAGTCGACGGCTGTCGACCGCTAATCGGTCAAAAGCGTAAGGCTCGACGCCGGGGCATCGTCCAGACAGCCCTCGGTTTGCGCCTCAAAAGACGGGGAAGGCTCGACGTCAAGTCGGGCCTTTATCTTTTTCAGAGCCCTTCCTATCTTCTCGCCAGGGCATTTTCTTCCAGCCGCGCTGACGCGGCGCGGCATCAGCTCGAAGTTTTGACAAGAAAACGACGCCCGCCTGTTTCACACAGCGGTGAACGTCACTGTGTGCATCGCGCAAATGCGACGCAAATTTTTCACGCGTCCTCAGGCCTCAAATTCTTGCGAATTTCAAAATAGTCTCGATCTTGCATCGACTGGCTTTGCCGGGGTCCGAAGCCCGATTCGTCGACGGCAAGAGGCAGTGCAGCACATGCGTCTGCGGATTGCTGAAAAACGAGGGTAGTCTGTCTCAAGCGAGCGGAGTTATCATTCGCGTCGGGCAGCAAGGAGGACCGGCCAAGCTGGCGCTCAAGGCGAGCGTCGGCGGTATCGGCGGTCGCTGAAGGAAAGCTGCTTGCCGATGGGACGGATGCTCCGGCCGTGCGTTGGAAGATGCATGTTGACCCGATAACGGCGCGGCTTGCGGCGGGGGCGTACCCGCCCCATGTGACGAAGGTGGGAGACGGAAGCATGCCGTTGTGGGCATCGAAAGACCAACAGAAAGGCGGCGACCAAGGGTCGGGCGCTGGGACGGCGGTCATCACACGCCCAAAAACGCAGACGCGGCGGCCCAATATGTACCGCGTTCTGCTCCTGAACGACGACTACACGCCAATGGAATTCGTTGTGACGGTCCTACGGAAGTACTTCAACAAAGGGCCGGAAGAGGCGACGCGGATCATGCTTCACGTACATCAGCATGGCGTCGGAGAATGCGGCGTTTTCACTTACGAAGTCGCCGAAACCAAAGTCACGCAAGTGATGGACTATGCCAGGAAGCATCAGCACCCGCTGCAATGCATCATGGAAAAGAAATAAGAGATCGGAGCCGCCATGCCCTCCTTTTCGCGCAATCTCGAACAAACGCTGCATCGGGCTCTTGCTGTCGCCAATGAGCGCCATCACGAATATGCGACGCTCGAACACCTTTTGTTGAGCCTGACGGAAGACAGCGAAGCGGCCGCCGTCCTGCGCGCCTGCTCGGTCGACCTCGAATTGCTGCGGAAAAATCTGCGCGATTACATCGATCAGGAATTGGACAATCTCGTCAGCGACGGGCGTGAAGACGCCAAGCCCACGGCCGGCTTCCAGCGCGTCATCCAGCGCGCCGTGATCCATGTCCAGTCCTCGGGCCGCGAGGAAGTTACGGGCGCCAATGTGCTCGTTGCCATCTTCGCCGAGCGCGAGAGCCATGCCGCCTATTTCCTGCAAGAGCAGGACATGACGCGCTACGACGCCGTCAATTACATCAGCCATGGGATCGCCAAGCGGCCAGGCCTGTCGGACCCCTCGAAGACGGCGCGCGGCACCGAGGATGAGGATTCGCGCGACGCGAAGGACAAGGATCCGGCCGACGCGAAGAAGAAAGAGGGTGCGCTCGAAGCCTATTGCGTCAACCTCAACAAGAAGGCGAAGGACGGCAAGGTCGATCCGCTGATCGGCCGCGAAGCCGAAGTCATGCGCACCATCCAGGTGCTCTGCCGCCGCCACAAGAACAATCCGCTGCTCGTCGGTGATCCCGGCGTCGGCAAGACGGCGATCGCCGAAGGTCTGGCTCGCAAGATCGTCAAGAACGAAGTGCCGGAAGTGCTGTCCGACGCGACGGTGTTTGCCCTCGATATGGGCACGCTGCTCGCCGGCACCCGCTATCGCGGCGATTTCGAAGAACGCTTGAAGCAGGTGATGAAGGAGATCGAACAGCACAAGAAGGCGATCCTCTTCATCGACGAAATCCATACGGTGATCGGCGCCGGCGCCACCTCCGGCGGCGCGATGGACGCTTCAAACCTGCTCAAGCCGGCCTTGGCGCAGGGTACGCTGCGCTGCATCGGCTCGACCACCTATAAGGAATACCGCCAGTATTTCGAGAAGGACCGGGCACTGGTCCGGCGCTTCCAGAAGATCGACATCAATGAGCCGTCGGTCGAGGATGCGATCGAGATCATGAAGGGCCTGAAGCCTTATTTCGAAGAGTTCCACAAGGTCCGCTACACCAATGAAGCGGTGAAGGCGGCGGTCGAGCTCTCGGCCCGCTACATCAATGACCGCAAGCTGCCCGACAAGGCGATCGACGTGATCGACGAGACGGGCGCGAGCCAGATGCTGCTGCCCGAGAACAAGCGCAAGAAGACGATCGGTCTCAAAGAGATCGAGACGACGATTGCGACCATGGCGCGGATTCCGCCGAAGACTGTGTCGAAGGATGATGCCGAAGTGCTCGAGCATCTGACCGAGACGCTGGAGCGTGTCGTCTACGGCCAAAAAAGGGCCATCGAGGCGCTCACCTCGGCGATCAAGCTGGCCCGTGCGGGCCTGCGCGACGGCGAGAAGCCGATCGGCTCCTACCTGTTCTCCGGCCCGACCGGCGTTGGCAAGACCGAAGTGGCGCGCCAGCTCGCGACCGCTTTGGGTGTCGAGCTCGTCCGCTTCGACATGTCGGAATATATGGAGCGCCACACGGTGTCGCGCCTCATCGGCGCGCCGCCCGGCTATGTCGGCTTCGATCAGGGCGGCCTGCTCACCGATGCGATCGACCAGCATCCGCATTGCGTGCTGCTGCTCGACGAAATCGAGAAAGCGCATCCGGATCTCTACAACATCCTGTTGCAGGTGATGGATCACGGCAAGCTCACCGATCACAACGGCAAGCAGATCGACTTCCGCAATGTGATCTTGATCATGACGACCAATGCCGGCGCCGCCGACATGCAGCGGTCGGCCTATGGCTTCACCCGCACGAAGCGGGAAGGCGAGGATGTGGAGGCGATCAATCGCATGTTCGCACCCGAATTCCGCAACCGTCTCGATGCGGTGGTGACCTTCGGCCATCTGCCGCGCGAAGTGATCGTCAAGGTCGTCGACAAATTCATCATGCAGCTCGATGCGCAGCTCGCTGAACGCAATGTCACGATCGAGCTCACGGATGAGGCGCGCAACTGGCTGGTCGAGAACGGCTATGACGAGCAGATGGGTGCCCGGCCCATGGGCCGCGTCATCCAGCAGACGATCAAGACGCCGCTCGCCGACGAGGTTCTGTTCGGCCGGTTGAAGAATGGCGGCACGGTGCGTGTCGTCGTAACGTCCGACGAAGCCGGCGGCAAGAAGCTCGGCTTCGTCTTCCCGGAAGGTCCGGTGCTGCCGCGTCCGGAACGCGATATTGTCGAAGCCGGCAAGAAGCGCGTGAAGCCGGAGCCTGAAGTCCGCCGCGCCAAGGCGCGCAAGCTGAGGTCGGATGACGGCGAGGGCGGTCCGGAGGACGAAGGTGGCCCGGACGAGCCGGAGGATGAAGAGGACGTCGCCGAGGAGACCACGGCGGAAGAGACCGAGAAGCCGGCTGGCACAGTGCCGAATGTGCCACTGCAGAACTGATCTGTAGAGCTAGCTAAATTGAAACCGGGCTTCGCTGTCATGGCGGAGCCCGGTTTGTTTTGTGGCGGGCGCGATTGCTTGCCCTGCTCGCATGAGTTTGTTTCTGGCGCTTTAAGCGAGTGCGTCGATCGCCGTCGCGATCTTCATCGCCTGCGCTTCCAAAACTTCCGGGTCTTCCATCGCACTCGCCGGCGGCTTCAGCTCGACGCCGACGAAGCGTGGCAGAATATGGAAATGCAGATGGAAGATCACCTGGCCGCCGGCCTGCTCGTTGAATTGTTGGAGCGTAACGCCATCGGCATTGAAAGCCTGCTTTGAGGCCTTGGCGATCATTTGCACGCGGGGCATGAGCGCGCTCAAAACGTCGGGATCGGCATCGAGAATGTTGCGGCAGGCGAATTTCGGGATCACCAGCGTATGGCCCGTGATGCGGGGCATGATGTCCATGAAGGCCAGCGCCACTTCGTCTTCAAAGACCCGGTGGCAGGGCATCTCGCCGCGTAGAATTTTCGCAAAAATATTGCTGTCGTCATAAACGGGCTGCGCCATGGGCATCGTCCTTTGCGCTTTCAATCAACGCATGGGTAGATCGTCGGAGCCTGATCTGTCCAGATCGAAAATGGCAGCCGTGCGCAACTGCTACTTGCCGCCGACGCCGCGCACCGGAAAATTGTCGGTCAGGCTGGTGCCGCTGGCGAAGGTTAATGTCACCGGCACTTGCGCGCCGACCTTCACGTCCTTCGATGGCGACATGCACATCAGATGATAACCGCCGGGCGCGAAAACCAAAGCGCCATGCGCCGGAACGGTGACGCTCGCCACCATTTTCATCTGCTCGCGATCGTCCTTGCGCACGCTCTGGTGCATCATCAGGGTGCCGCAGGCGGGCGAGCTTGCCGAGGTGAGGATCTGCGGCTTGTCGGTCGCGTTGGTCAGGGTGAAATAGCCGGCGGCGGGCGTCGAGGGAATGACGAAACGAATCCAGCCGCCGCTGAGGCTGAGGCCGGTCTCGGCCGCCTTTCCGGGCGATATGGCCAGGATGGCCGCCACGATGACGACGATCCAAACGGCCGACCGCAAGATCGGCGAAAAGTCCATCCGTGCGTTTTTGTGCATTGCTCGTCTCCGCCCTTCTCGGATCATATAGGGAGAGACATGGCCGCGGCATGAAGCCAATCAGCGCACCAATGCATTCGGTGCGCTGCGAATTGTCGAAAATCTGAGGCATTCGAGGCGCATATGGGCGGACCTTGGCTCGCTGAAGACCGCCTGTGCAGCACTGACGGCGCAGCTTGTCCGGCGCCGGATGCCAGCGTAGATTTTTCCAGGCGCATGAAGATAGGCCGTTTGCCCAAGCAGCGCGGCTGACGTGCCGGCAGGGGGACATAATGCTACGCGCAACGACGCGGCTCTGCGTGCGCTACGCGGAACGCTATATTCCAGATCCTTATCTCTACGCCGTTCTGCTCACTTTCATCACCGTCATCGCGGCGCTGATCTGGACGCCTGCCGGCGGGATCAAAATCATCGATGCCTGGTACAAGGGCCTTTGGGCCATCCTCGCCTTTGCGCTGCAAATGGCGCTGGTGCTGACGACCGGCGTGGCGCTCGCCAATGCGCCCTTCATCAAACGGCTGTTGGAGCGGCTCGCCGCCATTCCGCGCGAACAAGCCGCCGCCGCCATCATCGTCTTTTTGACGAGCGCCATCGGCTCCTGGCTCAATTGGGGCTTCGGCCTCGTCATCGGCGCGATCGTCGCGCGCGAGATCGGCAAGCGGCTGCGCAATGTCGACTTCGCCTTCCTCGTCGCCGCCGCCTATATGGGCTTCATGACCTGGGCGTCGGGCCTTTCGAGCTCCATCGCACTGGTCTCGGCGACGCATGGCAATGCGCTCAACATCATCGAGAAACAGACCGGCAAGATTGCGCCTTTCTCGACGACGATCTTCACCGCCTACAATCTTGTGCCGGTCGTGCTGCTCGTGATCGTGATTCCGGTCGCGCTCTATTTCATGGGGCCGGCGGAGGAGGAGCGGAAGAAGGTCGATCCGGAAGCGCTGATCCGCGAGGATCAGGCCGGCGAAGAGAAAGCCGAGACGGTGAAGACCTTCGCAACCGTCTTGGAAAATTCACCCGTCATCACGCTGCTTCTCGTCGCGATGGGCGTCGCCTATGAGGCCAATCTCATCCTCGCGCATAAATTCGCGCTCGATCTGAACAATTTCATCTTTCTGGCGCTGATGCTCGGCCTTCTCTTTCACTGGCGGCCGATCCGCTATGTTCGGGCTTTCAATGCCGGCGCCCGTACGGTCGGCCCCATCCTCCTGCAATTTCCGCTCTATGGCGGGATCATGGGGATCATGACGGACACAGGCCTCGCGGGCGTCTTGGCGCAGAGTTTCGTCGCCTTCTCGATGCAGAAGACGCTCGCCTTCTGGTCCTTTGTCGCGTCGAACCTGATCAGCCTCTTCGTCCCGTCGGGCGGCGGCCATTGGGCGGTGCAGGGGCCGTTCCTGGTGCCGGCCGCCGTGAAGCTTGGCGCCGATCCGGCCATGGCGGCGATGGGTACGGCGATGGGCGAGCAGACGGCGAATATGGTCCAGCCCTTCTGGGCCTTGCCGATCCTGGCCATCGCGGGCCTCGGCATCAAGGACATCATGGGTTATTGCGTGATCGCCCTCGTCATCGGGCTGGTGATCTATGGCGGATCGCTGCTGGTGTTTGCGTAATTCTGCAACCCTCTTCCCTTGCGGGAGGGTGGTCGGCGGAGCCGACCGGGTGAGGGGTCGGGTGCCACTACACAGCTGGCGTACCCTTCATCCGCCTCGCCATGGTCCGTCGTTCGCGACGGGCGTCGAAATGACGCCTTTATGGCTCGGCACCTTCTCCCACAGCGGGAGAAGGATACCCGGACGGGCATGGTGATCATTATCCCTTCTTAAACGGCGCCAACTCCGCATATTCGTCGAGCGAGGCATCGACGGCGACGCGTTCGCGCGCCAGAAAATCGTCGATCGCGCGAGCGAAACGCTTGTCGGCAATGTCATGTGCCGAATAGGTCGGCACGGCGACATAGCCGCGCGCGAGCTTATGTTCGCCCTGGGCGCCAGCCTCGACCCGCGCCAGCCCATGCGTGATCGCATAGTCGATGGCCTGATAGTAGCAGACCTCGAAATGCAGAAACGGGTGCTCCTCGATGCAGCCCCAGTTGCGCCCATAGAGGGCGTCCTTGCCGATGAAATTGATTGCACCTGCGATATAGCGCTTGCGCCGCTTCGCCATGACGAGCAGCACGTGATCGCGCATCGTCTGGCCGATCTCGGAGAAAAAGGCGCGCGTCAGATAGGGGTGGCCCCATTTGCGGCTGCCGGTATCCTGATAAAAATCGAAGAAGGCGTCCCAATGCGCTTCGGTGATGTCGGTGCCGGTCAAAAGCTCGATCTCGATGCCGCCCTCCGCCAGCGCGTCCTTGCGCTCGCGCCGGATCATCTTGCGCTTGCGCGAATTCAGATCGGCGAGGAAGGCGTCGAAATCCGCATAGCCCTTATTGATGAAATGGAATTGCTGGCCGGTGCGCTGCAAAAAACCGTTGCGGCCGAGCGCATCCCATTCCTGTTTGGTGGGGAAGGTGACGTGGATCGATGACGCATCGATTTTCGCGCGCCAACTGCGTAGACCCAAGATCAGCGCATTCAACGCCGCTTCGCCGCCGTCGGGTGACACGAGAAGGCGGCGCCCCGTCGCCGGGGTGAAAGGTACGGAGACCTGCACCTTCGGATAATATTCCAGGCCTGCACGGTGATAAGCGTCAGCCCAGCCGTAATCGAAAACATATTCGCCCATCGAATGCGTCTTCAAATAGGTCGGCGCCGCGGCGCGCAAACGGCCAAGCTGATCTTCAACAAGAACATGAGTTGGCGTCCAGCCTGACTGGCCGCCGACTGAATCTGAATCTTCAAGAGCCTTCAAAAAAGCATGCGTAATGAAGGGATTGAATCGCTCTTTTTGCAAACTGCTTGCGGCTTGCAGCACGTCAAACTCGGCGCTTCCGCACGCGCTCATCGCGGGCGCGATGAGATCATCGGCCGGCGGATTGGCGCAGGCATCCCACCGCGCCGGGTCGACCTCATCGATCGACGTGACGATATGGATCTTATAATTGGAAGCCATCGGCAGAAGAATACGCGCCCGCAGTTGGTCTGAGATTTTCGCGAAGGGCTGCAGCCTATGTAGGGTCGCTCGCGCGCAGCAACAATCGCACTGTTGCGGATTGTATTTTACCGTTGTGCAGCGATGATCGCATCGGCGACCGCGATACCGGTCATATAGGCGCCGTGCGCCGTCGAAAAATGATGCAGCGAGCAGGCCTCGCCGCCAAAAAAGATACGGTCGTCGACGGGCGCCGCTAACGCCTGACGCGCGTCGGCGTGCCCCGGCACGGCATAGGAATAGGCGCCGCGCGCAAATGGATCGCGGCCCCAGGCTGTCTCAGAGACACGGCGGAGCCGCAGCCGAAAAGCCGAGCCGAGCAGATCGCGGATTTCATCCTCGGCGAAGGCATAGAAGGCGTTCGGCCCTTCGGCTTCGAGATCGGCGGCGAGCTGGCCGCCGAAATAGGCTTCGATCAGATTCCGTCCGAAGGGACTGAGATGATAGCTCGCCGTATCCGTCCGATCGACGCGGCCGAAGACATGGCCGTCCTTCGGCAGGCTGAGCGGCCGGTCAAGCGCAAGAACCACCTTGTTGGCCAGTCCCAGGGGCAGCGCCGCAGCGGCAGCGACTTTGTCGGGCAACGGCGGATCGAAGGCGAGCGCTTCCTGCGCCAGAAGATTGGTCGGCAGAGTGACGATCACTTTATCTGCCGTGATCGTGCCTTGCGGCGTCGTCAGCCGCAAAATTTTATCCGCATGATCCAGCTTGCGGACGGGGCAGGCGAGAGTGACGGGAAGGTCGGCGCCGAAGCGCGCGATTCCCGCACCATAGCCTTCGACAACCCGCCAATTGATCTCGCTGTCGTCGTAATTGACGAGATCATGCGCGGAAATCTTTTCTGGTTCAGCGCCGCTGATGTAGGTGTAGATCGCAGAAATCAGCGGATTGAATCGGGAGCCCGGCTCAAGAAAATTGGCGGCCGGTGCATCCGGCAGGGTCGGCGCCAAAGTGTGCAGGCGCTCCTGAAAGGCACCAATCGCGCGGCCGAAGGCGGCTTGTTCCGCTACGTTGAATCCGAGATCGAGACTGTGCCGTCCCCAGGCGGGCGGCGTCTTGTCGATGGTGAATCCAAGCCGGCTCAGAATCGTCGCGAACGGATTGATGTCGGCGGAATGCAGCCAGCCGCAGCCAAGATCGAGCGGATATTCGCGCTGAACGGTGTGCGCGCGCCCGCCGATGCGATCACGCGCTTCGAGAATGCGAAATTTTATTCCGGCACGCGCCAGTCGATGGCCGGCGGCGAGACCGGCAGCGCCAGCGCCGATGACGACGACGTCATAATCGGCGAGAGACGATGAATTCGGGAAAGATTGCGCCAAACCGTCATTCTTTTCTGCTGTCGGGCCAGCCTGCGGCGCGATCCGCTCTACTTAGTTGAATTTCATAGGCTTTGTGTGAAATAACTTACATCGAATTCGAGCCGGAAGCGTTGATCTGCTTCAATGCGCAGCGGCGAACCTATGGCAGCCGTCACACCAAAGCCGGCGCAGTCCCATTCTTGTCACCTTTCGACGGCATGTGTCGCGGCATTGGCGACGTCATCGCTGCATCTTGCCGCAATTCGCCGAGCGGAGCCTCCGCCATCCCATGCGCCGCGCCTTTTTTCCGTCAAACCCGATAGGGTTCACTCCGCTCCGTTTCTTCGCCGCCGTTTTGGGCGGATCGACGGTACAGCTGCGCCAATTCCTTCACATCATGGTTGCCCTGACCTTGCCGGCTTTGCTCGCGGGTTGCGTGTCGATGGGCGTGCCGGATGTGTCGGGCTCGGTCGGCGACATGTTCGCTTCGCCGCCGCCCGATGTGCCGAATCAGGTGGCGATTTTCGTGGCTTCTGTCCGCAACGGCGAGAACGGTGCGGCGAATGAGATGAGCCATGACGGCGCCCATTATTCGCTGCAGATGATCAGTGTGCCGCCGCATCACCATGTCGGCGAGATCGAGCGCCCGAGCTTCGGCTCTCCCGATCCCAATCAGCATTTCCTCGTCGCTTCGCGCCGCGATCTCGACGACGAATCCGCGTTCCGCAACGAGCTCGCGACCCATATTTCCGGCCGGATCGGTTCCAACCGCGACGTGCTGCTCTATGTGCATGGCTTCAACACGGGCTATGACGAGGCGCGGTTCCGCCTGGCGCAGATCGTCCAGGACGGGCGCTTCGGCGGCGTGCCGGTGCTCTTCACCTGGCCGTCGAGCGACAATCTCATGGGCTATGAAGCGGCGCGCGAAACGGCGGCCGCGTCGCGCGATGCGCTCGCCAATGTGCTGCGCGATCTCGCGCAATTGCCTGACGTGGGCCGCGTCCATATTCTCGCGCATTCGCTCGGCACCTGGCTGACAATGGAGGCGCTGCGCGAGCGCGCGATCGCCGGCAGTCCCGATCTCGGCGGCAAACTCGGCAATGTGATGCTCGCCGCACCCGATATCGATCTCTCCGTCTTCCGCGAGCAGATCGGTCACCTCGACACTTCGCATATCTCAGTTTTGGTCTCGTCGAAGGACAAGGCGCTGTCGCTGTCGCGCTGGCTCGCTGGCGACCGGCCGCGCGTCGGCGCGCTCGATCCGCACCGGAGAGCCGACCGTGTCGCGCTCGATAAGCTCGGTGTGAAGGTCTATGACCTGTCCAATGAATCGACCGGCTTTGTCGGTCACGGCATGTATGCCGATGCGCCAGACGTGGTGCGTGCCATCGGCATGCAGATCGGCAAGTCACGGCTGCAGGATTCCGATGTGCAGGCCGTTCTCGGCAAGCAGCCGATCGATTCGACGGTCACCACCACACCGCTGCCGTCGGGGGCTCCCGCTGCACCTGCCGGAGCTGTCCCTGCGCCTCCGGCCGGAGCCGCTCCCGCTGGAACCGCACCTGCGACTGCCGGGACAGTGCCTGCGGCGGCTGTGCCGCCGCCAGCCGCCGCGCCGGCTGCCGCCGCAGCCGCCAATCCGACGCCTGTGACGTCGGCGCCGCTACCAGCACCCGCACAATAGCGATGCGAAGCGGCGGCGATTTGAACTCAGAAATCTCGCTGCGCGGACCTAGAGCCGGGCGGGCAGATCGTCTTCGCGCGCCAGATTCGAGAAGCGCGTCATCTCGGCCTCGAAGGCGAGTTCGACCGTGCCGGTCGGACCGTGACGCTGCTTGCCGATGATGAGTTCGGCCTTGCCGTGGACCTGCTCCATGCTCGTCTGCCAAGCGAGGAATTCCTCGGTGCCTTCGCGCGGCTGTTTGTTCTTCAGATAATATTCTTCGCGGAAGACGAACATCACCACGTCGGCGTCCTGCTCAATCGAGCCGGATTCACGCAGATCCGAGAGCTGCGGTCGTTTGTCGTCGCGGGCTTCGACCTGACGCGACAGCTGCGAGAGCGCCATGATCGGCACATTCAGCTCTTTCGCCAGCGCCTTGAGGCCGGTGGTGATCTCGGTCAATTCCTGCACGCGGTTGTCGCCGCGCGAGCGGCTGCCCGACAGCAGCTGCAAGTAATCGACGACGAGGAGATCGAGGCCGCGCTGGCGCTTGAGACGCCGGGCGCGCGCCGTCAATTGCGCGATCGAAATGCCGCCGGTCTGGTCGATGTAAAAGGGTACCGATTGCATCTCGCGCGCCGCCTCTGCGACGCGATGGAATTCGCCTTCGGAAATATCGCCGCGGCGCAGCTTGTGCGACGGCACCCCGGATTGCTCGGAAATGATACGGGTGGCCAATTGCTCGGCCGACATTTCGAGCGAGAAGAAGCCGACGATGCCGCCGTTCAGCGTTTCAGGTGTGCCATCGGGCTTTTCACGGAATTCATAGGCTTTGGCGATATTGAAGGCGACATTGGTCGCGAAGGCCGTCTTGCCCATGCCGGGGCGGCCCGCGACGATGACAAGGTCGGAGGCCTGTAAACCGCCGAGTTTGCTGTCGAGCTCGCGAAATCCCGTCGAGATGCCGGAGAGGCGCCCATCGCGCTCCCAAGCTTTCGCCGCCATGTCGACGGCGGTGGCGAGCGCGTCGGAGAAGCGCTGGAAGCCGCCGTCGTAGCGGCCCGTTTCGGCAATCGAGTAGAGCTTGCGCTCAGCCTCTTCGATCTGCTCGCGCGGTTGCGCGGTGATCGGCGCGTCGAAGGCAGCGTTGACGATGTCTTCGCCGATGATGATGAGGTCGCGCCGCACCGCGAGATCGTGGATCGTGCGGCCGTAGTCCTCGGCATTGATGATGGTCGTCGCTTCCGCTGCGAGGCGGGCGAGATATTGCGGGATCGTCACACCGCCAAGGTCATGATCGCCGAGAAAGGTTTTCAGCGTGATCGGCGTCGCGATCTTGCCGGCGCGAATCAGCTGCGAGGCGACGTCAAAAATGCGGCGATGCAACTCTTCCGAGAAATGCTGCGCCTTCAGAAAGTCTGAGACGCGATCGAACGCGTCGTTGTTGACCAGGATGGCGCCCAGGAGGGCCTGTTCCGCCTCGATATTGTGCGGCGGCGTCCGGAAGTTTTGTTGGTCCATCCGGTTGTCTTGTACCCTGGCCGGGAGAAAGGTCTCGGTCTGGCGTTCGGTGCGCCCGGCAAATTGTTCAAGTGTCGGCATGATCTCTGTCAGAACCGCGAGTCACGTCCACTCGCACCCGGCAATTTCCTTCTTGTGGCACAGCGGCCTTCGAGACGGGAGAGAGAATCAGTCACCGCAGCCGAAGCCAACCGTAATCCACAAACGCGAAAAATTTTCAGATAAATTGCTTTACATCAACTGCGAGGAGCGCCCGGCACGCCCTTCACATCGTGGCTCGGAACATGCAGGCGGCACCTGACGCCCTCGGGCCGGAATTCCACCTCGCTGCCGCCATCCGGCGCGTAAGAAAGACTGCGCGACATGATGATCTCGCCGAAGCCGCGGCGCGTCGGCGGTTCGACGGCGGGGCCGCCTGTCTCGGCCCATTCGATGACGACGGGCAGATGGCCGTCGTCAGTCGGCGCGGCGTTGGCAAGATCGATGCTGATGCGCAGACGCCCTTCGGGCGAGGAGAGCGCCCCGTATTTCATCGCATTGGTGGTGAGTTCGTGGAAGATGAGACCGAGCGCCGAGGCGGCGCGCGGACTGACCGGCACTTTCAGACCGACCAGATCGATACGCTCGCCGATGATCGCCCCAACATAGGGCGTCAGCTCGACGAGAACGATCTCTTCGATCGTCACATCGTTCCAAGACTTGTCGGCCAGCATCGTATGCGTCGCAGCGAGCGCCTGGATGCGGCCCATGAAGGCGCGCTGGAAACTCTCGACCGTATCGTCTTCGCGGGCCGAGCGGCTGCAGATCGACATGACGAGGGTGAGCGTGTTCTTCACCCGGTGATCGAGCTCCGCCATCAGCAGCAATTGCTGGCGCTCGGCCGCCTTGCGCTGCGAGAGGTCAACCATGGTGACGACGCTGCCGCGCACATGGCCTTCGGCGACGATCAAAGGCGCGGCGGAGACCAGCAGATCTTTGGCGCGCGGCGCCTTGGGCGCGATCGCCTCCATGCCTTGGACGGAGTTGCCGGCAAAGGCCATGGCCAGGAGATCGTCCTCACGCAAGAGGCCCGAGACATTGGGAAAGGTGAGGGGAATCGCTTCAGAAAAAGCTTTGCCGATCGGCGCCTCATCGCAGATCGCCAGAACGGCGGAATTGATATGGGTGATGATGCCGGCGCCATCGCAGACGACGACCGCTTCATTGGCCGAAGCGATGACGGCGCGGGCGATCCGCTCGGATTCTTCAATGGCTGCAGCACGCAGCTGGTCGGTAAGGTCGGTGAAGGTAACGGCAATGCCGGCGGTCAATCCGAGCTGCAGCGGCGATGCCTTCACCAGCAGATGACGTTCGCCGGCAGGCTGCGCGACTTTGATTTGTGCGGTTTGCTTGCCGAGCGTCGTCGCGCTGACGAGATCATAGACAAGCTTGGCGGTGTCGGCATCGAAAGCGGCGAATAGCCCGCTTTGATGCAGATTCTGCGACGAGCGGCCGAGCAGTTCGCAGAGCGCATTGTTGGCGTAGAGGAGCCGCTTCGAACTGTCGAGCGCCGCAGCGCCAAGATCCATCGCCTCCGTGAAGGCGCGGTAGGATTCCGTGCCGCCTTCGCGGGTGAAGATTTCTTCGGATTGCGTGCCGCCGCCGACAAGCGCATCG
The DNA here is from genome assembly GCA_964644615.1 of uncultured Methylovirgula sp. Taxonomy (GTDB): domain Bacteria; phylum Pseudomonadota; class Alphaproteobacteria; order Rhizobiales; family Beijerinckiaceae; genus Methylovirgula. The sequence goes on along the minus strand of CAZXXA010000011.1, from coordinate 80,699 downwards.
ACCTCACTCTGACGGATGGCGCGCAGAGTCTCTTCGGCTTCTTCCAAGCGGCGTCGAAGTTGGTCGGCGTCGAGCTGATCGAGCGGCGACGCACTCATGCACAGCCGGCCCAACCGCAGACGAGACTCGGGCGGCCTGTCGACAGGCCGCCGAGCGTCAGATCGTCAAACCCTTCGATCCCGATGTGGGATTTTTTTATATCTTCTGGAGCTGCCATGCGATCGATACCCTAACCGGCCCGTCGCACCCTCTTGTTTCGTGCGCCTGCCAGGATCAAAGCTCGACATCAAACAACTTCGCCTTGGCTCGCCGCCGATAAAGCGGAGCTGAGCCAAAGGTTCCATTGCGCTTGACAGAAAGCATCAGGCTTCTTCGCCGGCCGCTTCGGCAAGCGCCGCGCCGACTTCGAGGCCGAGATCGGCCATCGAGGTTTCCTCGACGACATTGATCGCTTCGCCCTTCGCCTGACGCTCCGCTTCTTCCGGCGAACGCGCGACGTTGATGGTGATCGGCACTTCGACTTCGGCATGGAGATGCACCGGCACCTCATGCAGGCCGATGGTCTTGATCGGCGTCTTCAGGACGATCTGATTGCGATGCGTCGTAAAGCCGCCAGCCGTGACGACCTCGGCTATGTCGCGGCTCGAAACCGAGCCGTAGAGGTGGCCGGTTTCGCCAGCCTGACGGATCAGGATGAAGCTCTTGCCGGAGAGCTTCTCGCCGACAGCTTCAGCCTCGCGCTTCATTTCGAGATTGCGCGTCTCGAGTTCGACCCGCTGCGACTCGAAGCGCTTCTTATTGGCTTCGGTCGCGCGCAGCGCCTTGCCGGAGGGCAGCAGGAAATTGCGCGCGTAGCCGTCCTTGACCCGGACCTTCTCGCCCATCTGGCCGAGCTTGGCGATCCTTTCGAGCAAAATAACTTCCATATCCTTCTTCCTTTCTTCTTAGCTTTTGGGGGGCGCCGTCGGCTTTTTATCGCGCAGGCTCAGTGCTGCATCGACGAGGCCGATCACCGCGAAAATGACGAGCGGCCAGGGCATGAGAAAGCCGATCGCAAGGTAAAGTCCGCAAAGCAGCGAGGTGCGGAACCGCATACCGCGGGTCACGTCATGGACGACAGCGAGCCCTTGCAAAACAAAGAGAATGCCGAGCGAGGCAGCCGCCGTGCGGGCGACCGCACCCGGCAGGCCATGGAGAAACGCCAGGCCGCAGCATACGGCGAGGACCAGCGCCAGAATGCGTGGCACCCGCAGATTGTGCGGGATATCGGGCCAAGGATAGGCCAGCCGGTGAGACAGCTCGACGACGCGGCCGGCGAGCCAGAGATTGGCTGTCAGAGCGAATGTAATGAGGCAAGCGGCGACGGCCGGCATGAGCTCGATGACCAGCTTGGCCAGCGTCATGAGATCGAGCGTTTTCGGCAGATCGCGCGGCCCGATCATTTCGATGATCATCGGTTCGACATGCGCTGCAGCGCTCGCCAAAGCCGCCGTATAGCTGCCCTGATGAGTGACCCAGATGACCAGAACGATGCTGACGATGAAGACCGCGATGATCGCAATCGCCAGAAGCATATCGCCAAAGGGATAGCGTAGCTGTGCCGTCGGCTTCTCGATAGGCTCAGGAACCGCGCTATGCAGGAAACCGCGAAGCCATGGCAGGAAGACTTGGCTTTGCCCGGTCGTCGCGAGCCAGGCGAGCCCCCAGACGGGCAGGGACAAAGCGACGGCGAAGATCAGCCCGTTGAGGCCGGCCGCTAGCAGGACCTTTGTCGAGAAAGCCGCTGCATTGGCGGCCGACACGAAAGCCGCGATCGTCACCGGCGCGGCCATGGCGGCACCGAGCCCGGTCAGATGGCCGAACCCCAAGGTCGCGATCATGATCGGCAGCGGGGCGAGCGAAGCCAGCATCAAGGCCGCGAAGGCGCCTTGCTGGCGGGCCGCGAGAAACAGCAAAGCGGTCGCAAGCCCGCTGCCGAAGGCGACGGGAAAGCGAATGTCGAATGTCTGAGCCGTCTGTTTCTTCATCGCCGAGCTGTCCCGCAAATGCGGTTAGGGAAAGGTCCCAGCCGAACAGCTGATGTGCAGTCAGCTGCCTTTATGCGTTGCGATTGGTCAGCGCGCCGATATCGGCGCGCCGCGCCTTAGCGGATCATATAGGGCAGAAGGCCGAGGAAGCGGGCGCGCTTGATCGCCTTAGCCAGTTCTCTCTGCTTCTTCGCCGAAACGGCGGTGATGCGCGACGGCACGATCTTGCCGCGCTCCGAGATGTAACGCGAGAGCAGACGCGTGTCCTTATAGTCGATCTTCGGCGCATTCGGGCCGGAGAACGGGCAAGTCTTGCGGCGACGGAAAAACGGCCGGCGCGCCGGTGCTGAAGTAGCCATCAGAATCCGCCTTCCTCGCTCACGCCTTCCTCACGGCCGCGACGCGGCCCACGATCGCGATCGCCGCGGTCGCCACGATCACCCCGGCCACGACCGCCACGGTCGCCGCGATCACCACGATCGCCCCGGTCACCGCGCTCGCCGCGATCGTCATCATCGCGCTTGCGCATCATCGCCGACGGGCCCGCCTCGAGTTCTTCGACGCGCACGGTCATGAAGCGCAGAATGTCTTCGTTGATGCCCATCAGGCGTTCCATCTCATTGATGGCCGCGGGCGGCGCCGAGATGTTGAACAGCGTAAAATGCGCCTTACGGTTCTTCTTGATCCGATAGGCGAGGGATTTGACGCCCCAATATTCGAGCTTCTCGAACTTGCCGCCGAAGGATTCGATGAGATTTTTGAACTGCTCATTGAGAGCGTCAACCTGCGGCGCGGAAATATCCTGGCGCGCGAGATAGACATGCTCGTAAAGAGACATGTGAATGCCTTTCTCGATGTTTAGTGCTCCGGCGCGAAGCCCTTCGAGCCTCGGAAAGGCTCGAGTGAACAATCGAAGGCGGGGACACGGGAAGCCGGATTTTGGTCCTGCGCGGCGGACTTAAGGTCGTGCCGCGTCTTCCGTTCAGCCCCCGGCCGAAGCGGGGAAGCGGGCTTTATAAGGAGATTTGCCGCCAAATCAAGCTCTGAGGCTCGGTCTTTCCCGCTCAGGAGCCTGAAAATACCTCTAAAATCTCGTTTGCGGCGCGGATATCGTGATTGGGGCTGCCGAAGACGAAGGGAATGAAGGTCGGGCCGCCGGGGATCTGATGGCCGCCGCCCAGGATCTCATAGAGGCGGACGCTCGATCCCGGCACGCAGCCGGTCCAGTTCAGAACCTTCACGCGGGTCTTTTCACCGCCGTGCGATTGCGGCAGCATCGCCTGCGTATAGTTGCCACAGCCCTGTGCCTTGGCAAAAATATCGGCCGTCGGCTCGACCCCGAGGACGCTGCCGCGGCGGCCGAGAAAGCCGACCTTGCCGCCGGAAAAGGGCACCATCGGATCGGAGGTCCCGTTCATCATCACGACATTCAGCGGACGCGGGGGGTGACAGGTCGACTCGAGTTTGCTCGGCATGGATGAGATGACCGTCGCGATGCCGACGAACGGGCTTTGCGGTTCGCAGATCATGGTGAAGGCCATCATGCCGCCACTCGAAATGCCGGCGAGATAGAGACGCGTCGGATCGGCGATCTTGGCGGCGATCAATTGACGTGCCAGCGCATTCAAAAAGCCGACGTCATCGACATTCGAATGACCGGTGTTCCGCGCGTCGTTCCAGCGCTGCGCCTTGCCTTCCGGGAACACCGCGGTGAAGCCACGTTCCGCAGCAGCTTCGGCAAAGCCCGAAGCATGCACCATGCGCTCGGCGGAAATGGTCGCGCCATGCAGAATGATGATGGTCGGATTGGGACCCGGCTTTTGTGCCGGCGACAGGATTGCCTCGCGTGGCCCATCGGGCATCTTGACGGTCACGCGCTGCTCGGCATGCACGGATGCGAGCGTGGAAAGACTGAAGGCAAGAAGCGCAAAGGTTTTGATGAAGGGTAGCCTCACCCGCTTCTCCAAAAGCCCACCTGAAACTCCACAAGGTGTCCGTATGAATTCCCTAGTGCCGGCATGTGCCTGACGGCAACTCACTTTTTCATGCATACTGATTCACGCGCGCTAACCGGACGCGCTGGGACGGTTAGAGCTTGGCCGACAGCAACTATCCAACCCACGGGCCCCATTGTCCGTTGGGATGGATACGCCAAGCCTTCAACCCTGCCTTTGCGACGACAGTGCGGCCAGCCTTCGCCATCGCGACGAGATGGTTGAAGACCAGCGGCGTGCGCCAAGCGAGCGGCCGGGTGGGATCGCAAACGGCCTGATATTGTTCGGAGTCGGGATCTTCCATCAGGATCGTGCCGACGCGATCGGGCCGCAATTGCGCAGTCATGCCGCGATCGGTCTTCCAGAGACATTCATAGTCGCGGCAGACATCCGGGCGCATCTCATAGATGCCGCAGCCGCCGCCTGGCACGCAATTCTCACAGAGAATGCCGGCGTCTTTTTTCAATTCGACAATATCGAGGACCTGACAGCACATGCTGCATGAGCCGCAGGCTTTTCCGGGAATATCCATTACGCCGAACCTGATCAGATTGTTGCTACAGCCTATCTATATGCAGGGCTGTCCGCGAAACTTTTATGAGTCGCTAAGGCGGCCATGATGACCCGCCAGCATTGCCTTGCAACCGAAATTCGCGCCTGATCCCACGAATGTCGGCTGCCTATTTGAGCTATTGGCCGCTGCTTTGCCGCAAAGCTGTTGGCTTGACAGGGCTTCGCTCCAATGTCACTCGCAGCGGCGGATCGAGCAACATGATGGGGGCGTGACGCGAAGCATGGCGCGAGCTTACGTTTTTCCGGGACAAGGGTCGCAATCAGTCGGCATGGGCAAGGAATTGGCTGCAGCCTTTGCCTCCGCACGGGCCGTCTTTGCGGAAGTCGATGAAGCGTTGCACCAAAAACTATCGACGCTGATGTTCGAGGGGCCCGAAGCCGAGCTCACTCTCACTGCCAATACGCAGCCCGCCTTGATGGCGATGAGCCTTGCCGTGACCCGCGTTTTGGAAGCCGAGGCGGGACTTGATCTTGCCAAGGATGCGGCCTTCGTCGCCGGCCATTCGCTCGGCGAATATTCCGCCCTGGCGGCAGCCGGGGCCTTTTCGATCTCAGATGCCGCGCGCTTACTGCGCCGGCGCGGCGAAGCGATGCAGAAGGCCGTGCCTGCAGGCGAAGGCGCGATGGCGGCCTTGCTCGGCCTCGATTACGAGACGGGCGTTGCAGTCGCGGCAGAAGCCCAAAGCGAGGCCGGTGAAGGCGCGGTCTGTGCGATTGCCAATGACAATGGCGGCGGTCAGGTCGTCGCGTCGGGCTCCAAAGCCGCCGTCGACAAGGCGATCGAAATCGCCAAGACGCGTGGCGCCCGCCGTGCCATTCTGCTGCCGGTTTCGGCGCCCTTCCATTGCGCTTTGATGAAGCCGGCTGCCGATGTGATGGCCAATGCGCTCGCTGCGGTCGACGTCGCGGTTCCGAAAGTGCCGGTCGTCGCCAATGTCACGACCGCGCCGGTGACGGACCCGATGGAGATCCGCAAGCTTCTCGTCGCCCAGGTGACGGGCACGGTGCGCTGGCGCGAAAGCGTGCAATATATGGCCTCGCAAGGCGTGACGCAGTTCGTCGAACTCGGCGCTGGCAAAGTTCTGACTGGATTGTTGAAGCGTATCGCCGATCAGGCGACCGGCCTCGGCGTGGCCACACCGGCCGAAGTCGAGGCCTACAAAGCTCTTTGAGACGTCATTAGAGGTCACATGTTCGATTTAACCGGCAAGACGGCTTTGGTGACGGGCGCGAGCGGCGGCATCGGCGCCTCGATCGCGCGGGCTTTGCATCAGCAAGGCGCCACGCTGGTGATCTCCGGCACCCGCACGGAAGCGCTCGATAAACTGGCCGGCGAGTTGGGCAGCCGGGTTCAGACGATCGCCTGCGATCTCTCCGATGCGGCGCAGGTCGAGAAGCTTGTGCCCGCAGCGGAAGCGGCGCTCGGCAGTCTCGACATTCTCGTCAACAATGCCGGCGTCACCCGCGACAATCTGCTCATGCGTCTCAAGGACGAGGATTGGGATACGGTTCTCGCCGTCAATCTGACCGCCGGCTTCCGGCTGAGCCGTGCCGCGATCAAGAACATGATGAAGCGCCGCTGGGGCCGCATCATCGGCATCACCTCGATCATCGGCACGATGGGCAATGCCGGCCAGGCCAATTATGCCGCGTCGAAGGCCGGCATGATCGCCATGTCGAAGAGCCTTGCGAAGGAAGTCGCGGCCCGCGATGTCACCGTGAATTGTATCGCGCCGGGCTTTATCGAGACGCCGATGACCGACGTGCTCAATGAAAAATTGCGCGCGGGGATTCTGGCGAATGTCCCCGCCGGGCGGCTTGGCACGGGCGAGGATGTCGCTGCCGCGGTTGTATATCTGTCCAGTGCAGAAGCCGCCTATGTGACCGGACAAACGCTGCACGTCAACGGCGGAATGGCAATGATCTGAGGCAGTTATGTGACATATTGGCGATTTTCTACGGGCTCTCGCCAATGCGTTTGAAGTATGTTACCAACCCCAAGCCAGCTGGCGAGTAGGTCAATTTGGGGGAAGGTCGCTGCCTAAGCGATCTTGCGTACAGGGCCTGCAAGAGGTTTCACTCTTATCGTTGGATCCGTTCGGATCTGCCTTTCGCGGGCATTTGAAGGAGGGGCCTTCACGTGCCGGTGCCGTGAATGCCTTTCTGGATGTCGGCTGTTTCTAACCAGGTCAAATAGGACGAGGATTGCAGGACCATGAGCGATGTCGCCGAGAGGGTGAAGAAGATTGTAATCGAGCATCTCGGAGTCGATGCCGACAAGGTCGTCGACAATGCCAATTTTATTGAAGACCTTGGCGCAGATTCGCTCGACACAGTTGAACTCGTCATGGCCTTCGAGGAAGAATTCAGCGTTGAAATTCCGGATGACGCGGCGGAGTCGATCGTGTCGGTCGGCGATGCGATCCGCTTCCTCGAAAAGGCGACCGCCGCCTAATCACGCGCAGCGTCGTCGAGAGCTCGCGGCGCACGGCTGCGGCGGCTCTCTCAAGCCAAACCATCTCGCCTTTTTGCTGCAACGTGTCGTCGCTTCGTGATTGTGCGGCGGCGCAAGCCAAATAGGCGAAGCCGACCGCCGCGTGAATGCGGAACGCGATCAGCGCCTTCGGGCGCGGTCCAACCAAAACGCAGTTATTTGCCCAAGGTGGGGAGACAAGTCTGATCGATGCGTAGGGTCGTGGTCACCGGGCTCGGCATGGTTTCGCCGCTCGCTTGTGGTGTCGAACAATCTTGGCAACGTCTCATTGCCGGCCAATCGGGTGCCGGCCCAATCGTCGGGTTCGAGACGTCGGATCTTGCGTGCAAAATCGCGATGCAGGTGCCGCGTGGCGCCGGCGCCGACGGCACATTCAATCCCGATGATTGGATGGACCCGAAGGATCAGCGCAAGGTCGATGACTATATCCTCTACGCGGTCGCGGCAGCGACCCAGGCGCTGGCCGATGCCAATTGGAAGCCTGAGACCTACGAAGATCAGATCAACACCGGCGTCCTGATCGGTTCGGGCGTCGGCGGCCTCGGCGGCATCTACGAAACCTCGGTCACCCTCATTCAAAAGGGCCCGCGGCGCGTTTCGCCCTTCTTCATCACCGGCCGCATCATCAATCTGGCGAGCGGCTATGTGTCGATCGCGCATAGTCTCAAGGGGCCGAACATGGCGGTCGCGACCGCTTGTTCGACCGGCACCCATGCGATCGGCGATGCGGCGCGGCTGATCGCGCATGAAGACGCGGAAGTCATGGTCGCGGGTGGCGCTGAATCGGCGATCAACCGCATTGGCATCGCTGGCTTTTGCGCTTGCAAGGCGCTGTCGACCGGCTTCAACGACCAGCCGAAGCGCGCGTCGCGTCCCTATGACAAGGATCGCGACGGCTTTGTCATGGGCGATGGTGCCGCCTGCGTGGTGCTCGAATCCTATGAGCACGCCAAGGCGCGCGGCGCCAAGATCTATGCCGAGATCATCGGTTACGGCATGTCGGGTGACGCCTATCACATCACCTCGCCCGAGAGCACCGGGGACGGCGCTTTCCGTGCCATGCAGACGGCACTGAAGCGGGCGGGCATCTCGCCGCACGATCTCGATTACATCAATGCGCATGGCACATCGACGCAGCTCGGCGACGAGATCGAGCTTGCGGCGGTGGATCGCCTGTTCGGCAGTGGCGGCGGCTCGAATTCGCTGTCCATGTCGTCGACGAAGTCGGCGGTCGGCCATCTCCTCGGCGCTGCCGGTGCGGTGGAAGCCGCATTTTCGATCCTCGCGATCCGCGATCAGATCGTGCCGCCGACGCTCAATCTCGACAATCCATCGGTCACGACCTCGATCGATCTCGTGCCGCATCAGGCCCGCAAGCGGAAGGTCGAGTTCGTCCTGTCCAATTCCTTCGGCTTCGGCGGCACCAACGCCTGCCTGGTCTTCCGCCGGCCCGAATAAACCGCCCGAATAAAATCGATCGCATGATCGTGCGTTCAGCGCATGGCCCTACACAGGCCATGCGCTTGATTCCGACCAAGTTTAAGATGTAAGTTTAACCGCTCTGGGAGCTTTCTCATTACTGCCACATCTTTGATGCAGCTTTGAAATCCGTTGTCGGGATGCGGTTTCCGTGCCCCGTCGCTTTTCTGACCGCAAGAAGATGCTCTGGCTCTGACGGGTGGGTATGAGTTCATGGGGAGCAAGGCTCCAGACGACGAGATGAACTCGGCCTATGAGCCCGCCGAAGAGGCGCGGCCAGCCCGTTTTTTCAGCCGTCGCATGACCCTCCAAAGCCCGAACGAGGCCCTGCAGCCGGAATTGCCGCCGCCGCCGCCGCCGCGCAAGCGCCGGCCGCGGCTTTCGGCGATGTCGGGTTTTTTGTCTTTCCTGCTGCTGATCTCGATTGCCGGCATGTTCGCCGTGATCTGGGGCGCGCAACGCCTGCACGAGCCGGGACCTCTGACGGCCGATAAGGTCGTCTACATCGCGCCTGGCACCGACTTCGGCGATATCGTCGCGCAGCTCGAGGCGGAGAGCGTCATCGACAATCCACTGATCTTCCATTTCGCCGTCATGGCGAGCGGCAAGCGCTCGAAGATTAAGGCTGGCGAATATCTCTTCAAGCAGCAGGCCAGCATCCACGACGTGATCGACGTTCTGGTCAGCGGCCGGCAGGTGCTCCATTCGGTCACCATTCCAGAGGGCCTGACGAGCGAACAGATTGTCGAGCGGCTGCGTCACAACGATCTTCTGCTTGGCGATATCCGCGAAATTCCGAAAGAAGGCAGCCTGCTGCCCGAGACCTATAAGGTTCCGCGCGGCATGTCGCGGGCGACGCTCATCGGGCGTATGGAGGAAGACCAGAAGAAGCTCGTCGAGACGATCTGGGCACATCGTACGCCCAGCCCGATCTTGCGCTCGCCCTATGAGCTCGTGACGCTCGCCTCGATCGTCGAGAAGGAGACCGGCAAGCCGGAGGAGCGGCCGCATGTCGCTGCCGTCTTCCTCAACCGTCTCATGAAGCACATGCGTCTGCAGTCCGATCCGACGATCGTCTATGGCCTCGTCGGCGGGAAGGGCACGCTCGGGCGGCCGATCCAGCATGCCGAAGTCGAACGGCCGACGCCCTATAACACTTATGTCATCGAAGGCCTGCCACCGGGGCCGATCACCAATCCCGGCCGCGCCGCGCTTGAGGCGGTCGCCAATCCGATGCAGACCTCGGATCTCTATTTCGTCGCCGACGGCACCGGCGGCCATGTGTTTTCGGCCACGCTGGAACAGCACAACCGCAATGTGGCGCACTGGCGGCAGATCCAGAAGGAAGCCAAGGACAAGGCAAACGGCGGCGGCGATGTCGACCACGTCGCGCCGCAGCCGGCACCGGCAGGCCGCTCCAATCAGCGCGGCGATGCGGGCGACGGCGATGTCTACGGCGCTTTGCCGAGGTCGCTTTTACCGTTGGCACAGGGGGCGGCGCCGTCGCTTGATCTCGCCTTTGCCGGCCCGGCCATGGCCAAGACCGGGCCCTCCATGCCGCCTGAGCTGGCCACCGCGACCGCTGCCGCGCCGAAACGGCCCCCCCTTGAAGTGGGGCCTGTCGCGAAACCCGCATCCAGCAAAACAGCTTCCTTCGCGCTGAGCCCCGGTATCGACCAGCTTTCGATCCGCGGCGTTCCGGATGGCCGGGAGGCAGCCGCCTTGCTCGACGGACCCGTCGACAATTCGGCCGCGGCTGCCGGCCCGTCCGCGCCGGCAACAAACACGGCCACGGCCGCGAACGCCGCATCTGCGGCTCCTGCGCCGGCAGCTCCCGCGCCCACAGCTGCAGCATCGGCGACCGTTCCCGTCGCGCCGGTCGTCATTGCCCAGAGCGCGCCGCCGAAATCCTTCGATCCCAGCCAGCCCTTGCCGACAGGACTCACCCCGCAGCCGCAGACCCCGGTCGATCCCAAACAAATCGCCGCCGCCAAGAACGGACATCCGTCGATCATCGATGCGTCCGAAGGGACGCCGCTCGACCCGCTTAAGAACAAGACGTATGATTTGAACTACGCCAAGACAGTGCCGACGGTAACGACGCTGCAATAGGCGCCGGCACACACGGTTTGCAGACAAAGGTTTCAATGACACTGGCCAGTATGACCGGCTTTGCCCGTGTCGCCGGCGCGGCGGCGAGCTACCGCTGGGCCTGGGAATTGAAATCCGTCAATGCCAAAGGCCTCGATCTCCGGCTGCGTGTCGCACCGGGCTTTGATGCGATCGAAGCCGATGCGCGTGCCCGTTTGGCGAAGGTCCTGACCCGCGGCACCTGCTATGCGACGCTGACCGTCCAGCGTGAGGCGGCGGTCCCCGAGGTCCGCATCAATACCGATCTGTTACAGCAGCTGACCGATGCGCTGACGCAGATGCCGCTCGGCGAAAAGCTGCGCTCAGCTTCGCTCGACGGCCTGCTCGGCATTCGCGGCGTCGTCGAAATCCGCGACCGCGCCGACGACGATGCCGAACTCGCGAAGGTCCAGGCCGCCGCGCTGGCGAGCCTCGATGAAGCGCTCGCCGCGCTCGTTGCCATGCGCGAAGGCGAGGGTGAGGCGCTGGGCCAGGTCCTTAAGCAGCGGCTTACCCGGCTTGCCGCTTTGCAGAAGGCGGCGGATGAATGTCCCGCGCGCAAGCCCGAAGCTGTCCGTGCAAGGCTCGCCGAAACGATCGCGCTTCTTGCAGGCCAAGCGCATCTGGACCCGAATCGGCTGCATCAGGAGGCACTGCTGCTCGCCGCCAAAGCCGATGTCCGCGAGGAGCTGGACCGGCTGTCCGCCCATATAGCGGCGGCAGGCGAGCTGCTTGCGGTGGGCGGCCCGATTGGCCGCCGCCTCGATTTCCTCGCCCAAGAACTCGGCCGCGAGGCCAATACGCTCTGCGCCAAGTCGAATGATGCGAGTCTCACTGCGATCGGACTTGAATTGCGCGTCGAAATCGAGCAGTTCCGCGAGCAGGTCCAGAATATCGAGTGAGCTGATGCCCGCGGGAGATCAGGCCGTTCCGTCCGCCAAACCCGTTTCCACTGCCGACGCGCTGCCGCGGCGCGGGTTGATGCTGATCCTGTCGTCGCCGTCGGGCGCCGGCAAGACAACGCTCACCCGCATGCTGCTGCAGACCAAGACGCTCGATCTCACTCTGTCGATCTCGGTCACGACGCGGCCGCGCCGTTCGAGCGAAGTCGACGGCATCCATTATTCCTTCATCACCAAGAAACAGTTCGACGCGATGCGCGATTCGGGCGAATTGCTCGAATGGGCGGAGGTGCACGGCAATTTCTACGGCACGCCGCGCGAGCCGGTCGAACAGGTTCTGGCCAAAGGCCGCGACGTCCTCTTCGACATTGATTATCAGGGCACGCAGCAGGTGAAAGCCAAAGCCGGCGATGATGTCGTGACGATTTTCATTCTGCCGCCGTCGATGCAGGAGCTCAAAGCGCGCCTCGAACGGCGCGCCGAGGACAGCCGCGAGACAATCGACAAGCGGCTCGCCAATGCGAAGAATGAGATCACGCGCTGGGAGCTCTATGATTACGTGCTCATCAACGACGATCTGCAGAAGACTTTCGACGAATTGCTCGCCGTTGTGAGGGCGGAACGCGACAAGGTCGCGCGCCGTAGGGAGGGCATCGGCGCTTTCGTGGCCGACCTTTTGAAACAAGACTGAAGCTTCAGCCCGATCTGCGCGCGGCAGCAAGCGCGTTCGCCAGCGCCACGAATTCAGCAACATCGATCTCTTCCGCGCGCTTTGTCGGATCGATTCCGGTCTTTTCGAGCAGAGGGTTCGGCTCGACGCCCAGGCTCTTCAGACTCTGCCGCAGCATTTTGCGTCTTTGCCCGAAGGCGGCTTGCGTGACCTCGGACAGAATTTTCACGTCGCAGGGCAGGGGCGTTGCGCGCGGAACGAGCTCCACGACCGATGACACCACCTTCGGCGGCGGCGTGAAGGCGGAAGGGGGCACGTCGAAGAGACTGCGCGTCGTGCAGCGCCAATTGGCCAGCACGGCGAGACGGCCATAGTCGGCGCGTTCCTTCGGAGTTGCGACAATGCGCTGCGCCACCTCCTTCTGGAACATCAGCACGAGCCGGTTGAACCAGGGCGGCCAGGGCTCGCTTTCGAGCCAATTGGTCAGAAGCACCGTGGCGATGTTGTAAGGCAGATTGGCGCAGATCCGCGCCGGTTGCATGCCGTGAACGAGCGCGGCGAAATCGACATTGAGCGCGTCGCCTTCGACGATGGTCAGCCTGCCGGGATAATGCGCTTCGATCTCATGCAGCGCGGCGATGCAGCGCGCGTCGCGTTCGACCGCAATCACCTGTGCGGCGCCTTCGGCGAGCAGCGCACGCGTCAAACCGCCGGGGCCGGGGCCGACTTCGACGACGGTCGTGCCATCGAGCGGGCCGGCGGCACGGGCGATCTTTCCGGTGAGATTGAGATCGAAGAGGAAATTCTGGCCGAGCGATTTCTTCGCTGCGAGGCCATGCGCGGCGACGACTTCGCGGAGCGGTGGCAGCGCGTCCTTCACGCTGCCCGGCTTTGCGCCGCCTCCGCCTCTACCAGTCGTCGGCCGAGATGCAACGCCGCGATGAGGCTAGTCGGATCGGCCTTGCCGTCTGGGGCGATGTCGAAGGCGGTTCCGTGGTCAGGCGAGGTGCGCACGAAGGGCAGGCCCAGCGTCACATTCACGCCGCTGTCGAAGGCGAGCGTCTTGATCGGGATCAGCGCTTGGTCGTGGTACATGCCGATGACGACATCGTAGTTCTGCCGTGCCGCCTGATGGAACAAAGTATCGGCCGGGAAGGGACCGCGCGCATCGATGCCCTGCTTGCGCAGTTCGGCGATGGCCGGCGCGATGATGTCGATCTCTTCTCGGCCCATATGGCCGCTTTCGCCGGCATGCGGGTTGAGGCCAGTGAAGGCAAGACGCGGCGATTCTAGCCCGAAGCGCGCCGCAAAATCATGCGCAACGATCCTGCCGGTGTCGATCAGCAGCTCGCGCGTCAAAAGCTTCGGCACTTGCGTGAGCGGCACGTGGATCGTCGCCGGAACGACGGCGAGCGTTTCCGACCATAAGAGCATGACCGGCCGAACATTCTGCGCGTCAAACGCGCGTTGCGCGAGTTCGCCGAGAAATTCCGTGTGGCCCGGATGCGGAAAACCGGCGCGTTGCAGGACCTCCTTGGCAATCGGATTGGTGACCATGCCGCCGGCTTCGCCAGCGCGGATGAGATCGGCAGCCGTCTCAATTGCGCGGACGGTTTGCGCCGCATCATCGAGCGCCGGTTCGCCGAGCTTGCCGTGCATGCGGTCGGGCAGGCAGACGACGGGCAGCGCCTTTGCAAAATGTGCCGGCGCATCCTTTGCCGAACAGGCAATGACCGGAACGGGCAGAGCAAAACGGGCCGCGAGCGCGGAGAGATCGTCGGGATTGCCGATGACGAAAAAGGCCGGCGCCGCCGGATCATCGTGCAACGCCAGCCAGGCTTTCAAGGCGATCTCTTGGCCGATGCCCGAGGGATCGCCCCGCGTGACGGCCAGAGGCAATTTGATGGGCGCAGTCCTATGGTTTGACGATGACGGCACGTGCGCGCAGTTCTCTCAGACGTTTTGAAGCGTCTTGCTGAAGCTCGGTATCGAGGAGACGCTCGGAAATTTGCGTGCGCAGGGCCGTATCGTCGTTCGATGCGGACTTGCTGCAGACCGCGACCATTTCGATGCCTTCGCCGGTGCGGGTCGGCGGCGTGAGATGGCCGGCCTCCGTCTTGTCGAAGAGCTGTCGCAACTGCGGCGTGAGCCGGGTCGAACTGCTGACGACCTCTTCCTTAACTGCAGCATTGTCCATGCCGCGTGCCAGCGGCAATCCCGAGGCGCAATCGGTAAAGCGCTGCCGCAGCTGCTGGGCAGCTTCCATGCGGCCCTTGATCACTCCGAGGTTTTTGTTTTGCGAGGCCGGGATAATGAGGACGACCTGACGCAGATGATATTCGGTGACGGCCGCCTTGCCGCCTTCCCTGGCCATCTCCGCGCGGATCTGGGATTCGCTTGCTTCAATGCCTTTGTGGAAAGCCTGGGTCAGGCCCATAAAGCCGACCATGGCCGCGAAATGCTCTTTGATGTGCAGTTCGGAAATGCCGGCGCGCTGCAGTTCGGAAAAGAGAACCTGCGGCTGGATTTTCATCTTCTGCGCGGTGCGGGAGATGTCTTCGCCAATCTGCTGGTCGGTCGGCTTGATCTGATAGATGGCGCTTTCCTGAAGTCTCAGCTGATCGTCGACGAGGCTCGAGATCGCCGCTTCACGGCTCGCAGGCTCATGCAGAACCCGCAGGAGCTTCATCCTCTGTTCGATATCGACATCGGTGATCGGACGGCCGTTGACCGTTTCAACGATCGCCTGCGCTTTGGCAGGCGACAGCGGGCCGAAGACGCCGAGACAAACGGTCAGAGCGAAAAAAACACCCGACTTGGCTGCCCACGGCCGCAGACGGGCGCGGACATCGGAAAAAATGGGGCCGGCAAGGCTCATCGGGGCTGTGCCTCCCAGATCATCTGCAAACCTCTCAACTTCAAAAAAAGCGCGTTTCCTGGCGCCACTTATGCCACCCTATGCACAAATAATGGCGGCAATTTTCCAAATTTCGCCCGGCTGCACGATTTAATCTTCGCCGATCAATCGCCGCCAAGCGACTGGCCGTTCGCAGTCGTGACGAAATTGTGCGAGAAGGCCGTGTCGCCCAGCGTCCGCAACTGCAGGCTCACCGCAATCGTCTGATTGTGGTTGAAGGAGCCGGTACCATTGTCGACGTAATTGTTCGTATAGCTCAGCTGGAACGTCGTGCAGTCGTCCTTATAGCCGCCGAGCAGGCCGAAGCTCGAAATCGAGAACGGCCCGGGGTTACTGATCACGTAGGGCGGCGGATAAAATTGCCGGCTCATATCGAAGCTGATGTTGCCCGACACGAAATATTTGTCGGTAATCTTATAGCTTGAGCTGATCGCCATACCCTCGCGCCGGACGAAATAGCCGAGCACGGGTTGCGCCTGGTAATTCGCATATTGGATGCCGCCCGTCCAAGCCCCGAGGTTGACGCTGGTGTTGACGTCGACGCGCTTCACTTCAAAGGTCTGCTGGTCGAATTGCTCTTGCGTGGTGAAGCTCAGCAGCGAGCTCGGCACGAGAGTGAAGGACGCGACATAATTCGACCAGGGCGTGTCGAGGCCGGAGCTCAAGCCGATATTGGCGGCATTATAGGTCGTGTAGGAATTGGTTCCTGCGACCTGCGCCGACTGGCCGAACATGGCATTCACATAGCCGCCGCTGTTGAGATGGTAGGTGGCCTGCGCACCGTAGTTCGCCCGGATGCCGGTTTCGTAAAGATCGTAGCCTGAATATTTATCCCAGGCGAAGAGGTTCGACGTGTCGAACACCAGACTTTGCGAGTCGATGTTGACCGGCGACACATTGCCCAGAACAGAATTGGGCCGGGCGATGATCTGCGCGATCGGCTCCGCCTCGAAGGAGCCGAACGGCGCCTGGGTGATGAAGGGATAGCGCCATTCCATGCCGACGCCCGGCATGAAATAGCCGAAGGCGCCGCTGTTCACACCGAAATTCGTTTGCGACGCATTGCTGATCGTCGACGTGCCGTTCGAAGATGAGAACGTGAAGTTGCTGGTCGTGTTCAAATCGAGCGCCTGGCCATTGACCCGCGCAAAGGCGAAGGGCGTCCAGACCTCGCCGATGGGATCGACATATTTGCGCTTCCAGGAGACATCGGCCGTGACGCGCGAATAATCGCCGCCGATGCCGCGCAGCAGGCAGTTCGACGAGGTCGTACCCGGCGTATAGGTCTTGCAGATGTCGTAGAGGCCGAACGCCGCATCATACTGATGCAGGCCGACGGCCTGATAATTCGCCGCGGCGGCCGAGACATTGCTGAGATTGAAATCCAAGGCGACTTCGCCGCCGACGCCGTGCGTTTGGGCGGGATCGATGTCGAACGTCCGATTGTAGTCGAGCACCGGCGCAGCCGTCGTGTTCTGCTGCGACAAGTCGTGGCTCGTCAGGCCCTCAAAATAGAAGCCGCGCAGATCGAAATAGCTGCGGCTGCTCTGGCCGACGAGATAGGCGGTCGAGGTGAGATCGGAGATGTAATAGCCGGAGGTGTTCGCCTGCGGCACCTTGAAGTCGTAATAGTACCACTTGTCCGTCATCACCGTGAACGCCCAGCCGGCGTTCCAATTCGGTGCGAGCAGGAAGTCGCCGCGGCTTTCGATCTCGCCGCGGAAATGGCGGTCGCCGGCGCCATAGGGCGCTGCCGGGAAGTCGGCCGGGTTCTGCGGGAAGATGCCGTTGGCACGGACGTAGTAGGAGCCCGACGCGAGCCTATGGCGGAAATAGGCGTCGCCGAAGAAGCCCTGGCGCGTGTAATAGGTCGGCGTCAGCGTGACGTCGTAGTTTGGCGCCAGCGCCCAGAAGATCGGTTGCGAGAAGCCCCAGCCCAAATAGCTGTTCTGGATCAGCGACGGGATCAGCAGACCGGATTTGCGCTTCACCGTCGGGTCGGGCGACGACAGGAACGGGAAATAGGCGACCGGC
This sequence comes from uncultured Methylovirgula sp., assembly GCA_964644615.1. GTDB lineage: Bacteria > Pseudomonadota > Alphaproteobacteria > Rhizobiales > Beijerinckiaceae > Methylovirgula. The sequence continues at coordinate 63,479 of CAZXXA010000011.1, read as the reverse complement.
ACGCCGACGAATTCAAGCCAAGCATTGGTGTAATACACCATCTGCTCGTCTTGATTGTGGATGATGCGCATCGCGCGCACCCGCCACAACGGCGGTTTTTCCGGATTCTCGGCGCAGCTGGCGCAGGCCGTATAGGTGCCCTTCTCGTAGACGGTCACATTATTGCCGCTGCGCTCGGCGCGCGGCGCGCTGAGATAGGTCTTGTCGGCGGTTTCGGCGCGCAGGCTTTCGATGAAACCGTCGGCGAAATCCTGCGTCAGGTCGAAGCGATTCGAATGCAGGACGGTGCCGTCGGGCTCGGTGAGCGACGCATGGCCCTCGGCATAAACGCGGTTTGTCGTGCGGTCGTAGATGACCCTGTCGGCCTGCAGGATGCGGTTCTTGTAGTAGATTCGCGCATTGCCCTGCGCCGTGACCGTGTGCTTGTCCTTGTTGTCGACCAGCTCGTCGGCCTGGATGAGCATTTTCGGCTTGGCGCCGGGCGCATCCGCATTCGGCTGGCCTTGCGGCGGCTTGCCGGTCGTCTGGCTTTGAGCCAACGCCGGGAAGGCGGCCGCGGTGAAGCCGGCGAATGTCAGGAACAGGAAGGCGAGCGCCAGCAGGCCGCCGTGCGGGCCGGCAAAAGCACGTGCCTGCCCGTGGCACGCCGAACGCGCTGGGGCATATTGATTCGAGGGGCGAATACGCAGCCCCATCAACCGTCCTCCCGTTGCAGGAGCGCAAGCGCCCCCAGCATGCTGCCAACGATGGCTGGCGACCATGCCGCGACGGGGACACTCAGAAGGCCCGAGGCGCCGAGATCGGCAATCATCTTGGTCAGGAGGTAAAGCGCAAAACCCGCGCCCAGCCCGCTACCGACCATTTTGCCGACCCCACCAAACCGGAAAAATCTTAATGAAAATGCCGCGGCGATAAGCACCATCGCAACGAGCAGCAGAGGTCTCGCTAGAAGTGTCTGATATTGCAGGTTAAAGCTCGTCGAATCGAGGCCGGCTTCGCTGGCTTCGCGGCGCATCCTTTGCAGCGACCAGAAAGGTACAGATTCAGCCGACAAAAAGGTCTCGGCGAGATTGTTCGGCGTCACCTGACTGGCGATCAGAAAGGTGCCGACCATTTCGGGCGGTTCGCCCGGCGCCGCAACAACGGCCTTTTTGAGCTGCCAGACGCCGGGTAGGAGGCGGGCCGATTGGGCTTCCACTTTTTCGAGGAATTCACCCTTCGGATCATAGAGATAGGCGTGGACGCCGGTGAGCTCGACGCCACCCTTCGCCGATTGCTCGGCGTGTAGATAGGCTTGGCCGTCGACGCTCGTCTGGCGCATCCAGAGGGCGGAATCGCCGGCGCTCTGACCGCTCGTGCCGAAAATCTCGTTCTCGAAGACGTCGGCCCGCTGCTTCATCTGAGCCGACATGGGATTCAGGACAGCGACCGAGCCGATTCCGATCAGCAGAGCGATGCCGATCGGCGGCACGAGAAACTGCCAGACCGAGACACCGGCGGCGCGCGCCACGATCAGCTCAAGACGGCGGGTGAGGTCAATGAAGGCCTGCATCGTGCCGAACAGCACGCAGAACGGCAGAATCTGCTCGGCAACCGAGGGGGTGCGCAGGAAGGAGAGGAGGGCAACGAAGGAGGCCGTTACCCCGGGACGGTTGGCTGCGCGACGCAAGAGTTCCACAAAGTCAACGACATAGACCATGCCGCAGATGGTCAGGAAGACCAGCATGATGGTCGAGAAGAAGCGCCAGGAGAGATAGCGGCCGAGGGTTGCGCCGATCATGCGCCACCTCCCGACCTGGTGCCAAGTGTGCCGAGGTCCTTCCGGATGTGACTCACCGTTCCGACTCCCGCTTGAGAGTCGGTCGGATCCGCTGGTGCGGACCCAGTGCCCTGGGGCCGAAGGGAAAGGCCGTAACCATTCCGCCGTAGATCCGTCGTTAGGATCCCAGCCCGCCGAGGCTTTGGTGAGCCTCCCAAAACGCCACCCCCTTTTTCGTGAGAAAGGCCGCGCGCTCAGGCCGAGGAACGCACGGTATAATCCATGCCTCTGGCCGGCGGCTGGGCGCGAAGATCGAGCGCCGGCACCGGAGAGACAGACTGCAGATGCCGATGTCCCTCATCCCGAATGGATCGTTGCGATCCGACACGGCGCCGCGAGTCGATTTTCTCGGCTTCATGCGCCCCCCGCTAACTGGCTACAAAGTCAGCGTCTTGGGTGCAAGCATGTCAGGGCATTTTAAGGGCGAATTCATGCAAATACGTCGCGCCGTGGCGGGCGTGTCACTGGCGGCATTAAGCCGCCATCAAGGCATCGTGTGGGGATGCATTCAGATACACCAAAGCTGCCACCTGGTACGTTCGGCTGTTCCTGTTTGACACGCAAAAATAATCGCCGCGTCGCGGAACCATGACCGCGACACGAATCAGCGCGTCGCCAGGGCGCGGAGCCTCCGACGCTTAGCCCGTTGATCTCAGCAGTTCGTATCATCGCAAGGCGAGGCGTAAATGTCTGATCCTGCGCGAGGTTTGTCCTCCAGAGGAGGGCTGCCGCAGGCTGCGGGCGAAGCCGGAAAATGATATTACATATGGTCTATGCACTTGCACGTCGCCGCATCGCTCCACATGATGGCGCGCAGCCTTGGGCAGCACCTTTGGTGCAAAGCGTTTTTGGGAAAGTCCAGCACACATGTCTCAATCGATCAAAATTGATTTCGCGGCGCTCGCATCACTCAACGCTCAAGGGTCCGCGGCCCAAGGGTCCGCGCAGGCCGCTGCGAAGCGTTCCGGAAAGGGAAAGTCTGCTCAAACTCTCGTGATCTTCATGGGTCCGGATTTTGCGTTCGGCGCGACGACTCGCAAGCTGATCGGATCGGATGGCGAGGCGTTGATCAAGCGCGCGGCCGGTGCGACAAAATTCAAGGGCAAGAACTCATCGGCGCTCGACATTATCGCGCCTGCCGGTTTTGCCGCCGACCGGCTTCTGGTGATCGGCACAGGCACAGGTCCGGAGGAAGCGCCGAAGGGCAAAGGCAAGGATGCCGCCGGCAAATCCACCGGCGACATAACGGCAGATTACATCAGCCTTGGCGGTTTCGTGCTCGGCAAGCTCGGCGCGGGCGCCAACGCGGCGGTAGCCTTCGATCTGCCACGTGCGCCGCATGATGTGGCGGCGGCCGCCGCCGAATTCGCCGAGGGCATGCGGCTGCGCGATTATAAATTCGACACCTATAAGACGAAGAAGAAGGACGAAGAGGAATCGAACGGCACCGAGATCACGATTGCCGTTGCCGATCCGGCCGCGGCGAAGCGCGAAGCAAAGGCCCGCGATGCGGAAGCCGAAGGCGTGGTGATTGCCCGCTCGCTGGTCAATGAGCCGGCGAATGTCCTTTATCCGGAAGAATTCGCCCGCCGCGCGCAGGAGCTTGAAGAGCTTGGGGTCGAAGTCACGATTCTCGATCAAGCCGAAATGAAGAAGCTCGGCATGGGCGCACTGCTTGGCGTCGGCCAGGGATCCGATCGCGAAAGCCGCCTGGTCATTATGCGCTGGCGCGGCAACAAGGGCGGCAAGGAACCGGGCAAGGACAAGCCGAAGCCGATCGCCTTCATCGGTAAGGGCGTCACTTTCGACACGGGTGGTATTTCGATCAAGCCGGCCGCCGGCATGGAGGACATGAAGGGCGATATGGCGGGCGCCGCCTGCGTCGTCGGTCTGATGCATACGCTTGCTGCGCGCAAGGCGAAGGTCGATGCGATTGGCGCTATCGGCCTTGTCGAGAACATGCCAGGCTCCAGTGCGCAGCGGCCGGGCGACATTGTCAAATCCATGTCCGGCCAGACGATCGAAATCATCAATACGGATGCCGAAGGCCGGCTCGTCCTCGCGGATGTGCTCTGGTATGTGCAGGACAAATACAAGCCGCAGTTCATGATCGATCTGGCGACGCTGACCGGTGCAATTCTCGTCGCGCTCGGCCAGGAGCATGCGGGCCTGTTCTCGAACAATGACGAACTGAGCGAGCGGCTCGCGGTCGCCGGCAAAGAGACGAATGAGAAGGTCTGGCGCCTGCCGCTCGGGCCGTCCTACGACAAGCTCATCGATTCGAAATTTGCCGATATGAAAAACACCGGCGGCCGGCACGGCGGTTCGATCACCGCGGCGCAATTCCTCCAGCGCTTCGTCAATGGCACGCCCTGGGCGCATCTCGACATTGCCGGCACCGGCATGAGTTCGCCCGCGACGGATATCAATCAAAGCTGGGCCTCGGGTTATGGGGTGCGCCTGCTCGACCGTTTGGTGGCGAAATATTACGAGGTATGATCGGGGGAGGCGTCATGCGCGGACATAGCCCGTCGAAAGACGGGCGTCCTAATGGACGCCCTATGATCGGCGCATCCAGGTGCTAAGCCCTCAAGATGTTCGCTCCAACTTCGCGGGGATATCGAAAGTCTCCGCAGAAGTTTGTTCTGGATGCGCGGGTCAAGTCCGCGCATGACGGTGCCATGCCTGAAGTCTGGTTCTATCATCTGCAGCATCAGCCGCTCGAACGGGCGTTGCCGAGCTTGCTTGAAAAAGCGCTTGAGCGCGGCTGGCGCGTCGTCGTGCAGGCGAGCGCCGAAGAGCGTCTTGATGCGCTCGACGACACGCTGTGGATCTATGCGGATGCAAGTTTTCTGGCGCATGGCCGGGCGCGCGACGGCGATGCCGATCTGCAGCCGATCTATCTGACGACCGGGAGCGAAAATCCCAACAGCGCGCGCTTGCGCCTCTTTGTCGAAGGCGCCGATGTCGCAAAGCTCATCGCCGACGAGCCCTGCGAACTCTACGAGCGCTTCATCCTCCTGTTCGACGGCAATGACGAGGATCAGCTGTCTGCTGCCCGCGCGCAGTGGAAGCAGCTGAAAGAGCAGGGGCTAAGTCTCGCCTATTGGCAGCAGAACGGGCGCGGCGGCTGGGAAAAGAAAGCGTGACTCTCTCGCTCGATCCCGCGTCGCCCGAGTTTCAGGCGCGGCGTGCCGAAGCGCGCAAGGTGCTCGATGCGATCGATCCGGCCATGCACGGTGGCGAAGCCGGCGATCCGCTGCGGCGTCAATGGTTCGAAACCGTTTACAGCCGCGCTGACAATGATCCCGCGCAGGTGCCTTGGGCCAATCTCAAGGCGCATCCGCTGACGGCGGCTTTCGTCAAAGCGCAAATCCGCGGCATCGATGGCCTGCGCGTGCTCGACGTCGGCTGCGGGCTCGGCGACAATGCCGAATGTTTTGCCGCGGCCGGCGCAAAGGTGACGGGTTTCGATTTCGTCGCCGATGCGATCACCTGGGCGAAGCGCCGCTTTCCGCAAAGCGATGTCGATTATCGTGTCGCGGATCTCTTTGCTCTGCCGAAAGATTGGCGCGGCCGATTCGATCTCGTGCATGAGTGCTATACGTTGCAGGCGATCTCGGCGCCCTTGATTGATCAGGCGCTCGGAATTTTCTCCGAGCTTCTCGCGCCGGACGGCAGGCTTCTCATCGTCGCGCGGGCGCGCAGTGAAGAGGAGGAGGCTTCGGGGCCGCCCTGGCCGCTGCCGCCGTCGTTGTTCGAGCGTGCAAAGGCGCGAGGACTCGCGCCTGTCGCGATTGAGGATATCGCGGCGACCGCGCAGGTTGGGCGCCGGCATTGGCGTGCGCTGTTGAAGCGTGCGGATCGCGGTTGAACCGCTTCTCCCGAAGAGGGCTTAGCGCGCTTAGCGCATGATTCCTACGATCTGATCGCGGCGGAGCCAAGCGACCGTCAGGCTGAGCGCGAGCAGCACGAGCGCAGGCATTGGCGATGTGTGAAGCCGGGTCAAATGGGCGATTGTCGCGCCGGTCATCGTCGCGGCGAGCCAAAGTGCTCCAAGGACGGTTTGTTCGCGGTGCGAGAAGCGCGATCGCGCCGAGGATTTCGACTGCCGCGATGATATAACGAAACTCTTGTCCGAGCCCGTTTGTCCAAACTCCTGTACCAGCATCGGTACGGACGCGAGTTTCGCGCCGGCCGCAGCCAGAAACGCGAATGCCAGCAGAATTTGAAGGATCCAGGCAGCGATATTGGCGCCGCGCGAGCATGGCGGATAGTTCGCCAATCTATCTGTGACGAATGTCATGCAAATCTCCGATGCGTCGTTTCATTGCGCAACTGGAGGAAAATAGACGACCGGACATCAGCCACAAGACGGAACATTTTAGTCACTTACGAACATCGATGTAACCTTTGGCGCGCTGGCTGACCTATATGGATGACATGAAATGCTTTTCATCGTGACGGAGTCTGAGTCATGGATATTCAACGCAGCGGATCGCAGCCGTCCGGCAAGGGGCCGGCCGATTGGTTCACTGGCACTGTGCGAATCGATCCGCTTTTCAGCCCGCCCGATCCGGCGCGGGTTGCCGGTGCCAGCGTCACCTTCGAGCCGGGCGCCCGCACAGCGTGGCATACGCATCCGCTCGGCCAGACGCTGATCGTCACCGCCGGCTGCGGCTGGGTTCAACGTTGGGACGGTCCGGTCGAGGAGATTCGTCCGGGCGATGTCATCTGGTTTGCGCCCGGCGAAAAACATTGGCACGGCGCCACGCCGACAAGCGCGATGACTCACATCGCCATTCAGGAAAGACAGGACGGCAAAGCCGTCGACTGGATGGAACATGTCAGCGACGAGCAATACCGGCGCTGACGTTGGTAGCTATCAAATCAGATGCGTAGAACGTGCAGCCCGAGCAGACGCGCGGGCTGCGGCTATGACGATCAAAGCTTCGAAGATCAAAGCTTCGCGACGACGCGGTCGAGCGCGGCGAGGAATTTCTGCCAGCCGTAATTGGCGCCCTGGTAATTCTGTTCCTGATCGGCGCGGAATCCGCTCTGTTCCATGCGCAGGAGAACGCCGCTTTCGATCGGCGTTAGCGTGAACGTCACGACGGTTGCGATGCCCGTCGCGGCCTCGCCCACATTCCAGCTGTAGGACAGACGCTTCTGCGGTTCGATTTCCAACACTTCGCAATCGACGATGCCGTCCCACTGCGGCATCGGCGGCGCCCGAAGCTTGAATTTGTGGCCGACGACCGGCTGAAAATCATTCTTCAAGAGCCACTCCTCCATCAAGGCGCCTTGGGTGAGAGCGCGCCACACTTTGTCGAGCGGATGCGAAATTTCGCGTTCGATAACGAGGCTGCGCGTATCCGTAGTGGTCATTGATCCATCCTCTTCAGCAGATCTTCGAGACGATCGAGACGGTCATTCCAGAATGCGCCGTAATGGCTCATCCAATCGATCAACGGCCGGAGCCCTTGCGGCTTGGCGCTGTAGTGGGTTTCACGGCCCTCGTGCCGATCGCGAACCAGGCCAGCGATCTTGAGGACGCCAAGGTGCTTCGAGACGGCCGGCTGCGAGACGCCGGCCTGATCCGTCAACGCGCGCACCGTCTGTTCGCCATGGCGGCAGAGGCGCTCGAAGATCGCGCGGCGGGTCGGATCGGCCAGCACCCTAAAGAGTTCATCGGAGGTAGCGCGCATCAGCAAACCATAACTCTGCAGTTATTTATTAAACCAATAACCGCGGAGTTATGAGTATGTCAAGCTGTCGTTCGATGCGAACGGTGGGATGCTAGCTATATCAATGGATTCGTTTAGGTTTCAGCTTAAACGCCGCGGGTGACGGATCCTGCCGGGTCGACGCGGATTTCGCTATTTTCGGCCGTTGCGCTCAGCATGTCGGGCGTCGAAAAAGCGCGCGCGCACCTTCCATTGCGATCGATGAGAATGAGGCCGCCCATCCCTTTCACTTTGCGCGTGAGATAGCGGATCGCTTCATCGGCGGCGTCTTGTGCCTGCATGCCGCGATCTTCGATGAAGAACGCGCCGGTGCGCGCAAGCGCGGTGCGCAGAAAATCTTCGCCGATGCCGGTGCAGGAGATGGCGCAGCTCGCATTATCGGCAAAAGTGCCGGCACCGATGATGGGCGAGTCGCCGACGCGTCCCCATTGCTTGTTGACGAGGCCGCCGGTTGAGGTCGCGGCAGCGAGATTGCCGTGCTTATCGCGCGCAACGGCGCCGACCGTGCCGAGCTTCGCATCATCACCTGAGTGGTCGAGCGCGATCGACTGCTTTTCCTTAACCCGCGCGAGTTGCGCGACGCGATGTGGGGTTAAGAAATAGGCGGGATCTTCAAAGGCGAGTTTATGTTCGCGCGCGAACATTTCGGCGCCGTCACCGATCAGCAGCACATGCGCGCTCTTTTCCAAGACAGCGCGCGCCAGCAGCACGGGATTTTTGACGCCGCGCACGCCCGCAACCGCGCCAGCGTCCAGAGTACGGCCGTCCATGATGGAGGCATCGCATTCGACCGCGCCTTGCGCATTCAAGACCGAGCCGCGCCCGGCATTGTAGAGCGGATCATCTTCGAGACGGGCAACGCAATGGCTGACGACATCCAGTGCCGATGCACCCGCTTCGAGACGCGCCGCACCGTCCGCGATGATGTCACGTAGCGAGGCCTCAAAACGTTCCGGTGCACGGATGCTGCCCGCACCACCGTGGATCACGAGGGAAAAGCCGCTCAATTCGTCCGTCACCAGGGTCAAACGCGTTGCGCTCCGGTCCAGCTTAAGCGCGAAATTGGGACATCTGTCCAGAAATTAACGCCGGCGATGCCGCAGATGGTTGCGTGGCCCGACCTCGCAAATGTGATGTGATCGCCGTCCGCCGCGTCAGCAGAGCGCGCTTCTTTCATTACCAAAATTTCAGTTCGCCGATCTAAAACGCGCCGAAATCGATTCCTATTTTTTTTTCGTCTCAACATCTCGAGGGAAATGAAGGAGGCAATTCATGCAAACCGCTCGAAATGTTCTCTTAGCCGGCATCGCAGCTTGCGCCCTTGCCGGTAGCGTAGGACTGGCCCTTGCGTCGCCAGCCTTTCACCGCATAACTGTGCAACTTCCCGACGGGGGAACCGCCCAGATTCGCTATAGCGGCGATGTCCCGCCGCAGATCACCTTCGGTACGAATCCCTTCACGGCTATGGATCGCATCTCGGACGAAATGAACCGTGAGATGGATGCGCTCATCGACGCGACGGATTTTCCGTCCATGCCGCTGTGGGTGCCGGAGCAGCCGTTCCCTGTTGGTCTGCGCGACGTCGCACCGGGGGCGACGCAATACGCCGTCGTCTCGACGGAATTGGGAAATGGGATGAGCTGCACGCATATGATGAGCGTCGTGCGCGACGGCAGCGGCCATCCAAAGGTCGTCTCGCACACATATGGGAGCTGTGGCGCGATGGCGGCGCATCCGGCCTTGAGTCACGAACCCTATAAGTTGCAGGATCATCCCAGTCGCGGGACCGTCGAGACGAAGGCGCCGCCGCGCGAACGCGAAAATCCGTCTTCTTTGGTTGAGGCAGCCTATCGGCCCGCCAACTAGAGCATGTTCCGAAAAAGTTGCACGACTTTTTCGACGAGAACATGCTCTAACTTATTGAGCTGGAGCATCTTCTTTTCGTTCGGATGATTCTATCCGAGCGGAAGATGCTCTAAGGATCGTTTGAGGGCGCATACGGACGTTCAGCCCCTCCGATGGCGGAGGGGCCTCAGCCCGCCTGCGCTTCCATCTCGCCCGACAGCGTCAGCCATTCTTCTTCCGCGACGGCAAGCGCATCCGCCAATTCGCCGCGCTGTTTCGCCAATTGCGCAGCCTTCGCTGGCTCTTTTGTGAAGGCATCGGGGTCCGCCAGCGCCTGATCGACGCGCGCGATCAGGTCGTGAAAGCGGCTCATCTTCTCTTCCGCCGCAGCGAGACGTTTCTTCAGCGATGGGCCGTTTCTTTGCTGCTTCGCTGCTGCGGCTTTCGGCGTAGGCTCGGCTTCGTTTTTTGCTGCAGCGGAAGCGGCCGCCGCCTTGTCGAGCACATATCTCGTATAATCATCCATATCGCCCGAAAAGCTTTTCACCGTGCCGGAATCGACGAGCCACAGCCGATCGGCGCAGGCCTCCAACAGATAGCGGTCGTGCGAGACGAGGATGACGGCGCCCTGATAATCGTTGATCGCTTCGATCAGCGCGGCGCGGCTGTCGATATCGAGATGGTTCGTCGGCTCGTCGAGGATGAGCAGATGCGGGCCGAAGAAACTCGACAGCCCCATCAGGAGCCGCGCCTTCTCGCCGCCCGAGAGCTGCGCGACTTTGGTGTCGGCTTTGACGTTCGGGAAGCCCATTTGCGCACAGCGGGCGCGGATTTTCGCTTCGGGCGAATCCGGCATCAGCTGCGCGACGCATTGATAGGGTGTCGCCGCCACGTTCAGATCTTCGATCTGATGCTGTGCGAAAAACCCGACGTCGAGTTTCGACGAGCGGCGGACTTCGCCCGATAATGCCGCGAGCCGGCCGGCGACGAGCTTCGCGAACGTCGATTTGCCGTTGCCGTTCGCGCCGAGCAGGCCGATGCGGTCGTCGTTGGAGATCGATAGCGACAGACGTTGCAGCACCGCTTTGCCATCATAGCCCGCAGCGGCATTTTCCATCGCGACGATCGGCGGGCTCAGCGGCTTTTGTGGCGAGGGCAGGTCGAAGGGCAGGACATGGCCGTCGACGATCGCCGCGACGGGCTCCATTTTGGCGAGGATCTTCAGGCGCGATTGCGCTTGCGCCGCCTTGGTCGCCTTGGCGCGGAAGCGGTCAACGAAGGCTTGCAGATGTTTGCGCTGGTCTTCCTGCTTCTTCTGCAGCTTCGCCTGGATCGCCTGCTGCTCGCGGCGCTGCTTCTCGAAGCTTGAATAATTGCCGCGCCAGAGGGTCAGCTTCGCCTGATCGAGATGCAGAATGTGATCGGCCACGGCATCGAGCAGATCGCGGTCGTGACTGATGACAAGGATCGTGCCGGCATAACGCCTCAGATAATCGACGAGCCAAAGCGTGCCTTCGAGATCGAGATAGTTTGTCGGCTCGTCGAGCAACAAAAGATCGGGCGCGGAAAACAGCACAGCGGCGAGGGCAACGCGCATGCGCCAGCCGCCGGAAAATTCCGAAAGCGCGCGGTTCTGCGCCGCCTCATCGAAGCCGAGACCGGAGAGGATGGCAGCGGCACGGGCGGGGGCCGCATGTGCATCGATATCGACCAGCCGCGTCTGGATCTCGGCGATGCGGCTCGGATCATGCGCCGTCTCGGCTTCCCGCAGCAGTGCCGCACGCTCGCGGTCGGCTTCGAGGACGAAATCGACCAGCTTCTGCGGGCCGCCCGGCGCCTCTTGCTCAACACGGCCGAGGCGCGCGTGGCGTGGCAATGAAATTGCACCGTCGTCTGGACTCATATCGCCGGCGATCATGTTGAACAGCGTCGTCTTGCCCGCGCCATTGAGCCCGACAAAACCGACATGCCCGCGCTCCGGCAGAGCGGCCGTCGCGTGATCGAACAGAAGCCGCGGCCCCATACGGAGAGTGATGTCATTCAAATGCAGCATGGGCGCGCTTGTGGCTGTCTTGGAGCGAAGTGGCAAGACGGAGGCTGCGTCGGACGTGCGATCTCGTTACGCAGAAGCGGGCGCACTCTGCGGCAGACCGTCGCAGAAATCGGCAAATTTTGCTTCTCCAACCTATTACTTAGAGGGTGGTTTTGACATTGTTTAGAACAACTCTAGCTATTGCGCATCGCGCCGGCATCGCGTTATGAACAGCCATCCCAACTGCGGAGTCCTCCCAATGGCATCGATCGGTTCCAAACTTCCGAATTTCTCGGTCACTGGCGTGAAGCCGGGCTTTGAGCATCATGTCGAAAATGATGTCAGCGCTTTCGAGACGGTGACCGAAGCGAGCTTTCCCGGTCAGTGGAAAGTGATCTTTTTCTATCCGAAGGACTTCACCTTCGTCTGCCCGACCGAGATCGCCGAATTCGCCCGCCTCGCGCCGGAATTCGCCGACCGCAATTGCGTCGTCCTCGGCGGCTCGACCGATAATGAGCATTGCAAGCTCGCCTGGCGTCGCAACCACAAGGATCTCGCCAAACTGCCGATCTGGCAGTTCGCCGACACCAACGGCTCGCTGACCGACGGTCTCGGCGTGCGCTCGCCCGATGGCGTGGCCTATCGCTACACGTTCATTGTCGATCCGGACAATGTCATCCAACACGTTTACGCCACCAACCTCAATGTCGGCCGCGCTCCGAAGGATACGCTGCGCGTCCTCGACGCCCTGCAGACAGACGATCTCTGCCCCTGCAACCGCGAGGTCGGCGGCGAGACTCTGAAGGCCGCGTAATTCGCGAACCATTCGCGAGTTATTTACGACTTGGGCCGCTGCGAAATGTCCTCCCGTTTCGCAGCGGCTCCTCCATTTCGAAATCCGAAAGGACGCGCATGTCGATCGATGCTCTGAAGCAGCAGCTTCCCGAATTCGCCAAGGATGTCCGGCTCAATCTGTCGGGAATCGTTAATGACGAGAGCCTCGGCGAAGAGACCAAATATGGACTTCTGCTCGCCTGCGCGATCGCCGCACGCAACCCGCGCGTGCTCGAAGCCTTCGAAGCCGAGGCGGCTGCGCATCTCTCGCCCAAGGCGCAGGATGCTGCCCGCGCCGCGGCGTCCATCATGGCGATGAACAATGTCTATTACCGCTTCACCCATCTCGTCTCGAACAAGACCTATCAGACGATGCCGGCGAAGCTGCGCATGACCGTCATCGCCAATCCGGGCGTGTCGAAGGTCGATTTCGAGCTCTGGTGCCTCGCCGTTTCGGCGATCAACGGCTGCGGCATGTGCGTCGATTCGCATGAAAAGGTGCTGATCGAGGCAGGCGTCTCGACCGAGACGATCCAGACCGCCGTGCGCTACGCCGGCATCGTCCAATCGGCCGCCGTCGCGCTCGAAGCGGCAGGTCATCAGGCCGCGGCGTAATCCGCCACGGCTCCTTTAACGCCGGTTGTTCTTCATGCGTTAAAGCGCGATACACTCGGAATCGGTGATCGCGCACCGCATCTTTTCTTGATCTGCGCATCACCGTTTCGGTCACGCTTTCGCGGCGCGACCGGAACTCGTTCCGTTCAGCGCATGAGAAACGAGAATGATGCCAGATGTCCGAGCCGTCATCGCCATCGGCCTGCAAGGCCAGTTCGGCCTCAATGGCCATCTGCCTTGGGAAGGCAATCGCGAGCGGGCCTTCGTCGAGGACGTCGAGCGATTCTTCGATTTGACCCGCGGCCATATCATCATTCTGGGGCCGCGCACCTATGCCGCCGTGCCGGACTGGGCGCATAAGGAGCGGGAATGGGTCACGATCCGCTCGTCCGAGCGGCCGGCCGAGGTTTTGGCGCGCTATCCGCACCGTGTCGTCTTCATCGGCGGCGGCCCGTCCGTCTATGAGGCCTATGCGCCGTTCATCCGGCATTGGGACATTAACCGCCTGCCTTATGAAGGCGAGGCCGATCGCTGGTTCGATCCGCGCTGGCTGGTCAAATCGCCATCCGGCAAGGCGTCGCCCGTCCTCTGACGATTATGGCGGCGGCGCTCCGGCCCAAAAGCGGTGTCCGCGCTGGGGCTTAGGCGGCTTTGGAAAGCGCCCGGCAGCTTCCTTGATCGCGCCGCGGAAATGGGGCAGAACCGCTGGCGCCGGTGCCGAAGCGCTGCTCCTCTCAAGGGCTTGGCCGATCGCCGGCTGAAAGCGCATTCGCGCTGAATTCCCGCGGTTCGGACTCCTAAGGCTTGCATTGATGTTGCCACCCCTGCGCGTCGGCATTGCCGGTCTCGGCACAGTGGGCCTCGCTGTCCTGCGCCTTCTCGACCGCCGCCATAAAGCTCTCGCCGCCATGGCCGGGCGGAAGATCGAGGTTATCGCGGTCTCGGCCCGCAACCGCGACAAGGCGCGTAACGTCAATCTCACCAATATCGCCTGGATCGATGATCCCGTGGCGCTGGCGACGATGCGCGACGTCGATCTCTTCGTCGAAGTCATCGGCGGTGCCGATGGTGCCGCGCTCGCCTCCGTCTCCGCGGCGATTGACGCCGGCAAATCCGTCGTCACCGCGAATAAGGCGCTGCTCGCCAAACATGGCATGGCGCTCGCCAAAAAAGCCGAAGAAAGGGGTGTTGCGCTTGCCTTCGAAGCCTCCGTCGCCGGCGGCATTCCGATCGTGAAGGCGCTGCGCGAAGCGCTCGCCGGCAACAGCGTCGAGCGCGTCTACGGCATTCTGAACGGCACCTGCAACTACATCCTGTCGCGCATGGAGACGGACAAGCTCTCCTTCGCCGATTGTCTCGCCGAAGCGCAGCGGCTTGGCTATGCCGAAGCCGATCCAAGCTTTGACATCGGCGGCCAGGATACGGCGCATAAACTCGCGATCCTCACCGCGCTTGCCTTTGGCACCACAATCGACTGCGAGGCGATCGCGATCGAAGGCATCGAATCGATCTCGCTCGCCGATATCGTAGCCGCCGCCGAGCTCGGCTATCGCATTAAGCTTTTGGGTGTCGCCAATCGCACCGCTTCCGGCATCGAGCAGCGCGTCCATCCGACGATGGTGCCACGCTCTTCAGCGATTGCCCAGGTTATGGGCGTTACCAATGCGGTGACGATCGATGCCGATGCCGTGCATGAGATGACGCTCGTAGGTCCGGGTGCTGGCGGCGAGGCCACTGCGTCTGCCGTCGTCGCCGATATCGCCGATATTGCGCGAGGCCTGCGCCTGTCGCCTTTCGCGCTGCCGGTCGCGGCGCTCGCGCCGCTCGAACGGGCGCCGATCCAGATGCATGAAGGCGGTTATTATATCCGTCTTTCGGTCTATGACCGGCCGGGCGCCGCCGCGGCGATTGCGACGCGCATGGCGGAGTGCAACATCTCGCTCGAAAGCATCATGCAGCGCCGCCGCCCGGGCGAGAAGGCGGGGGCGGATACTGCCGTACCTGTGATTTTGATCACCCATGCGACCTATGAAAAGCATATTCATCAGGCGCTCGAAGCCGTCGTGAAGGACGGTTTCATCGCCGAAAAACCGCAGGTGATCCGCATCGAGCGCGAGTAATTGCTGGGAATTTACGCGTCAAAAATCCGAGAGGGAAGGGAACATCACTTGGTCGATCTCGTCGTCAAGAGCCAGGATATCGTCGATCGTATCCTCACCCTCGAACTGGTCCGCGTGACCGAGCGTGCCGCCGTTGCGGCCGCACGTCTGCGTGGACGCGGCGACGAGAAGGCCGCCGACCAAGCCGCCGTCGATGCGATGCGACGCGAATTGAACCGCCTGCCGATCGACGGCACAGTGGTGATCGGCGAAGGCGAGCGCGACCAGGCGCCCATGCTCTATATCGGCGAGAAGCTCGGCACCGCGTCGGGCCCGAAGGTCGATATCGCGGTCGATCCGCTCGAAGGCACGACGCTCTGCGCCAAGGACATGCCGGGCTCCATCGCCGTCATGGCGATGGCCGCACAAGGTGCGCTCCTCAATGCACCCGACGTTTATATGGAAAAGATCGCCGTTGGTCCGGGCTATCCGCAAGGCGTTGTCGATCTCGACATGACGACGGAAGAAAACATCCGTTCGCTCGCCAAGGCGAAGGGCGTCCAGCCGAACGAAATCTCCGTGCTGGTGTTGGAGCGCGATCGGCATAAGCAGATCATCGAGGATTGCCGCCGGCTCGGCTGCGCCGTGAAGATCATCACCGACGGCGATGTCGCGGGCGTCATCTTCACCACCCAGCCGGAGACGGGCGTTGATCTCTATCTCGGCATCGGCGGCGCGCCGGAAGGTGTGCTCGCGGCAGGCGCGCTGCGCTGCGTCGGCGGCCAGATGCAGGGCCGTCTCATCCTCGACACGGAAGAGAAGGTCGAGCGCGCGACCCGCATGGGCGTCAAAAACCCGAAGAAGAAATACGACATGAAGGAACTCGCTTCGGGCGACGTCATCGTGTCGCTGACCGGCGTCACCGACGGGGCTCTGGTGAAGGGCGTCAGATTCGAGAAGGGCGTGATCGTCACCGAGACGCTGATCTATCGTTCGCTCTCGGGTACTGTGCGCAAGATTGTCGGCGAACACCGCGAGATGAGCAAGTTCAAGCTGGATTGATGAAGCCGCCTTCGGGCGCTTCATGCGGAATCGACCAGCCGAAATAGACCTCCACATCGGTGATCTTGCCGTTGCGGATTGTCATGATCTCGCTGTTGCGGAAGGCTTTGCCGTTCGCGCTGCGGCCTTCATAGGTCACGAACACGCGGTCTCCCATCGCAACGGTATGGATGAAGGCGAAGGCCGCGATCGCGGCGCTGTTCGGCCAGCAGCGCTCGAAAAAGCGGGCGCGGTCGATGCGGTTGTCGAGCGGGCTGGTGAAGTGGAAGTCCGCCGCGACGAGCTTCTCCATTGCGGCGCGGTCCTTATTCGCGAAAGCGCGATAGGCTGCACGGGCGATGTCGCAGGGATTTTCGGCCATGACTCTCCATTCTGATGGCGATTGGCGACGTTTGGACGCTAGCGCGTGCCGAAAAAGTGATGCGGACTAACCCCGCGCCTCCCTATTTGTTGCATATAATTCTGTGAAATGAGATCCGTGAATCTCGGGCGGCTAGGCTGACCAGATCCCGCTCACATCCGGAGAAAACCAATGCCGTCATCGGCGCGCGCTCGCATCGCATGGATTGCTTTGATGCTCTTGAGCGTGGCCGCTTTTGCGCGTGCTGCATCCGCCGAGGACGTGAAGCCGAGCGAACTGACGCGCGAGATGATCCTCAACGACCCGGCAGCGCCGGTCGGCGGCAATCCGCAGGGTGACGTCACCATCGTCGCTTTCGAGGACTATAATTGCCCTTTCTGCAAGAAGGCAGAACCGGCGATCCAAAAGCTCGTCAAGGACGATGGCCATATCCGCCTCGTCTATAAAGATTGGCCAATTCTCGCGGCGACCTCCGTCTATGCGGCACAAGTGGCGCTCGCCGCCAAATATCAGGGCAAATATGAAGTCGTGCACAATGCGCTGATGGCGCTGCCCGGCCGCCCCGACAAGGCAACCATCGACAAAACGCTGCATGAGAGCGGCATCAACATCGATCAGCTCAATAAGGATCTTGAAGCGCATATGGCGGAGATCAAAGCGCTGATCCGCCGCAATGATGCGCAGGCGACGGGCATGGGCTTTCAGGGGACGCCGGTGTTTTTGATCGGGCCTTATCTCGTCGCTGCGGCGCTCGACTATGACGGCTTCAAGAAGGTCGTCACCCAGGCGCGCGAGAAGAACGAATAAGTTTTCCCGCGAGATCGCCGGCTGTGATATCCCCGATCTTCACCGCTGATTTTTGCGCAGCAACCGCTAAAATCAGGCAGTGAACCTCTCACTCCTCAATCAACAACGCGCGTTTCTCGGCGTCGAGCGCTCCTTGCTCGGCCGCGCGTGGCGCGACCGCCTCGACCTCGCCGGCCAGGCGCGCGCGCAAGCGATGATGCAGCTGCACGGCCATTCGGATCTTCTGGCGCGGGTGCTTGCCGGCCGCGGCATTCTGCCGGAAGACGCGGCGCTCTATCTCGATCCGACTCTGCGGCGGCTGATGCCCGATCCCTATGTTCTCGTCGATATGGAGCCGGCTGCGCAGCGTCTCGCTGCTGCAATAGAGAGCGGCGAGATGATTGCCATCTTCGGCGACTACGACGTCGATGGCGCCTGTTCCGCGGCGCTGCTGGCGGATTATCTCGGCGCTGCCGGCACGCCCTTCCGCATTCATATCCCGGATCGCATTTTCGAAGGCTATGGCCCGAATGTGCAGGCGATCACGACGCTGGCGGAGGAGGGCGCCAAGCTTCTTGTCACTGTCGATTGCGGCACGATGAGCCATCAGCCGCTTGCCGAGGCCAAACGCCTCGGCCTCGATGTCCTCGTGCTCGATCATCATCAGGCACCCGAAAATCTGCCCGACGCTGTGATCGTCAATCCGAACCGCTTGGATGATCTCTCGAATCTCGGCCAGCTCTGCGCCGCAGGCGTCGTCTTCATGACGCTCGTCGCGACCCAACGCATTCTGCGCGAACGCGGTTTCTGGACAAGGGAGCGGCCGGCGCCCGATCTTCTCTTGGGCCTCGATCTCGTGGCGCTGGCGACGATCGCCGATGTCGCGCAACTCACTGGTCTCAACCGCGCCTTCGTCATGAAGGGGCTCGCGCTGATGCGGACGCGCGGGCGGCCGGGGCTTGCTGCCTTGTTCGATGTCGCGGGTGCCGACGGGCCGCCGAAACCGTCGCATCTCGGCTTTCTCGTCGGGCCGCGCATCAATGCGGGCGGGCGCATCGGCGATGCGGCGCTCGGCGCCAAATTGCTCGCGCTGCAAGACAGTATCGAAGCACGGCGTATCGCGGAAAATCTCGACCGCCTCAACCGCGAACGGCAAGCCATCGAAATGACGACGCTCGAAGAAGCGGTCGCCGAGGCGCTTCTGCGCGGCGCGGAAGATGAAGGACGCGCGGCGATTATCGTTGCCGGTGAGGGCTGGCATCCGGGCGTCGTCGGTCTTGTCGCTTCGCGGCTGAAAGAGCGCTTTCGTAAACCCTCTTTCGCGATCGCCTTCGGCAATGGCATCGATAATGGCGGCGACACGGGTTTCGGCACCGGCTCGGGCCGCTCAATCACCGGCGTCGATTTGGGGCATGCCGTGCGTGCTGCTGTTGAAGCGGGCATCGCTGTCAAAGGCGGCGGCCATGCGATGGCGGCGGGCGTAACGTTGGCGCGCGACAATCTCGAAACCTTCCGCGCCTTTATCGAAGATCGCTTGGCGCCGCAGGTCGACATAGCGCGCGCCGGCGAAGCTTTGCTGATCGATGCGGCGCTAACGGCGGGCGGTGCGACTCCGGCGCTGCATGCGAGCCTCGAACAGGCGGGTCCCTACGGGGCGGGCAATCCCGAGCCCGTCTTCGTCTTTCCGGCGCATCGCCTCACCGATTTGACGGAAGTCGGCCAAGGCCATTTGCGCTGGCGGGCTAAAGCGGGCGACGGCATGAGCCTCGAAGGGATCGTCTTTCGGGCCGCGACGGAACCGCTCGGCGCGGCGCTGCGGGCGGCACGCGGCGCCAGCCTGCATTTGGCCGGCACGCTGGCGCTTGATCGCTGGAACGGCCGCGAACGCGTGCAATTGCGGCTGCTCGATCTTGCGCCGGCCGAAATCCCGGCAAAGATAAGCCTGTGACCTATTGCGCCGGAGCGCCTGAAACGGGCGAAGCGCGCTTGCCAGGGCGGGAGGGGCCCTTTATATCTCCGCCCGTCCTATCCTGAGGGCGTCTCGCCCCAAATTCCCCGCGCCCATCGTCTAGCGGTCTAGGACGTCGCCCTTTCACGGCGAAAACACGGGTTCGAGTCCCGTTGGGCGCGCCAGCGATTTCAATGCCTTAAACCTGCGTGTTTAACGGGGCTTTTGCGCAATTGGATAGAATCGCTTCCTGAGCGGCGGAAAACTTTTGCGCCCCTCAGGCCGTTACAGCAAAACCTGACTGCTGCGAAAAAGTGGTCCTACTTGCTGCGCGGAGTAAGGCGATGGAAGCTCCCGTTTACAACGTTCTGTTCCTTTGTACCGGTAATTCGTCGCGCTCAATTATGGCCGAAGCTTTGCTGAACGGCCTTGGCAAGGGACACTTCCGAGCTTATTCGGCCGGCGTCCATCCAAAGAGCGGGGTCAATCCGATCGCTCTACGCCTGATCACTGACGCGGGTCTTTCGACGGAAGGCCTTCGTTCGAAAAGCTGGGACGAATTCACGAAGGCTGGCGCGCCTGAAATGGATTTCGTGTTCACGGTCTCCGACATCGCCGCCGGCGAAACCTGTCCCCCCTTACCCGGCTGTCCCATCACTGCGCATTGGGGCATCGAAGATCCAGCAGCTGTCGAGGGAACTGAGATGGAAATCGAGGCGGCGTTTGTTGCGGCCTTCCGATATTTGAGGAATCGGATCGCGGCCTTCACGAGTCTGCCGCTGGCGAGCATCGACCAAATATCGCTCCGGTCCGAACTCAGCGAAATCGGCGCGATGGATGGAACAACCGTTCAGGCGCAGACAGTCTGATTGGCTTCGCCGTCTGCCACTCTGAGACGGCGATCTTCATGGAAGCACTTGACCGAAGGCGCGCGGTTGAACCAGCGACTGTGGTGTGCCCTCTTCTATTTTCTCTTTGCTCGGTTCTTTTGAATAATGGCTATGATGATCAAGCTGAATGTCACCAAGCGAGACACGTAGAAAAGAGGCTCGATTTTCTCGTCTGTCGGGACGATAGCCAGGAAAAAACGCGTCACAGAGTCGAGCAGGAACCCGATAGAGAAAAATAGAAAAAAATCGTCCCGTGTTTGGCGCCAAAAGCGCGCGAAAAGCAATGCCACCACGAGGGATGCCATCGATATTGCGCCAAGCAAGGTTGAACTGATTACCTGGTTCATTGAGCCTCCCAGATCAATCCCCATAGCAAAATCATCATTGAAATCAGGGCGATTACGTTCCGCAGCACGGACAGGTCGACAAATGGCAGCATGATCTCGTCAATCACGACGGCGAGATTGTTGATGGTGAGACCTGCGAACCCGATCGTGCTCCACAGCAGCAGTCTTGAGCGGCTGCGGCGGTAAGCACGAAAAAGCAGGATCGTACATAAGAGGGCGGCTATCGCGCACAGGCTATAGATGATTGCTGCCATCTCACGGGTCCCTTCTAATTTTGAAGGCGTCGGAGAATTCCCGAATCTTGCTCGGCTTCGCGTGGATCATATTCGTTACTGGGATTAAATGTTTGGAATAGGCCTGTGCCAGACGCTCGATCGTTTGGCGCGCTTTTTCATTGTCGCAGGCGTAGCGATAGTTATCGCCAACGGCCACAACAAATCCATCGGCTGAGAGGCGCGACAAGACGACGAGCGTATCCGTTTGGCTGATGTAAAGCCGCTTGGATATTTCCCTAACATCCCATTGTTTGTCGGAAAATGCTCTCAGGATGAGCAGAGCTTCGAGTTGCGCAATCGAGTCGACATGTCGGGCTATGAAATCTTCCACATCGTCGGGAATGAGGTTGTTCGCCATTCGTCGACCTGATGAAAGCGGCGTGGAGAAGTTAGGAAGTTGAGGCGGCAGGTTAGCTTTGTTGAACGATACTCGCTGTCGCTCGTCAACGAAAGACGCGTCAGAGATTATTGTTCTGCCAGCTGACGGTCGCGCCCGCCAATGCCGTTGCGAGTCGGCCGGGACGGTGCGTACTCGCGACTTCCTATGCACAGAATTGAGATGCGTTTGGGCGCGGCCCGTTGAGCTGGCTGCGGGCGCGAAGTCGATCGGCTGCTTTCCGGAGCGGCATGCAGCCTCCGCAAATTTGCGGCCTTCCTCGACGGCTGAACGAAAGTTCTCATGCGAGAAGCGATGCAAAAAAAGCGGCGGATTCCGCTTCGCGAAATCCGCCGCTGTGTATCAGATGCGTCGCTCGTGTTTTTACCGATCGTAGTCGGCGTAGTAGTGGTGCCGATAACGTCCTGCGACCACTTCCTTATGGTGTACCCGATGGTGCCAGGTCGCTCCCTCGTAGTCTTCCCTGTGGTGCCGCGCAGCTTCCTTATTGTGTTTCTTGTGGTGCCACTCAGCCTCTTCTTCCCTCACGCGCGCTCTATGTTCGGCACGCGCTTCGCGTTCGACGCGGGCATGACGTTCGACATGTGCTTGCCGCGTCGGTGCATTGGCATTGGCCATCGAATTGAAGACCGCGCGGCAAGGGGCGCTCAAACGGGCCTTGTTGGCTGTCATGCAAGCCGTTACCCGCGGGATGTCGGGGATTTCATTCGAGCACAGACGAAAGGCGTCCGGCTCGCAGGCTTCACGCTGCTGCTCGGTCACTTCGAAGGCGTGCGCCGCGAAACAAGGGCCGAGGCCAAAGACGGCCGTCAGCACGATGAGAGCAGGTCGATATCCAATTCCACGGCGTTTCATGACAATTCCCCCCAAGCCAGCAGATCGCTTCCCGGTGAGCCTATCATTTGAAGTGGCCCCGCGTCCGCATGGGTGGCATCAATTCACAGGCATGCATCAAGGTTGGTACAAAGCGGAGCGATCTGTCGATTGAAAAATTCATTTGCAAATACATCGTGCCATTCGTGGAATTTGATACGACACACGGGCTTTTGAATTGTGGCGAACGGAATTGCCCAGCGTGATCCAAGGACCGCCTCAAGGCAAATCCGCATTTGCGTCCTCAAGCCTAAGTTTGCGTTCGGTTTTTGCTCTTTATGCCGGCGAACATCTCACGCGGTAAAATTGACCCCATTGGAACGCTATCCGCCCAAGCTCGTTCAACCCACGAACCCATCTGTGGAGGCAAAACCGATGCTGAAATGGGCGTTGATCTTTCTGTTAATTTCGATTGTCGCCGGTATTCTCGGCTTCAGCGGTATTGCGGCCGGCGCGGCGATAATCGCCAAAGTGCTCTTTGGAATCACGCTCGCGATTTTCCTGCTCTTCATCGTTCTGGCGATCATGGCAGGGGAAGCGTTGTTTTGAGGCCTTATTCTGAGGCCTGTTCAAAGTCGTAAAGCGGGCCGCGCGACGAATCACAGAGTTCCGATTTGCGCGGCCCGCAGCTTCCGGCTAGCCAAGGCGAATGTCCGAAAGCCCGCAAGACCAGCCGCCAAAACCAGCCGAAGGAGGGATTGGCAGCGTTACATCGTTGGCTGAGGTGCGCGCGGCTGCTCAGAGCAAAAAGCCCAAGCCCTCAACCGCCACCGAGACCGACAATGAGGACGAGGGCCATAATCCCTTGGCCGTCGCGCTCGGGGCCGCAGTGATTCTGGCGTTGGTGGTTGGCGCCTGGCTGCTCATCAATAATATGAAATGAAATCCCATGTTTTCCGATGCTGGCCTCTCCCATTCGCGGCCCGTCGCTGAGCTGGTGATTCGCTTCGGCGGCCGCTAGAAAGCGCCAATCTCCAATCGTATCGTCGTTCTGACCGAATCCACCCGGAATCCGGCCGGACGGGTGCATCTCGTTTAAGGCAAGGACGATCGCTTGGGCTCGGAAGCGCTTTTGGCCACGCAAGGGCTGCTGCATTTCCGCATCTCTCCACCCCCGGTCTCGGGCTTGCTGCCACCCTTCAAACATGTGATCTAAGCTCGATCACCTGAGGAGGGACGGGTATGCGACCAAAGCGGAATTGGCATGAACATCATGACGAACAATTGAGCCTCGGGGCACGGCTCGCTGATGGCTTCGCGCAAGTCGTGGGCAGCTGGGCCTTCATTCTGATCCAGAGCGTCATTCTGGCGATCTGGGTCGCCCTGAACCTCGTTGCTTATGTCCAGCACTGGGATCCTTATCCGTTCATCCTGCTCAACCTCGTGCTGTCGTTCCAGGCCGCCTATGCGAGCCCGATCATTATGATGAGCCAGAACCGGCAGGGCGAACGGGACCGGATTCAGGCACAGCACGACTACGAGTGCAATCTCGCCGCCAAGGAAGAGATCGAGACTTTGATGACCAATCTCTCGTCCCTGGAGGTCAAGAAGATCGACCGAATCCTGGAGTGCGTGAACATATTGATGGCCGACCGGGAAGCGCGGGTCGCGGAAATCGGCAGGGTTCCAAGCGCCTCGGCGAATTGAGCGCCGCTGCCATTCTTAAATAAGTTTAATCCATAGAAATCTCGGCCACGTCCGTCTGAAGCTGCGGGGCGCTGGGGCACGATGTGCCTGCGGCGGCCACCGATCATCGCTTTAAAAGCGATTGCTTCAGAGGATGCCGCCGATGATAACCGCCTTCGAAACCCTGTCCCTCCAAGCCGCGGCAGCGCCGCCGTCCGCCCGAAACTATCCGCCGGTCAGCGCGGATTTGACCGCCCTACTGGAGCATTTCGACTGCGGCGTGATCATTGTCGATGCCGATAAGGAGATCGCCGCATTGAACGATGCGGCGCGATGTCTGCTCGGCGATGGGCTCACCGTCACCCGCCACCGGCTGCGGACGAGCCTGCCGTCCACGCAGGGGACGCTCGACGCGATGCTTGATGCGGCACGGCGCGACGGCGAAGTCCGCAATATGGCCCTGCCGCGTCCGAGCGGCGAGCGGCCATTGATCCTGCGTACACAGCCGCTTGCTCGCGACAGGGCGGAGCGGGGCGCATCGCTGGTGCTCGTCTTCGTCTTTCTGGCCGAGCCGCATCTCTCCGAAGCATCGAATGAGAGCCTGCGCTCTCTGGGACTGACCCGCGCCGAGGCGGAAGTCGCGGTCTTGCTCGGGGCAGGCTTCAGTCCGCGGGAAGTGTCCGCGCGTCTCGACGTCAAGATCGCCACGGTGCGCGCCCATCTCAAGCGAATTTTCCAGAAATTGGGTCTTTGCCGCCAGACCGAGCTCGTGCAGATGGTCACGCGACTGAACTTCGTCAAATAGGACCACATCCCCTCTTTTACACAGGCCGAGGCGTCAGGCCTTGGCCGCCCAATCCCGCCTCGGACAAGCTTGCGCTCCTGACCCTGGGCCATCTTCGATTAACGGGCTGCCCACGAGCCCGATGTTCCGTCATCATCGCAACACATCGGCGGGCCGAATGGCTCCGGCGGGCGGTTGCCTCGGTCAAAGCCCAATCGGCGGAAAAAGGCCGATCTCATCATCGTTTCGGATGTCGCTTGTGCCGACACAAATAATGCGCGCTGCTCGCGCAGAATGGATCGCCCTGCTGATCTCGCTCCTCCAGAGGGCCTGCTGCCCTGATCCGCAACCTGCGGTGGGCGAAGTCTGATTGACTCGCCCAAAAATCTGTGGCTTCCAGCAATTATTCTGGAGCCGCCTATGCCGGATGCCTCAGCAAATTCATCGAGGCGTTTAAGCGTCAAATTCAAGCTGCTTTTGCTTGGCGGCATCGTTGCGGCCGTCCTGGTCATCATCGGGCTCATTACCGAACCGATCGAAATCGATCACCACCCCGTACCGTGGTTCGAGCGCATTCCCTTCTTGTTTATGGCCTTCACTGCCGATGGCTGGTTCATCGGCAAGAACGAAGGCGCCATCCTGATCGTCGGCTCGATCCTCGCCCGGCTGATCATGCTGAGCGCGATCCTGCTCGCGGTTTGGGCACTATTCTCGCAGGAGATCCGCGCGATCGCCTTGAGCCGCCGCCGCGATCATATGGTCGTTATCGGCGATACGCCGACGGCGCGAGAGGTGGTTGGCTATCTCGCTTCGATGAAGCGCAAGGCCACCCATGTCGTCGCCGACGACAGCGAGCTGCCGCCAAGCCGGTCGCGGGTCACTCTGCCGCTGAATTTCACCAATATCGCGCGGCCCGTCGGATTGGCGAAGGCGAAGCGCATCGTCATCGATACGGGCGATCTGTCCAGCAATATGGCACTCGTGCGGGCGATCCGGCAGGCCTATGGCGACAAGGCGCCGCCGATCTCCTGCAATATCGATTCGAATGACATAGCCGATGAATTCGGCGATCTGCTTGGCGTTCAGCGCGACATTTTGATCTACGACGAGGCACGCTTGTCGGTGCGCGATACGCTGGCGCGGCATCCGCTTTATGCCTCTGCTGATCGGCAAGGCGTGGCGCGCGTCCATCTGGTCATCATCGGTTTCGGCCGGCTCGGCCGTGTGCTTCTCGAAGAGGCGGTGCAAGATTCGATTGCCGGCACTTTGGAGCAGCCCTTCGTCACGGTGATCGACCGAAACGCCGAGGCCGAGGCCGATGCTTTCGCGCGCGAAAAGCCGCAATATGACATGGCGGTCGACATTGTCTTCGTCCAGTGCGACATGCTTGCCGTGCCGCTCGACGCTGCGGGCACCGTTCAACGGGAGGTGCTTTTCGGCCGTGACGAGAACGCGCCGGTGACGGCAATTGCACTCTGTTTTGAGAAAGATGCCGACAATGTTGCTGCGGCTCTGGCCTTGCGCGCGATGCGCCGGCGCAGCGGCCGCTGCTTCGCGCCGATCTTCATGCCGCTCCAAGACCCGGAGGGCAGCGGGGCGCTTTTCAATCTTGCCGACAAGGATCGCGTCGTCGATCCACTCGATTCCATCATTCCGATCGGTCTCAGCCGCGAAGCGCTCGCTGTCGATATTCTCGGCGAAGGCGAACGCGACCGCCTTGCCAAACGCTTGCATGCGGCGTTCCGCGAACTCGCAAACGAGAGCCAAGCCGCCAATGTTTCCTGGGTTGCCTTGCCCGAGACGTACCGCCGGGCCGACCGGCATGCCGCGGATCATATCCCCGCCAAATTATGGTCGCTGGGCCTTGCTACGGAACGCCAATTCTCCGACAGTTTTCTGGCCGTCGACAAAGGCTGGCAAACGCAATGGACGGCGGAGGGCAGCCGGACGGAAGGGCTTGAGCGCATCGAACATGAGCGTTGGATCGCCGACCGAGTGATGGAAGGCTGGCGCTATTCACCGGCGCGCGACGATGATCTGCGCTTGCACAATGATCTCGTGCCATTCGATTCTGTCAGTTTGAAAGATCAGGAGAAGGACCGCAAACAGATTGCGCTGATCTCGACGATCATCAAGGAATCGGCCCGCGAAAAGGGCAGGCGGTTCAAGCCGGAGTTCGTCGTCGGCTTCGCCGCCGAAGACGGTCGCAATTCGGCACTGAGCGTAGCCGCCCAAAACGAGATCGGCCGGCTTCTGGTGCTGCCGCTCGCCGATCTCTCCGCGCAATATGTGATTACGATTGTCGCGTCCCTGGCGGCAGGCGAGTTCAAGCTGGTCGAAGCTTTCGCTTCTTTGTTCAAGCAAAGGGTGAAGCGCAAATCGCGCTGGAGCACGTTCGCTGAGGATGTCGACCTTCGCCTCATCGCGCTTGAAGGCGTGCCTTATGTGAGCCACCTCAAGTCCGTGTATATAGACGCGAAGACAGCGGAACATGAGATCCACAAAGCGCTTGCGGCGCGCCGCGAGCTGTTCAATGCCTTCAGCTATGTCGAAGTCGTCCGGATCGGCGCGCGTGGTCATTCGAATGATGCGGCCTTTCGCGATCCGGCGGTGATCGAAGAGGGCTCACGAAGCGTCAACGCCTATCTGGCGCGGCGCGCCGATATGCTTTGTGTCTTTACGCATGGTGAAGCCGAGTCTCTGACGGGAAAGCTCGCGGAACTCGACATGTTCTGGAGCGATGCCGACACGATTCCGCCGGCCGTCGATCCGGGCCCGTCACGGCGCGGCGCGCCACGGCCCGATGCCGATATGAAGCGCTATATGAGGATTGCAATCTAACCGGCTTGCTGGTCGCCGTCCGCTCTTCGAGCCAAACCATTATAAAAGCGGCCAGGACCGCAAATTGGCAAAACCTTCAAATCGGCCAATTTTCTGGACAGAGAAGCTGGGATTCCTTTAACTCTTCGCGTCGGACGGGCGGACGGAGCGTTTCGGGGCCAAGTTTTGAAAAGCGATTCAACTTTGGGACCTGGGGCCACAGCGCAGGATAGCAATCATGCGCTGGTTAAGTTCGTCGTACCGTCGCGCCATGCCGCCATTCCCGCGCATGAACCCGCCGCGGATCACGCGCTGATCGGCCGGCTGGTCGCGGGGGACGCATCGGCGGCCGCCGCCTTTCTGCATCGCGCCATCCCGCCGCTGACTGCTGCCATCGCCAAAATGGCGCCGCAGCAGGACGAGCAGCATGCAGCGCTTTTCTATGTCCTGACGGAGCTCAAAGAGGAAAACTACCAGCGGCTGCAGGCCTTCGACGGGCGCGCCTCGCTCGGCTCCTTTCTCGCGCTGTTGGCGCGCGAGTTGCTGGCCCGCCGCGCTGTCGACCGGTTGCTCGCCGATCCGGAAAACGGCTGGGCCCGGTTCAAGCGCATTTTCGATCAAGACATACAGATCCGAATTGCCAAGCGCTTTCCCTTCGATGGGGGGACGGGGCGATGGGACGACATCTATCAAGACATTTGTGTAAAGCTCGTCGAAAGCAATTGCCGACGGCTGCGCGAATATGGCGGCAAGGGCAGTTTCGTCGGCTTCGTTCTAAAAGTCGTCAAAAATCTTCTGGCCGATGAACTCCGCCGTGACATTCCGCGCCGCCGTCTGCCGGCCGCGATCGAACGTATGCCGCCGCTCGAGCAGGAAATCTACAAAGCCGTGGTCTGGGACGGCTGCCCGTTGGAAATCCCGCGGCTCACCGATCTTTTGCGGAGCCGCCTGACGGATGCACCCTCCGAGCCAGATCTGCGCGCAGCTCTGGTGCGGGTGACCGAGGCAACGCCGACGTTACATGCGGCACCGCCGGCCAAGCCGAAGATCGTTTCGCTCGACGGCGCGCCGGCCGCGATCGAAGGCGAATTTGCCCAATCTTATGCGCTGACGCCGGAGGAGCAGCTGCTTCTCGCGGAGGAAGAGACGACGCGGGAGACGCTGATTGCCCGGATCAGGGCCGGCGCTGCGGCGCTCTCGGATGAAGAGCGCCTGTATCTACAACTGGCCTTTGGCGCCGAGCCCATGCCGCGCCGGAAAATTGCCGAGCTGATGCATTGTCCAGTCGAGGATGTCGACCGTCTGAAGAAGAAGATCCAGCGCTGGTTCGTTGCGATGCGCGAAGCGCACGAGAACGGCGATTCACAATTGTCGCTCACGAAGTAAGATGGCTCATGACGGAAAGCGTGCAGATGGCGATTGAGCGGCTGCTTCAGGCACTGGAGGACAGGACCGGCGATGTACCGTCCGACAGCGACGCCCATGCGATTTTGCGCGCGCGTCTTATTGCCGATGCAGCAGATGCGCTGGCGCTCGGTGCTGCCGAGCCGACGTTGTCCAATGCGCAGATGTCGAACGAGCTAGCCGCCTATCTCGATGCGCGCCTGTCGGACGAAGACCGCGAGCGCCTGATCGGATTACTGGCGCATGACTCGGATGCGCGCGCGGCGCTCGAATCCGCTGCGGCCTTTCTCGATGGCCTGCCAGCGCAATCGCAACAGGGTTCGCCAGCGCTGATGGCCGAAGCGATGGCGGCTTTTGCGCCGAATGCGGTGACAGAACCGGTCGCGGCAGCCGCCGCAGCGCCGCTGCCGGATCCGGCGCCGATACGGGTCGGGAGGCCAGTAGCTGGCAATGACCGCTTCAACTGGGGCATCTATGCCGCCATGGCGGCGACTTTGCTCGTCGTCGTCGTCGGGGGCGTGCAACTCTGGCATTCGGCCGGCCCAGCGCCGACCAGTGTCAACACCTCGCCGCAAAGCGCGCCGCCACCGCCCGCCGCCGCATCTCAGCCCGCGGCGCCGACCGGCGCAGCGATCAGCCAGCCAGCCCCGGTGGGCACACATCGCGCCGAGCCCTTGGCGAAATCCAATTCCAATTGCGATGCGGCGCCCGCAGATCAGATGCGAGCCGCTGCCGGCGCGCAAGATAAAGCACTGGACCCGCATGCCGACACGCCGGCAAAACCATGCCCCCCTTTAAATCTGCATCCTGAGGCCACGTCACCGGATCGGCAAAATCCCGCCGTAAAGCCAAGCGGGCCGACGGCGCCGGGATCGCCTTATTAAGAAAGGCTATTGCCGTGACGGAGAGTGACATCGCCAGCGCATCCGATGCCGGCCTGCCACCCGAAGCCGTCATCAAGGCCTGTCGCGAAGCCATCGCCGCCAATGTGCGGCCCGCACATATCAGCGAGCGTCTGCGCGCCATCGCGGCGGCGGTCTCCGCCGATCCCGCCTTGAAGGCGCAATGGCTTCTCGCCAAAGGCATTGTCACGAACCGTCTCGGCTTCCGCGATCAGGCGCTGGGCGATCTCAACGAAGCCGCCGATCTCTTCGCACAGTTGGAAGATCGCGTTCAGCTTGCCGAAGCCAAGCGCGAAGCTGCCGTCGTCCATGCCTGGTGCGGCGAAGGCCGCGAGGCGGGCCTCGATCTCCTTCGTGCCATGGCCGAAAGTTTTGCCGCCAACGACGTGGCCGGCACGGCGCGGGCGATCGCCGAGGCGGGGCGGCTCGAATTGGAGATGGGCCGTCCGCATGCCGCGGCACCGCTCTTCGATCGCGCGCTTGATCTTCCGGACGGCAATCTGACGGATGTGCAGAAACACAGGGCGCAGGTCGGTGCGCTGCAGGCGCGCGTCGCGGCAGGGCAGATCGACGACGCGCTGCAATTCCGGCAGTCGATCGTCGCAGATCTCGCCGCCGCCAATCCGCGCATGCATCATCTCGTGGCGATCGAAGATATACGCTGTGCCGTCGCGCAGCGCAGATTCGACGATGCGCATAGATTGCTTGACGCCGCCCGCGCACAGTTGCCAGCCAATAATTCATTCGAGGCGACGGAACTCACCGAGGCAGAAGCAGAACTCGCTTTGGCGGAAAACAACTTCACCTTGGCAGAGACGAAGCTCGAAGAGATTATCACGTCGCTTGGCGAACCTGATCTCGCCGGCCGCGAGGTCAAGGCGCGGCTCCTGCAGGCGAAAGCGCTCGATGGTCTCGGCCGCAAGGACGATGCGCAGAAGACTCTATCGAAGGCACTGCGGATTGCCGTCATGCGCGGCCTTACTGGTCATGCCGACAGGGTTCGCTTCGCGCTCGCAGCCTCGGGCGGCTCGGAAAATATGACGACATGGGATTCCTATGCGCTGAGTCCCACCGCGCAGGACCCGGCGCGTCGCTTCATCTATCGCAAGCCGCTCGGCGCAGGCGGACAAGGCAGCGTCTATCGTGCCTATGACCTCGAACTTGGCGGCGAAGTCGCGGTCAAGAGCGTCGATCTTGCGCAGCTTTATAATCCCGCGCAGCGCGACCTGGCGATTGAAACGGCGCGCACCGAGGTCGCGGCAGCGTCACGTGTCGATCATCCCGGTGTCGCGCGCATTCGCGGCCTGATCGTCGAGCCCAATGGCAAAGTCACGCTGGTCGAAGACCTCATCAACGGGCCCAGTCTGCGCGCTGTCTTGCAGGATGCCGGCAAGCCGGATGTGCTGAAGGCTACGCAAGCGCTCGATCTCATCACCAAGATCGCTTATGCGCTCTCCGCCATTCACGCCGCACACATCGTGCATTGCGATCTCAAGCCTGACAACGTCATGCTGGCCGGGACGAAGCAGCCGGTGATCGTGGATTTCGGCATTGCGCTTCTCGGCCTCAATGAGCGCTCGGGCCGGGGAACGCCGGCCTATATGGCGCCGGAACAAAAGGAAGGCGGCCGCATCGATGCGCGTACCGACCTTTTTGCATTAGGGGTCATGGCGCTCGAATTGCTCGGCGTGGCACCGAAAATGGGGCGCAATTTCTGGCGATATGACAACGGTATTACGAAATCACTGCGTTCTGCTGGCATCCCACAGCCGTGCATAAGCCTTTTGCGGCGCATGGTTGCGCCGGTCAAATGGTTGCGACCGCGATCGGCGGCGGAGGTCAGCCGTATCATCGTTGCCGCGGTGTCGAACCCGCAGAATTCCTAGCTGAAATGCGGCTTGCTTTTTAAAAAGCCTGCGGACACTATGGCCAAGCCCTAGTGGTATGGCGCATTTTCTTATCTTTATTTGAGTATCTGCGATGATTACCATTCGCCACTTGAGCGGCCCGCTCGCGGGACAGAGCCAAAGCTTCGACGACAGCAAAACGAAAATCGAATTCGGCCGCGAGCCCGATTGCGACATCGTCTATCCCGCTGATGAAGAGCTCATTGGGCGCCGGCATTTCGCGCTGGTCCGCGATCTCAACGATTGGACCATCCATATTCACGAAGGCTCGCACGGCCTGCATTTTGTCAGCGTCAATGGAACTCCTGTCGGCGCTGATCAAACCATCGATCCCAATTCGGTCTTGCATCTCGGCCGCAAGGACGGTCCGAGCTTCGAAGTCAAAATCGACCGCGCCGATCTCAGTCCGAACATCGGCGTCACAGGCCGCGAAGATAAATTCGTGCCCGCCGCGACGCAGCTTCATCATATACGTTTGGCGGGTGCGTTCGTCGCGATCCTGATCGTCGCGGTGATTGGTATCTGGTATCGCATCTACGACCAGAATCAGCGGCAGATGGCGGCGACGATCGCCAGCCTGACTCAAGACGAGACGGCCGCCAAACAGGCTTTGGCGCATAGCCAGGCGGCGGCTGCGACAAGCATCAGCCAAAGCGTCATCGATAAAGTTTGGAACGCGACCTTCCTTGTCATCCTGCAGGATGCGCAGGGCCGCAAAACGGCGCTCGGCACGGCTTGGGTGATCGGTCCGCATGTCTTGGCGACCAATGCGCATATCGCCGGCATTTGCGACGACAAATTCCCTGTGGCGGATCGGACGATTGCCGAATGCGATAATCTGCAGCCAGGCGACAAGCTGCTGGTGCTGCAGTCGGGGACTGGCCACACGCCCTATGAAGTCGTCGAGCACAGCTTCCATCCCGGCTACATCGATTTTCCAAGACTCGTCTCGGGCAAGGACCCGGCCTTTGTGCCCTCTGTCTATGGACAGGCGCCCAGCGAAATCTCCGGCTATGGCTATGATGCCGGTCTGCTGACGGTCAAAGAGGAACTGCCGCCCGAGATCCGGCTCGAGTTCGCATCGAAGGATGAACTCCTGGCATTGAAGCCCGGCATGCCGCTCGCCTCTGCCGGCTTCCCTTATGAGAATGTTTCGGGCGATCGGGTTCTGACGGTCGCGGCGACGCCGCAAGTCCACTTCGGCAATATCACGGCGCTGACGGATTTCCTGTTCCTGCAAACCGATCCCGCACATCGCTATCTCGTGCAGCATTCAATCCCGGAGACGGGCGGCGGCTCCGGCAGTCCGATCGTCGCTGCGTCCGGCCATATCGTTGCGATCAACAATGCCGGCACCTTCGGCCCGAAAGGCGAGTGGGCGAGCCGTGGCGCGCCGAGCGGCGTCGAAATCAATTATGCGCAGCGCATCGATGTCGTCGCGGATTTGGCGGCAGGCCGCGCCCAGGCTGCCTTCGATGCTGACAAGCCCTATTGGGCGGCGCAGATGGCCAATTTCAGACGCGGCATCGATGTGATCGGCGCTTGGATCATGGATCACGCCAAGCCTGACCCGAAGGCCGCGGCGGCGCCCGTATTGACGACGCCCGACAAGCTCGTCTCCAACGACATGCGCATCGATCCGACGACGAAGAAGGCGCAGCGGATCAAAGTCCAGACGCTTCCTCTGAAGGCCGGCGTTCCATACTTCGTCTTTGTCTATGCCGACAAGGAAACACCGGTGGCAATCTATCTCAAGGACGCGAACAACCGCACGATCGTCAGCAATACGGACAGCCAGTGGTATCCGTCGCTGTCTTACAAGCCGATCTCGGACGGGCCCGTGTCGCTCGTCATCGTCGGGCCCGATAAGGATACGAGTGTCACGACCAAGGTCTATTCCTGGCAGATGTCGAATTCATAATCCTCCGGCGGTCGCGAAGCGGTGCTGCGCCGGGGCCGATGTTGCATGAACTATGAGACGCTCGCGCGTCTTTCAATGTTGAAGGCGATTGCTGTCCGCGCGGCATTGCGCGGATTCAGATGCTTGATGGAACGCTCGCCGTGGGCGAGCTACTCGAGTGGGGCATCCGACGGCGGCTGCCGTTGTGTCGGGAGGAGGGTGATGGGTATGCGATTCAAGCTGATGGGTCTCTTCGCGCTCGCCGGCGCTTTGGTCACCGATCCGGCCTTCGCGGCGTGCACGGGCAAACCGGCGTTCCAGGATACGTTCCAGACTTTGGACCCGAGCTGGGGCAAGGCCGACAACACGCTCAGTGTCGCGAATGGTTCGCTTGTCGTGCAGCCACAGCCGGGCTATCTGCGCTGGGTCGTGAGCCAGAGCGATTATTATGGCGACGGCAGCATCTGCGTGCAGGCCTCGATCGCCGAAGCGAGCGCCATTGATCAGGCGCAGGCGCTGGTCCTCTTCTGGGTGACCGATTATTCGAACATGTATGTGCTCAATATCGGCAGCGACGGCAAACAGGGCTATTACAAGGTCGACCGCGCTTCTAACGGCCGCTGGCTGACGCCGATCAGCTGGACGCCCGATCCGGCGATCAAATTCCAGCTTGGCGACACGAATCAGGTCGAAGTTCAGATGCGGGGCCACGTCGCCACGATCTTCGTCAATGGCAAGAAAATGACGCAGTTCAACGGCACGCCGCCTGATAATGGCTCGCTCATCGGTGTCGGTGGCGGTGCCGGAAATGGTGTGACGGCGAAACTTACCTTCCAGAACTTCGAGTTCTTCAAGGCAGCGAGTCCGTGAGGAAATCCGCCGCATAAAAACGACGGCATGACCAGAAAATGCGCGGCGTGGGCCATGAAATGGCCACGCTAGCGCGAGACAAATCCGTCATTGCGATGCAGGGCTTTCTTGAGTCTTCCCGCAGGTCGAACGGATTTGCAAAAAAAAACATAGGGGGCTTCCCATGGCAGTTTCATCTCGCAGGATCGGAGCTGCGTTTATGGCGTTGCGTTATGTATTGTCCGCGGGATTAGGTCTCGCGCTTGGATTGGGTTCTCTGACCGCTTCTGCCGATGAATCGATGCGTCGGCCGGTCGAATTGTCCGGCGCGCCGACGAAGGCGATGGGCGCCGAGGCCATGCCGGGTGCGGCCCTCGCCATGCAGAGCGCCGCGACCAGCCTGCAACCCTCCGCCGCTATCGCAAAAAGCGCGACGTCTTTGCGGCCCGTTGCAGCGGTCATCAATAATGAAGCTCCGCTGCGTCCGACGGCTGCCCTGCGACATGGAACCACGAGCTTGCGACCGGTCGCTGCAATCATCGAAAACGGCCCCGTAGCTCGCTTGGCAGAGGGCCGGACGTCGCTGCGTCCCGTCGCGGCCATCGTGAGTGGCGGCGCCGCGCTGCGGCCGATCGCGGCCCTGGCTGAAGGCCATATGTCGGCCCAGCCGATGACAGCAATGACGAAGAGCGAAACGGCTCTAGCCCCCGTCGCTGCCGTGGGGAATGGCGAGATGGCGTTGCGGCCTGTGGCCATGATGCAAAATAGCGGAGCGACCTTGGGCGCTCCGATGGCGACGGGGACGGCGCATCAGACCTCGATGCGCGTCGGAGCGATGGGTCATCTGCATCTTCGGACGACAAGCGCCTCGATGACGAGCCCTCCAATGGGCAAAGCGCTGGCCACCCATTCGACGCTGCATTGGGCCAAGCAGCATTCGCATCTGCCTCGCTAGGCGTATTGAGCTTTTCGCGCACTTGCGGCGGTTCGAGCCCAGTCACCCCAGCGGCGCGCCGCCCCCGCATTGGAAAATTCACCGATGACAATCACGGCGCGGTCTTCAAATTCTGCGCCTGCCACGCAGCAAGGCCGCCGCGATACCAATAGACGTTCGGATAGCCGATCTCGATAGCGCGCAAAGCGGCATTATAGCCTTCCCAGGACTTTACATCGCCGCCGAAGAAAATGATCGCGCTGTTCCAGGTACTCACGACTTTCGATAGGTCGGCAGACATCTTCTGTTGAATCTTGTCGTCGAGCGTACCTCCAGCGCCTGCATAGGATATGCGTGCGGCCGTCGGAATTGTTTTCGGATGCGGTTGGCTGTCGACGTCGACCAAGACGATGGGAACGCTCGTTGTCGAATCGACCTTCATAGACGCGGCTAAGAGCGCTGCGTAAAGATCCATCGTCTTGAGAGTTTTTCTGCCCGGCAATTCCTTCGGCGTCGGTCCCGTTAAAGTATTCGATATTTTATCCGTCGCTGGAACTTTATCGTCCTCGTCTTCGCTCTTGTCATTGCCAGCCGGTGGTGGTCCGAAGATGGCAAGACGCTCGGTCTTATCCACTTTCTCTTTCCGCATCTCGCTGATTTCGCGCAGCGTTGTTTCGAGCGCCGTCTTCTGAGATTCCAGTGCCTTCGTTTGACTTTCGAGCAGAGTCTTCTGCTTTTCGAGCAGCTCCTTGCTGTTTTGAAGATCTCGATTCTGTGCATCCAGAGTCGCATTCAGAGTCTGCGCACGGTACCAAAGTGCGCCAGCGGTGATCGTCGAAGCCAATAGGATTCCGAAGATCACCACACCCGCCATCCAGAACACCCGCCGCCGGGCTGTCGCGGCCGATTGGCTTTTGTCCAGGAAGGCCATGGCCTCCTTGAAATTGCCGCCATAGCGCGCCGCCCAGGCCTCGTTCGGCTTGGTCTCGTCCCGCCAGGCGATGAGATTGGCCAGTTCGCGGCCTCTAATCTGCTCGCCATCCGCCATCCGATCTTTGAGGCGCCGCCAATTTTGCGAGGCAATGGTTTCGTCATTGAGCCATTCGGCCATCTTATTCCATTGGCGGATCAGGCTCTCATGGCTGATGTCGATCCATTGGCCCGCATTGAGCGGCACGCGTTTCTCCGACCCCGGATCGCGCAACTCAGGTGCGAGAAAATTGCAGCCCGGCGCGCAGAATGTGTAGAGGACCTCTTCGACTGCTTGTACATTGCCGTCGCAGAGTGCGACGAGATCGCCGAATGTCCGCGGCCGCCGCACGGCCTCGGCGACTGTCGTGCCATTCACGAGGGCGCGGAAGATATTCTCAACGACAATGCCGAGTCCTTTCTTCGCGAGCTCGTCGAAAAGCGCATTGCCATGCGTGTTGAGCGCGCCGCTCAGGCCACCGATTGCCTGATAGTCCGCAAGCCGCAGTTTGATCGGCTTGCCCTGGCCATTCGTTTTGGCATCGAGCCACATCCGATTGAGCGTGTATTGCAGCAGCGGCAATTGATCGGCGCGGCGCACAAGGCGATCGAGCTGATCGCTCGAGCCGCTGTCGTCCCAGGGCGCGAAATTGGCGAGATCGTTCAAGATCTGGTTGACAAGAGGGTCTTGCTTTTGGAACGGGATGCCGCAGACTTCTGCCGGCCCTTCGATAGCTTGCCGGCATTGCGCACGCGTCATGCGCGGAATCAAGACCATGCCGCGGCTGATCGATTCAGCGAGCCCGTCGATAAGAGCGCAGGCGCCGAGGTATTCCGAGCGCATCGTCAGCGTGACATAGATCGGAAATTCCGGGCTGTTGGCGCTTTCAAGCAGCAAGGCTACGAAGGCTTCCGATTCCTCCTTGCCGGCATAGCCTTGATAGCGGAACAGCTCCTCAAATTGGTCAACGAGCAATAAAAGATTGGTTTTCGGTTTCGCCGGCAGATTGCCGTCCTGGCACCACTCGATTATCGAGCGCGGGCCGCGGGCTAGGAAGCCGCGCAGCATCTTCGCATCGATCTCGCTCGGTTCCTCGCCTTTGGAGCCGGTTTTCAAGAGCTCGCGAGCGAGGTTGGTCAGAGGCGCGCCGCCGGGTCGGAAGTCGATGACGCGCCAGCGCGCGCCGGCCCTTTCCATGAGGCCGATTTCCAGCGCCTCAAGAAGACCTGTCTTGACGATCGAAGATTTTCCGGTGCCGGACGAGCCGAGCACGGCGAGGAAGCGTGTCGTCGCCAAACGATCGACGAGCGAATGGATACAGTCCTCGCGACCGAAAAAGAGATGGGTCTCATCGCGGCGAAACGACCGGAGGCCGGGGTAGGGCGCGCGTACGGACTCCGCTGCTAACGTGTCAGACATAATTCGCCGACAAATTTCTGGATCAAATCATCCGTTGAGCCCTCGCGGCAATCGATCGGATCGAAGCTCGTCGCCATGCCGAGTTCATCGGGTTGCGCACCGGGTGCCAAAAGCAATTTCTTATAGCGCGGCGGCTTCTCGCGCCGTGCGGCAAGCTTGATATAGCGGCGCAGTTGCGCGCGC
Organism: uncultured Methylovirgula sp.; assembly: GCA_964644615.1. Classification (GTDB taxonomy): domain Bacteria; phylum Pseudomonadota; class Alphaproteobacteria; order Rhizobiales; family Beijerinckiaceae; genus Methylovirgula. Next base: position 25,851 of record CAZXXA010000011.1, on the reverse strand, counting down.
ACCCAATGCGCCGGCGCTTCGCCGAAGACGAGCAGAAGACCATCGCAATTGATCCAGTTCTCGTCGATCTCTTCGTCCTTCAGTTTCGCCGAGCCTCTGTAGCTCGAGAGAAAGGCATTGCGCCGCCGCGCTTGAAAGGCTTGCAGCAGCATATTCGCGAGATATTGATCGTCGTCGTAGGCATTGATGAAGAAGGCGCTCTCGTCGATAGGCTCTTCCCAGCTGTCGCCATTCAGCGTGTTTTCGGGCTGCCGCCGCTTGGCATCTTGCTCGCGCTGACGGGCCTCTTCTTCGCGGCGCTTTTCGGCTGCGGCTTTGGCCGCTTCCCGTTCGAAATAGGTTTTGATCTCGTTCTGGAATTCCTGCAGGCCCATGACCAGCACATCGGGTGCGGTCAGCAATTGCTTGTCGTAGTGATCCACCTGTTCGATTTTGACGAGCGGGTCGCGCCACAGCAGCATCGGCATCGGCTTGTCCCGGCGCTTCGCGGCCACATATTGAAACATCGAGTAACTTTGCGGCGGCTCGACCTCGCTCTGCCGCAAATCATCGGGCCGCTTCGAGCGGTATTGGCTCAGAAGCTGGACGTAGAGATCCGCCTTATCGAGATCGGCCCGCACCGCCCGGGCGAATTCCGCGCCGCCGCCCGGATAATCGCCTTCCGGAAGAACCTTGGCGCCGAATTGCGTTAGATAATTTCGGACCTGAACGGACTTCTCGTCGAGATCATCGGTCGATTGCGCGAGGAAGACGGTCTTGCCCGAGAGGGGAAGATTGATGGCCTGCACGGGTCTCGGCGCAACGGCAGAAGATCGCAATTTCAATTCGCGCAGAAGGCTGACACAACTCTCGGCGAGCTCGGCAATGCTTTTGCCATAGCTGTCGCTGTTGCTCGGTTGCAAAGTGTAGTCAATCTTGGTTTCGGGGTCCTTGAAATAGAAACGCGTCCGCTTGATGCCCATGCCTCTCGGGCCAGCGAGTAAAGCCGCAATCCGCTCATTGTCTTCGAAGGGCAGCGTCTCGATGGCGACGATGCGATTGATGTTGGCAAGCGCCGGATTGCCCTGCTTCACACCTTCGTTGAAGGCGTTCAGCTCCTTGATCGTCCAGTCCCGGGCGATATAGGCGCGCGACAAAACGGCGACAAAGACGGCGGAGGCCTGGACCTTCTCGACCAGGGAAGCGAGTTCGTGATGGGCTTCGAGATTTGTGCTGTCGAAGAAAATCGAAACGTCGTCGCTGCCCAGCCGCTTGCGCAAATGGCTTTCGAAATTTTTGCGAAATTCGCTGACCCAGCGGACCTGCTTCTCGTCAGGCTCATTGTCGAGATGCGTGTAGCTAATGAAGAGGTCGTGCGAAAATCCCGGGACAAAGGTCATGGCGCAATGTCTCCAGCCTTTTCTGCGAAGCTATCCGCCTCGAATGTTCGATTATATTATGCACGGCTTGACCGAGGCGAGGCAAGCAAAACGGAAGCAAGTCCAAGGGGCAATTCCAGGGGCAATCCGGGGGTAAGTCCGAGGCGGCAACTTCAAGGCGGACGCTCGGCCGTTTTCGGCGCACCACCAGCCGGGCGGCCGAAGGCGGTCCTTGTCCTCTCTTTGTCATCCTGCAATTCTTGCCACGAACTGGCGTTGCGCAGAGGACGAAAATGGGCTACCCCCGAAGCATTGGCACGGCCGCAGACGCTACGCCGGTGCCGCTTTTTCTTTAGCGAAAATGGTTGCCCGACGATGCGTATTTTCAGCCCCGTCATCACCAGCTCCCTGATTGCCGCTGGTTTCCTCCTCGCCTCTTATCAGTCGGCCACGAGCCAGTCGGCGCAGCCGCAACCCCGGCAAGCGCAGTCCCAGCAGCCGCAAAACGCGCCGCCGCAAAACGCCCCGCCGGCTGCCCAGTCCGACATTCTCACCTCGATCACCCCGGACGCGATGGCGGCGATCATGCGGGACGCCGGCTACAAGGCGGACGTCTATGAGTTTGGCACGACAACCAAACATAAAGCCGTCGCCACCGCGATGGAGGGCTATAAGGTCCGCGTCTATTTCTACAGCTGCGATCCGCAAAACAAATGCGGCTCGCTGAATTTCGAGACCTCTTTCACCAAGAGCCCGAACTTTACGCTCGCTCTGACGAACAAATGGAATGCCGAGCATCGCTATACGAAGCTCTACATCGATCCGAGCGATGGTTCGCTCAACTTCGACTTTGACATCTTCCTGTATGGCGGCGTGACGACCAAGACGGTCAAAGATGCCGTGACGCTGTACGACAGCACGCTTGGCGATCTGGCGAAATTCCTTCCCTAGTCCTGGCAGGCCGGGAACGGCCGCATGAGTCAAGCCAACCCAACTGGACGCGACGAGCCGGCGAAGCCCGTTGCATCGCAGCATCCGCCGCGTCTGGCGCTGCGGATCGGGATCACTGGCGCGCGCGCCTTACGGGCCGATCGGGTCGAGGCCTTGCGCGGCCATCTCCACAAAGCTTTGAGCGCGGCGCGCGAGACCATGACGCGGCTCGCCCAAGACGCGCGGGTCCGCGCATCTTACGGCATGGGAGACAACGAGGCGCCGCAAGCTTGGCTGCGATTTCTATCGCCACTGGCACGTGGTGGCGACCGGCTCGGCGCGGAGGCCGCGCTTTCGCTCGACTATGATCTCTTCGTGCCGATGCCCTTCGCGCGTGCCGAATATGAAGAGGATTTTTCCGGCGCGCAGAATCCGGCCGAACCACCCCTCTCGGCAGCGGAGGATCTGGCGCAGTTCACGGCGCTTCTCGGCCGCGCCGGCGATAGCGGCAATGCCGTCTTATCGCTCGATGGCGGCCGCGCAGAGCAAAACGACGCCTATGAAGCTGTCGGACGTTTCGTCGTCCGCAACAGCGATATTTTGCTCGCCATCTGGGATGGCGGACCGAGCGGCGGCCGTGGTGGGACCGCCGAGATCGTCGAATATGCGGCGCTCGGTGGCGTTCCCGTCTTATGGATTCACGCGACAGAGGACTGCGAGCCGGTCTGGATCGCAGGCCGCGAGGATTTGCGCCAGCAGAATCGGGCCGCCGCCGATCCGTTGAAGGCGCTGTGTGCTTCTATCGAGAGCCAGATCCTGCCGCCGCCGGCAGCGGCGCATCACATGCATGGCCTTCTCGCAAGACTGTCCCATCTTGGACAGCGCAAGCAGCTGGAGCCGCTCAAAGATTATAGCTGGCGCGATCCAATGCCGCCGGGCGCTTGGGCGCGGGCCTATGATGTCATGATGCAATGGGCGTCGCGGATGCTGCCGGCAAAGTCAACACGGCAATCCGCGTCCGTGTCTGACCTGGGCAGCACGGCCCGCTATTGGGCCGACCGCTACCAACCGGCGAATAAGTGCACGGGCCAATATGCGGCACGCTATCGCTCCGCCTATATGTGGCTGTTTGTTTTCGCGACCGCAACGCTCGTCTTCAGCGCTCTGGCGGCGGTTGCCCACGGCCATTTCGGCCTGGTGGTTGCCGCCGTTCTTCTCGAAGCACTGATGCTTGGCTTGATCCTTGTGACCGTCATCTCCGCGATCCGCGGCGATTGGCACCAACGTTTCATCGAATATAGGCTGCTTGCCGAATTGTGCCGCAAACAGCAAGTGCTCGGACCTCTGGGGCGCAGTGTCTCGTTGGGTGCCGTCTATCGCATGGTGCATGCGCAGGGTCATCACGATCGCAAAGCCTGGATCGCCTGGCTTTTCGCCGCCTGGGAACGCGCCGCTCCTCTGCCGACAGGAAACTCGGCGGCATTTCTCGGCCCGGTGGTCCAAAAGCAGATCGTCGGCGGCTTGATCGATACACAATTGGCCTATCACCGCGCGCGTGCAGAAAAATCCGAACGTGCCGACGAGACATTCTTCAAATTCGGTCAATGGTGCTTCGTCGCCGTCTGTGTCTGCGTTGCCTTGAAATTGTTTGTCTTGATCGGGACGCATCAAGGCGGCTGGTTCGACGAGCTGGGCGAGGCCGCAATTCTCGTCCTGACATGGCTGGCGATTGTTCTGCCGGCTGTTTCGGCCGCCGCTTTCGGCATCAGGAGCTATACCGAGCTGCAATTGCTCACCGAGCAATCGCGCCACATGATTTTCGCGCTGGAGACTGCCAAGCGCCGCATCGAATCCATCGATGTGACGCAGCCTCTCGCGATTGAAGATGTCGGCGCCGAGACGCAAGCCGTTGCGACATTGATGTTGCAGGACATCGACGGCTGGTCGCGTATCTTCAAGCTCAAAGCGATTGAGCCCTGACCTTCGCCCTTATCATTGATCGATAAAAGACAAGTGCAGGGGCGCTGGCCGGTCGCCTCTTGAGACGGACGCGAAGCCGTTTCGTCACTTCTGATTTTGTTGATCCGCCGACTTTCGAAATCCGCCAGCCGTCCGTCTCCCAAACTGCGTTGCTGCTTCCGTCGATCGTAAGCTAAGGCGCGGCAATTTTTAAAGGAGGCATATATGGGCGAGCCCTGGCTGCGGTCAGCCGCAATCCTTTGGACGGCGCTTTTGTCAATCACCGCGCCGAGTTATGGCGCGCGCGCCGACGACTACCGGATTTCGGGTCCATTGGCGCATGACAATCTGACTCTCTTCCTCGTGCATGGACAGTCGGTACCGGGCCCTGTGCCGATGACTTTGGAAGAGGCTCTGCAAAAGCAGAGCGTGCGCATCAGCGAAGTCGGTCATGTCAATGAACTTGCGATCGAGAATTTCGGCCATCGCGAAGTCTTCATCCAGTCTGGCGACATCGTGACGGGCGGCAAGCAGGATCGCGTCATTGTCTCCAGTCTTGTTCTGCCGCCGCGCTCCGGCAGACTGACGCTTACCGTCTTCTGCGTCGAGTCGGGCCGTTGGGCGCCGCGGCAGGGCACGCAGGACGGGCATTTCGTTTCCGCGGCGGCTGCCATGCCGTCGCCGAACGCGCGTACCATACTTTATGAAGCGGCCGCTCCGCCGGTCGGCCAGCCAGTGAACACATCGGATCTGCAATCCAAAATGTGGGCGACGGCCGCCTCGGTTCAGGCCAATCTTTCGCGCAGGCTGCGTGCCAATGCTGCCGATCCGACATCGCCCACGAGCCTAGCTTTGTCTCTCGACCTTGGTAAACTGAAGGCTGCGCAAAAGAGCTTCATCGATGCGCTGGAGCCCGCCGGTCTGCGCGAGGACGACGTTCTTGGCTTTGTTGTCGTCGTCAATGGCCGCGTGAGCAAGGCGAACATCTATGCATCCAATGCGCTGTTCCGCGCCATGTGGCCGAAGCAATTACGTGCGGCGGCGGCGGAAGCCATCCAGGACGGCCCGACAGATAAAGCGGCACCGCCCCCGGCGCAGGAGATTTCAAAGCTGCTCGATCTCGCGCATTTCGGCAAGCCGGTCGAGAGGAAGATCGCCGCTTCGATCGTCGAGGCGACACGCGAAGCGCCGAAAATGCTCTTCGTCGAGACGCGCCGCACCGACAATTCTTGGGTTCTGCGCAGCTATCTCGCCAAGGCGCCGTGAGCGCACATTCAGACCAAATGAAACGGCGCGCCGCGATGGCAGCGGCGCGTCTCATTCTGTCTTCCCTGGTTCTTCGCATGGTCGCAGCGTGACCTACACGCTATGTCCGAGCTGCATGCGTAAAAACCCAACCTTAAACACGACGATTTTCTTGTCGGCCCCTCTAAAAACCTCTGTCCCGTCCGTCTTTCCCCGCGCGGCCGACAAACGTTCGGCCCGCTTCGAAGGACAGATCATGCGCCCCGCCTTGCTCGCTCGCGCCGCCTTACTGGCAGCCACCCTCTGCATGTCAGGTGCGATAGCTCACAGCGAAACGGCTGACTTCAACCTATCGTCGGAAGCGCTGGGGCAGGTGCCCATCATTCGTGGATTGACCGATACGGAAAAGGTGCTGCTCGCCCGCTCATTCGGCGGCGAGACCGACCGGATACTCGACAACAGCTCTTATGCGGCCGCCTGGCGGTTGTCCGAATGGGTCGAAGCCTTTGTGCGCGAGCTCGCGGCTTTTTGGGAGCCGCGGCTCGCCGGCGTCCTGCTCTGGCTGTTCGGCCTCTGCCTGTCGATTTGGCGTTGGAGCCGGCCGGTGTCGAAGGCTGAAACAAAAGATTGATGAAACCAAAGACTGATCGCGGATGCTGTTCGGAGGCCAGGGAGATTGCGGCATGAAACGGAGAGAAACCCATTCGAATGCCCGCACACGCTTCTGGCTGGAGCCTACGGCATCGCCAAAGCCAGTCGAGGCGACCGTCATCCGTAAGCGTGCGTCCGTTGCTCCAGGCTTTCTCGCGCATCACTGGAGCGTGACGGCAATGAACGACCTGAAGAAGAACTGGACCGCGCTCGACATTATTCGGCGGACCAAGGCCGGGCTTCTGCAGCGCTTTTGCCGGGAAAGCCTCAACAAGGACGCTTCCGTGCTCAATCAGCTGGCAAGCCCCCATATGTACGCCTTTGCCGAGTTCTTCTATGCGATCCACGCGCTTGGCCTCACTGGCCCCGACGACATCATGGTGCTGCTCGATCTGCATAATTCCCACGTCGACGAGCTTGCTAAGAAGCAGGCAACGCCGCAGCGGATGTCCGCGGCCATGTTCCCGGAAACCGATCTTCTGCACCTCGAAGAGATCTGGCGGGAAACACCCGGCGGTTTCGAACAATCGACGCTGGCGCGTTTTCTCGCGCCCTATATGTCGGAAGACAGTGTTTATATGCTCGTCCTCGCCTGCGAGGCAGCGGGTTTCTTGATCCGCACCGCGACCGTCTGCAATTCCGTTGTCGTCTGTTCGACTGGCCTGATGGAAGAGGTGATGACCGAGTATCTGCGCGACATGCGTTTCGCAATCCGCGAGCTTTAGGTGTCGCCGATTATGTGTCGAGCGCCAGAAGTTTGGCGGTCATCGCTGTCGTCTCGCGTTTCGAAGCGCTCTGGGGGGCCTGCCGTTCATACGAATGACGTCGCGGCCAGCGCCGACTAAATGAAATTTAAAAGCCGCATTCGCGCAATTGTGACTGCGGCCTGAGCTGCTGATGGGCTTCGCGCTTACGCGAAGCCGGAGACCTGATGCGGGACATAGGGCTCTTCGAGCGCTGCGATCTCCTTGGAATCGAGCGTGACGGAGAGCGCGCCGACGGCATCTTCGAGATGCTGCATCTTGGTTGCGCCGATGATCGGCGCGGTGACGCCCGGCTTCTGTAGGAGCCAGGCAAGCGCAATCTGCGCGCGCGGCTGGCCGCGTGCCGCAGCGATCTCGGCGACGCGCTTGATCACCTTGAGATCGCCTTCGACATTCGCATTGTAGAGCGTGCGGCCATATTCGTCGGTTTGCGCGCGCGCCGTCTTATCGTCGATATCGCGCGTCAGACGGCCGCGCGCTAGCGGGCTCCACGGAATGACGCCGATGCCTTCCGCGCGGCAAAGCGGCAGCATCTCGCGTTCCTCTTCCCGATAGATCAGGTTCAAATGATTCTGCATGGTGGAGAAGCGCGTCCAGCCATGCCGCTCCGAAATACCGAGCGCCTTGGCGAACTGCCATGCATACATGGAGGAAGCGCCGATGTAGCGGACCTTGCCAGCTTTAACGAGATCATGCAGCGCTTCGAGCGTTTCCTCAAGCGGTGTGTGATAATCGAAGCGATGGATCTGGTAGAGATCGACGTAATCCATGCCGAGCCGCTTCAGGCTCGCATCGATCTGCTGGAAGATCGCCTTACGCGATAGGCCCGACATATTGGGACCCGGCGTATCGGAAAAGAAAACTTTGGTCGCCACGACGACTTGGTCGCGCTGGGCGAAATCTTTCAACGCGCGGCCAAGAATTTCTTCGCTCGAACCGGCCGAATAGTAGTTCGCGGTGTCGAAGAAATTGATGCCGAGATCGAGCGCCTTGCGGATGAAGGGCCGCGTCTCCTCTTCGGGCAGGGTCCAGGGGTGATTGCCGCGTTGAGGCTCGCCATAGCTCATGCAGCCAAGGCAAATGCGCGATACATCGAGGCCGGCCCGGCCGAGTTTTACATAGTTCATGGGGATCGGCTCGTGAGGGAAAGGTCGCGCCGGATGTGGCGCAGCGGAAGGTTTATCGCATATCGGCGACGGTGAAGGCCACAGCCACGCGCTTCAAGGAAAATTGAGACCCAGCTTTTGCGCGGAGAGAGATGCCCTCCGCGCAACGCGTGATTTTCAGCTCAGGCTGCTTTAATCTGGATCGTCTTGTCACTCTTCATCGCCTCGGCCGATTTCGGCAGCTTGATGGTGAGCAAGCCCTTCGAGAAACTTGCCTCGATCTTGTCCGTATCGACGCTGGCCGGAATCTGGAATGACCGGGTGAAGGCGCCATAGCGGCGTTCGGAAAGATAAATAATCTTTATCGCGTTCCTCTCTCTCTTCCTTCTTCTCGCCTTTGATCAACAGCATGCCATTCGAGAGCTTGACCTCGATGTTCTTATCGTCGAGCCCGGGCAGCTCCGCCGTGATCTCATATTCCTTGTCCTTTTCGACCACATCCACGGCCGGGGCGATGCTAGAGCCGGCATCGCTCGCCCAGCCAAAGTCGAAGAATGAGGAGGGGTGCGCTAGCCGAGAGCTGGACTCGCGAAATCTATCGAACAGCTGATCGACCTCGCGGCGCAATATATCGAACCGTCCCCAGCTCGGCACGGTGGGCGCGAAGAGATTGGAAAGTGAGGATCTTTTCTCGCTCTTGACCGGAATCTTGCTCCCTGGCTCAGCCATGACACATCCTCCTTTGATCAGCGGACTCTTTGATCAGCGGACAGTCAACGAACAGCTGCGTTTGAGCTCACCCGCGCATCCCGTTTCGTTGCGCCGCTCGTTTGTTTCATTTGGTTGCATCTTTTGTCTGCTGCAAGGCCGGGCAGTTTTTCAAATCGATGAACCGTCGTGCGCGATCGAAGTTCTTTTGGTTCGTTTTGGATCAACGGAGGTCGACAGTCTCGGCTTCTCACGAAAAATTCGCGCAATCGCCCATAAAGTGCCCATTTACGGCGGCTAACTCTAGCGAAGGTTGAGGCACGAACCTCAACGTGATGCGGTACGCAGGCATGTCCGATCGCTGGGCGCGTAGGCTCGTTTCGCGCAGGCATGCGGCGAAGGAGGGCAGTCAATGGCGGTCATCGACTTCCGCAAACCGCTCGATCGGCGCGATATGCGCGACGGGCTGACGGACCATAACCTCATCCTGCCGGGCGAACTTGGCGGCGTTCTTCATGTTCCGGCAGGCGCCAAAAGGCTTATCATTTTCGTTCAGGCGGTTGCGTCAGCGCGGACCGATCCGCGCAACCGTGCCGTCGCTCATGCGCTGCATCAGCGCGGTTTTGCGACCCTTCTCTTTGACCTTGTGAGCTCGGCCGAGGAAGAAGACCGGCACGTGGTCTTCGATATCGACCGGCTCGCCCGCAGACTTGAGGCCGTCGCGCAATGGATCGCAGAGGCTCCCACGCTTAGCACATTCGCGCTCGGTTTCTTTGCGGCGAATGTCGGTGCGGCGGCGGCTCTGGCGGCGGCAGCGCAACTTGGTTCGGGGATTGGCGCCATTGTCGCGCGCGGCGGCCAGCCCGACCTTGCCGGCCAGCACCTCAACATGATCTCTGCGCCGACGCTGCTGATCGTCGGCAGCAGGGACTCCGCCGTCATTTCGCAGAACCAGCAAGCCTTGCGGCGTCTGCGTGGGCCGAGTGCGTTGAAGATCGTCATAGACGCCGGCCATTTCTTCGAGGAACCCGGCGCTTTGACGACTGCGACCGACTATGCGGCGAAATGGTTTGCGGCCTATCTTGAACCGCGGCCGCGGGCGACGGAATCCGCCTGCAGCAACGGCTGAGCTCAGTTCACGCGCTTGGCGCGCTGAGTCGTCGGCCATAAACTCTCTGCTGCAACCAGCGGAGGGCCAGCATGCCTTTCAAGGATCGAACAGAAGCCGGGCAGCGGCTGGCAAAGGCGCTGCTCACCTATAAGGACCTTCATCCCGTCGTGTTGGCCTTGCCGCGCGGCGGTGTTCCGGTTGCGGCCGAGGTCGCCAAAGCCCTTGATGCGCCGCTCGACCTCATTCTCGTGCGCAAGATCGGCGTGCCGCGGCAAGAGGAGCTTGCCATGGGCGCCGTCGTCGATGGCGATACGCCGATCACTGTCCGCAATGACAGCGTGATCCGCGCAGGCCAGATTAGCGAAAAACAGTTCGATGCGGTGCGCAATCGCGAACTCGCCGAGATCGAACGCCGCCGTCAGCGCTATGTCGGGAGCCGGACCCGCGCCGAGATCAAAGCACGCACCGTTATCGTCATTGACGATGGGATCGCGACCGGCGCAACGATGCGTGCGGCTCTGCGCGCTTTGCGGCAGCGCGAAGCGAAATTCATCGTTCTCGCAGTGCCGATCGGCCCACCCGATACGCTTGCTGCGATGCGCGAGGATGCTGACGCTGTGCTGTGTCTCGAAGAATATCCCTTCCTGGGTTCGATCGGCGCCTATTACGATGACTTCCGCCAGATCAGCGATGCAGAAGTGATCACAACCTTGGCGCAATGTCCTGTGGCGCCGTCCACATAGCTGTTGCACAACATGCAAGTCGCGCCTTGACGACGACCGGTCGGACATGTTGAACGCGCAGAAGCCAAGGACATCACGTGGCGCATTCGACCGATTCAAAAGACGATAGGGAAGGCAACGTCAGCCATGGCCCCGGCGATCCGAAGCGACTGAACGAAGCCGCATCGCGCGAACCGAGCGTCGCGATCGCAGGGCGCCGCTTTGCTTTCACGCTTTCGGAATTCTCCGGCGCGCTTGGCGACCTAGGGACATTTCTTCCGCATATCATCGGTGCGATCACCGTGGTCGGCATGGACCCGACCGGGATCTTCGTGACCTTCGGTCTTTTCTATGCGTTTGCCGGCGGCTTCTACGGCATACCCATGGCCGTGCAGCCGATGAAGGCCGCTTCCGCGGCCGTTCTCATCCAGCCGCTCGATCCAGCCGCAGTCGCCGGCGCCGGCCTCGTCATCGGTGCTTTCTTTCTCGTCGTCGGTGCGACAGGCCTCATCGAACGCCTCGCGCGCATTCTACCGCCGACGATCGCGGCGGGTTTGCAGCTCGGCCTTGGTCTTTCGCTGGCGGCGCTCGGTATCCGCTTGATCGAAAAGGATGTCGCCTTAGGGCTCGGCATCTGCGCTATCATGCTCATTCTCATGCGCATTCCGCGCATTCCCGTGGCGCTTGTCGCGGTGATCGGAAGCGCAGCTTTCGGGGTGGCGACAGGCTTATCGCCGCCGTTTCCGCATCTCGATTTCGGTCTGCATCTGCCGCACTTTGTCTGGCCGATGTGGAAGCAAGTCGCGAACGGCATCGAATATGCCGTGTTGCCACAAATTCCGCTGACCCTGACCAATGCGATCATCGTGACGGCGGCTGTCTCCCGACAATTGTTCGGCGATGAAGCGCGGCATGTGAGCGAGCGCAATCTCGCCTTGACGACGGGGCTCGGCAATCTTCTCGCTGCGCCTTTCGGCGGCTACATGATGTGTCACGGCGCAGGCGGCATCACGGGCCATGTGCGCTTCGGCGCAAAAACCGGAACGGCGCCGCTCTTCATCGGGCTGATCTTTCTCGTCCTCGGTCTCTTGCTGGGCAATAGCGGCTATCAGCTCTTGAAAACGATCCCGAATGCCGCGCTCGGCAGCCTGCTTCTTTTTTCGGGCATCGATCTCGCGTTGTCATCGAAGCCCCAACGTTTTCGCGATGCCGATTTGTTTCTGGTGATCCTGATGGCGGCGATTGGCGTCGCGGTTAATCCCGCGGTCGCCTTTGCAATCGGCCTGCCGCTCGCCTACGGCGTGAAGCAAGGCTGGATCAGGTTTTGAAGCGTTGACGGCCCCGCGCGCAGCAAGCCGATATTTAGCGTTGCTATATCTTTTCGGCTATAACTCCGAGCCGGCCGACCGGCCTTCAATCACTGGGAGCGCAAGATGAAGATTTCAGGACGCAACTTCATTCCGGGCAAGGTCAAGGACGTTCAGAAGGGAACAACGACTGCGCATGTCCACATCGAGATCGCTGGCGGTATCGTGCTCACTGCGTCGATCACCAATGAAGCTGTCGATGATCTGAAGCTTGAAAAGGGCAAGCACTGCCATGCCCTGATCAAGGCATCCGACGTGATGGTCGCCGTCGACTGAGCCTCGCGCGCTCAGCATCCTACATATCCGCACGCCGGTCCGGATCATCGGCGCGCGTCACCTGTTGCTCATTGGCGCCGGTCGTCGTCACCCGCATGCCGTCGATGAGACCAATCGGCGGATTGAGAATGATCTGGTCGTCCGGCTTCAGTCCGGAGCGGACTTCGATCTCGGCGCCATTATCCGCCAGCACATCGAGATGGCGCAGCCGTGCCACGCCATTCTCGTAGACCGCGACGCTCAGCCCCGTCTTGTCGAAGATGATCGCCTGCGACGGCACGGTGACGACCGGCTGCGGCCGGGGGATCGCTAAACGCACGGTGCAATAGACGCCTGGCAGCAGCGTTCCATCCCTATTGTCGACATCGACTTCGGTCAGCAGCGTGCGCGTGCCCGCCTGCAAGGCCTGCGCATTGCGGGCGACCGTGCCGCGGAAGGTGCGGCCGGGCAGTTCCGGCACCAAGACGTCGGCGGATTCGCCGTCCTTGATGCCGAAGACGGAATCCTGCGGCACATAGACCTGCACGCGCAGAATATCGCTGCGCACGATCGAGAACAGCGGCGTGCCGCTTGAGACATCCGCTGTCACCAGGCTGCCGACATCCACGTCACGGGCGCTGATGACACCGTCGAACGGGGCCACGACTTTCTCGAAGCCGGTGAGTTCTTCGAGACGTTGAACCTGCGCCTGCTGCGCCTTGTAATTGGCCTGGGCAACTTTCAGGGCAGCGCTCTGTGCGTCATAGGTCAAGCGGTCCTGATCGCCTTGCTGCTTCGATTGCCAGCCCTGGATGACGAGCTGGGAGGTGCGAGCGTTGGTGCGCCCGGCGAGCTCCTGATTGGCATTGGCCTGCGCCATGGCGGCTTGGAGCTGCACCAGCTGAGCGCGCGCTTGCAGGAGCTGCTGGTCGAGATCCGGCGCGGCGATGATGGCGAGCACGTCGCCGGCTTTGACCTTGCTGCCGATATCGACATTGCGCTTGGCGATATAACCGGTCGCGCGGGCAAAAATCGTCGCGCTGTCGAAAGCCTGGATATTGCCGGGCAGGTTCAGCATTTTCGGCGCGTCGGTCGATTTGACCGAGGCTGTGCGCACATGCGGGATGAGATGTTCCTGCTGCTGCAGCGTTTCCTGCGCCGCTTCGCTGCGCTGCGTATGGCCCTGGATGCCATAGGCGACAAGGCCGGCGACGAGAAGCAACGTCACAATAGCGGACATCCAACGGCCGCCGCTGCTGGATTTCGCTGGCGTCTTGTGCCGCTCGTCGGGCTCAGGACTTTTTTTGACCTCGTCGCGCATTCTCCAACATCCTTGTTGCAGCTGCTCCGGCCGGCAAGACTTTGCCACTTCGGCCTTTTTAGAGCATCAATCCTTCAGAATTCTACATGCCCGATCAGGCTTCACCGATCGGCTCGGCTTCGGTGCGTTCGAAGCGGCCGAGCAGAGAATAGAGATAGGGCACGAACAAGAGTGTCGTCAGCGTTCCGACGAGAACGCCGCCGATGACCGCGCGCGCCAGCACCGCATTCTGCTCTTCGCCCGGCGCGCCGATCGCCATCGGGATCATGCCGACGACCATGGCGGCTGCGGTCATTAGAACGGGGCGGATACGGGTACGCCCCGCTTCGCGCGCTGCGTCGATGGCGCTCATGCCCTCCTGCCGGCGTTCGCGGGCGAAGGTGACAAGCAGGATTGAGTTTGCGGAAGCGACACCGACCGACATGATCGCGCCCATCAGCGACGGCACACTCAATGTGGTGCCTGTCACATAGAGCATCAAGAGAATCCCGGTGAAGGCGCCGGGCAGGGCCAGAATGACCACCAGTGGATCGATGAAGCTCTGGAAGTTCACGACCATCAGCAGATAGACGAAGACCGCCGCGAAGACGAGACCCAGTTCCAGATTGGTGAAGGCCGAATTCATGCTTTCGATCTGGCCGCGCACGGCGAAGCGATTGCTGGGCTTCAACTGTTTCTGCAAGCCGGCGAGAATGTGCGAGATTTGCTTTGACACCGCGCCCAGGTCGGCATCCTGCACCGAGGCGTAGATGTCATAGACATTCTGAATGTTGGTGTGGTTGTAGACCGACTGCACTTCCTTGCGCTGCATGGTCGCGACATTGCCCAGCACATTGGGAATAGGCGCTTGCGTGGCCGCCTGACTGACGATCGGAATGTTGTTGAGATCGTTCAGGCTCGCAATCTTATATTCCGGCGTCTGCACGGCGAAATAATAGGGAATGCCATTCTTCGGATCGGTCCAGAAATTCGGCGACACCTGTTCCGATGAGGCAAGTGATATATTGAGATTGTTCGCAATCGTGGTGACGTTGAGTCCCAATTGCTCGGCACGCGTCCGATCGATCGCATAATAAAGCTGCGGCGCATCGAGCTCCTGCTGAACATGAACATCGACGAGGCCAGGCACTTTCGCCATCTGCCGTCGCAGCTCCTTGGCAATGTTCTTATCGTCCTCGGCATTGCGGCCCTGGACCTGCACGTCGATTTGCGACGGAATGCCGAAATTCAGGATTTGCGTGACCATATCGGCCGGCTGGAAATAGAACAGCACGTCCGGAAAAGCCTTCTGCAGGCTCGTTCTCAGCTTTTTGATGTAGTCGGTCGTCGGCGCATGGCCTTCCTTCAGCGCGACGAGGATCTGTCCGTCATTGACACCGATGGCCGAGCCGTCGGTAAAAGCGAGATTATAGGTGCGGGCCGGCAGTCCGATATTGTCGAGAACGAGTTCGAGATCTTTCTGCGGAATTTGGGCGCGGATTTCATTCTCGATCTGGTTGAAAATCTGTTCGGTGACTTCAATCCGCGTGCGTGCCGGCGCCCGGACATGCAGCTGGACCAGGCCGGCGTCGACCTGCGGAAAGAAGTCATTGCCGACATTGGCGAACATCAGCCCGGCGCTGGCTAACACCGCGACGACCACGAGACCAACAAGAAGATGATGATGCAGAACGCCGTCGAGGACGACGGAATAGGATTGCCGGAATTTCTCGAAACCGCGGTTAAAACGGTCATGGAAGCGGTCGAGCCAGCTTCCCGCATGGCCGGCGGCATGGCGTGCCTGTTCACTGCGCAGGAGCATACGGATGATGATCGGCGTCAGCGTACGCGAGACCACATAAGAGGTGATCATCGCGAAGACGACCGCCATGCCGAGCGGCGCAAAGAGATAATGTGCCGCGCCCTGCAGGAAGAAGACGGCGAGGAAGACGCTCGAAATGGCGAGCGTCGACACGAGGGTCGGCAGCGCAATACCGGCCGAGCCTTCGAGCACAGCCGTGTCGAAGGCGACGCCCTCTTCGAATAGTCGGTGGGTGTTCTCGATGGCGACCGTCGAGTCGTCGACAAGAATGCCGACGGCGAGCGCCAGACCGCCGAGCGTCATCGTGTTGATCGTCTGGCCGAGTATCGACAGCACGGCGATCGAACTCAGGATCGACAGGGGGATCGACACCATGACGATCAAGGTCGAGCGCCAGGAGCCGAGGAAGACCAGGATCATCAGCGCGGTGAGCGCGGCGGCGATGGCGCCTTCGCGCAACACGCCATTGATCGCCTCCTGCACGAAGACCGACTGATCGAAGAGGAGGCGAACTTCCATGCCGGGCGGCGCCGCCTTTTCGATCTCCGGCATGGCCGCTTTGACGCGATTCACCACATCGAGGGTCGAGGCATTGCCGTTCTTGATGATGGTGAGCAGCACCGAACGCCGGCCATTCGTGTGGACGATGTTCTGCTGCACGGCCCAGCCGTCGCGGACATGCGCGACATCCTGGAGATGCACGGTCGTTGCGGCGACCTGGCGGATTGGTATGCGATTGAGCGCTTGGATCGTCGGCGCCATTGCATCGACGCTGACGATATATTGCTTGTCGCCGATCTTCACGTCGCCGGAGGGCAGGGTGAGGCTTTGCGCATTGACGGCGGAGACGACGTCGCTCGGCGTCAGCCCGTTTGCCCGCAGCGCGTCAGGATCGAGATCGACCATGATCTGACGATATTTGCCGCCATAAGGTGTCGGCAGGGTAATGCCCTGGATCGGCGCGAGGGCCTGGCGCAGCTGATAGATGCCATAATCATACAATTGCTGCTCGTTCATCCGGTCGGATGAGAGGCTCAATTGCAGGACTGGAACGGCCGAGGCCGAATATTGCACGATGACCGGCGGCTGAATGCCGGTCGGCATGAGGGCGCGGATCGAATTTGTCGCGGAGACGATCTGCGCGATCGCGAGGTCGACGTTCACATCGGGCTGAAAGTAGATCTTTTGAACCGCAATTCCGGACAGCGTCTGCGATTCCATATTCTTGATGTTGTTGACGTTGGCGCTGATCGAATATTCGCTGTAGGTCGTGACGCGCGCCTGCATCTCCTGCGGCGTCAGGCCGGTGTACTGCCAGATCACGCTGACGACAGGGATATTGATGCTCGGGAAAATATCCTTCGGCGACGAGATGATCGCACTGATGCCGAGGAAAAGAATCGCCAGCGCCATCACATAGAATGTGTGGGGAAAGCGCAAAGCGAAGCGTACGATGCCCATCCCTCAGCTCCAAAAAGCCTCAGCTCCAAAGGCCGGTCGGATCGACGCTTGGCGCGCCGACCATGCAAAAGGCCGTAATGTCAGGGTGCATGGCCCGACGCTGTGTCCGACGACCGGATCGTTTTAAATTAAATAGCCGAACAGCATCCTGCTTGTTCGATCTTGCTCTTTCGCATTGGCTCGCAGCAAGATTGGCCGCGCCGGCACCCGCTTTACATTCAATTATTTGTGACGCGCCGCAATAACCCGCGGATGAGCGTTGAGTTGCCCGCAGAACGTGACCTTTGCGTGCAGCTCCAGCTGAATTTTCGACAGCCGTCGGGTGCGTGGCATTGAACGGCACGGCGTCTGAACCATAATAAGTCGATAAGCTTGGCAGAACATTTCGGGAGCGATACGTAGTCGGGGGCGAAGCTGCCCTGGACCGAAAGCATTGACCATGAACGATCTTCTGCCCATCGAAGGGACATCCGGCGCACGTCCAATGCTCTCGCCGGTCATTGATTTCAGACCGCCCGAAATCGCCGCCCGTGCCGCCGCCGTCTGGCAGGGCATGCAGGCCGAGAGCCTCCAAATCCGCGATTCCCGTCCTTTCGAATATGATTTTCACGCGCCCTATCACATGTTGCTCGTCATTGAACGGGCGGCGCGTTTCGCCGGCGAGACCTCGGTCGAGGGTCTGCCGTCTTCCAATCTGCGCGATCTCAGCCGCAAGCTGACTTTCGTTCCGGCCGGGCATCGCTTTCAGGGCTGGGCAAAGCCGCGGGTCTCGAGCCGCGTCACCTGCCTCTATATTGATCCACGCGGGCCGCTACTCGATCCGGCCATGCGCTTCGACCGGATCGACTTCCGCCCGCAGCTCTTCTTCTTCGATCAGCCGATCTGGGAAACGGTCCAGAAGCTCAAGGCCGAAATCGCCCAGGACCCGCCGGACGGCGGCTTCTACGCCGAGGCGCTTGGCCGCGTGCTCTGCCATGAGCTGGTGCGGCTGAACGGCGCCACCGCTGTAC
Source organism: uncultured Methylovirgula sp. (assembly GCA_964644615.1). Lineage (GTDB taxonomy): Bacteria > Pseudomonadota > Alphaproteobacteria > Rhizobiales > Beijerinckiaceae > Methylovirgula. The sequence continues at coordinate 8,082 of CAZXXA010000011.1, read as the reverse complement.
CAGCTGCGCAATCCGGCGGCCTCGCGGAATGGCAGAAGAAGCGGCTCACCGATTATATCGAGGCCAATCTCGAGCAGCCGATCTCACTTGCGGCGATGGCCGAGATCGTGCGGCTGAGCCCCTATCATTTCGCCCGAGCCTTCAAACGCTCCTTCGGTGTGCCGCCGCACCGCTATCACATGACGCGGCGGATCGAGGCGACCAAGACTCTGCTCGGCAAGACATCGGTGCCGGTCACCGAGATCGCGCTGCGGTTCGGATTCAGCGACACGAGCGCCTTTACCGCCGGCTTTCGCCGCGTGACGGGCAGCAGCCCCACCGAATATCGCCGCAGTCTCGCGTAAGACCGGAGCGTCGCTCAGCCGCAAACGCGCAGACTTTTGCGCGATGCGCCTACATCGCATCCGTTGCGGCGCCGTAGCCCTCACCGGTGAGGGCGACGGTTGTGCCGTCGGTGACGATCAGCTTTTTGCGGGCGAGCGAGACGAGGACTTTCGCAAGATATTCGCCATCGTCGAAGCCGCAGGGCTCGGTCGCGGCGTCGAGGCTCCGGCAGAAGATGCTGCTGCCGATTCGCGCTTTGCCGGGCGGCTCGCCGTGAAACTCATTGGTGAGAATAGCGCGCAGCACCTTGAATTCATCTCGACTGACGTCACTCATTGAAGCCCCATCAAAATCGGTTCTCGGCAGACAAAGTGGTTATGGCGCGCCGGCGATGAAGCTGCAGTCGGCGCCGCCGCCATCTTCATCGGCAACTTCCTTAGGGTCGATCGTGCAAGTGAGCGCCGTTAGGCTCTCATAGATCGAACCGGCGGCGCCGTCCGACGGCACGCCGGCTTCGATCAGCGTCGCATAGAGTTCATGCGCCGAACGGCCGGTGAGGCTGGCGTTCTTCTTGCCGAAGGTCAGGTCGCAGGAATGCAAGGTGAGATCGACGTCGCTGGTGCGGCAGCTGACGCTGTCGGCTCTGACCTGGATTTTTGCGCCGGCATGGCCGGCGACATTCGGGTTGCCGTCCAGAAAAGCGGCGAGGACAGCTTTCTCATTGGCGGGGAGGGGCGCCTGTTCGCCGACGAGCGCGGCGAGCGCCAGTGCGTTATTGCCGGAAATTTTTTGCGGCTTGGCCGCAGAAGCTGCGGTGCGGCCAGCCAAGACGGGCGTCGCCATGAGCGGCGTCATCGAAAAAAGCGCGCAAACGCAAAAGAGCGGGGGCAAAATTTTCATGACGAATGGGTGTCGGCTGTGGAAGACGCCGCATTTTAAGCGCGACGGCAGAGCTTGTCACGGCGCGGAACCTTTGCGGCTCGCGGTCATTTTCCGCCGACCCGTCCGGGGTTGATTTGAATCGCCGGGGAGAGGTCTCTAAATCGAGCTCGCAAGTCGGGGACGAACGGGGAGGACGAGAATGCGGATCGGAATCGATCTCGGCGGTACCAAGATCGAAGCGGTCGCATTGATGCCCGACGGTTCGGAGCGGATGCGCAAGCGCCGCCCGACGCCAAGTGGCGATTACCGACGCATCATGCAGGTGGTCGCCGATCTCGTCGGCGAAATCGAAACCGACATGGGGATGAAAGGCTCAATCGGCATTGCGACGCCGGGATCGATCTCCCCACACAGCGGCCTGATGCGCAATTCGAACAGCACGGTCCTGAACGGCATGCCGTTCGACCGCGATCTGTCGGATTTTATCGGCCGTGAGGTCCGCACGGCGAATGACGCCAATTGCTTCGTTTTGTCGGAGGCGGTCGATGGCGCGGCGGCCGGCGCCGCCACGGTGTTCGGCGTCATCATCGGCACGGGCGTCGGCGGCGGCCTTGTTGTCGATCGCAAGCTTCTCAATGGCCACAATGGCATCGGCGGCGAATGGGGGCACAATCCCATTCCCTTTCCGATCGATCCGAAGACGCCGCCGCGGCATTGTTTCTGCGGCCGTGTCAATTGCCAGGAGCAGTTTCTTTCGGGCGGGGCGCTCGCCAGAGATCATCAGGAACGCACCGGCGTCACAATGAGCGCCGAAGCGATCGCAGACGCCGCAGCCAACGGCGATGCGGCGGCGACGCAATCGCTCGATCTCTATGCCGACCGCTTGGGACAGGCGCTGGCGGTCGTCATCAATATTTTCGATCCGGATGCCATCGTTCTCGGCGGCGGCGTCTCGAATATACGCCAGCTTTATACGGAGCTGCCGTCGCTGCTCAATCGCTATGCCTTTTCCGATCGGATCACGACACCGGTGCTGCGTGCCAAGCATGGCGATTCAAGCGGCGTCCGCGGCGCCGCATGGTTATGGGACGAGGGCGAGGCCCCCTAGAAGCGTCCAAGGAACGCGTCCGAGGAAGAGGGCGGCTTAAGCAATCGGCGTCTGGCGCAGCGCCGCATCATATTCGGCGCGCACCAATTCCGGGCCGTAGATGCGTTCGAGCCGGCGTACGGCAAAATGGCCGCGCGCCAATGTCTGGAAATGATCGATGAAGGCGTAGTTGATCGCCGCACCGCCGGCTGCGCCGATGATCGGAACCGCCTGCGCCGCGACCTTTTGCGAAACGATCATGCCGAAGCGCGTCGCGACCTGCGAAACGACGCGCAAAATAACCGGCGCGGTTTCCTCCGCAATGCCGCGCTCAACGACAAAACGGGCGGCTTCGCTGACCGATTGGGCGAGAACGGCGCGGATGGCGAAATAGCCACTCTCGGTCAGAGCATGCGGATTGGCGTCGTTGCCATCCATATCGGCGACGATCCGCTGTTCAAGGTCCTGACCGCCAAGCGCGAAGACTTGAATGCAGGCGAAAGTGGTCTCGGGATCTTTGAGATCTTCACCTTCCGCTTTGGCGATCGCGGCGATCGAGCGCAGCATCAACAGCGTCGAGACGGGCAATTCGATCGGCAGGCTCGCGAGACCGAAGGCGCCGCCCGCCGCGCCCGAAAGGGTCGCGGCCGCCTTGTGCCAGAAGCGGCGGTCGTTTGCGCTCTGCGTATCGAGGCTGCGCATGGCGGCATGGAGGCCGAGGCTGATCGCCCGTTCCGCCGCCTTATCGACGATGTCGGTAACATTCGCCGGCAATAATTTGCCGAAACGGCTGATCTGCTGGCCAAGGATCAGCGAAAGCCGCGTCGCGAGGCTGCGATGTTCGAGATTTTTGACGGCCTGGCGCAGCAGGCGGCGGTCGGCGTCCGCCATGCCGTCCGTGGGCGTGTCGATGGTGGCAACCGGATAAAGTGTCATATGGGCTCCCGGAGGCTCGCTCACATGTGGTCGCCGCCATCCTATCTCTCAAGGGCGGCGCCGAGGAAGCAACCGCTCACGGACGTAATCGATCCAACTTGAGCTTAGACGTGGATCATTTGGGCGAGGCCTGGAATATAGGCTATGGTTGCGACGACGACCCCAGCGATGCCCAGAACGATCGCTGCATACCAGGGCCAACGCGTGCCGCGCATGATGATGGCCAGTGTCGCGATGGCGATGCCGACATGAAGAAGCGTAACGGCAAGCGTCAGCCGGTGGTGGCGATGCTCGTGCGACTCGCTTTCATGCAACTTGCTCTCGGTCTGTTCTTCGAGCGCTTTGCCTTTTTCGCCTAATTCCTTTTCGTCCGCGGCATTGCGCGCCGCGTCTTTTTTGAAAGCGTCCGCTGTGGCCGGATTGGCCGCTGCGGCGATCGTATACATGTTTTTCTTGAGGCTTTTTGCCTGGAAGAAATTCCAGGTATCGGTGGCTTTGTTTTGCAGCAACACCGCATCATTTTTTGCATTGATCGTCGCAGCCGTCTCGATCGTCTCGAAACTGTCCACGGTTGCGGCAACGACAGCGAGGATGGCGATCGTCGCCGAGACGGTGACGAGGAAGGAATCGCCTGAATGCGCCGCATGTTCAGCGTGTTCGATATGTTCGAGATGTTCGGTCGGGGATTCTTGGCTCATGCAGTCGCTCCGGCAGATCGGGTCAGGAGGCATCAATCGGTCGCGTCATTAGCGGATGCTGTGTTCAATATCTTGAAGGGCCAAAGAATTTGACATCTTGAGCATGGCCGTGCAACCGGCTGTTGACGGCGGGACTTGAATGAACACGCCGGACCGCATGGACAGCTACGCGGCGCCGACCTATAACCGCGCCGCAGCAGATTGGGACAAGGCCTCGCATGCTCCCTTCATCTTTCGCTCCTCCCGCATCGGATTTCGCGCATTTGCGTAGCACGATGGTCGACTGCCAGATCCGCACCTTCGATGTCACGGATCGCGCCGTCATTGCGCGCTTCCTCGATGTGCCACGTGAGAAATTCCTGCCGGCTGAACTTGCGCCCTTTGCCTATTCCGACATGCCGCTGAAACTGCCGCGCGGCGCGGCGGGATCCGTCTGCCATCTCCTGCCTCCGGCGGTTCTCGCCCGGCTCATTCAGGCGGCGGACATCAAGCCGACGGATAAAGTCTTCAATATCGCGTCCGGCACAGGTTATTCGACGGCGATCCTTGCCGGCCTTGCCGGCGAAGTCGTGGCGCTTGAAGCCGATCTCACCCGTGCCGAGGGCGCCAAGGCGAATCTCGCCGCCGCCGGCCTGACTGCGGTGCGCGTCAATTGCGGGCCATTGCACGATGGCGCCGCATCCGAAGCGCCTTTCGACGTCATCTTCATCAATGGTGCCATCGAAGCCCATCCCGAGCGCCTGCTGCAGCAGTTGCGCACCGGGGGACGCCTGCTGAGCATCGTTCGCGAGGTTGGGGCAGGCGGCTATGGCACGAGCCATGCCGTCCGCTTCGAGTCGCAGTCGGGCCGCATCAGTTCTTCGGTCCTGTTCGATGCCGATGCGCCTGTCTTGCCGGACTTCCGCAAGGACGCCGAATTCGTTTTTTGACGTCTTTTGTGTCTGACATCCCACGCGATTTGCCGCAGTCGCGGCAATCGGTCCTCGCTTATCCCCGTAGAATTTGCCCACTGTCGCATTTTTGCGCCAGCTCACAGAATTCTGACCCGCAATGCGATGAGCGAGACTTGGCGTGCGCCAAGCAAGGGTAATATGTCCCTGTAAGCTATGGCCTTGGCGGTGTGAAACCCGTCAAATGGTTCATCTAATAAGTTGGTCTTCTTTGGCTATCGGCTGTCCCGTGCGGACGGCTTATTTTTCAAAATGCAATTTACTCGGACAACATTTTGAAAACTCGACGGGGCGTGCTTTGGAGTTCTTTCCTGGGTCGATAGCCGGAGCGAAGCTAAGTGCTTCGCAGAAGCGTTTGGCTGCGCAAGCAACCAAGCGTCTGACACGGCGTCATACGGCGACTTTTGTACTGCTCGGCGCGCTGGGTCTTACGACTTCCAGTGTCGCGCAGGCCGAAACCATGTCGAGCGCGCTGTCGCTCGCCTATCGAAGCAATCCCGATCTCAACGCGCAACGGGCGGGCGTGCGCGCGATCGACGAGACGATCCCGCAAGCGACTGCGGCGTACCGCCCGACAGTCAGTCTCACAGGCCAATATGGCGTGACGCATCTAGCCGAGGCTGGCCCTGGCATTGGCACCGGATTGCTCTTCGGTGGCAATGGCAGGGTCAGCACATTGACCGATCCCGGCTCGTTGGCGATCACCGTCCAGCAGACCGTCTTCAACGGCAACCGCAATTACAACGGTGTGCGACAGGCGGAGAGCAATGTCTTCTCCGCCCGCGAGAATTTGCGCAATGTCGAAGAGACCGTGCTGCAGAACGGCGCCATCGCTTACATGAATGTGTTGCGCGATACGGCGATCTTGGAGCTCAATCGCAACAACATCACTGTTCTGGAACAGCAGCTGCGGCAGACGCGCGACCGTTTCAATGTCGGCGAAGTCACCCGCACCGACGTGGCGCAGGCCGAGTCGAGCCTCGCTTCGGCGCGGTCGGGTTATTTCACGGCCCAATCGAATCTGCAGACGAGCGTCGCGACCTACCGTCAGGTCATCGGTGTGCAGCCGACGAAGCTGCAGCCGGCGCGGACGATCGAATCGCTTCTGCCCAAATCACTGCCTGCCGCGATCTCTATCGGCATTTCCGAGCATCCCTCGATTCAGGCCGCGCTGCATGCCGCCGATGCCGCCGCCGCCCAGGTGAAGATCGCCGAAGGCGCGCTCTATCCGACGGTGACGGTCAACGGCAGCGCCGAGCGCGACTGGAACTTTCAGGCCGCGCCTGGCGTCCGGGTTTTCAATGGTGCGGTCTTCGGCCAAATCACGGTCCCGCTCTATACGGGCGGCTTAGTCGATGCGCAGGTCCGGCAGGCCAAGGAGCAATATACGCAGGCGCGGATCCAGGCTGACGTTCAACGTGAAGCCGTGCGCGCCAATGTCGTGACGAGCTGGGGCCTGCTCGAGGCCGCCAAGGCCGCGATCGCCTCCAATGAGGCTGCCGTAAAGGCAGCGGAGATCGCGCTCGAAGGCGTTCGCGAGGAAGCCCGAGTCGGTCAGCGGACAACGCTCGACGTGCTGAACGCGCAGCAGACCTTGCTCAATGCGCGGGTGAGCCTCGTTTCGGCGCAGCGCGACCGGGTGGTCGCGTCCTATGTCGTGATGGCTGCGATTGGACGTCTGGTTGCCGACAATCTCCATCTCGACGTCGTGGCATATGATCCGACCGTTCACTTCGATCAGATCAAGGACAAGTGGATCGGCTTGCGCACGCCGGACGGACGCTGATTCGGCTGCGCTAAATTTGTGACGCTGCCGAACAGCTTGCGCGGGCATTGCTGCGCTCTCTGAAAAACATGTGATTGGGCCTTGCTCGTTATCAGCGGCTGGGACTAACCTCGCAGGCGTATCGCCGAGCCGCTGCGCGCGTTATTTCCCACAGCTGCCGCCATTCGCATGCGAAAGCGTAGATGATCATGAACGCGCCGAATCATCCTCTGTCCGCCGAAAGACGCAACGCGGAGCGGAAAGCTTACGAGCCGTCGATGGAAGACATACTGGCCTCCATTCGGCGCATCATCGCCGATGACCAAGCCTTCGTTCAGAGCGGCGTAGCGGCGCCTGCGCCCGCTGCACCGCCTGCCTATCAGGCGAAGGAGCCGCCGCGGTTCCGGACAGAGCCGCAGCCCCCGAGCTTCGCTCCGCCAAGCAGTTTCGCTTCGCCGCCGAACCGCGAGATCCCAAGCCGCGAGATTTCCAGCCGCGAGATCCCAAGCCGGGCGCCTTATATGCCGCCTCCGCAAATGACCTCTTCCGCGCATGAGGATTATCTGGCGCAGGCGCGTCCGGCTCCGGCCGCCCCGGCAGCGCCTATTGCGCCGCCGCCCGCCGCTGCGCCCGTGCGCTACCCGATCGACGGAGGGTTCCAGTCCTATAAGACGGCCGCCTATGCCCCGCTGCCCGAGCCGCCGCCCTATGAAGAGCCGCGTGACTTGCAATCGCGAGATCTGCCGCCGCCGCCCATGGCCGCGGCTGAGCCCTTCGCGCCGCGGCCTGAGCAAAGGCCGGCTCAACGGCCTGACGTACCGCTCGTCTCTCCGCAGACCGATGCGGCCGTCTCCTCGGCCTTCGGTGCGCTGATCGCCAGCCAGAAGCTGCCGTCCGACGAGGAGATCAGCGGCATGGTCCGCGAGATGCTGCGGCCGATGCTGAAGGCTTGGCTGGACGACAATCTGCCGGTCCTGGTCGAGCGGCTCGTCCGTACGGAAATCGAGCGGGTCGCGCGCGGCCGCTGAGCTTCTCTGACTAGGGGCTTGGCTCGGGCGCGCCCGTCTGGACGCGCTCCATTTGGCGCGTTGATCGGAACGCGTTGACTTCAGCCGCCCATTTCGCTTCTTAGGCGCCAAATCACGCGCGCCCCTGCGGCGCTTTCACCCGTTTCGGACGCGATCTTTCAGCATGGACAAAACCTTCGATCCCGCCAGCGTGGAAGGGCGGATATCGGCCCTTTGGGAAGAGGCGGGCGCTTTTCGCGCCGGCCGGCCGGAGCGTGCTTCGGCGGAGACCTTCACCATCGTCATCCCGCCGCCCAATGTGACGGGCTCGCTCCATATGGGCCATGCGCTCAACAACACGCTGCAGGACATTCTCTGCCGTTTCGAGCGCATGCGCGGCAAGGACGTGCTCTGGCAACCCGGTACCGATCAC
>CAZXXA010000010.1:0-104796 GCA_964644615.1 uncultured Methylovirgula sp. | reverse complement strand
CCCTGGCCTTCACACGGGAGGGGTCACAGGTTCAATCCCTGTCGCGCCCACCATTTAGCCCGCTATCTCAACCCGCAAGACCCGGAACGCGACACAAGCTTCGATCTATCGAGTGGCTTCACCTTCGCGTGCTTATGCCATTGGTTTTTCGGCAACTCTTCCCACATTAAGGGCAGCTTCTCAGAAGCGCTGGCCGGGGAGGAGGATATGACTTCACGTGCCGAGATAAGCGCGCCGACAGTTTCGACGCCACCTTGCCGCCGCGAGCATGATTTGCTGGGCGAAAGGGACGTGCCGCAGGAGGCCTATTACGGCATCCAGACCTTGCGGGCCGCCGAGAATTTCCGCTTCGCCGATCTGCCGATCAGCCATTTTCCGCGCCTCATTCATGCGCTCGCCATGGTGAAGCGCGCCGCGGCTTTCGCCAATCGCGAATGCGGCCTCCTCTCCGCCGAAAAGGAACAGGTGATCCGGCAAGCCTGCGATGACGTGATCGCCGGCAAGCTCGATCAATCCTTCATCGTCGATGTGTTCCAAGGCGGTGCCGGCACATCGAGCAATATGAATATGAACGAGGTCGTCGCCAATCGCGCGCTCGACTACATGGGCCTGCCGCATGGCGACTATGCGGTGCTGCATCCGAACGACGACGTCAACATGTCGCAATCGACGAATGACGCCTATCCGACGGCGGTGCGCCTCGCGCTCATCATGAGCAGCGAAGAGGTCGCGGCGGGTCTGCAAAGCCTGATCGCGGTCTTCTCCGCCAAGGCCGAGGAATTCGCGCATATCGTCAAGATCGGCCGCACGCAGTTGCAAGATGCGGTGCCGATCCGGCTCGGTCAGGAATTCGGCGCCTATGCCACGACGCTGCGCGAGGATGTGGCGCGCATTGGCGAGGCGGCGCATCTCTTTTGCGAGGTCAATCTCGGCGGCACGGCAGTCGGCACGAGTCTCAATGCCGATCCGCGCTATCCGGCGCTTGCTGTCGGTGAGCTGTCGCGGATCAGCGGCATCAAACTGGTGCAGTCGGAAAATCTGCTCGAGGCGAGCTGGGATACCGGCGCTTATGTACTCTTTTCCGGCGTGCTCAAGCGCGTCGCGGTGAAACTGTCGAAGATCGCTAGCGACCTGCGGCTTCTGGCGAGCGGGCCGCGCGCCGGCATTGGTGAAATCCATCTGCCGCCGGTGCAGCCCGGCTCATCGATCATGCCGGGCAAGGTCAATCCGGTGATCCCGGAGGCGATCAATCAGATCTGCTTTCAGGTGATCGGCAATGATCTCGCCGTCACCATGGCGGCGGAGGCGGGGCAGCTGCAGCTCAACGCCTTCGAGCCGGTGATCGCCTATAATCTCTTGACCTCGATGCGGCTTCTGGCGCGTGCGATGGAGACGCTGGCGACTCGCTGCATCGCCGGCATTACTGCCGATGAAATGCGCTGCCGCGCCGGCGCGGAAACCAGCGTCGCGCTCGCGGCCGCGCTGGTTCCGGTCATTGGCTATGAGAACAGTGTCGAGATCGCCAAGCGGGCGCTGGCATCGGGCCGCACCATTCGCGCGGAGGCGCTGGCCGCCGGTCTCGATCCGGTCTTGGTCGAAGAGCTCCTCGATCCGGCGCATATGACGGGCCCGGCGCCAGCGGCGCCGAAGCCCAAGCTATCGTGAGGGCTGCCTGGATTAGACTCATGCCTCACGGGTATAACGTTCATAAAGCTTCGCCGCGTTATCCCAGCGAATGGCTTCCATGAAAGCGTCGACATAGGACGCGGCCTTCGCACCGTAATCCATGTGGTAGGCGTGCTCATACATATCGAGCACGAGGATGGGACGGCCACCCGCCAGCGTGGTCGTGTGATCCGCAGCCCATTGATTGACGAGTTTCTTGTCGCGCGGTGAATAGGCCAAGATGACCCAACCGGAGCCGCCGCCCTCGGCTTTTCCCATAGCCGAAAATTCGGCCTTCCAATGCTCGGCGCTGCCGAAATCGCGCGCGATGGCGTCGCTGAGCGAGGCGGAAAGTGCGCCACCGCCGCCGAGACTGTCGAAATAGGCTTCGTGCAGAATCATCGAATTCATCGCGATCAGCTCTTCGCGTTTCAAGCCGTTGACCGTGAAGTTCGGCGCCTTGGCGAAATCAAGCTCCGCAAGCTGCGCGCCGATCGCATTGAGGCGCTTCACCGCACCGACATAGTTGTTCTGGTAGTGGCTCACGAGCACTTTCTCGGAAATGCCTTTGATCCCTTTCGGATCGAGCGACAGCGGTTTGGCTTCATAGGTCATGGGTTTTGTTCCTTTCGAAGAAACGGGTTCGGCGCTCGCGGTTTGCCCGCTCAAGGCCAGTGCGCCGCCGATGACGGCGCCTTGAATGAAGGTGCGGCGTGCGATCGAATCGTTCATGATGTTCTCCTCATCCGCGGCTTGGTTCTCATGACCCGACGGCGATGAGGCCGAGGGCGTAAAGCGCCATGCCTGCCGCGGCAGACATGGCGAGCACCTGGAGAAGCCCCAGGCCGAAACGGAAGACGGCGACGATGGCGCTCGCTGAAAGCAACAGAGCCCAAAGTTTGACGCTCGATAGATGCCGCCGAGCGTCCGATGCATCAGCCAGCCGATATAGATCGCGAGCTGCTGGCCTTCCGGTCCAGGCAGCAGCATGCAGTAGTTCAACGCATGCAAAAACCGCTTTCCGGAAATCCATCGCTTCTCCTCGACGAGAACGCGATGCATCATGGCAATCTGTCCTGCTGGACCGCCGAAGCTCAGGCAGGCGATACGGAGCCATACCCAAAAAGCAGCAGACAGCGGGACGCCGTGCGCGGGGATTTTGCGAGAAGAAAGGGCAGAAACGACCGTCTGAGACGGAATTGACGACATGCGGCGTCCTCTCTCGAAAGAGGTGGACGCGATGCTTGGGCATGTCGCCTAGCGGGGAGACCGCTGATCCCCAATGCGTCGGCAATAGTCAAAAACACCAGTCGTTGTCAACGCCGAATTCCGGCCTGGTCGCCGCCTGATCCATGTTCGGCTGTGTTTTCCTTTGATCGATCACAGCAACGGCCCGGCGTGCCGCTTGCGCTTGGCTCGGCAATCTCTTTGGGGCTCCGACGTCATTTTCGAAGCTGTTGCCTCGCACGATCGACCCTTGGCTTCTGTGAGTCTGCTGTATCTGGGCACAGGGCTCGGCGCCGTTCCGGACCTGCATCATCGCCAAAGTCATAGCTAAATGAGCAACGGCATGCGGGTAAAAAATAGGCTCCGGCACGTGTCGCGCCGAAGCCAAAAATCGCGAGCGGTCGGCGCTCTATTGCATATGCTGGCCGCCGTTGATCGCGATATTTGCGCCGGTGACGAAGGCCGCTTCATCGGACGCGAGATAGATGATGAGGCCTGCGACTTCCTCCGGCTTGCCGAGCCGGCCGACGGGAATCTGCGGCAGGATCTTGCTGTCGAGAATGTCCTGCGGAATGGCGGTCACCATCTTCGTGCCGATATAGCCGGGCGAGATCGTGTTGACGGTGACGCCCTTGCGCGCGACTTCGAGCGCGAGCGCCTTGGTGAAGCCGTGGATGCCGGCCTTCGCCGCGGAATAATTCGTTTGTCCGAAAGCACCCTTCTGGCCGTTGACCGACGAGACATTGATGATGCGGCCCCAGCCGCGCTCGACCATGCCATCGACGACGGGCTTGGTCATGTTGAAGACGCTGTCGAGATTGGTGTTCATCACCGCATCCCAATCGACCTTCGTCATTTTCTTGAACGTAACGTCGCGCGTGATGCCGGCATTGTTGACGAGCACATCGACCGGACCGACTTCGGCGTTGATCTTGGAGCAGGCTGCAGTGCAGGAATCATAGTCTGCGACATCGACCGGCACGGCCATGAAGTCATAGCCTTGCTCCTTCATGCGCGCGAGCCAATCCGGCGCCGTCTTATTGCTCGGCGAATAGGTCGTGACCACGCGGTAGTCGGCCTTCGCCATTTTCATGCAAATCGTTTCACCCAGGCCACCCATGCCACCCGTCACGACCACAACTTTTGTCATGCCATCCTCCCTAACCGACATGAGTCACCCGTAAGACAGTATTCTTGCAGAGATTTGACCAGCAAGACAGCAATGCCAAAATGCAAGAACCAGCAAAGCGTTGTGCGATGCACGCACACGCTTTGAGTTTTTCGCAAGTGCAGAAATTTCGCGCGACCGCGGAGATTTTTGCTGGCGCCTTGCCATACAGAGATATCGATGCCGAACAACCGTCGCGCAGATCCATCGTCACGATGAAAAGCGACGTCATGATGGAAAATGAAAAAGAAAAAATGACAGACGAGAGAAGGGGCAATTAGCTTCTGCTACCGCACAAGCGCTTCAGGCATACGGTTCTATTGAATGCAAAGCGACGCTGATATTCGCGTCGCATATGTCGCATATGAAACGCATTCTGGCCGCCCGAGCAGGAACGGCCAGACATGCATTCGCAGCTTCTTATTGGTCGCCGACTTACCGGCGCTCAGTCGCCCGGGCGATCGCCACTTCCAGCGGCTTGAAGGCTTCCTTGAAGAGGCTCTGATAGAGCTCGCCCATCTTGGTCGCTTGCGCCACAGCACCCTCATAGGCCGATTTGGCATAGTCGGACTGGATCTGCATGGCGGTTTCGAGCGACTTCGCGCCGAGAAGCTTTTCCATGCAGGCGGCGTGATCTTCCAAGAGTTTCTTGGAACAGTCGGTGGTCTCGGCGGCGATGCTCTGCATGCCCTTGGCGAAACTCGCGGTCGTGGTGCTGGCGGTCTCAAGCTGTTCGCGGCCGAAGCTCTGAAGGTCGTTGAATGTCTCGGTCATAGGCAATTTCCTTCGCTAGATGAGGTGCCGCGTCCTCCCGCGGCGCCAGTCTTCATATATTGCCTTGCACAATAAACTTCAAGGAAATGGTGCGATGCACAATTTGCCGCGGCCCTTATAAATTACCGCGGCGACTGAGGAACGCGTTGAGCAGAGATCGACCTATACGCCTAAAAAATATCACATTTTTTCCCGCTTGCCCAAAACAAATCAGGCCAGACCGGCTGAAAATTCCGGCCTGGCCTGTAGGAGAGGCAAACCTGTGCGTTGCACAAAGCCTAGCTAATGCGCATGCGCCTTGGCCTCGCGGCGGCGTTCGTGGAGGACGAACTCCGTATAGCCGTTCGGCTGCTCCCGGCCCTTGAAGATCAGATCGGCGGCCGCCTTGAAAGCCGGCCCGTCAAAGGCGAGCGCCATCGGCCGATAGAGTCTGTCGGCGCCGTTCTGCCGATCGACGACCGCCGCCATCCGTCGCAGCGTGTCCGACACCTGTTCTTCAGAGACGATGCCGTGATGCAGCCAGTTGGCGACATGCTGGCTCGAGATACGCAACGTCGCGCGGTCTTCCATCAGGCCGATGTCGTGGATGTCCGGCACTTTCGAACAGCCGATGCCATTGTCGATCCAGCGGACGACATAGCCGAGGATGCCCTGGCAATTGTTGTCGAGCTCTTCCTGCACATCGCTCGGGTCCCAATTGCCGCGGCAGACCGGGATGGCGAGAATGTCGGTCAGCTTGGCGCGCGGATGGCCCGTCAATTCCTGCTGGCGGCGCGCGACATCGACGCGATGATAATGCGTCGCATGCAGCACCGCGGCGGTGGGTGAGGGCACCCAGGCCGTATTGGCGCCGGCCTGCGGATGCACGATCTTTTCCGCGAGCATCGCCGCCATGCGATCGGGCACCGCCCACATGCCTTTGCCGATCTGCGCCTTGCCGGGCAGGCCGCAGGCGAGGCCGATATCGACGTTCCAATCCTCATAGGCGGCGATCCAGGCCGTCTTCTTCATGTCATTCTTGCGGATCATCGGACCCGCTTCCATCGACGTATGGATTTCGTCGCCGGTGCGATCGAGGAAGCCGGTGTTGATGAAGACGATGCGGTCCGCCGCCGCCTTGATCGCCGCCTTCAGATTGACGGTGGTGCGGCGCTCTTCGTCCATGATGCCCATTTTCAAGGTGAAGCGGGGCAGGCCGAGCGCATCTTCGACCCGGGCGAAGATCTGATCGGCGAGTTCGACTTCCGCCGGCCCATGCATCTTCGGCTTGACGATATAGACCGAGCCTTCCGAACTGTTGCGGCGGCCTTCGCTGCGCTTGAGATCGTGAATGGCGATCAGCGCGGTCGTGAAGGCGTCGAGCAGCGTCTCATGGATGCGCGCCCCATCGAAAAGGACCGCATCGGTCATCATATGATGGCCGACATTGCGCACCAGCATCAGGCTGCGGCCGGAGAGCGCGAGGGGCGAACCGTCCGGCTTTGTATAAAGCCGGTCCTCGGCAAGACGGCGTTCGCGCTTCTCGCCATCCTTCTCGAAAGTCGTCTTCAGCGTGCCAGCCATCAGGCCGAGCCAATTGCGGTAGAGATCGGTCTTATCGGCGGCATCGACGGCGGCGACGCTGTCTTCAAGATCCATGATCGTTGTCACCGCCGCTTCGAGAACGACATCGGCGACGCCCGCGAGATCGTCGCGGCCGATCGGATGGTCGCGATCGATGACGATCTCGATATGGAGCCCGTGGTTGCGCAACAGGATCGAGGACGGCGCGTCAGCCACGCCGCGATAGGCGCGCAATTGCTCGGAGGCTTTCAGCCCGATCGTGCTGCCGTCGGCGCGTTTGGCCGCGAGCTTGCCGCCCGCGATCGTATAGGCGACGACATCGACGTGGCTGCCCTGCGCGAGCGGCGCGCAATCGTCGAGAAAGGCGCGGCCCCAGGCGATGACCTTGCTGCCGCGTTCGGGATTGTAGCTCTTGCCCAGCATCGAGCCGCTCACCATCGGGATGGCGTCGGTGCCGTAGAGGGCATCATAGAGCGAGCCCCAGCGTGCATTGGCGGCGTTGATCACATAGCGCGGATTGGAGAGCGGCACGACGAGCTGCGGCGCGGCGATTGTCGCCATTTCGGCATCGACGTTTTCGGTGCGGATCGAGAAATTCTCGGGTTCGGGCACGAGATAGCCGATCTGGCGCAGGAAGCTCTCATAGCCGCCAGCATCGACATTCTGGCCTTTGTGATCGAGATGATAGGCGTCGATCTTCGCCTGCAACGTGTCGCGGAAGGCGAGCTGCGCGGCGAGTTTTGGAGCGAATTCGGCAATCAATTTGGCGAGGCCTGTCCAATAGGCATCGGCTGATATGCCGGTGCCGGGCAGGGCTTCATTGACGATGAAATCGGCGAGAACTGACGCGACCTTCAGACCTTGGATGTCGCGATAGCTTTCAGACATTGTTTTGCTCCTGGTCAAAGCCGCGCATCGGCGCGGCAGGGCGGCCCCGTTCACGACCCGAGCTTGCAAAAGCCTCGAAGGGGGTTGGACCGCGCTCGCTAGGACGCAGCGCCCACGACCTCTTTCAGGCGGTGCGGCGCTATGACCTATGACGACCGATGTGGCAGACCAGATGCCGAGACAAAAGTCCAAATATGCCAATGACCTATCTGTCATTGGACGGGATCTGCCAATCGGCGGATAGGTTTAGCCAATCGACAGATATTGGGTGCAAACGAGATCTGTACCCAAGACAGAGCTCCGCAGCTTGCCGCAGCGCCGAATCTGGGGTGCGGCAAGAATTTTTTCGAGCAAAGATTTAATTTATTTATCAAGCCTCAAGCGCGACTCGCGCTAAATAGAAAACCGCAATTTCCTGGGCAATCGTAGCAAGTGAAGGTGAGCGCGTGGAGCATTATCCGAACGGCAAAAAGGTCGTCATCGTAGGTGGCGGTTTCGGTGGATTGTCCGCCGCCCGCGCCCTCAGTCACCTCCCGATCGAAATCACGCTCGTCGATCGACAGAATCACCACTGCTTTCAGCCGCTGCTGTATCAGGTCGCGACAGCCGTCGTGTCGCCGGCCGACATCGCCTGGCCGATTCGCGCTATCTTGCGCGGCCAGCACAATGTCCGCGTGCTGATGGCCGAAGTGACCGGCGTCGACACCGCGGCGAAAACCGTTGCGACGAATGCCGGGTTGTCGCTGCCTTACGATTATCTCGTGCTCGCGACGGGCGCGACGCATTCCTATTTCGGTCACGACGAATGGGAAGCCTATGCGCCGGGCCTGAAATCCATCGCCGATGCGACGGAAATCCGCGGCCGGCTGCTGCTCGCCTTCGAACATGCGGAGATCGTCACTGATGAAGCGAAGCGGCAGGCGCTTTTGACTTTCGTCATCGTCGGCGGCGGCCCGACCGGCGTCGAAATGGCGGGCGCCATCGCCGAAGTGGCGCTGCATGCGCTGCCCGACGATTTCTGCTCCATCGATCCGCGCAAGGCGCGCATTCTCCTGATCGAGGCCGGGCCGCGCATTCTACCGAGCTTCCCGGAAAATCTGTCGAAATATTCGCATGAAACGCTCACGAAGATGGGCGTCACCGTGATGGTCAATTCGCGCGTCACCGATTGCGACGCCGATGGCGTCACTGTCAACGGCGAGCGGATCGAAGCGTCAACGATCATCTGGGGCGCCGGCGTCGTTGCGTCGCCGGCCAGCAAATGGGTCGATGCCAGCCGCGACGGGGTGGGACGCGTGAAGGTCGAACCCGATCTTTCAGTGCCCGGCCACCCGGATATTTTCGCCATTGGCGATACGGCTGCGGTGCTCGATCGCAAGGGCAATCCGGTGCCGGGCATCGCGCCCGCCGCCAAGCAGATGGGCAAATATGTCGGCCAGCTGATCAAGGGCGAGATCAACGGCAAGCCGCGGCCGGCGCCCTTCGTCTATCAGCACCAAGGCGACCTCGCGACGATCGGCACGCATGCCGCCGTCGTCAAACTCAATCTCGATCATCTCACCCTGAAGGGCTTCTTCGGCTGGCTCTTCTGGAGCATCGCGCACATCTACTTCCTGATCGGCATCCGCAACCGCTTCGTCGTCGCGATCTCCTGGATCTATGGGATCTTCACGTCGCGGCGGGGCGCGCGCATCATCGCGCTGCCCGACCATGTGCAGGATGCCAAACGGGTGGATGTGACCTGAGACGCTAAAACGGCCGGCGCTGCGATCAGTCGTAGCGCCTCGCGGATGGCCGCCTTAAGTGCTCGGCCGCTCTTCTTCGCGCACGCTCATCGAATTGCCGCGCCAGGTGAAATCGTCGAGCAGCCAGGCATCGACATAGATCGCCGGCAGCATCAGATCGCGTAATAAAAAGAGGAAGGGCAGCCGCCAGGAGAAATACCAGCGGTTGGCGCGCGCCAAAATATATTCGGAGAGATAGAGCAGGGCGAAGGTCGCGAGCGCAACCAGCGGCACATTCCAATTGAGGAGATGCGCTGAATAGGCGGCGAGGGTCACGGGCGTTGCAGCGTCGGCGAGGATCTCCGGCGCGTAATGGCCGGGGAAGGTCTTGCGCCGCATGCGCGCCCAGCGCACCTGCCGCAGCCACACATCGCGCAGCGTGCGCTTGCCGAGCGGCTGCTCGAAGGGGCTGTCGACGAGATTGATCTTATAGCCCTGCTTGCGCACCAGCTTGGTCGAAGCGGCATCCTCGGCGATCTCGGCAGCGAGGGCGCGAATGCCGCCGCCGGCCTCCATGATGTCGCGCCGCCAGAGCATGTTCTTGCCCTGGGCGAAGCCGGTGCCGACGCCGTCGGCCGCATATTGCCAGCGCGCCTGATAGGTATTCAGGATGGCGATCTCGAGTTCCGCCCAGAGGTTCTGCGGATGCGAGCCTTGCGGCATCGAGCAGACAAGGCCGGTTTTCGGTCCCCAGCTCGCCTGCATCCGCTGAATGTAATCACGCGGCATCAGCACGTTGGAATCAGCGAGGATGATCCATTCATAAGCCGCGGAATCCCAACCGCGCACGCAATTGTTCAGCTTAGGATTGGCGCTGACCTTCTCATCGCCGATGATGAGCCGAGCGGGCACCTGCGGATTGGCGGCGATCAGCCGCTCGACGACTTGCACGACGGGATCGTTGGCGCGCGCGCAGCAGAAGATCACTTCATAGCGCGGATAATCGAGGCGGAAGCTTGAGCCGAGCGTATCTTCGCAGAAATTGTCGATGCCGCAGACGGGCCGGACGAGGCTGACTCCGGGCGCATTGGCAGGGGGTGGCAGTGAGGTGGCGCGCGGCTTGGCGCGACGAATGGCAATGCCCACGCTGACGAAATTGAGAACGACGAGAATCAGGGCGATCAGCCCCGTTCCGTACGCCAGAATCATGTCGTTAGTCCCCAGCATGTCGTAGTCCATCAAACATGGATAAGGCCGGAAGTTCCAGGTCCTTATCGAAATATTCCGCTACCGTGTTGCGAAATCTGAGGTCCCGGTCAACTGTCCCGCAGCTACGCTGTTGAATTGCATGTCCGATCGGGTAGAAGTCGTCTGCGCGCGGCCCAAGTGTTGTGCTGGCATTCGTTCCGCCGGCATTTGCGGCTTGCGAAGACAGTATGATGGCGTTCCACACAGCGCGATTTTCGGGAAGCGCGCATCATGCGTTCCGGGACATCCGGCCTTGGATTTGCCGGCCTTCGGACCAGCCGGTCCGCCACCGTTTGATCTTGGCCCGCAAACTTGGCCCATTCCGGAACGTCCGCGTCCGATCTGAGGAAAATTATGGCGGCTCCCATTGTTCGCTTCGCGCCTTCGCCGACTGGCCGCATCCATGTCGGCAATGCCCGGCCGGCGCTGATCAATTATCTGTTTGCCCGTAAACACCGTGGCCAGTTCATTCTTCGGTTTGATGACACTGATGTGGAAAGGTCCCGAGAAGAGTACGCTCAGGCGATCGAAGTCGATCTCGCGTGGCTTGGAATCCATCCCGATCTGACCTTCCGGCAATCGCAGCGACTGGCAATCTACCAGGCGACAGCGGACAAATTGCGGGCGGAGGGCCGGCTCTATCCCTGCTACGAAACGGCAGAAGAGCTCGATCGGCGGCGCAAACGGCAGCAGGCGCGGGGCCTGCCGCCGATTTATGACAGAGCCGCTCTCAACCTCACCGATGCCGACCGCGCAAAGCTGGAATCTGAAGGCAGGAAGCCACATTGGCGCTTCAAGCTCGAGCATCGCATCGTCCGCTGGAACGATCTCGTGCGGGGCGAGAGCCATATCGATTCCGCCTCGCTCTCCGACCCCGTCCTGATCCGCGAGGATGGGACATTTCTTTATACATTACCGTCAGTTGTGGACGATATTGAATTTAAGATCACAGATATCATACGCGGCGAGGACCATGTCACCAACACAGCGGTGCAGATCCAAGTGTTCGAAGCCCTCGCCGGGCCGGACGCTGTGCCACACTTCGGACATCACAATTTATTGACGTCGGCCGACGGCGACGGGCTGTCGAAACGTTCCGGCGCGCTCTCCGTGGCGGCACTGCGCGACGCCGGCACAGAGGCTTTGGCGCTCGCCGCCTTCGCGGTCCTGACCGGGACTTCCGATTCGGTGCATCCGGTCCAATCGCTCGAGCAGCTCGCAAATGAATTCGATCTGACGCATGTGTCGCGCACGCTGGCGCGCTTCGATCCGACCGAGCTCGCGGCGCTCTCCGCCCGAACCCTGCATCAATTGCCCTATGAAGCGGTGCGCGAGCGGCTGATCGCGCGCGACATCGCCGGCTGCAAGGCGGAGGCCTTCTGGCTCGCCGTACGCGGCAACCTCTCGGTGTTTCTCGATGTCGTCGAATGGTGGCGGATCATCGAAGGCGAGATCCTGCCCTTGGTCGAGGATGCGGAATTTCTCGCCGCGGCGCGCCGGCTCCTGCCGCTGGAGCCCTGGGACGCCACGACCTGGAACCAATGGACCAATGCGATCAAGGCGGAGACAGGCCGTAAGGGCCGGGCGCTCTTTCACCCGCTGCGCCTCGCTCTCACCGGGCGCGAAGAGGGCCCCGAGCTCGCGGCGCTTCTGCCGCTCCTGGGCCGGGCTAAGGTTGAGGACCGACTATCCGCACCTGCCGTTTCGACCCATCCGGCTCAGTAACTTCGACGGTTTTGCCCTGACCTTGCGGGAAGGAAGCGGTGGGCTTCAGATCGCCTGCCGCAATGCCGGAAGAATCATTGCTGGCGGTCGGCACTTGCGCGGCGCTCGCTGCGTCATGCGCTTCCATGTCGTCGGTCATCTTCGGGCCTGCCTTCTGCGGGCCGGCCTTCTTTTTGGCCGCGGGCTCCGGCTTCGGCCGTGACAGTTCGGCGGATTTTTCCGGCGTCACGATAATGTCGCCGCGGCCTTCGTGGCCGAGCACGCGTTCGGCCCCGGCAAGCGCCTGCGCCCAGGGCTCGTTCGCCGGCTTGCAGGTGCAGGCCGGGTCATAGCTCTTCTCGAATTTGAGTGCCGCCGGCAGACTCATATAGGGCGTGCCGTCGAGGCCGACGGCGGTCTTCACCTCTTGCCCCGGGATGCGCGTATAGACCTTCACCTCCGTATTCGGACAGGAGGCCTTGCAGAGTTCGGTCAAGGCGTCGGAGCCGACATGCCGCGACGAATAGACGAGCGGGAAGAAGCCGCCGTCGCAGGTGCGCACGCAAAGCGCTTCGGCGCCGCCCGTCGGCTGCGCCGGTGCCGCTTGCACGGGCGGCAGATCGCCCTGCGGAATATCGGCCGTCTGCTGATTGTTACCGCCGCCAAAGAGCGACTCGAAGAAGCCTTTCGGCTGCTGCTGGCGGCAATAGCCATTGTAGCGGGCGACGAGCGCTTGGCGCTGCGGCGTGTTGTTGCTCGCCGCGACATTCGCCTGCAATTGCGAGACATTGGCGCGCATCCGCGCGATGTTGCTGTTGAGCTGCCCGCATTGCGCCGGCGGCGGGCTGCCGAAGAAGAGAAACTGCTGGCGGTCGCAGCCGATCGAATGGGCGTAGCTGACCGCGTGCTCGAGCTCGCCGCGCTGTCTCTGCAATGAGTCCGCGTAAGGATTGCTCGACGCGTTAGAGCGATCGAGCGCGTGGATCTGACCGAGCAGCTGGTTGCAATCGAGCCCTTGTTGGGCCGCGGCCGAATTGATCCCAAGCGGCAGCAAGCCAAACAGGCCTGCGAGGCCAAGACCGCAGGCGCCAAGAAAAGATCGGTTCAAGAAGTTCATTCAGGGCTCGTCTCTGGAGCGGTCCTGGCCGCAGGCCGTGCGGGACGGCGTTTTAACCTGCCTCCGCCGTCGGTTTTCGAATCAGACGCTGTCTGATTCAGGCTGGTTAGCCAGGGCCCGTCGAATTCTCTGCGGCAGGCTGTTTCGCTTATGGCTGGTTTCGCTTATGCCAAAGCCCGCGGGGCGCCATCAAGCGCCAAACGTTTAGCGGGGAGCACTTCCTCTCATGATCCTGTCGATTTTGCGGCCAAGCGGCACATATCGCCGTGCATCTCTGTGTTTTGGCGTGTTTTTTGGGCTCGCTGTGGCGGAGCTGACAGGAGCTGCCAACGCCGATGGGCCCGACCTTATCTTCCGGAAGTCAACCGTCTTTAAGTTCCTGACTCCGAACGACAGGCTGGCAACCTATGCGATCGACGACCCGGCCGTCGACGGCATTGCCTGCTATTACACCGTACCGGAAAAAGGCGGCATTGCCGGGACGCTCGGCCTCGCCGAGCAGGTCTCCGATGTGTCGCTCGCCTGCCGGCAATATGGCCCGATCAAGTTCAAGGAGAAGTTCAGCCAGGGCGACGTGGTGTTTCGCGAACGCCGGTCGCTGTTCTTCAAGAAGATGCAGATCGTGCGCGGCTGCGACAAGAAACGCAATGTGCTCGTCTACATGGTCTACAGCGACAAGCTGATTGAAGGCTCGCCGAAGAATTCGACGTCCTCGGTTCCCGTGCAGCCTTGGGGCAATGCGGGCGACGCTGCGAAATGCGCCGATTGGACGAGAGACTAGAGCATGTCCCCGGAAAAGTTGATCGACTTTTCCGACAAGGACATGCTCCAAGGTTTTGAATCGGGCCGATTTGTCCCGAGCAAATGAATCGTGAAGCGATTCCATTAATCGGGATCGGCTCTTGAGCATGTCCCGGAAAAGTTGATCGACTTTTCCGGCGCGGCTCTAAATCCGGGACATGCTCCAAGGTTTTGAACCGAGCCGATTTGTCCGGATCAAATGAATCGCGAAGCGATTCCATTTAATTGGATCTGGCGCGCAGTGGTCCGGCGCCCTCATGCAACGACGCCGGTGCGGGCGAGATTAATGATGCCGCAGCTCGTCTGGCACTTTGCCGCCGTTCTCTGCGAGTTTTTCCATCACCTCTTTATGCAGCCAAACATTCATCGACGCGGAGTCGTCGACACTGCCGCTGTAGTGCAGCTCATGCGCGAGTTCGATGCGGGCCGAATGGCTCGAATCGAGACCGAGCAGCTTCATCAGATCGACGATCGAATGGCGCCAGTCGAGATCCTGATCGGCCTTTTCGTCGAGGTCGTCGAGATAGGCGGCGACGTCGATCGGCTGATGGCGAGCTTTGGCGGTGTCCGTCGTAGCGTCCGAAGCCGGGGCGGCGGTCGGCGCCGGCGTGTCGGCATGAGCCGTCGTTTCAGCTGCAGTCTCGTGGGTGCTGGTGTCATGGGTGCTGTCGGCAGGGGCCGGCACCGCTTGGGGACCATGAAAGACTTTCGAGAGAATCGAACCGAGAATGCTCATGTCGCGCTCCAGACCTCAACGGAGCCTGCGGAGGGAGCCCATTTCGGAAAGAATGCTCAGAGCGGCGTTCCGACGTCTCCGCCAGCAGGCGGACGCACCAGGCTAAAGCGCCGATCTTTCAGTCATAAGACAGCTTGGCCGATCTCAGCTTTGAGGGTGCCAATAAAAAATTAAAAGGGCGACCGAGGCCGCCCTTATTGAAACTCTGGATGCCGGGATTTGAAGCGTCCTAATGCAGATGCTTCAGATCGGCGATGCCGTTGGTGATCAGCTTTTCGCCGAAATCGCCTTTGGCTTCCGCTTTCAGCACGATCTCGGCAGCCTTGGTCGCAGCTTCCGCAGCCGCAGCGCGCACCTGCGATGTCGCGGCGGTTTCGGCGGCGGCGATCTTGTCTTCCGCCTGCTTGGTGCGGCGGCGGACGAAATCGGCAACGCGCTCATGCGCTTCGCGGGCGATCAGCTCGGCCTCGGTCTCAGCCTGCTTGATGATGGCGGCAGCTTCCGCCTCGGCTTCAATTTTCTTCTTCTGGAAGGAGGCGAGCAGGGCTTCGGCTTCGGCGCGCAGATTGGCAGCCTCGGTCAGTTCCTTCTGGATCCGCTCGGCACGCTTATCGAGCGAAACACCGACCTTCGTGTGTACCCTGTAATACGCGAGCACGCAGATGAAGCCGATGAAGCCGACGAGGACCCAGAATTCAGCATCTAGATGCATGGTGGCCTCCGCTTATGATTTTGCCGAAGCGACTGCCGCGGCGATCGCTTTGGGATTGGCCTTCTGGCCGGTCAAATGTTCGAAGATGGCGGACGCCGTTTCCTGGGCGATCTGCTCGACGCTCGCCATGGCCTTTGTCTTGAGAGCTTCGATCTCGGCTTCGCCTGCGGCGATCTTGGCGGAAAGCTCGGCTTCGAGTGACGCCCGTTTGGCGTCCGTCTCGGCGGCAAGCCTTGCATGGGTTTTCTGCGCGAGTGCCTGGGCGCGGCCCTTGGCGTCGGCGAGAGTCTTTTCGTAATCGGCAGCGGCCTCGTCGGCGGCCTTGCGCTTATTGGCGGCCTCGCCGACATCGCCTTCAATCTTGGCGCGGCGATCGTGGAGGATGCTTTCCACGCGCGGCAGCGCGAGCCGCGACATCAGAAGATAAAGCGCGCCAAAGGTCAGTATGAGCCAGAAAAGCTGCGGCGCGACATTGGCCGGGTCGAAGGGCGGGAAACTGCCCGTGGACGGGGCCTCCGTGCCGGTCGTCGTAGCATGTTCAGCGCTGGTCGCCATCGTCAGTTCCGGTTGCGAGAGTCATTCACTTGAAGAAAAAGCGCGGGCCGAAAGATCTCGGAAGACTTTGGGCCCGCGCCGAAATGCTTACTTGAGCACGAATAGAAGCAGGATCGCCACGAGGAAGGCGAAAATGCCGAGACCTTCCGCGAGCGCCGCGCCGATGAAGGCGCGACCAAATTGCGCGTCAGAAGCGGTCGGGTTGCGCAGCGCACCGGCCAAGAATTGGCCGAAGATGATACCGACGCCGATAGCCGCGGCGCCCATGCCGATAGCGGCGATGCCGGCCCCCAAATATTTAGCTGCTGTGGGATCCATTATTTGCTCCTGTTAAGTAGGGCGACCGATCTGTTGTTGAGCTCTTTATTCAGTGGCCCGGATGAATTGCGTCGTTCAGATAGACGCAAGAAAGAATGGCGAAGACATAGGCCTGCAGAACGCCGACGAGGAGTTCCAAGGCGTAGAAGATAACCGTCCCGATCAAGGGCAGCGGCGCGATGACCGCGAAGGCGCCGGCGCCGAGCAGCGCGGCGACGAAGCCGCCCATGACCTTCAGCGTGATGTGGCCGGCGAGAATATTGGCGAAAAGACGAACCGAGAGGCTCACCGGGCGCGAGGCGAAGGAGATCACCTCGATCAGCACCAGGAAGGGCAGGATGATGATCGAAACGCCGGACGGCACGAAGAGCTTGAGGAAGTGTAGTCCGTGCTTGAAGAAGCCGTAGACCAGCACCATCGAGATGACGAGAATGGCGAGCGCCGCGGTGACCACGATCTGACTCGTCACCGAGAAAGTGTAGGGGACGAGGCCGATCAGATTGGCGAGCAGCACGAACATGAAGAGGCTGAAGATGAAGGGGAAGAAACGCATCCCCGCCTTGCCGGCCGACAGCTGCACCGTGTCGGCGACAAATTCGTAGGTCATCTCCGCCATCGCCTGCCAACGGCTCGGCACCAGCGAGCGGCGGCTCGTGCCGACCAGCATGAAGATCGTCACGATCGCGACGATCGCAATCATGAAGAGCGCAGAATTGGTGAAGCTCGCATTGATCCCGAAAAGATGCAGATTGACGATCGGCTCGACCGCAAACTGATGGATCGGATCCATGCCACTCTCTTCGGCCACTTGCACCACCCTTGGCTAGATCACTTGCGGTTCGATCCAGTCGAACCGACCGCAAGGCGATAGACATTTAGAAAGCCGGCCGCCGTCCCGAGCATCAGGAAGACAATCAGCAGGATTGGCCCGGTGTGGAACCAGGCATCGAGCTGCCAGCCGATGAGCGTCCCGACGCCGACCGCCGCCACGAATTCGGCGAGCACACGAAAGCCGAGATTCATTGCCTGGCCGAGCGAGGAGCCGGTGAGATCGGCTTCGCTCCGCTCGCTTGTGCCGGCATTTTGTTGCCGCGCCGCGAGCCGGTTGGACAATGTATCGAGCCGCGCCCGCAGCGCTGCGTCGTCCGGCATTTCGCGCGCCGCATCCTGGCCCGCGGTTTCTTGGTTTGCGTCGTCCCGCCCGCCGCCGTTCACATTCTGCGCCATGCTTACCTCCCGCTGCGCGCGGTCGGCGATCTATAGAGCGTCAGAGGATGAAAAGCGAGGATGACAGCCGCACGTGGAAAGGCCCGCTAAAGCCCTGCCGCGTGTGGAAAAAACCCTCAAAAACGGCGGCACCATAAAAATCGATCACTAGCCTGTCAAGGCGTGGCAATAATAGGCCAATGCGTTGGAAACGCTTCGATTTCGAGCCTTTTCGCGCAACTTTTCCGAAGCTTTTCCGGCGCCGCTGCACGCGGCAGATGGCCGCGCTGACGATATCTCGTGCGAAGGACATGCGCCGTGTTGGCGGCGTGTTGCGCGCGGCGCATCATCAGCGAACGGAAGGGGCAGGGGAGGAGCAGCTAAATGAAGCCGGCGCATGTAACACTATTGCGCATCTTCGCTTGGCTCTTGGCCGCGATGATGCTTGCCGCGAGTTCCGGCGCGGCATCGGCGGATGCGGCAAGCGGCTCGCTCACCACCGCCTATCAGATTCTGGTGGGCAAACGCTTCGTCGACCTGACACATGCCTTTTCGCCGACAACGCCGGTCTGGCAAGGCTTCGGCCAGGCGCAGATGACGCCGGCGGCCGATCCGAAAACGCATCGGCCATATACGATCGCCAAGGATGGCTTTCGCGCGACCTATTATCAGATGGTTGGCCAATATGGGACGCATGTCGATCCGCCGGCGCATTTCACCGAACATGGCGCGACGATGGATCAGATCCCGCTGCATGAGATGATCCTGCCCCTCGTAGTCTTCGATATCACGCCGCTGTTGAGGGACGATCCCAATCACGCCTTTTCGCTCGCCGATCTCAAGGCCTGGGAAGAGAAATATGGGCGCGTGCCGAAAGGCGCTTTCGCCGCGCTGCGCACCGACATGAGCAAGGATTTTCAGACGCACCCGGAGCGCTTCAAGCGGGAGCCTTTTCCGGCCTGGTCACTGGAGGCGGTGAAATTTCTCGTCGAACAGCGCGGCATCACAGCTATCGGCCATGAGGCGATGGATTCCGACACGACCGAGAAAATGCTGACGGAGACTTACATTCTGTCGAGCGGTCATTATCAGATCGAGGTGATGGCGCATCTCGATCAAGTGCCGCCGACCGGGGCGCTGATCTTCGTTTCCTGGCCGAAGGTGAAAGACGGTCTGGGCTTTCCGGCCCGCGCCATCGCGATCCTGCCGTAGGGCAGATTAGGCACGCATCGCGGCGGCTGCCGCGGGCGGCGGATTGGTCGGATTGTTCAGGCTGTCGAGAACCCGATAGTCCTTGTAGCGCATCGAAAATGTTCCGAACCCCTGGCTGAAGGCGCGAAGCTGGTTCCCGTAACCGAACATATTGGTCATCGGAATCTCGGCAGCGATGATCACCATGCCGTCGCGGCGGTCTATGCGCTCTACAACACCCCGGCGAGACTCCAGATCTCCCTTGATAGATCCGGCGTATTCTTCCGGCGCATGAACTTCGACGCTCATGAAGGGTTCGAGCAGGCGTGGTTCCGCGCCACGCAGCGCCTCGCGACAGGCCGCGCGGGCAGCGATTTCAAATGCAAGCACGGACGAATCGGTGTCATGATAGGCACCGCTTTCCAGTCGGACGGTGACGTCGGTGACCGGAAACCCCGCGACGGGACCGGCCTTCAGCGCCGCTTCGATGCCACGCCTGATGCCTGGAAGATATGTTTCGGGGACCGTTTCGCTGTCGATGTTCGTCTCGACGATATTGCCCTGGCCGCGCGCGTTAGGTTCGACAGCAATCTTCGCCTTTGCGAACTCGCGTACGCCACCCGTCGAACGCCTATGGGTATATTCGACCTCGATCCCGTGGGTGATCGTTTCGCGATAGGAAACTGGCGGTTGGCCAACAAATAAATCGATGCCGTAAGTTTGACGAAGCAGATCGATCTTGGTGTCGAGCTGATATTCGTCCGGGCTTCTGAAAATAGCGTGGCCGGAATCCGCATCAACGACGGCTTCAAAGTCCTCATCCTCGGCCGTCATCTTCTGTAGCGCGGCGGTGAGCTGCTTCACGTCGGCAGATGACCTGGGTTCGACGGTGATTTCGACGACCAAAGGGGAGGGGATGGACGAGTTCATGAGGCGGGCCTCGGAAAAGTGACCTTTCTCTTATACCACCGGTAAAGGCAGGGCATGTCCCCTCCTTGGTGACGGCTCTAGGGAAGTCCTGCCCCGGCATCTGCCTTGGTTTTGACAAT
Source organism: uncultured Methylovirgula sp. (assembly GCA_964644615.1). GTDB lineage: Bacteria > Pseudomonadota > Alphaproteobacteria > Rhizobiales > Beijerinckiaceae > Methylovirgula. The sequence goes on along the minus strand of CAZXXA010000010.1, from coordinate 85,150 downwards.
TGCGGCTGTGCATAGAGACAGCGACGGCTTCGGCGTAATTTCCGCCCGTCGCGCGACTCCCGGATATCAGCGTTGCCGAAGCCGTAAGGTGCCGCCGTGGAGAACGGCGGTGCTCGTCGCGTGCCAAGCGGATGCTAAGCCATTGGCGGGCGGGCGCCGCTCGGGTTAGGAAATGTGCAGGGCGCCCCGGAGCAGCGGGCAAAGACTTGACAAGTCACGCCGTTTTATTGCGCGGTGCAACGGCGTGCGGTGATTTCGAAACTATCCGTGACGGGCAAATCTTTCACTATGGCGCAAGGCCTCGTCGCTGAACTGCAGGATCGGTTTTTTACGCCGATCGATCCCCTGCTGCGCAATGCGCGGCGGCGCTTCATTCTGATTGTGATCGCCGCTGTCCTTTTTCACGCGACGCTTTTGGGCTTCCTGCTGCTGCGCGATCACAGCAAGCCGCAGGCGCCGATTGAAACGCCGGTCGAGGTCATCGTCCTGCCGCCGCCACCGCCGCCGGCACCCAAGCCGCCGAAGCCGAAGAAAGAGGAACAAAAGCCGCAACCGAAGCCGCAGCCAAAGGAAAAGCCGAAATACGAAAAACCGGCGACCGACACGCCGCCCGCGGCCAACAAAGAGCAGATCCGCCACGACAACGCCGAGGACAAGACGCAGTCCCCTGTGAAGGGCAATCCGCAGCCGAACGCGGTCATGAAACCCGTGCCCAATCAGGCGAAGTCGGCGCTCGATGCGGCGCCGGACCCGGCCGAAAAATCCGCGGCTCCGGATACGCCGGAGGATAAGCCAGATGCCGAACCCGTGGCCAAGACACAGCCCCTGAAGGACAAGCCGGCGGAAAAGCAGAAGCCGGCCAAGGAGAAGACGCCCGTTGCCAGCCATTCGCGCTCGAGCCTGGCGCAGGAATTCGCCTCGCTGAGCGAGGCGCCGCATTATTCCATTGCGACGCCGGCGAAGCCGTCGCCGGTGAGCGGCGGCCATTGCAACACCAATCCCTATCTCTGCACGCTGTACGGGCTGATCATGCGGCAGCAGCATTATCCGGAAACCGCCAGGCGGCTGCATGCCGAAGGTAAGGTCGTCGTTGCCTTCTGGATCGACGAGCGCGGCGATCTCGTCCATCAGGCGGTCTATCGGACGAGCGGCTATCCGGAGTTGGATAATGAAGCGATCGCGGCGATCCGCCGGGCTGCACCTTATCCGCCGCCGCCGCCAGGGGCGCCGCATGGATTCGTGGCGCAGATGGAATTTCCGCCCAAGTAATAGCGACAAATAATATTGATCCGAGTGATTTCGCGCGGCGTCCGCGCGAAATCTGAATGCGTAAAGTGGGAACGGACGCTTATTTTACTAGCGAGTCGACACCGGCCTTGTAGATGCCGTCGATCGCTTCCTTCGCCTTGGCCGGCGGAGCGCCCTTAGGTTCGTAATGGCCGGACCAAGTGACGGTCGAGCCCTTGCCATGCGCGGTCACCTTGATGATGGACTGATATTTCTCGACCGGCAGCGGGCTTTCCTTGATCTTGTAAGTATAGCTGTGCCCCTTGTCGCTGCGGCTGACCTGGTCTTCGATGATCGTGCCGCCGCCCTTCAGAGTCAGGGTGCGCTCTTTGCCATCAGCCGAGAGGTCGCATTTCGCGACTGCGGGATGCCAATTGGCAATGCCGCAGAAATCACCAATCTTGGCCCACATATCGGCGACTGACGTCGTCGAATTCGCCTTATAAGAAGACTCGAGGGCGGCCGCGGGCAGGCAGGAGATCAGAAGAGCGGCCGAGCCGACCGAGAACATTAAAACTTTTTTCATTGAGCGTTTACTCCGTTCTGCGCCGTCCCCCTTTGTTGATCCGAAGGCGAGGGCCTCTTGCCATTCCGGGAGAATGGCCCGGACGCAATCCGATTCCACCGGGGGATGAGGACCATCCTCCGGCATCGCAACGGCGAGCAGGACGCGGGACCTTAACCTTCACTCCCCTGAACTTGCAATCGCGAAGCGGGCGGCTTGCCGCAGCCGATCGCGTTCGCGATTGGCTGCTGCGGTGCTGTTCAGCTGCTCTGGGGCCGACGCGGAGAGCGGCGGGCGAGATAGGGGCAAAAATGCAGGTGCCAAACTAGGCAAATTTCCAGCCACCGGATTTCATCAATTTTGCATTATGTCTGCCAATTGCAGCGGGCGTCGTGCCGCGGATGCACGGCGTCGTCAAATCGTAGGACGAGATGATCGCTGGTGAGATTTATTTGGGAGGCGTCGATCCGACAGGTCATTTGAGACAATGGGTCGTCTATAACGTTTGCTCATGACCACCCGAATTTGGTCGTCTTTCTTGGCTTGATCGAGAAAGTTTGGTGCGGAGCACGCGATGGACGAGGATTCGGACAATTGGCATCTGCCAGCTGAGGCACAGCCGCAGCCGCGCGACTGCCGTTTCGATCTCGATGAAGCGCTTTCTTCTGTAGTCGCGCTCACGGCCCGCATTCCCGCCGACGCGCAGACGGCTGAAGCGCTCGGCGTCGAGCGTGCCGGCAATGCCGTGGTCATCGGCCCCGACAATCTGCTTTTGACCATCGGCTATCTGATCATTGAAGCGACCGAAATCTGGCTGACGACCAATAAGGGCCGCGTGGTGGCCGCGCATGTCGTCGCTTACGATTTTGCGACAGGCTTCGGCCTTGTCCAGGCGCAAGGACCGCTCGAATGTCCGCCGCTCGCATTGGGCGATTCGCGTCAGGCGCGTGCCGGCGATCGCGTCGTGCTGGCGGCGGCCGGCGGCCGGCAGGGTGCGCTCGCCGCGCACATCGTCGCGCGCCAGCAATTCGCCGGCTATTGGGAATATGTGCTCGATGACGCGATCTTCACCGCGCCCGCGCATCCGCATTGGGGCGGGGCGGCCTTGATCAATTCGGATGGCGAGCTTTGGGGCATCGGATCATTGCAGGTGCCGCATCAAATGCACGGTGAGCAAATCATCCCGCTCAATATGATCGTGCCGATTGAAACGCTCACGCCGATCTTCGCCGATCTGCGCAGTCTCGGTCGTGTCAATCGGCCGCCGCGGCCTTGGCTCGGTCTCTTCGCGGCGGAGGCGACGGGCGGCGGCATTGTCATCATCGGTCTTGCAGGCGACGGCCCGGCGCGGCGCGCGGGCCTTCGGGAGGGCGATCTCGTGCTCTCTGTTGCAGGGCGCGATGTCAACCATCTCGCCGAATTCTTCCAAGCCATCTGGTCGCTCGGCTCAGCCGGCGTCGAAGTGCCGCTGCGCATCGACCGCGAAGGCGACATCTTCGAAGTGCGCATCACCTCAGCCGATCGCTATCGCTTCCTCAAAAAAGCGCCGCTGCATTGATGGCGCGTGTGGCTTTACGCACGCCCTGATGACGTACGCATAAAAAGACCGCGCCTCATCGAAAGGCGCGGTCTTTAAGGTCCGCCGATCAGGAGTGATGGTGCTCCATGTGATGATGCTCCATGCGATGCTCATGGCGAATGATGTGATGGATCACATGGCGCACATAGTGATGGTGATACACAGGGTGGTGCATGTAGTGATGATGATAGGGCTCGGCTTGCGCCATCGCGGGCGCGAAAGCGAGGCCGGACATCAGGAGGCCGGTGGCCAAGATTTTCTTCAGCATGTGTGAACTCCCCTTACAGGCTTTGTTCATTACGAGCGTGGAATCGCCGTATCCGAAACATGATTGCAAATTCGCGATTAACCGGCGCTGAACGTAGCCACCGCACCGCGCGAACAGCGGAGCTTCAATTCAGAAGCAGTGTAGATGTTTCATCTTTTCTTTTGAGCATTGGATTTTTCTGAAAACCGATGCTCAAAAGCCGCGCTTCCTTACAGTCGCGCTTGATGTTATGCGGGCATCGCTTCATTCAATGAGGGTAAATCGATGAGCGAGATTTGGTTGCGTGTCGGTGAGGCGACAGTCTCCGCCGCCGATGGACAATTCACTGATGCGATGCCAGAGGTGATGATCGGCGACATCAGAGGTCCGGTCGGTCAAGCGTTTGCCGGCATGGCGGGCCAGGTCGCCGGCCACCCGCGCATGTTCGTCATCCGCGATTGCAACCAGATGGTGCGGCCGCCGGCGATGATGACGACCAAGATGACCGTGATGTCAGAAGCCTATGTCGATCTGCTCGGCGGTATCGTGCAGGCAGCGACGGGCGATGCCATCGTCGATTGTCTGGCTGAGGGCATTTTGCCGCAAGACCAGGCCGACACGCTGTGCATGATCGTGATGATCTGGCTCGACCCGCGTTGCGCCGAGGATGAAAATCTCGACCGCCGCGATCTCTATCGCACCAATTACGAGGCGACGAAGCTGGCGATCAGTCGCGCCATGAAGGGCAAGCCGACGGTGAGCGAATTGATCGCGAACCGAAAAAGCATCAGCCATTATGCGCTCGAAGGCGTGTTTGAGGACTGATGTCGCCCGTCATGCGACGGGCTTTGCCCGCGCATGACGCTTGTAAAACCAATCTATTTCGCTTCGAAGACATGTTCTTTGAGGAGATAGGCGAGGCCGCGGTCCCAGGATTCATCGGTGTTGCCGCGAATATCGACACTGCCGCCCTTGAGCGCTTTATGCGTCTTGACATCCTCGATCGCCAGATTGAGGTTCAAGATGAGGTTGCTGACCTTTTGCACCCAGCCGCAGGCGGCCTGCGTCGCGCCTGCCTTTTCGGCTGCGGCTAATTGCTCATCGGCGCATTGACTGAAATTGGGGGTCGACGTCAGCTTCGTCCCGCTGCCGGAAATGACCTCGTATTTTCCGGACTTTTGCAGATCGGCGCGCAGATCGTCGCTGATTTTTTTGAGCCGCGCGGTCTCTGCCGCGGATGTCGGCTCCAGCGACGTATTGTCGAAATAGAAATCGAAAACGATGATCTTGCCGCCGGCTGCAGCAGCCGGCGCGGCGGTACAAAAGGCACAGCTGAACGCTGTCAGGCACAGGACTGTTGCAGAGCACAAAAGGCGCATGAGACTTCTTTCGAATTGGCGACCCGCCGATGCGGATTTATCCTAGGGTGCGTTGGAGATAAACAAGAGATATAAAAACATATGTTTGATCTCGAACTCGCCGGACGGCTTCTCTTTCGTCCCGACTCGCCGCCCTATAAGCCGCGGCTGCATCCCGGCCGCCATATGCTTGGCATAGCGTCCGAACGCGACGCCGTGCTTTACGTTCCCGAAGGTCTCAGCTCGCGAAAGCCCGTGCCGCTCGTTGTGCTCTTTCATGGCGCCGGCGGCAGTGCCGAAAAAATCCTGCCCATTCTGCAAGATCAGGCAGACTTTCATCATTTCCTGGTCCTGGCCCCGCAATCGATGCTTGTCACCTGGGACATTGTAATCGGCGGCAATGGGCCGGATCGCGAGCGGCTCGATTGGGCTCTGCATGAAGTCGCAGCGCATTTCACCATCGACCCGCGCTTTGTGGCTTTCGCTGGTTTCTCCGATGGCGGCAGCTATGCGCTCTCGATGGGCCTGACCAATGGCGGGCTCGTCACGCACATCATCGCTATGTCGGCCGGCTTTATGGCGGTCACCATGCCGCAAGGCGAGCCGCGCGTCTTCATTGCGCATGGGCTGCATGACGAGCAATTGCCGATTGCGACAAGCGGCCGCGCCAATGCGGCCAAGCTGCAAGAGGCGGGCTATGACGTGCGCTATATCGAATTCAACGGCCCGCATAAGCCGCAGCCCTCGATCGTGGCGCTCGCCATGAATTTCTTTCTCGCCGACCGCGTTCAGTGGATGGGGCAGGTATAGATCGCCTGAATGCGCGTCGTCACGCGCACCGCCGGATACCGTCCGCGACATTGCCGATATAGAACGTGCCGGTGTCGCCCGGCTTCACATAGCCGTTCGAGCTCACGATGATATCGGTGAGCGACATCGTCTGCGTCGCCAGTTCAACGCGCCTTATGATCTTGTCGGGCAAGACGTTGTTGATGTCCCAGGTGAAGGCATTGGCGAAGGCGACGACGGACGGGCTCGCGGAACGGATCTTCTTCAACTCCGCCTCGGACGCCGCTTGCGGCACGCAGGCCGCGAGCAGCGGCCCATAGCCTTTGCTCAAGAGATCGGAGCGCGCTGCCTTTTGGCAAAGTGCATGGTTTCGCGCAGCGTCTGGTCGGTGACGTCGGACGGCAGTCTCTTGGCCGAGAAACAGGCATGGAAACAGCTTTGCGCTGTCGCCTGCGGCGCTGCCGCAAGAAGGCAGAACAAGCCTAAAAGAACTGTCGCCCAGACGCGGATTGCCATGCGTTTCATCCCAATGGTCTTTTTGAGCGTTGTGCCAGCAAGGCTAGCATTCTGCCAGCCCGACGCAATCACTGCGCGCAACCGAAAAGATAGACCGCATCATGACGGCACATGAGGACAATACGGCCGCCATCGTTTGGTTTCGCGGCGAGCTCGCCCAAATCAGCTGGAACACGGATGCGAGTTGTCTGCGTTTCGAGGAATCGGAGCGGCTCGATCCGCCTTTCTCGCAAACAGGCGTGGTCTCAGTGCCGAACTGTCGGGGCAGATCTATCTGCATACGAGCGACGCTTGCCTCTCGCGGAACGCTGAACTCGTACAGGCGCTATCGCAGCGCGACTCCGGATTAGAGGCGCACGTCGGATGCCCAGTTCCGGGCAGGGTCTGTCATTTGATATCGTTTTCTGTCAAGTGGTGGTGAAGTATGGCTGATCTTGAAGAAACTTGGCTTTCGCTCGAGGAAACCGCGACCTACATCGGTGTAGGCAAAACCGCGCTCTATGCGATGGCGCGGGAAAGCAGCATCCCAGCCCGCAAGGTTGGGAAGAAGTGGACGTTCGAGAAGGCTGGCTTGGACGCATGGATGCGTGGGCATCGGCCCGTGCAGTCGTTCTTCACGGACATCGAATTCAAGATCGAGGGTAATGACGAGCTCCGCGATCCGCAACGCGAGGGATACCTGCGCACCTACGAGTTTTTCCGGGCTGGGAAGAACAAAGCCATCCTGCAAATTCCGGTTGGCTGTGGCAAAACGGGCCTCGCATCGTTGCTGCCACTCGGCCTTGCGGAAGGTCGCGTCCTTGTCATCGCCCCCAACCTGACAATCAAGCAGGGCCTCTATGAGGCGATGGATGTCACTAATCGCCAGAAGTGCTTCTGGCGTAAAGCGGCAGTACTCACCGCCGACCAGATGATCTCCGGCCCGCTGGCGACCACGCTCGATACCGGCAACATCACCGTCGCCACCAGGTCGCATGTCGTCATCACCAACGTGCAGCAACTCGCCACGGATCTCGACAAGTGGCTGAACCAGTTCCCTGACAACTTCTTCGACATGATTATCGTCGACGAGGCGCATCACAGCGCTGCCGCCAGTTGGCAGCGGGTCATCGAGCGGTTTCCCCAGGCGAAGGTGATCCTGCTCACCGCGACGCCATTCCGCAGTGACCGGCAGGAACTCGACGGCGAGCTGGTGTATCGCTACCCGTTCCGGAACGCGACCCTCAAGGGTTACATCAAGCGCCTGAAGTCAACTTACGTAGCCCCGTCGACAATTGAGCTCGGCTTTGCCGACGAGCGCGGCCGCGCCTACACGCTCGACGAGGTCGTGAAGCTTAAAGATGAAGACTGGTTCAGCCGCGGGGTCGCGCTGGCATCGGTCTGTAATCAGCATATCGTTGACACGAGCCTCGAGCGCCTTGAGCAGCTACGCCAAACCGGCACGCAGCATCAGCTCATCGCCGTGGCCTGCTCCATCAACCATGCTAGGCAAATCAGCTCGCTCTATCGGGAGCGCGGTTTCACCGCGGAGGTCATTCACAGCAAACAACGGGAGGATGAACAGGCAGGCATCCTCGCGGCTCTTCGCAACGGCACCCTGGATTGCATCATCCAGGTGCAAATGCTTGGCGAAGGTTTCGACCATCCCAAGCTCAGCGTCGCGGCGATCTTTCGGCCGTTCAGGTCGCTTGGTCCATACCTTCAGTTTGTGGGCCGGATCATGCGTGTGGTGGTCCAGAACAGCCCGGGTCATCCCGACAATTTCGGGCACATCGTGACGCACCTTGGGATGAACCTTGACGCGCGATTTCAGGAATTCAAGGATTTCGAGAACGACGACAAGGCGTTCTGGGACAAGATCATTGGCGGCGCGTAAGGCGCTTTCTCGGGCTTCGGTCAGATCTGATCTTCGCCGCCATTAAGCGGATGCGGAAAGACCCAGACAAGAGCCTTAACGCCGACGCGATCACCTTTTTCCACGAGCGCGGACTACTCAACGAGTGGGAATACAATTTCTGTCAGCACACAATGCGCTTACGCAGGCTGACGTCAGCGCAGCTTGGAAAGCGCCGGGACATCAATCAAAAAGTTCTGGTGGCCATCAAAAAGCGCGGCTTCCGGGGGCCGCAGTAACTCTGACGGTCCAGCGCCTCAAACCGCTTCGCGCAGCTTTTCCGCATCGGCGAGATCGACGGAGACGAGCTGGCTCACACCCTGTTCGGCCATGGTGACGCCGAACAGCCGATCCATCCGTGCCATGGTGATCGGATTATGCGTGATGGTGACAAAGCGCGTCTCGGTGCGCTTCGCCATCGCGTCGAGAAGATCGCAGAAGCGTTCGACATTGGCGTCGTCGAGCGGCGCGTCGACCTCGTCCAGCACACAGATCGGCGACGGATTGGTGAGGAACACCGCGAAGATGAGCGACATGGCGACGAGCGCCTGTTCGCCGCCCGAAAGCAGCGTCATCACTTGCGGCTTCTTGCCTGGCGGTCGGGCGAGAACTTCGAGGCCGGCTTCGAGCGGATCGTCGGATTCGATCAGCTGCAATTCGGCCGTGCCGCCGTTGAAGAGAATGGTGAAAAGCTCTTTGAAATGGCCGTTCACCACATCGAAGGCGGCAACAAGACGTTCGCGGCCTTCTTTGTTGAGATTCTGGATCGCTTGACGCAAGCGGCGGATCGCTTCCGTCAGATCGTCGCGCTCGGCGACGAGGCTGGTGCGGCTCGCTTCGATTTCGGCGAGTTCTTCATCGGCGCGCAGATTGACGGCACCGAGACGCTCGCGGTCGGCCTTCAGGCTTTCGAGCTTGGTTTCGATCTCGCCCGAGCAGGGAAGTTCCGCATCGCGATCGACTTCGGCGAGCGGCGCGAGCTCTTCCGGCGCGCATTGCAGCTCGGTGACGATGTGATGCGCGACTTCGGTGAGATGTTCGCGTGCCGCTTCGAGGCGGGCTTCGCTGCGTGCCTTGTCTTCGCGCGCGGTGCTCATGGCTTCGAGCGCATTGCGCGCGGCGCGGTCGGCCTCGACAAGCCGCTGTTCGGCGGCAGCGCGCGCATCGGAGGCCGAGCGGCGTGCCGCTTCCGCCGCCTCGATCTCATTCATCAGCGCGCGGCGCGTCTGGATGAATTCGTTCGGCGCCTCGGCCATCTTTTCATGTTCGGCGGATGTTTCGGCGAGCCGGGACAGGAACTCATCGATCTGCGAGGTGGCGCGTTCGCGCCGCGCCGCCCAGGATTTGCGCTCCTCGGCGATGGCATTACGGCGCTTGGTCCGCGTCTCGCTCTCATGCAGATGCGCCTGCAGCGCGGCACGCGCTTCGGTGACGGCGGCGCGGTCCTGTGCCGCTGCGGCGCGGGCCGCATCAAGGCGATGCGAGAGTTCGGCGGTGTCGGCGAGGCCTTTGAGATCGGCGTCCGCCTTGTCGTGTTTTGCGCGCGCTTCGTCGCTGTTGCCGACGAGGCGCTGCTCGGCCTCTTCGAGAGCCGAGAGCCGCGCGGCGCTTTGGGCTTTCTTGCGCTCGAAGGCGGCGAGCTTTTCGCGCGCCGCTTCGACACTGCGTTGCAGTTCGCGATGCGCCTGGCGCGCCTCGCTTTCGGCCGCCGCCTTGGCCTTGAGATCGGTGCCGATCTGATCGGCTTCGGTCTTCAAAGCATCGGCGGCGGCGCGCGCGCTTGCGGCCTCCTGCAACAGATCGCCGAGCCTGTTCTTCTCGGCAAGACGACGCGCCGCGGGCGTCGGAGCTTCTTCAGCCTGGGTGAAACCGTCCCAGCGCCAGAGGTCGCCTTCCTTCGAGACGAGCCGTTGGCCGGGCTTCAACAAGGGGCGCAGGTCCGTGCCCTGGCTTTTATCGATGACGCCGATCTGCGCGAGACGCCGGACAAGCGCCGGCGGCGCCGTGACATATTTCGTCAGCGGTTCGACGCCATCAGGCAGGGCGGGATCGCCTTCGGCGCTGGTCAGCGCCCAATGCGCGGGGGCCGCTGCATCGGTCGGCGCTTCGAGATCATCGCCAAGCGCAGCGCCGAGGGCAGCTTCATAACCCTTGGCGACAGCGATTTCTTCGACGACGGCCGTCCAGGCGCCGGTGCTCGGCGCGGTGAGAAGTTTCGAGAGCGTCCCGGCTTCGGTTTCGAGCTGCTGTGCCGCGCGTTCGGCGGCGAGGACGGGGGCGCGGATACGCCCTTCGGTCTCGCGCGCTTCCGCATGCGCGGCTTCGGCGGCCACAAGCCGCGTCTCGGCCTCTGCAACGGCGCCGATCGCCTGATCGAGCCCCGCCTTGAGATCCGCTTCGGCGCCGCCTGTATCGAGCTCCGCTTTGAGCGCGTCGAGATTGCCGCGCACTTGCTTCAGCTCGCCCTCGAAACGGGCGAGACGCTGCGCTTCTTCGTGGAGATTCCGCGCAATCGCGGCGCGCTGCGCCTCGCTGTGCGAGACGGCTGTCTGGGCTTCGGTGAGCGCCTTGTCGGAAATGGCAAGCGCCGCTTCCGCCGCGGCGAGCGTTTCGCGCGCCTGCTGCTCGGTCTCGGCATCATTGGCGCCCATCTCGGTGAGATCGGCGGCTTCCGCATCGAGCCGCGCGAGAACCGAGGCGGCATCTTCGATCAGTGCTTGTTCGCGCGCATGATCGGCGTTCAACTGCGCGAGGCGGCGTTCGAGCTCGGCCAGCCGGTTCTTGGCACGCTTTTCTTCGCCGTCGAGCGTCTCGCGTGCGAGCACGAGTTTCTGCAGCGCCGCGCCCGCCGTCTGTTCGGCTTCGCGCAGCGGGATCAAATCGTGCGCGGCAATTGCCTGTAGACGTGTCGTCTCGGCCTGCTGCTTGGTTTCTTCGGCGAGGCGCAGAAGATCGGCTTCGAGTTTTTGTTCGGCGTTCGCCAGCGCCGTCGTCGACTCGCGATGATTGACGAGCGCGTGCAAAGCCGTGAGGCGGCGGATCTCGGCGGCGACATTGCGATAACGCACGGCCTGGCGCGCTTGCTTTTTGAGTGAATCGATCTGCGTCTCGATCTGCTTCAGAACGTCTTCGAGACGGACGAGATTTTCTTCCGCACCTTTGAGGCGGAGTTCGGCTTCGTGGCGGCGCGCGTGCAGGCCGGCGACGCCGGCGGCTTCTTCAAGAATGCGGCGACGCGCCTGCGGCTTGACGGCGATGATCTCGCCGATCGTGCCTTGCCGGACGATCGCCGCCGAGCGCGAACCCGTCGCCGCATCGGCAAAGAGAAGCTGCACATCGCGGGCGCGCGCTTCGCGGCCGTTGACGCGATAGGTCGAGCCTTCACCGCGTTCGATGTGGCGGCTGATTTCGAGATGTTCTGTATCATTGAAGGCGGCCGGTGCGGTGCGGTCGCCATTGTCAAGCGCGAGGCGAACTTCAGCCATGTTGCGGGCAGGGCGGTTGCCGCTGCCGGCGAAGATCACATCGTCCATATCCGAGCCGCGCATGTTCTTGGACGAGTTTTCGCCCATGACCCAACGCATCGCGTCGACGAGATTGGATTTGCCGCAGCCGTTCGGCCCGACGACGCCGGTCAGACCGCGTTCGATGACGAAATCGGTGGGCTCGACGAAGGTCTTGAAACCGGCCAGGTGAAGCTTGGTGAATTTCACGCGGCAGTCCTCATCGGAAACCGGCGCTGCGAAATTGGCTGGATCATGCGTTCAACACCATATATTCCGCGCCAGACGCGCGGATTCACAAGCTGCAGAGATTACCGCTTGAGAGGTCGGCCAAGCGCAAGGCTGGAAGCCGCTTTTTCTGTGCGCAACCCGCATAGTGAGTCAGGCGCCCGTGCGCAAGCGCCGCAGTCAAGCACCTTCTGCGCTTTTGTCAGCGCGGTGCACTGCCATATTGCGGCAGAGCATCGCTCGGCACGATCATTTTGCCGATTGGCCAGAGGGCAATCCCGGCGAGCTTGAGATGCGCCCACGCGAAGGGGATGCCAATAATGGTCACGGCCAAGCATACGGCGGTGATCAGATGGGCAAGCGCCACCCACCAGCCGGCGAGGATGAACCAAAGAATATTGCCGAGCGCCCCGAGCGGGCCCGTGCCAAGGTCCTCCTGGCCGGTCCAGTCGCGCCGCGACACCGCTTTATGGCCGAAGGGCAAGAGGCTGTAGGCCGCCATGTTGAGCGCGGAGCGCGCCCAAGGCAGGCCGATAATGGTCATCGCCATGATGAGAGCGGCGATGAGCCAGCACAAGACCATCCAGACGCCGCCGAACACCAGCCACAAAACATTGAGCAGGAGTTGCAACAGCGACATTTAAACTCTCCAAATAACAATCAAGCTGAAAATCGGTCTCGAGCGCGGCACCTCACGCCATATTTGGCGCCGCGCTCCTACAATCGAGCTGGCGACGGCTCAGCTCTTCTTCAAGAGCGGCTGCAACAGATCGTCGAGCATCTTCGGGGTCAATTCGCCGGTAACCTTCTTGCCGTTGACGAAGAAGGTCGGCGTCGCCTCGACGCCGAATTTCTGCGCCGCGCGGTCGCGCACCTGATTGATCTTGTCGTAGAGCGCCTGATCGTTGATGCATTTGTTGAACGAGTCCTGGCTCATGCCCGTCTGCTTGACGAGATTGCCCAGAGCCTCAAGCGGCTTTTGGGTGAAGGCCCAGTCGGCCTGCTTATCGAAAAGCAGGTCCACCATATCATTGCGCTTGTCGCCGGAGCAGCGCGCCAGCATGAAGCCGGCTGCGGCGAGCGGATCGAGCGGAAATTCGCGCAGGATGAACCGCACTTTGCCGGTGTTGATGTAGTTCTTCAGAAGCGTCGGATAAGTCTCTTTGTGAAAGGCCGCGCAATGGCTGCAGGTCATCGAGGCATATTCGACAATTGTGACCGGCGCATCGGCTTTGCCCTGTACGATATCGGGCAGTGACTCCTTCGCCATCAGCTCGTCGATCGGAACTGTGGCATTCGCGGCAGGGGCGGCCTGGGCATGGGCGCGACCGCCCATCTGGCCGAGTGTCACGACGCCAGCAATTGTGAGACCGGCCGCGACGGCGATCTCCATAAAACGGCGGCGGCTCTTTCGGTGTTGTACGCCTAAACGCATATCACGGGCCTTCCCATTGGCACTGCAGGGCAGCAAGCGAATTCCGAATAATCTATGGCAGAAATGCGGGAGCAACGGCAAACGGGGTTCGGCGCTGGTCAGGCCAGCCTTCACTCCTTTGTCATCACACGCGCGCCGAGGCGGACCAAAGCCGTCCGCAACGGTTCCTCGCTGATCTCGCCCACGCAATTTTCTGCGGTGCGGAGAGCCGCCGCCGACGGTGGCTGCCGCCGCGGCAGGGTCTTGATCCGGCGTCCGACCGGTCCCTGTTTCAGGGTGATCCGGCCGACGCAGGCGAAGCCCAAATGTGTGTTGATCCGCTCGATGACCAGACCGACGGAATGCTGCAATTCGAGAGCGAAGCCGCTTTCCACCCGAATGGTGAGGGTCGCAAGTGCAAAACCCCTGTCTTGCCCGCCGCGGCCGCGCGGCGGCCAGCGCAAGGAGAGGGGTTCCGACGCGGCTGCCAGGCGCCGGCCGACGATTTCATCCCAGTAAAGAAGAATGTCCGACTGGCTGAAGCCCTGGCGGGCGAGAATAGGGTCGATCGCAGTCCCAATCAGGTCCGCGAGCGGCCGTGACCAAGACTGCTGACCGAAACGCGCGGGACGGGGATTGGGCATGTGGCAATTATAGACGCTCCGGCCACGGCGGCAAAGACGGCCGCACCGTCACGCCAGAGACATTTTGGCGAAAGGGCGGTAGGGTTTCGCCCATGGCCCCACAGCATGCGCAGAAATTGAAGCCGGCCCCGGACGAGCCGTCGGCGAGCACCTCTCCTGGTGCGGCGCTACTCGATTGGTATGACCGGCATCGGCGCGATCTGCCCTGGCGTGCCAAGGCGGGTGCGCAGCCCGATCCCTATGCCGTTTGGCTTTCCGAAATCATGCTGCAGCAAACGACGGTTGCGGCGGTCAAAGCCTATTTCACTGCCTTTCTGGCGCGCTGGCCGACTGTTGCTGAACTTGCCGGGGCGCCGGTCGAAGATGTCATGCAGCAATGGGCAGGGCTTGGCTATTATTCCCGTGCCCGCAATCTCCACGCCTGCGCGCAAGCGGTCATGCACGATCATGCCGGCCGCTTTCCGCAACGTGAAGCGGAGCTGTTGCAGCTGCCGGGCATCGGTCCCTATACGGCAGCAGCGATTGCAGCGATCGCCTTCGACCAGCGGTTGGCAGCCGTCGACGGCAATGTCGAACGTGTCGTGACGCGGCTTGCGGCACTTGAAACGCCGCTTCCCAAAGCCAAGCCTTTGATTAAAGAGATGACGCAAGCCCTTATTCCGGCTGAGCGGCCGGGCGATTTCGCCCAGGCGCTGATGGATCTCGGCGCGACGCTTTGCACGCCGCGGCGCCCGGCCTGCGGGCTGTGTCCCTTGCGGCTCTTTTGCCAGGCGGCGCATGCCGAACCCGAACGTTTTCCGCTAAAGGCGCCGAAGCCCGAGCGGCCGGAACGTCAGGGCGCGGTTTACGTCATCCGCCGCGGCGACGCCGTTTTATTGCGCACTCGGCCGCCGCGCGGACTGCTTGGCGGCATGGCGGAATTTCCGGGTTCCGAATGGATCGAAAATTTCGACCACGCGAAGGCCTTGCAAGCGGCGCCTATCCGCGGTGATTATCGGAGGCTCGCCGAAAGCGTGCGCCATGTCTTCACCCATTTCGCCCTGACGCTCGCGGTCTTCGTGGCCGATGTGGCGGCGGAGACGGACGCGCCGCCAGGATGCCGTTGGGTGCCAGCCGGCAGGCTCGGGCAGGAAGCTCTGCCGAGTCTGATGCGCAAGGTCTGGACGGCGGCGAGCGAAAGCGCTTGGTCAACGATCGGTTAATCACAGTGAGCAGCAATTTACGGATGGGCCGCGCATGAGTGGCGACGAACCGGCGCGGCGTGGCCGTACACGCCTGAGCGTGGAGCTCACCGAGGGCGCTTTTCGCGTCACCTCTGGCAAGAAGAGCCTGACGATCTTCCCGTCCCCCGACCAGACAAATGCTGAAAGTCCCGCCGATTTCGTCATCCGCCTCGACGAAATCCTGATGTGGGATACGCCGGCCGATTGCGAAATCGAGATCGAGGAACTGCAGAAGATCGTCGAAGCGATCGGCGACGAATGCGATCGGCGCGGCCTAAACGTCGAATTCGAATAAAGCAAGCCCGAAAGTTCAGCATGAGCAGCGAGATCCCGGAAAAGAGCCAGCCGGCGAAGAACGGCGCGGCGGATATGAAAGCCTATGAGCCGCCGGCCGGCGCAAGCACGAGCCTCACCTGGACGGCCGAGGACGGCACATCGTCAAAGGTCGATGTGCGCTCTGAGTGGATCGTGCTGCGCAAGAAGGAAAAGCCGGCCGCGGAGATTTTCCATAGCTATTACCGGCTGGCGAATGCGCCGGGCCCGCGTCCCCTCACTTTTGTCTTCAATGGCGGCCCGGGAGCAGCGTCCGCCTATCTGCATGTCGGCGGTCTGGGGCCGCAGCGCGTCGCCTTTTATCCCGACGGCAAAGTGCCGGCGCCGCCGATCAAGCTCATCAACAATCCCGAGAGCTGGATCGCCTTCACCGATCTCGTCTTCGTCGATCCGGTCGGCACCGGCTTCAGCCGCATCATCGAGCAGGACCAGAAAGCTGGCGACAAGGAGAAAGCCGTTGGCGAAAAGCCATTCGATGAGAAGGAATTCTTCGGCCTCAACCGCGATCTTGAGTCCCTCGGCGAATTCATCGAGCGCTTTCTCTCGAGACATAAGCTCTGGAGCGTGCCGGTCGCGATCGCGGGCGAAAGCTATGGAGGCTTCCGCACGGCGAAACTCGCCCGCCGCCTGCAGGAAGACCATGGCATCGGCCTGACCGTCGCCATCGCCATCTCGCCGGCGCTCGAATGGGCGCTGTTCAATGAGAGCGATTACGACGTGCTGCGCTCGATGGACACGTTTTGCGTCATGGCGCTGGCGGCATCGTTTCATAAGCGTTCGCGCGTTTTTACGGGCGACGAGCCGATCGAGCAACAGCGGAAGATCATCGAAAGTTTCGCGACGCGCGAACTGGCGCATGCCTTCACCGTCGGCACGGCGCATGATCCGCAGGAGTTGCAGCGCGTCTTCGCGCGCGCCGCAGATTTCCTCGGCCTGCCGGTCGACCTTGTCGAGCGCGCGCATGGCCGCGTGCCGTTCTGGCGCTTCAATCGCGAATTGCTGAAATCCGAACAGAAAGTGCTCGGTTATTACGATGCGACGATCACAGGTATCGATCCGTTTCCGGATCGCGAGCGGCAGGAGGGGCCCGATCCGACGCTTGCGGGCATCGAGCGCATGTTCGCGAGCGGCATCAATCATCTGCTGCGCTCGGTCATTGGCATCGAAAGCGAGCGCCGCTACGAGCTTTTGAGCCTCGATGTGAACCGGGCCTGGAAGCTCGATGAGGAACGGCATGCTTTCGCCGGACCACTCGGCGCCATGGACGATCTGCGCTTTGCGATGAGCATGAATCCCGACATGAAGGTGCTCATCACCCACGGCTATTACGATATGGTCACGCCGTATTTTTCATCCGAACGGCTGGCCGAGCAGATGAAGCTCCTGCCGGAGCAGCGCGCCAATCTTTTCATCCGCCATTTCAGCGGCGGCCATATGTTCTACACCTGGGACGACTCGCGCAAAGCCTTCCGCGATTGGGCGAAGGGATTTTATGGCTAGGATTCTGCGGCTGACTTAGCTTAGGCCGCCGACTTGGCTTACGCCGCCGAAGGAAACACGATTTTGCATTCGACGCCGCTCGGCGCGTAGCTGATCGCCGCCTGGCCGCGGCCGGGTGGGAAGGCTGTGCGCAGCAGCCGCGAGCCGAAGCCGGTGCGCGATGGTGGCGCCACGGGCGGTCCGTCGCATTCGCACCAATCGAGATGCACGTCCCGTCCGCTCGGATTCCAGCTCACCACGACGCGGCCTTGAGGCACGGAGAGCGCGCCATATTTCAGCGAATTCGTCGCGAGCTCATGAAAGAGCAGGGTGAGCGTCGAGCCGAGTTCGAGCGGCACGCCGATCGTTGTTCCTGTCATGTTGAAACGGCCGACATCGAATGGTTCGAGCGCCCGATCGAGCAGCGCCTTGAGATCGGTTGGAAGCGTGGGCGATTGGGTGATCAGCTCCTGCGCGCGGGACAAGGCCAAAAGTCGCGACTCGAACAACGCTTGATACTCGGTGAGGGTCGCGGCGCCCTGAAAGGTCTGGCGCGAGATCGCATGCGCAAGGCCGAGCACATTGCGGGCGCGATGCGTCGTCTCATGAGCGAGAACAAGCGCCCGTTCCTCCGATTGAGCGAGGGCCCGGACGAGTGCGCGCAATAGGGCGGCAATGGTGATCAGCAACGCGCAAAGAACGTAAAAAACGCTGAGCCGTACGACCGATTCATGCGTAACGAGGAATGTCATCGGCGGATCGAGCCAGAAGTAGCCGGCGATGAGCGATCCGAGAACAAGCGTGGTGATGCCGGCAAACGATCCTGCGATCAGCGCGGCGATCAGCACCACCGGTAAAAAGGTGATGAGAGGGACGCCGGTCTCACCAACCAAAGGGGTGAGGGCGAAGCGGAGCAGGCTCGCCACAATGGCGCAACCGACCGCAATGAGCTGTCCCTTCCAGAGCGGCACCGATTGAAGCAAAATCGTGCGCGCCCAGGGCGGAATTGTCGGCGGATGTGCGCTGGGATGCATGTGTGCCATTCTAACCGTCGCCGGTAGAATGGCAAAGGAAGCCGTCTTTGGGCAAGGCGATGCCGGCCCGGTGCGCCTGATCCAAAAAGGCGGCGCCGAACGTAAAAAATGTCGCAAATTTATGACGGCCGCCGGTCTGTTATTCGGCGGCTTGCATCGCCTCGCGAATCTGTCCGCGCAAATGATCGATCGGCGCCAGCTCGCCGCTCTTTTCGAGATGCCAGAAGGTCCAGCCGTTGCAGGCGGGAAGACCTTGCGCAAGGGCGCCGATTTTGTGAATCGAGCCAATGATCGCGGCGCATTGGCCGGCGGCAAAGAGGGAGAGCGTGCCGTCCGCCCGCACCATGGCGCGGTGGCGGCGCTGCGCGTCGGTCAGAATATCGCCGGCTGCGATCAGGCCTGCTTCGATGACCTCGGTGAAGGCGACGCGCGGCAGCGATCTTTTGCTCGGCGCGATGGCGATGGCCGTCTCCGGCAAGGGCGTGACCGCGGCAATGCGGTTTCGCGCGGCCTTGGCATAGGCAGTGTCGCGCTCGATGCCGATGAAGCTGCGGCCGAGCCGCTTGGCGACCGCGCCCGTCGTCCCCGAGCCGAAGAAGGGGTCGAGCACGAGATCGCCAGCGTGCGATGCCGATAGAATAACGCGGGCCAGAAGCGCTTCCGGCTTTTGCGTCGGATGCGTCTTGCCGCCGTCGTCATTTTTCAAACGTTCGGCGCCTGTGCAGATCGGCAGGAACCAATCGGAGCGCATCTGGCAATCTTCATTGCCGGCCTTCAGCGCTTCGTAATTGAAGGTGTAGCTCTTGGCATCGGCACTCTTTGCCGCCCAGATCATCGTTTCATGTGCATTGGTGAAACGGCGGCCGCGGAAATTCGGCATCGGATTGGCTTTGCGCCAGACGATGTCGTTCAAGATCCAGAAGCCGAGATCCTGCAGGATCGCGCCGACGCGGAAGATGTTGTGATAAGAACCGATGACGAAGATCGTCGCATCGGGCTTCATCACGCGGCGCGCGGCAGTCAGCCAGGCACGCGTGAAAGAATCATAATCGGAGAAGCTCGAAAATTTGTCCCAGGCTTCATCGACGCCATCGACTACGCTCTGGTCGGGCCGCCACAGCGCGCCTTCGAGCTGCAGATTGTAGGGCGGATCGGCGAAAACAAGATCGACGCTCTCGGCCGGAAGATGTTCGAGCCTTTCGACGCAATCGCCGACGAGGATCTGATTGAAAGGCAGAACGGGATTTGAAGGAACTGCGGTTTGCACGGCCGGGTGCCGCGCTCTCGAAGACTCAGGACGCGTGACCTTTTGCTGAGTCTTCGAGCTGGCAGTCCCGGCACGTGCGATACGCATGAACACCACCGAGTGCGCAACTGACTGCGCCAATCTGCCGATGGCGGGTAAAGGTCGGGTTTAAGACGGTTGCGGAAACCTGTCTCTTTTTCGAACGTATTGAATAATAATGTATTGATAAGCGCCTACGCGACGCGCAGCGGCGAGAAGCTCATGCGGTGATACGGGCAGGGCCCGTATTCGGCGATTGCCGCCAAATGTTCTTGCGTCGCATAGCCGACATGGCGGCTGAAACCATAGGCCGGATGGCTTTGACAGAGCCGCGCCATCAGCCGGTCGCGCGCGACTTTGGCGACGATCGATGCCGCGGAAATCGAGACGGCGCGGCCATCTCCGCCGATGATCGTTTCGCCGGGGCAGGTGAGATCATCGGGCAAATCATTGCCGTCGATCAGAACATATTGCGGGCGGAGCGCGAGGCCGGCCAGTGCGCGGCGCATCGCCATCAGGCTTGCTTGCCGGATGTTGATGCGATCGATATCCGCCGCACTGACAAACGCGACAGCGACACCGAGCGCGCGCGCAAGGATCTCGTCATAAAGTTCTTCGCGGACGGGCGCAGGAAGACATTTCGAATCATTGAGACCTTTTGGCACATCGGCAGGATCGAGAATGACCGCCGCTGCGGTCACCGGTCCGGCAAGACAGCCGCGGCCGACTTCATCGATGCCGGCGACAGGCCACAGCCCTTTTTTGAGAAAACGTCTCTCTTTGCGGAAATCAGGGGCGGTCTTGGGTTTCTGCGGCGCCACGGCGAGCTCGGAAGCGATCTCGGAAAAGTTCCAGATGACCATCGCTTCTACCCCAACCGTTGGCGTTCGCATCCCGAAGGACGCCTGCTGTCCACAACTCTCTACGCCTCAGAACGTGCCGTGTTAAAATAATTGCAATTGTTCGCCGAGGCGCGGCGGCGGCTGAAACAGATCATGCCGCAATTTGAGCCTTGTCTTGGCAAAGCCGATCTTGGCGACGGCAGCCTCAAATCTGCGGCCGATCATCCAGGCATAGGGGCCTGAGCCCGTCATCCGTTTGCCGAAGGTCGAGTCATAGACCTTGCCCTCGCGCGTCGAGCGGACGAGCGACAAGATATGGCGAAATTTGTTCGGATAATGAGCAAGCAGCCATTCGCTGAAGAGATCGCGCAATTCGAGCGGCAGACGCAGCATGACATAACCGGCTTCGCGCGCGCCGAGTGCGTGCGCCCGCGTCAGGATCGTCTCGATCTCGGCGTCGTTGAGCCCCGGAATGATCGGCGCGACCATGACCGTTGTCGGAATGCCGGCGTCCGAGAGCGCCTTGATCGTCGCCAGGCGCCGCTCGGGCGTCGCAGCGCGCGGCTCCATCCGGCGGGCAAGGACCGGATCGAGCGTCGTCACCGACAGCGCGACTTTGACGAGGCCTTTTTCCGCCATCGGCGCGAGAATATCGAGATCGCGTTGGACGAGCGCCGATTTGGTGACGATCCCGACCGGATGATTGGTGCGCGCCAGGACTTCGAGAACCTGCCGCATCACACGATGCTCTCGCTCGATCGGCTGATAGGGATCGGTGTTGGTACCGATCGCGATCGTGCGCGGCTGGTAATTCTTCGCCGTCAATTCGCGCTCGAGGAGGGCGGCGGCATCCGGCTTGGCGAACAGCTTGCTCTCGAAATCGAGCCCCGGCGACAGACCCATATAGGCGTGCGTCGGCCGCGCGAAACAATAGACACAGCCGTGCTCGCAGCCGCGATAGGGATTGATCGACCGGTCGAAGGAAATATCCGGCGAATCATTTTTGGTGATGATCGTCCGCGGCCGCTCAAGCGTGACAGTCGTCAGAAGCTTCGGCGCCTCTTCATCGAGATTGCCCCAGCCGTCATCGATTGGGATGCGGACTTCGACTTCGTAGCGGCCGCTCTCGTTCGATTGCGCGCCACGGCCACGCTTCGGCTTTTCGAGGGGGCGATCGAGCGGCCGCTCCAGCCGGGCCTCGGGTTCCTCACGCCGGCGTGGCGAGGGGCGGACGGCGCCCTGCCGGCGCTGCCGCTGCGGTGCAGATTTTTCCTCCGTAACCCGAGCCAAATCCGACATTGGTTTCCTCTGACCTGCTTGGCTTTAGCCGGAACGTTTTACGCGAAGCGTTAGGCCTTTAACCGTCAAGTAAGAACATTATGAGAACATATCTCGTACATAACGGTGCTGTCAACGTTGCTCCATCAGCGGAAGTTGGGCCAATGCGCGAACTGTGCGAAAGACGGGCGATGCTCTCGCTTATTCTTCTCTGCGGTCCCGGCCCGGACCGGATGGCGTTTTCCGAAACGATCGTGCGGACGCTGTCGCCCTTGGTTTCCGCCTCGGCGCGCGGGCTTTTGCGCGATGTGGTGCTGGTCGGGGCGCCCGGACATGACCTGCCGCTGATCGGCGAACATGCGGGCTGCGCGGTTGTCGAAGCCGCCGACGAAGGCGAGGGGCTGCAGAAGGCCTTCGACCTCGCCCGCTCGAACCTCATCATGGTGTTTTATGCGGGCCATGTGCCCGAAGCCGGATTTTTCGAAGAAGTCGAAGATTTTCTGAATCTTCGCAGCGGTTCTTCAGACGCACGTCGATTGCGTGCTGCGCCGGAGAATTTTTTGGAACGTATGTTTCCGCAACTTAGCGCATCTGTCGGCGTGATCGCGGGGCGCGATTTTTTTCGAAAGCCATCAATGAGATCCTTTGCATCGCTGATCGCCGCGCGCGGCGCTCGTGGCGAATTGCGCCGAAAGCTACATCGCATTGGCGTGAAACCCTGAACCAAACGATAGGCTGTGCATTGATGGTGGATGAAAACCATTCATCATCGCGCCGCCATACGATCATCTCGTCGGGATCTTTCGCGGGCCGCGAAAATCTGCGGTGCTGCAGGGCTTTGCCTGATGATCTTCACAAATGCTGGCAAGGCACTGGAGCTAAGGGCACTGGACCGATGTATCGCTTCCGTGCCTTTGCCACCGTTACGGCCGGTGGAATTCACGCCGCGAGCCGATGATGCGCCCGCATCCGTGCCGTTGCCGCCGCGCCGCGAGATCGACGCGCCTTCCGTAACAGCGCATATTCCACTGCCGCCACGCCGTGACGTCGCGGATGTTTCGGTGGCGAAGGATGTGCCACTGCCGCCGCGTCGCGACGTTGCAGATACATCCGTGACGGAGGGCGTCGTCTCACCCGAAATTCTCATGGCCGAAGCCGTTCCCATGCCGCCGCCGCGGCCCGAAGAATTTTCGAAAGAATTAACGGCAAAACCAGCGCCGCAGATATCGAGCGCGGCGCAGGAATTGAAATCCAACGAAGCCAAAGCAAGCGAAGCCACGTCAAACGAAGAAGCCAAGCCCGACGAAGCCAAGTCTGACGAAGCCAAGTCCGACGAATCCAAACCCGCGACTCCGCCGCCGCCGAAGCCGCCTGCGGCGACGGCGGAAGACAATGACGATTTGCGCGCCCGCATTCTTGCCGGCGGCAAGATTGTCGCCGAAAGCCTGCCACCGCTTGCCGCCCCCGGGGCTTGCGGCATCACTTCACCAATCCGGCTTTCTGCCATCAATGTCGGCGACGAGAAGGTTGCCATTTCGCCGCCGGTCGTGATGCGCGCTTCGCTCGCCGATGTGGTCGCCGATTGGGTGCGCGACGATCTCGCGCCGGCCTTTGCGATCCGCGGCGATCGGCTCGTCAAGATCGACAGTCCTGGGGCCTATCAGTGTCGCAACCGCGACCATTTGGCGGATGCGAAGATCAGTGAGCATGCGCGCGGCAATGCCATCGACATAGCGGCCTTTGTTACCGCCAGAGGCAAGCGCCTCGAGCTTGCATCTATCACCGGCGGCGATGTTGCCGACATGCCGTCATTGCCGACGCTGATGAAGACGACGGCCTGCCGGCGTTTCATGACCGTGCTCGGGCCGGGCGCCGATGCCTTTCATGCCGAACATCTGCACGTCGATCTCGAAACGCGCAAGAATGGCCGGCATCTCTGCCAATGGGCGATACCGCAGGTCTCGGCGGAGCTCCGTCAGAACTCGCCATAACCGCGTGCCATCACCGCTGCGAAGGCTGGCAGCAGCGCAAACAACAAAACTTCTATCCATAGATAGCGCCGCATCCGAGCGCCCGCTTCGTCGGTCAGCGTGGCGTCTTTGCGCCGCCATTTCAGAAACGCCAGGGTCGGCGGAATCGACAGGAGGCCGATCACGCCCAAAGTCCGATCTTGGCCCAGAAGAATGCGTTGTGCGCGTAATAGGCCCAACCCTTAGCAGCGAAGATCGCGCGGGAGAAGCCGACGATGATGATCAGGCCGGCAAGCGCGCCGTAAAAGGCGTCCATCGCCTGGACGCGGGCGACGACGGTCGCGTCCATGCCACGCCGCACCATCACGAATTCCGCGAACAGGACGGCGAAGATCGAGAAAACCAAGAGATGGTGCAGGATCGCCAGTATGAGATCGAGCATGGAACACCCCCCGAAGGACGCAAACGGGTCTCAGGTCACTCGTGCGCAAATGTATTGCACGCATCGACCTGGCCGGATTTGGCGCCGAGTTCGAACCAGTAGCCGCGCTGCGCCGATGTGCCGTGGGTGAAGGTGGCCGCAACAACGATTCCTTGCGCGGCTTGCTCCAACCGGTCGTCGCCGATCGCTTGTGCTGTCGCATCGAGCTTTGCGACGTCGCTCGCGGCGATCAGATGATATTTATTTTCGGCGTGAGACGCCCAGACGCCGGCGTAGCAATCGGCCATCAATTCGATGCGGATGGAAATCGGATGGTCTCTCGTCCCGAAGGCGCTGCGTCTGGCTTCTTGCACCTTGTTCAAAATGCCGAGCTCGTTTTGGACATGATGGCCGACCTCATGTGCCAAGAAGAACGTGTAGGCCAGATCGCCCTCGCTGCCGAGTTGCGCCTTAACCATCGAGAAGAACGACGTATCGAGATAGATTTTTCGGTCGAGCGGACAGTAGAAAGGGCCAACGGCGGTGAAGGTCGGGCCGCAGGCTGAACGTGTCGCGCGGTCATAGAGGACGAGCTCCGGCGGCGTGTAAGTTACGCCCTCCTGCTGCGGCAGAACATCGGCCCAGATTTCGCTCGTCTCCGCGAGTACATGGGCGACGAACGCGCCGATCCGATCGTTCGTCGCTTCGGTCTTCAGCCCGGATGTGCGTTGCAAAGCCGGGGCGCTACTGTTTCCGGCCGTCGCGCCAATGCCGTCGGCAAACACTTCGGCGCCGATGGCAGCGGATGAACCGACGCCGAGCCCCCAGCCGATCAGGCCGAGAATCGCGATCACGCGGAGCGCCAAACGGCCGCTTCCGATCAAGCTTCGCTTCTGTGCCGGCGTGTTGGTCGACCTGTCGAAGCCCCTTTCGGGCGCATCCCAATCGTCAGGCACGCCGCGCATCATTCCGCTGTCAGCCTCCGAGTTGCAGGCCTGACGGTTGGATGAGGCGCCGGAGAAGCGGTGTCTATTGCCGGGCAAACGTATTGCACGAGTCGATCTTACCGGAGTTCAAGCCGGTGTTGAACCATTTCACCCGCTGCGCCGAAGAGCCGTGGGTGAAGGAGTCCGGCACCGCATAGCCGCGCGCTGCCTGCTGCAGGCGATCGTCGCCGATCGCTTGCGCCGTGGCAATCGCCTTTTCGACGTCGCCCGGTTCGATCACGTGATATTTAGCTTGTGCATTGGCGGCCCAGACGCCGGCAAGGCAATCGGCCATCAATTCGATGCGGACGGAAAGCCCATTGCTTTGCGCCGTGCCGAACGCGCTCCGCTGCGCCGCCTGCACCTTGCCGAGAATGCCGAGCTCATCCTGAATGTGATGGCCGATCTCATGCGCGATCACATAGGCATAGGCGAAATCGCCGCCGCCGCCGAATTTCTCCTTCATGTCGCGGAAGAAGGAGGTGTCGAGATAGACCTTCTGATCGATCGGGCAATAGAAGGGACCCATGGCAGAGCGGGCGCCGCCGCAACCCGATTGCGTCACGCCATTGTAGAGCACGAGGCGCGGCGGAATATATTTGATGCCTTTTTGCGCCGGCAGAACTGACGACCAGACATCTTCGGTTTCTGCGAGGATCGCAGCGACGAACTGGCCGATCTGATCGTTCGGCGTGCCGGTTGTCCTGCGCTGCGCATTTTGCGTCGAAGGCGTCGTATAGGTGTTGCTATACTGGCTGCCGTTGCGCGCGTTCTGTACCATTTCAGCGCCGCCGATTAGAATCCGCGGATCGATGCCGAGCGCCCAGCCGATGAGGCCGAGGACGACGACCGTGCCGAGGCCCAAGCCGCCGGCGCCGCCGAAATTCGGTATGCCGCCGCCGGATTGCGCGACGGTTTCGTCTTCGTCTCTCCGGTCTTCGATGTTGTCCGACCGGCGGAAATCTTCCCAGCGCATGAGCGCGCTCCTCCAACGTGGCGCTTCCTAGAGCATGTTCCGGAAAAGTCGCATGACTTTTTCGATAAGAACATGCTCCAACTTATTGAGTGGAGCATGTTCTTATCCCGCGGACCATCCGCCCGGGCGGAAGATGCTCTAGCAGGGCCGTACGCGGGTTTCTATTGGGGTTTTTTATTGCGTTTTTATGCCAAGCTCTTGCATCTTTTTGGCGAGCGCACGCAGATCCGCCCAGGCGAATTTCTTATGCGCGGGCTGGCGCAACAGATAGGCCGGATGCAGCATGGCCAGCAGCGGCACCTTCTCGCCTTCCATGTCGTAGTCGAACCAGCGGCCGCGCAGCCGCATGATGCCCTCCTTGGTGCCGAGCAGCGTCTGCGTCGAGGATGCGCCCACGCAGATCAGGATCTGCGGATGCACCAGCGCGATCTGGCGGCGGATGAAGGGCAGGCAGGCGGAGGTTTCGAGCGGCGTCGGCGTACGATTGCCGGGCGGACGCCAGGGCACGACATTGGCGATATAGACATGGTTGCGATCGAGCCCGATCGCCGCCAGCATTTTGTCGAGCAATTGCCCGGCACGGCCGACAAAGGGCCGGCCGATGCGGTCTTCATCGCCGCCCGGCGCCTCGCCGACGATCATGATCTGGGCTTGCGGATTGCCGTCGGAAAAAACGAGCTGTGTTGCGGTCGCCTTCAGCCCGCAACCCTCGAATGCGAGAAGCCGTTCGCGCAATTCGTCGAGGGTAAGGGCGGAGGCCGCGGCTTCGCTCGCCGATTGCGCCACAAGATCGGCGGAGAGCGATTGTGGCGCTTGTGCTTCGCGCGATTCGCGTCTTGGCGCTGGCTCGCTGCGTGTCAGCGTTCGCGGCCCGGTGGGGGCAGGAGCCGCTGAGATAGCTGCGGGTGACGACGGGGCAGGCGGTTCCGACGCGGCTTTCTTCGCCGGCTGGGCGGAATCCGCGAAGCGGTCGTGCGGGATCTCATCCACCGCGCAATCGATGCCCATATCGGCGTACCAGCGCAGAAGCTGAGCGAGAGCTTCGGCGTCGTCAGGGCTTTCGGGGGTGTCGCCGTAGGACATGCGTCACTCTAGCATTTGCCGTCATCGGATGCGACAAGCCTGCGGCGACCGGCGGAGCCCTCCATGTCCACATTTAAAGCCATCCGCATCGACAAGACCGAAGACGGCTCGCGAGCCGCTCTTGTCGATTTCGACGAACAGGATCTGATGCCGGGCGATGTAACCGTCCGCGTCAGCCATTCAACGGTGAATTATAAGGACGGACTCGCGCTGACCGGCCGCGCGCCGATCGTGCGGCAGTTTCCAATGATCGCCGGCATCGATCTCGCGGGTTATGTCGAGACATCGGCGCATCCGCGCTTTCAGCCGGGCGATGCGGTTGTACTCAACGGCTTCGGCCTAAGTGAGACGCATTTCGGTGGCTATGCGGAAAAAGCGCGTGTCAAGGGCGATTGGCTCGTGCATTTGCCGAAAGCGATCTCGCCGGCACAGGCGATGGCGATCGGCACGGCGGGCTTCACCGCGATGCTCTCCGTTTTGGCGCTGGAGCATCACGGATTGGCGCCCGACAGCGGTCCGGCCGTCGTTACTGGGGCTGCGGGCGGCGTCGGCTCCATCGCCATTGCGCTTCTCGCCGAGGCAGGCTGGCATGTCATCGCGTCGACGGGCCGTAGGGAAGAAGCGGATTATCTGAAAGAGCTCGGCGCCTCCGAGATCATGCCGCGTGAGGAGCTGTCGCAGCCCGGACGGCCGCTCGGTCCCGAGCGTTTTGCCGCCGGGGTCGATTGCGTCGGCTCGCATACGCTCGTCAATCTTCTCGCTCAGATGAAATATGACGGCGCCGTCGCGGCGAGCGGGTTGGCGCAGGGCATGGATCTGCCGGGCTCGGTCGCTCCGTTTATTTTGCGCGGCGTCGCGCTTCTCGGGATCAACAGTGTGAGCTGTCCGATGCCGCGGCGCACCGTGGCCTGGGCACGGCTCGCTTCCGATCTCGATCCGACATTGCTTGCCAAAATGACTCGGACGATCCGCCTCGCCGAGGTGATCGACGTGGCGCCAAAAATCCTCGCAGGGGAGATTCGCGGTCGGCTGGTTGTGGATATCGGTTAAAGCGCGATCACAGAGCCGCGAGCGTCACGCCGGTTTCATCGGCGCATATCGGGCGAGGAACATCGCCACGGATTCTTCGACGTGGTGGCGAATGATCTCTTCGTTCATCGGCTCCCAGCCCGGCGCAACTAGCATCATGATATGGCGGTTGGCGACAACTGCGCCCAGAAAGAGTTTGGCCGCCAGCTTCGGATCGGGGCAATTAAGATGGCCGCTGCGCGCCGCGCTCTCGAGATAATTGGTCAATTGCTGCAGAACCTCCGCCGGCCCTTGCTCGAAAAAGATGCGTCCGAGTTCCGGGGCGCGCGGTGTTTCCGAAACGACAATGCGGAAGAGGCAGAGCGGGTCCTCGTTCAACAGAAGACGCAGGAGGTTGAAACCGAGCTGCAGCAGCACTTCCTCGGGTGGCCCTTCGAGACGAAATTCACCGGCGGTGCCGCTATAGACGCGGACGGCGCGAGCGCGTACGACCTCCGAGAACAATCCTTCCTTGCTGCCGAAGTGCCTATAGAGCGTCTCTTTCGAGGCTCCAGCCCGCGAAGCGACGATCTGCATCGTCGTCTCCGTATAACCAAGTTCAAGGAAGACGCGCTCGGCGACCTCTGCGATCTCGTCTCGCCGCTTCTCGCCGCGCGGTATCCGCCTGCACTTCAATAGTTCGCTCTCGATCTGGTCGGTTGACATCGGTAGGGGTTCACAATATACGAACCTTGCGGTTCGGTTAAGTGGGTTTTTTCAGCAACAGGATGCGATGAAAAGATTGAAACAGTTTTGCACCGCAAAGCCTGCGTCTGCGCATTGATTTAGAGCAGTTTCCTGTATTGCGCGGAACGCCCTTGGGGCGGGTCCGCGCAATCGCATTCGGAGCAGCTCGATCCGATCCGAACCGGATGTGGTGGCTGCCGGGTCCCAGAGAGCGCGCAAAGGCGGCGGGGGAGTGACCTCATTGAGTGAGACTGGCCAAAAGGAAGTGCCGCCTGCGCCGCCGACCAAGGCTCCGCGACGGGGTCGGAAACGCATTGTGCTCGTCATTGCGCTCTTCGTCCTCGCAGGTATCGCCTACGCTGCATATACCTATTGGGTTGCCAATCGCGGCTATGAATCGACCGATGACGCCTATGTCGACGGCAATGCGGTCATCATCGCGCCGCGCATTTCCGGCGCCATCGTGTCGCTCGACATCACCGATAATCAATTCGTCCACAAGGGCGATCCGATCGTCCACATCGATCCGCGGCAATATCTGATCGATCAGGAATCCGCCAAAGCCACCTATGCGACCGCGCAAGGCCAATTGGCCGGCTTCCGCTTCGCGGCGGATGTGGCGCGCAAGAACTTCCCCGCAGCGCTCGAGGTGGCGAAAGCCCAGCTCGCCAGTGCCCGGGCGACGCTCGCGAAGGCTGAGGCCGACTACAAACGCCAGCAAGCGCTGCCACGTCAGGCGACGACGCAGCAGGACATCGACGCGGCAACCGCGAATTGGCATCAGGCCGAAGCGCAGGTGCAGCAGGCGCAAGCGCAGGTGACGCAGGCCGAGCCGGTTCAGCAGCGCATCGGCCAGGCTGAGGCATCGGTCACCGAATTTTCCGGGCAGGTGGGGCAGGCGAAGTCGAAGGTCGATCAAGCCGATCTCAATCTGTCCTTCACAGTTGTGCGGGCGCCGCAGGACGGCTGGGTGACGAAGCGCAATGTCGAGGTCGGCAACTATGTCACGCCGGGCCAACAGATCATGTCGCTCGTTTCGCCGAATATTTGGATCACGGCGAATTTCAAAGAGACGCAGCTGACCCATATGCGGCCTGGGCAGAAGGTGACGATCGGGGTCGATGCCTATCCGGGCCTCGAACTTGAGGGGCACGTCGATTCGATCCAGCGCGGCACCGGCGCGAAATTCACCGCTTTCCCGCCGGAGAATGCGACCGGCAATTTCGTCAAGATCGTTCAGCGTGTGCCGGTCAAGATCGTCATCGACAAGGGACTCGATGCCGATCACGCGCTGCCCCTCGGCCTCTCGGTCGACCCGCGAGTGAAGGTGCAATGACGGAAGAGTTCAAGCACCCAGAACAGCGCTCCGCCGATGCGTTCTTCGAACCGTCAGACATCGAGGATACGGCAAGGCCGTCCTCGAGCGCTGCGCGTGTTGTCCAGCAAGAGCCATTCGAAAAGATCGAGGAGCCTGCGCCGCCGTCCGCTCCGCCCGAAGCTGCACCCCCCGCCGCGCCGCCGCCATCCCCGCCTGCAGCGGCTTCCAAGGCCGGCGATTGGAAGCCAACCGCCAACCCTTGGGTCGTCGCCATTGTCGTCACCATGGCAGCGTTCATGGAAATTCTCGACACGACGATCGTCAACGTCGCGCTGCCACATATCGCCGGCTCCTTGTCGTCATCGAGCGATGAAGCGACTTGGGCGCTGACGTCCTATCTCGTCGCCAATGGCATCGTGCTGACGATTTCCGGCTGGCTCGGCAATCTGCTCGGGCGCAAGCGCTATTTCCTCATCTGCATCGCGATGTTCACCGTCTGCTCGTTCCTGTGCGGAACGTCGCACAGTCTCGGCGAACTCATCATCTTCCGGCTGCTGCAAGGCTTCTTCGGCGGCGGTCTGCAGCCGAACCAGCAATCGATCATTCTCGACTATTTTCCGCCGGAAAAACGCGGCGCCGCTTTCGGCGTGACAGCGGTCGCCATCATCGTCGCGCCGATCCTCGGGCCGACGCTTGGCGGCTTCATCACCGACTCGTCATCCTGGCGCTGGATTTTCTTCATCAATGTCCCGGTTGGCATCGTCGCCGTCTTCCTGGTGTCGGTCCTCGTCGAGGATCCGCCGTGGGCACGCCCGCGGCCGCGCGGCACTGATTTCGTCGGTCTGACCTTGATCGCTGTCGGACTCGGCTGTCTGCAAGTCTTTCTCGATCGCGGCGAAGATGAGGATTGGTTCGGCTCCGGCCTGATCATGGCGATGGCTTTGATCTCCGCGACCTGTCTGATCGGCGCGGTTCTGTGGCTCCTCGTCGCCAAGAAGCCGATCATCCACCTCGAAGCCTTCAAGGACAGGAATTTCGCCGCGGGCTGCGCCATGATCAGCGCGATGGGCGGCATTCTTTACGCGAGCGCCGTGCTCATTCCGCAGTTCGCACAGCAGGTGATCGGCTATACGGCAACATGGGCCGGCCTCATTCTGTCGCCCGGCGGCATCGTCGTCCTGTTTCTTATTCCCTTCGTCGGACGACTTATGACCGTCGTCCAGACGCGCTATGTGATTGCGACCGGCTTCTTCATGCTCGGCTGCGCCTTGCTCTTCTCGACGATCCTGGCGCCGAACATCGACTTTACGCATCTCGTGTTGTTGCGTTCATCGCAATCGGCAGCGCTCGCCTTTCTCTTCGTGCCGATCAGTACGATCGCCTATCGCACGCTGCCGCGCGAATTGAACGGCGATGCGACGGCGATGTATTCGATGTTCCGCAATGTCGCGGGTTCCATCGGCATTGCGCTTTCGACGGCGGCCATTCAGCAGCGCGTGCAGACGCATGAAGCTTACATGTCGAATTGGACGTCGGAGCTGAATCAGCCTTACAACGCGCTTGTCTATCACTATCAGCAAGCGCTGCAGGCGATGGGCCATGTTGCAAGTCAGGCACACGACATGGCTGTCGGACAGATTTTGCAGGTCTTCCGCGCGCAGGCGTCTATCCTCGCCTACTCGGACGTGTTCTTCTACTGCTCGTTCGTTGCGTTCGCGATGGTTCCGTTTTGCTTCTTTCTCTCGGTATCCAAGACCGGGGGCGGAGGCGGTGTGGGGGCGCATTAGCAGTGTCGGCGTGTGTTGGTCAGCGTCCTGCGTGGAGCCGGCGCCTGCGTGCAGCGCGGTTTGCGCCCCTGTTCGGCCTTTCGCTGGCCGGTTGTGCTGTTGGGCCGAATTTCGTCCCGCAAGACCCGGCGTTGCCGCAGCACTCGTTCTTCGCGCTCGGGCATCAGGAGCCGGTACAGGCTTCAGCGGCGCAATCCGTTTCTGTTGAGCCGCCCGATCCCGATTGGTGGGCGATCTTTCACGATCGCCGTCTGACCGCGCTTGAACGCCAGGTCGCCGACGCTAATCTCGACGTCCAGACCGCGACCGCACGCCTGATGCAGAGCCGTGACCAACGCGCCGTGACGGCCGCGGCGCAGTTTCCGACGCTCAATGGCAACACGTCCTATGAGCGGCAGCAGCCCAGTGCGAATGGTCTTCTCGGCTTGTTCAGCGGCGGTTCCGGCGGCAATGCCGCGAACGGCGCTTTCGGCAATGGGGTCGGCGGCGTTCCGGGCAACCTGCTGCAGCCCTTCAGTCTCTGGCAATATGGCTTCGATGCCGCTTGGGAACTCGACGTCTGGGGCAAGGTGCGGCGGCAGGTCGAGTCCGCCGATGCACAGATCGTCGCGTCGAAAGAGGCGCGCCGCGGCGTGCTGATCTCGAGCCTTGCCGAAGTGGCGCGCGATTACATGCGGCTGCGCGGCGTCCAGATGCAGATCAAGATCGCCCGCGACAATCTCGTGACCGCGCGGCAGATTCTAGACGTGACGAAGACCCGCTCGCAGCGCGGGCTGACGACCGGTCTTGATGTGGAAGATGCTGCTGCCCAGGTCGAAGCGGTGCGGGCGCAAATCCCCGATCTGGAACGGCAGGAGTCCGAGCAGATCAATGCGCTGAGCTATCTGCTCGGCCAGCCGCCGGGCGCGCTCGCGGCTGAACTCGTGACACCTGGCGCCATTCCGCCGACTCCGCCCAAATTGCCGGTCGGCATCCCGTCGGATCTTGCCCGCCGTCGCCCGGACATCCGTCAGGCTGAAGCGCAGCTGCATGCCGCGACTGCCGACATCGGCGTTGCGGTCGGCGAATTCTATCCGAGCATCACGCTCAACGGCAGCGTCGGCTTCCAGGCGCTCGATCTGAAAAACCTCTGGAAGGGCTCGTCGCTCCAATATGCGCTGGGTCCGGCGGTCACCCTGCCGATCTTCGAAGGCGGCAAGCTCAAAGGCAATCTGGCGCTGCGCACCGCGCAGCAGCAGGAAGCGGCGATCAATTATCATCAGACGGTGCTGAAGGCCTGGCATGACGTCGTGAACGCGCTCGTCGCCTATCGTACGGAGCGCGAGAGACATGCGCGGCTGCAAGCCCAAGCGGCGCATGCGAAGGCGGCGCTCGATCTGGCACGCGCCCGCTACACTGACGGCGTGGCGCAATTCGTGACCGTCCTCAATGACGAGCGCACGTTGCTGCAGGCGCAGCAGCAGGCGGCGACGAGCGAGACCACGGTCGCGGTCGATCTCGTTGCGCTCTACAAGGCGCTCGGCGGCGGCTGGGAGACGACGTTCCCGATTACGCCTCCGCCTCCGGCCATCACGACGACGGCCGACGCGGCGCATTAGTCTTCATCGACTCTTTCTAACCGCAGTTTCGCTCGGTTCGTCGCTGGATGTGCGGCGCAATTTCGCTTGTTTATCGCAATTCCAATTCTGCTGCGCGCGCGCCGTATTCATCGGTCCCGCAACGGAACGCAAAAGATCGGTCGTTGCGCCGATTGCCAGAGCGCTAAAACCGGCGTGATAATCCTTCATCGAACAGACTGAAGTCTCTTCGATCGCGAGCGTTGCCTTTGGGATAAGGCCAACGGCCTTTCCGCGGGCAGACAGCTCCGGCCCATAGGTATGTCCTCATCAAAAGCCGCACGGCTTTTCGGGACATGCCAGCAAGGGAAAGGACGCGCCATCATGACAAGATCTTCATGGAAGGCCGAACCAGCAGGTCCACGCTCCATAGCGCTGGTCGGCCCTTATGGTAGTGGCAAATCGACTCTCTTCGACGCCCTGATGACTGCAGCGGGTGCACCGGTCAAACGCATTGACAACCGCAACCGCAGCATGAGCACAGAGCTGCGTCTCGGGCATTGCACCTTCATGGACGAGCCTTGGGCCATCATCGACTGTCCCGGCTCCATCGAATTTTCCTATGACACGCTCAGCGCTTTGATGGTCTGCGATCTCGCAGTGATCGTCTGCGAACCGTCGCCTGAACGCGTCGCCGGTCTCGCGCTCATCATGAAGAGGCTTGAGGACCGCAACATCCCGCATCTGATTTTCGTCAACAAGATCGACATATTCGCCGGCCATGTCCGCGACTTCATCGCGGCCCTGCAGAACTATTCGAAATGTCCGCTGGTGTTGCGGCAGGTGCCGATCCGCGAATCCGATAGCGTGACGGGCTATGTCGATGTCGTGAGCGAGCGCGCCTATCGCTACCGGCGCGAGCAGGATTCCGAATTGATCACACTGCCGGACGACATGCGTGAGCGCGAGCAGGAGGCGCGCGCCGGCTTGAGTGAAATCCTCGCCGACCACGACGATGCCATCATGGAAAAGGTGTTGGAGGACATCGCGCCGAGTTCGGACGAGCTATTCCAGCAATTGCACAATGATCAGGCGAGCGGCTGCATCGTCGAGGTTTTGCTCGGCGCGGCCGCGCAGGGCTTTGGCCTATTGCGGCTCTGGAAGGCGCTGCGCCACGATGCGCCGAACGCCTGGGAGACGGCGCAGCGGCATGGCATTGCCGTTTCGGATCAGCCGCTCGTGCAGATCTTCAAGACGGTACATGCGGGGCAGGCGGCCTATACGGGCAAGCTGTCGCTGGCGCGCGTCTGGCGCGGCACGCTGGCGGATGGCGCGACGCTGGACGGCAGCCGGGTCGGCGGCGTGTATCATTTCTCCGGCGGTGAACCGGTGCGCGTACCCTCGGCCCAGGCGGGCGAGCTCGTTGCGCTCGGCCGACTCGAAAGCGTGGCGACAGGCGCAGTGCTGGGCCTCCACGATGCGTCGGAGGTTCTCGATTTTCCAACGCCGCCGGCGCCCGTCTTTGCGCTTTCGATCGCAACGAAGGATCGCAAGGACGATGTGAAGCTTTCGACCGCGCTGCATAAGCTCGTGGACGAAGACCCGTCGCTTTCCATCATGCATGATCAGGCGACCGGCGAGACGCTGTTGCGCGGACAGGGCGAGATCCATCTCAATGTCGCGCTCGACAAGCTGGCCTCGAACTACAATCTGCAGATCAATGTCGGCACGCCGAAAATCGCCTTCAAAGAGACGATCAAGCGGGAGGTGCATCAGCATGCGCGGCTGAAACGGCAGACGGGCGGGCATGGCCAGTTCGCGGATGTGAAGCTCGAACTGCGGCCGCGCGACCGCGGCGAAGGCTTCGCCTTTACTGACAAGATCGTCGGCGGCGCCGTGCCGAAGCAATATATCCCGGCGGTGCGCGAAGCCTCGGAAGAGGCGATGCAGAAAGGCCCGTTCGGCTATCCGGTCGTCGATGTCGGCGTGACATTGGTCGATGGGACATTCCACACGGTCGATAGTTCCGACATGGCTTTTAGGACCTGCACGCGCCAGGGCGTCGCCGAGGCGCTCGGCAAGGCGGAGCCGGTTCTGCTCGAGCCGATCGATCATGTGACGGTGAGCGTGCCTAATCAGTTCACGCCGGGCGTGCAGCGCCTGCTGACGGGCCGTCGCGGCCAGATTCTCGGCTATGCCGAGCGGGAAGGCTGGCCCGGTTGGGACGATGTCGAAGCCTTAGTGCCGGAAGCCGAATTGCACGATTTCATCCTGCAATTGCGCTCCGACACGATGGGGCTCGGCAGCTATCGCAGTGCTTTCGATCACCTCGCCGAAGCGCGCGGCAAGATCGCCGAGAAGGTCGCGGCGCATTAGCCGCATCACAGCTTCAGGGTTTCGCGCGGTCGGCGACGATCGCGCGAAATTTTTCGAGGAAGCGGGCGTAATAGGCGTCGATGTAATGGAAGGGCGCGCGGCCCCATTTATGGGCGCCGTTGCCGACGAACAGCTCGGGTTCGATGGCAATCCGGCGTAGGCCAGGCAACGCCGCCGCAAAATGCGCGTGATAGCGGTCGAGAAGCGCGCCATATTTGTCGTAGGAATGCGCTTCGAATTCGGTGAAATCGAAGTCCCCATCATCGCTTCGGTAGCGCCGGGCAAACCCTGATTCATGCAGGATGACGCGCTCGGCCTCGATGCCTTGCGCATGCAGAAGACCGACGAAACGCGCCGCTGCTTCATCCCACAATTTGGTCGTCGTTCCTTTGAGGCGGTCGACCTCGACGAAAGGCGGAAACCGTTCGATCACGCCGGATTCGCGTAAGGGCAGCGTGTCGAGAATATAGGTTGCGTCGGATTTGATGAGATTGTGCCGCTCCTCCATGAAATCGAGGAGGAGATAGTCGAACTCCGCCGCTTCCAACCGAGACAGATTGGTCTTGAAGAGATCGGCATAGATGCAATTGCGCTCGAAATTCGTCTCTGCCGCGATGTCGGATTTTTCCAAGACAATCGGCATCGGTGGCGAATAGAGCGAGATGAACGAGATCCGCGCGACGAAGACGGAGATCTCGACATCGTCTTGCGGAAAGAAGCCGAAGGCATCCCGCGTCACGCAGGAGCCGAGAATGGCGATACGCAGTTTTTGGGTCATGTCGGAGCCGGATCAAACCGGCTCCATTATAGGCGATAAGCGGGACTTTGCTTAAGCCGCTGAAGCTTCCGGTGGCCGCGCCGCTGCGGCGGTCTGTTGCCAGGCGGGCAGGGCGCTGAGTTCGGCGTGCCAGCGGCGGATCGCCGTGTGGGAATGCAGCTGATAATGCGCGCTTTCCGCGTGGAGCAGCGAGCTGCCGAGCGCGAAATCGGCGATCGTCAGATGATCGCCGGCGACGAAGCGGCGTTGTTCCAACTGGCTTTCGAGCACATCGGCGCTGCGCGCGAAATTTCGCTCGCCGCGCGGTCGTCATCGTGCTCATGGTCGCATCCAAACAGAGGGTCACATGTCTTTCGGCCAGCGGCGGGTCTGTTCGAGCGGACTGCCGGTCTCGATGAACGACTTGAGGCTCGACAGGATCACCGGCCAGCCACCCGAGACCGCTTCGATAAGTTTCGATTGTAGCCGATCCATTTCATGGACGACGGTGAGCTTCACCGTCTCATCCGCCGGCTCCAATGTGAATGTGACGACCGAATAGCCTTCTTCGCGAAGGTCGGGGCGAAATTCATTGCGCCAGGTGAACACGAGCTTTTTCGGCGGATCGATTTCCAAGACCTCGCCACTATCGCCGATGCGGCCGTCGGGGATCATCACTCTCCAGGGCGATCCCACTTCCCAGTCGCACTCTTGCACGGTCTCGCACCAATATTGGCGGGTGAACTCCGGCTTGATGAGGGCGTCCCAGAGTTTCTCAGGCGTTGTGCGTATGAAAATGACATAGACGAAACGCGACGACATGATCATTTCCCGCTGGTGAGGGGCATTACTTTGCCGGTTTCAAGGTAGGATTTCAGATTGGCGAGAACCAAAGGCCAGCCTTGCCTGACCCCGCGCTCCATGTCGGAGCCGGTTTCGAGATCTTCATGCGAGACAGTGAGCCGCGTATTGCCGCCGTTGTAAGGCGTCACTTCGAAGGTGACACGTGAGACGGCGTCGGTCTTTTCGAGGGTGCCAGGAAAAGCCCAGGAGATGACAAGCCGAGAGGGCGGGCTGCTTTCGATGACCTTGCCGACGAGATCGACTGTGCCGTCGATACGCTCATGCGCCCAGGAAGAGCCGGCTTTCCAATCGGACCGATTGATATGGTTCCAATAGGCCTTGGTTGCTTCTTCTTCAATGAGAGCCTTCCAGACTTTTGCAGGTTCGGCAGCTATGTAGGTGACGTAGACGAACTCGGTCTTACTCATTGTTCTTTCCTTCGCTCTTTCCTTCCAGCTTTCGCTTGAGGTCACTCAGAGCGCGCAGCCGCGTGCGCTCATATTTGCCGATCCAGCGCTCGGCGATGTCATGGATGGGCACGGGATTGAGAAAGTGCAGTTTCTCGCGGCCGCGCTTCTGCGTGACGACGAGATTCGCGTCCTCCAGAATGGCGAGATGTTTGGTGACGGCCTGGCGGGTCATGTCGTGACCCTCGCAAAGCTCGCCCAACGTCTGCCCGTTCTTCGCATGAAGACGATCGAGCAATTGCCGCCTGACGGGATCGGCAAGCGCTTTGAAGACCGCATCCATGCTCATGGGCGAAATATGCAACTATTTGGTTGCCTATTCAAGTGCAAAAATGCGGCCTGTGATTCACGCTTTGAATCACTCGGCCGCGAGGGGTGTCCGGCACTGATGCAGAATGTCTTTCAGCTCGGAGATGCAGGAGCCGCAATTGGTGCCGGCCCGCAGCTTCTTACCGATGTCGCGGACATCGGTGATTCCATCGCCGAGGATCGCATCGCGGATCGTATCGATGCCGACCTGAAAGCAGGTGCAGATGACGCGGCCAGCGGGCGCGACCGCGCCGGCAATCTCGCCGCTCAGGAAGGACATGCGGCAGGCATCGTCGAGCGGTTCGCGCTTGGCGAAGAGGGTGACGACGGCCTCGATATCCGGCAGCGTGCCTTGCGGGCCGACAAACAGACATTCCTCGATGCCTTCGGCGCCGACATAAGCGACGCGGGCGACGCCGCGCGCCGGATCGCGATATTCGATGAGGTCGAAACCATCCTGCGGCTTCAGCAGGTTTTCGATGGCAGGCATGACATCGACGGCCGGTTGCGGGCCGCGCAGACGATAGATCTCGCAGTCATTGCCCGGCCGCCGCGACCAATAGAAAAAACCGTCCGGCTTGAACTGCCGCCGCGACACGAAAAGTGCATCGAATCCTGCCGCGATCTTCTCGGCCTTGACGGCGGTGTGCTTCAGCTCCGGTTGGAATGACACCGGATCGATGACCGGATTGACAAGACCGCCGGCGACGCAGCCGTTCGTGAACTGATCCGTCCAATGCATCGGCAGGAAGATGCTGCCGGCCGGCTGATCCGGCGTGATCCGCGCCTGCGCTACCGCACTGCCCCAGCTGGTCGAGAGCTTGACGAGATCGCCATCGGCGATCTTGCGGGCGGCAGCATCGGCCGGCGACATATCAACATGCGGCTCGGGGCGATGCAGCGCCAGCTTTGGTACGATGCCGGTACGGGTCATCGTGTGCCACTGATCACGCAGGCGTCCGGTGTTGAGGATCAAGGGACGCAGTGAATCGGTCGTATAGCGCGGCGCCCTTTGGCTCACGGCAATGAAATGGCCATGACGATCGGCGGTCGGGCAGAGCCCGCCGGCAAGCAGGCGCTGCGGGCCCTTTGTTGCACCCGCCCGCACCGGCCATTGCACCGGCGAGAAGGCGTCGTAGGCCGCATTGTCGATATGCGCCAGGCCGCCGATGTCAAAAAAGCGCGCGCCATCATTTTCGAAAGCCGACAAGGCTGCATGTTCGCGGAAGATGTCGGCCGGGGTTTCATAGGCAAAATGGTCGGCGTAGCCGAGCTTGCGGCCGACATCACGGACGATCGCCCAATCGTAGCGGGCTTCGTCCGGCGGCGCACGGAACGGCCGCTGCCGCGAGATGCGGCGCTCGGAATTGGTGACCGTGCCGTCCTTCTCGCTCCAGGCCGCGGCTGGCAGCAGCACATCCGCGAAAGCGCCTGTGTCGGTCGTGGCAATGCAATCGGAGACGACGACAAACGGGCAATTGGCAAGACCGCGCCGCACCTTACCCGCATCCGGCATGCTGACGGCCGGATTGGTGCCCATGATCCACAGCGCCTTGATGCGGCCATCGGCAACGGCATCGAACATATCGACGGCGGTGAGACCCGCGCGCTTCGCCATATGCGGCGCCCCCCAAAACCGGCGCACGCGCTCGAGCGATGCTTCATCGAAGCCCATATGCGCGGCAAGCTGATTGGCGAGACCGCCGACCTCGCGGCCGCCCATCGCATTCGGTTGGCCGGTCAGCGACAGAGGCCCCATGCCCTTACGGCCGATCCGCCCCGTCGCGAAATGGCAGTTGATGATCGCATTCACCTTGTCGGTGCCGGAGGAAGATTGATTGACGCCCTGCGAATAGGCGGTGACCGTCCGTTCCGTCTTGGCGAACCACTCGTAGAAGGTCAGCAGATCGGCGTGCGATATGTCGCAATCGTCGGCGACGGCGCGTGAGTAGCGTGCTTCCATTTGCGCTGCGGCCAGCGCCTCGCCGAAACCACTCGTGTGGTTTTCGATGTAATCGCGGTCGAATGCCTCCGCCGTCGAGAGATAGGCGAGAAGGCCGTTGAACAGCAGCACGTCTGTGCCCGGGCGGATGGCGAGATGAAGATCGGCGGACGCCGCTGTGGCGCTGCGGCGCGGATCGATGACGACGATCTTCGTGCCGCGTGCCTCGCGTGCTGCTTCGAGCCGCTGAAACAGAATCGGATGGCACCAGGCGGTGTTCGAGCCGACGAGGACGACAAGATCGGCCTCGTCGAGATCCTCATAGCAGCCGGGCACGAGATCTTCGCCGAAGGCGCGCTTATGGCCGGCGACGCTCGATGCCATACAGAGCCGGGAATTCGTATCGACATTGGCGGTGCCGAGAAAACCTTTGGCGAGCTTGTTGACGACGTAATAGTCCTCGGTCAGCAGCTGACCCGAGACGTAAAAAGCGACGCTCTCCGGCCCATAGGTGGCCACCGTCTCGCGGAATGTTCGCGCGACGAGATCGAGCGCCGAATCCCAATCGGCATCCTGGCCATTGATCTTCGGCGTCAGAAGACGGCCCGCAAGTCCGAGCGTTTCTCCGAGTGTCGAGCCCTTCGAGCACAGCCGGCCGAAATTGGCCGGATGGTTCGGATCGCCCGCGATCGTACCCGCAGCGGGATCGACAACAACACCGCAACCGACGCCACAATAGGGGCAGGTCGTATGCGTCACTTCGCTCATTGAAAGGCCTCATGCGCGGCGCAATCGAGCGCCTTCTGCGGGGCGAACATCAGGCAATCGCGGGCGGCGACGATGTCGCAGTGGCGCTTCATCAGGTCGAGATAGGCCGGGCCGTCGCGGACTTCGCCATAGAGCAGTGTGCCGACGAGCTTGGCATCGCGCATGACGAGCCGCTTATAGACGCCGCGCGCAGCGTCGCGGAACATCAGGATTTCCGTGTCTTCGTCGCCGTAGATGTCGCCGGCCGAGAACATGTCGATGCCGGTCACTTTGAGACGCGTCGCGGTTTCTTTCGTCTCGAAATAATGGGCCGAGGCGCTGCAGAGCCGCTCGGCGAGATTGGCCGCCATATCATAGAGAGGGGCGACGAGACCGAAGGTTTGCCCGCGATATTCGCTGCATTCGCCGATCGCATAGATCGCGCCGTCACTCGTCTGCAGCCGGTCGTCGATCTCGATGCCGCGGTTGACGGCGAGGCCGCTGGTGCGGGCCAGTTCGACATTGGGCCGGATGCCGATCGCCATGACGACGAGATCGGCCGGAATCTCGCGTCCATCCGCGAGCACGACATGCGTCGCGTGATTGGTACCGGCGATCTCTTCGGTCTGGGCATTGGTGATGACGTCGATGCCGCGCGCGACGAGATCCTGCCGGAGCATGGCGCCGGCAACCGGATCGAGCTGCCGCTCCATCAGATGCGGCATCAGATGCAGCACGGTCACCTTCATGCCGCGCCGCTTCAGACCGTAGGCGGCTTCGAGGCCGAGGAGGCCGCCGCCGACAACGACGGCGCTGCCGCCGCGCTCGGCCGCCCGCTGCATCGCATTGACATCAGCGACCGTACGGAACGTCAGAACGCCTGGAAGTGCTGCGCCGGGAATGGGCAACATGATCGGCAAAGCGCCGGTCGCCAGCACCAATATGTCATAGGGCTGCCGGCGGCCGGTTTCGCTCACGACCTCCTGCATCTGCCGATCGATCGTTACGATGCGTTCGCCGGCATAAAGCGTGATGCCGTTCTTCGCGTAAAAATCCTGCCGGTGCAGTACGATCGCGGCGAAATCTTTCTCCCCCGCAAGCAGGGGAGAAAGCTGGATGCGATCGTAATTGCCGTGCGGCTCGGCGCCGAAGATGGTGACGGCATAGCGATCCGGCGCGCGCGCGAGGATTTCCTCGACGAAGCGCATGCCCGCCATGCCATTCCCGATCAGCACCAGCCTTTGCCGGCGCGAAGGCTGTTCGCTCATTCGTGCCTCACACACTGTCCGCCGCAAGCGCAGGCGCCGGTGCCCAGCTGTTCTTCCAGCGCTGCCGGATGCCGACGAGGCAGACAAGCGCGATACAGGCGAGCACGGCAAAGAGCATGAAGCCGGTCGCATAGCTGCCGGTGAACTGCTTCGAATAACCGAGGCTCGTCGCGAGATAGAAGCCGCCGATACCGCCGGCCGCGCCGACGATGCCGGTCATCACGCCGATTTCCTTGCCGAAGCGCTGCGGCACGAGCTGGAAGACCGCGCCATTACCCATGCCGAGCGCGCCCATGCCGATCATCAGGATGGCGAGACCCAGCGCGAAGCTCGGGAAACCCAGCGCAACGAGGCCGAGCGCCACGGCGGCGACGGCATAAAGCACGGTGAGCGCCGAAATGCCGCCGATGCGATCGGCGATATAGCCGCCGACCGGCCGCAGGAAGGATCCCATGAAAACGCAAGCCGCAGTCGCATAGCCTGCCTGAACCGCCGCGAGACCATATTGCTCGTGGAAGTAGATCGTCAGCGAGGAGGAGAGGCCGACGAAACCACCGAAAGTCACGCTGTAAAAGAGCATGAACCACCAAGCGTCGGCGACCTTCAGCACCGCGAGATAATCGGCGAGGCTCTTGCGCGCCGGCTGCGTCGGCGCGTCTTTGGCAGCGAAAAGATAGAAGAACGCGATCACGCCGAGCGGAATGCAGGCCAGACCGATGACATTGATCCAGCCGACGGTTGTCGCGAGCAGCGGCGCCACCAGAGCTGCAATCACGGTTCCGGAATTGCCGGCACCGGCAATGCCAAGCGCCATGCCCTGATGCTTCGGCGGATACCAGCGCGAGGCGAGCGGCAAAGCGACGGCAAAGGAGGCGCCGGCAAGGCCAAGCACAATCCCGAGCGTCAAAACCGCATTCAGATCGTGAAGTCCATGCATCCACGCCGCCAACATGCCGGCAATGACGATGAGCTGTGCGACGAAGCCGACGCGCTTGGGCCCCCAGTGATCGACGAGCAGGCCATTGATGATACGCAATGCCGCACCGGCAATGATG
Source organism: uncultured Methylovirgula sp. (assembly GCA_964644615.1). Taxonomy (GTDB): domain Bacteria; phylum Pseudomonadota; class Alphaproteobacteria; order Rhizobiales; family Beijerinckiaceae; genus Methylovirgula. The sequence goes on along the minus strand of CAZXXA010000010.1, from coordinate 42,096 downwards.
GGCGTTGCGACCATTAGGCCTTTTTGCCCGGCATTGAGATGCAGATCCTTTGCGATCTGTACGCCGAGCGGTCCGAGAAGAACCCAGACCATGAAACTGACGTCGAAATAAAGAAAGGCGGAGATGAGAGACGGCAAATGGCCGGATTTGAGAAAGCTTTTGGCCTGCATGTTTTTGTCCCTAGACGCTTCGAATGCTGCGCCAACGCCAAAGAACGAATTCCTAGGCGCGCACGTGTTCGACTGGGAGGAGGAGCGTCCGTAGATGAATCGCCGTTGATTCACCGTGCAAAAGAGCGGGGGAGACTCTCTCCCGTTCCGGCCAGTCCCGTCTTTGGGCGCGGGCCAACCTGTCGCACCGGCTCAGAGAACCGTCACAATCACCAGGCCCATACAAGTAGCAAGTGCCATGCCTACTGCCGTGCCTGAGAGCGGGCGGACTCGGGCCTTCGGCGGAGGTCAGCTATCGAGCTTCTATGCTCAATGTTTGTGCATGGAGGGAGGCGGGACGAATATTTTGCCGTCACAGAAAAGGTCTTTCACCATTGCGATCGGCATGGGCGCGGCCGGAAGAGTCCAGGCTGCGTCATTTGCGCCCTCCGACTTCCAATCGGAGAGCGGCACGGAGAGGCCGACAGCGGATGCCGCTTCGGCATAGAGATCCGGGCGATAAACGAGTTGCGCGGCTTCGATCAGATTGATGTCTTGTCCGAGCCAGCCCCAGCGCTGCATTTGGGTGAGAAACCAATAGCCTTGCGAGCGCCAAGGAAAGTTCGTCGTCTGATCGAAAAAATGCGAACGGTCGACCCCGGCTTCATCGGTCGCACCGGGCAGCGAGCCGATCACAGCTTTCACCGGCAGGCCCAGCGTTTCAGCAACTTGCGCCGCAACGGACGGCGTATTGTAGGGCGCCTCGCAATATTGCGAAGCGCTCAATAGCGCGCTGATCATCGCTTCGACGACATGCGGATGGCGTTCGGCAAAACGGCGCGAGATGGCGAGACATTTTTCCGGATGATGTCGCCAGATGGTGGAGCAGGGCAGAACAGGCCGTGCGAGGCCGGCTTCGGCCGCCAATTGACCCCAAGGTGCGCCGGTGCAGACACCGACAATCCGCCGCTCGGCGAGCGCTTCGACGGTTTGGCCTGGCGGCACGACGATGAGTTCGACATCGTCATCGGGATCGATGCCGGAAGCCGCGAGCCAATAACGCAGCAAAAGATTGTGCGTCGAGAACACATGCGCGATGCCAAGCCGCGCCGGCCCGCTGCGTGGCGATCGACCCAAGAGCCATTTGGCGAAGCTGCGGCCGATGCCGATCGCATCGGGAGCGGCATCTTCCGGCGCACGGTCCGCGTCGATCGCTGCGGCAATGTCGCGCCGGAGCGTCACCGAATTGCCGCCGGTCGACAGCGACATCGGCACGATCACATCGGCTTTCGGGCCGCGCAGGCCGAGCGCGATAGCGAAGGCGAGCGGCGGCAGCATGATGGCGCCGTCGAGCAGGCCGTAACTCAGCTTGTCGGCAATATTCGCCCAAGAGGGCTCGATCGAAAGTTCGACGTCGATATCGAACAGGCTGAAGAAGCCGAGCGCCTCCGCCATGATGACAGGTGCTGAATCGGTGAGGCGCAGAAGGCCGATGCGGACTGTACCTGTCTCTACTTCGGCCATGGCGCTGCGTCGGTTCCGAGCTGGCGGGCCTAGCCCGCCTTGCCGTTCTCGTCCAGAATTTCGGTCGCGATATCGACGATGCGGCGGCCGCGGTCCATCGCCTTGCGGCGGAGGAGATGATAGGCCTCGGGCTCGGCGATATGTTTCTCGCGCATCAGCTTGCCTTTGGCGCGCTCAATGACGGCGCGTTCCTTCAAGCCGGCTTCCGCGCGGCGCAGTTTCTCTTCGGTCGCTTGATAGTGCCGGAAGAGGGCGACGGCGGCCTGCACGATCGGTTTGACGGCCGGGAGTGCTGTTCCCACCACATTATAAGAAGAGATGCCAGCCGCGATCGCCTCTTCCATCAAATCCGGATCGTCATGATCGACGAAGAGAACCACGGGGCGCGGCTCGCTCTTGGTGGCGTTGCGCACGCCTTCGATCGAATCACGGTCGGCCCGGTCCATATCGATAATGATGAGATCGGGCGCATGCTTTTGGACGGCGTCAGGAAGGGCCTCGGTCGCCTCGATCCGGACGATCTGATCGTTGCCGGCGGCGAGGAGTTCGCGCTCAAGCGCATTCGACCGGGCCGGATTGCAATCGGCGAGTAGAACTTTCACTAGCTGACCCGTTGTGGGATACCGGTGGCCAAGATGTCATAAACATACAGAGGCCAGAACGCGAAGTCGATAGAAACGGCACGCAACCGACCTGAACAACAGACAAGATCGCCAGGAAATGCCGCAGAGAAAAGCATGAGAGAAAAGCCTGAGAGAACAGTCTTCGCTCTTCATTCCTGATTCAGGCATCCGATGCCTCCTGTATGCAATTTTTAACAGCGAAGCTTTGGAGAAGCACGGCGCTAGGGCCGGTCAGCGGCAGCTCGCCGCAGCCGGTCGTTGATCGCTTCGCCGAGACCTGTATCGGGGATCGGCGCGACCGCGATCGTGGCAGCGCCATAGCGATCGAGGGCACGGAGGTGGCGAAAGAGATTGGCGGCGGCTTCTGTCAGATCGCCGCTGAGCGAGAGATCGAGCACTTGCGCCGCGGGCCCGAACTGTCCGGCGAAATCGAGTCCGGCTTCACCCGTTTCGAGCTGGCGTGCGGCAAGCCGCACTTTACTGCGCGGCGCATAATGCGAGAGCAGCTGACCCGGCGCGCGCGGCGCCGCGTCATCGGGCACTGCTTCGGCGAGCGTATATCCAAGCAGGTCTTCGATCGCTTCGCGCGGAAGGCCGCCAGGACGCAGCAGAGCGACCTCGCCATTGAGGCAGGAGACAATGGTCGACTCGACGCCGACCTCTGTCGGACCGGCATCGAGCACGAGATCGATCAGGCCGTCGAGATCATCGCAAACATGCTGCGCAGTGACTGGGCTGACATGTCCGGATCGATTGGCGGAAGGCGCGGCGATGGGCCGGCCGGCTGCCGCGATGAGCGCGCGCGCGATGGCATGGTTCGGCATGCGCAACGCAATCGTATCGAGGCCGGCGCGGGCGAGCTGACAGACATTGCCTTCGGGGGCGACCGGAAGAACGAGCGTCAAAGGGCCGGGCCAGAAGGCTTCGGCCAAGCGCTCTGCGTCTGCATTGAATAGGGCTTGCTGCCGCGCCGCTGCGAGATCGGCCACATGAGCGATCAGCGGATTGAAGCTCGGGCGTCCTTTAGCGGCGTAAATCTTCGCGACCGCTGTATCCGATGTCGCATCGGCGCCGAGGCCATAGACCGTCTCCGTCGCGAAGGCGACGAGGCCGCCGGCGCGCAGGATCGACGCTGCCTCCGCGGTCGCTGCCGGATCGGCGGCAAGGCAACGCGTCGGCAAGCGCCCCGATTGTGTCGGGCGCGGCATGTCGGAATCTGAGGAGGAAGAAGACATTGCCGCCTTTTAGCGGCGCGTTCGGCTTTGGTGAAGCGTCAGCCGACTTTGCGGCGATTGCCGTAGAGCAGCCGGTCGGCGCGCTCTTGCTCGCTCTCCTGCGACACGCGCGTGCCGTAGTTGACGAGATTAGTGGCCTTCGCCAGCACTTCGCGCATGGCTTGGCCGGCGCGCGTGCAGACCTCTTCGGTCGCCGCCGTCGTGACGGCATTGGCTTTGTGCAGCCGGCGGATCGCCGCGACGGCGCCGACAGCGCGGCGGTCGAGATCGGCGACGACGGCTTCGAAATCGCGGCGGAAACCTGCATCGAGCGCGGCATAGGCTTCGAGCGCCGAAGCGCGGCCGGGCAGGACCGATTTGGAGAAATAGCTCTGATAGCTGACGGGACGCCAACGCAGAATGTCGTCGATCAACTCCGGCATGACCGGCAATTGCTCGATGAGCATCACGATTTCATTGAAGAGATTGAGATAATCGTTCGCGAGGCCCGAGGCGGGATTGACGATAGCTTCAGCTCGGCTCTGCAGCGTGGTCGCGCCCTGCTGCGGCGGCAAGGTATTAGCCAGCGCCGGGCTCCTGACGGTATTCTCGGTCATCTGCGAGGTTCTCGGCCCATGGTGTCTGCGGAATCTACACGGGAGAAGGATAACAATCGGTTTCAAAATGCCGCTGACGCACACACATAAGCTCAATATCTTTTTGGGAATCGGAGACCGGCTCCAAGCGAGCCTCTTTCTTTAGTGATAACAGTGTCTTCCTGGGCAGGCTGGAACGGCATTACGGAGCGAGAGGGCATGTGCGGACGTTTTGCTTTGGCCTCGCCGCCGCAGGTTGTGCGCGATCATTTCCGCTATGACGAGACGCCGAATTTTCCAGCTAGATTCAATATCGTACCGACACAACCTGTAGCCGTCGTCGCGGCCGAGGCGACGCCTCATGAAGCTCGGCTGCGGCATTTTCGCTTGATGCGCTGGGGCTTTCTGCCGGGCTTCGTGAAAGACCCGAAAGATTATCCGCTCGTCTTCAATATTCGCAGCGAATCTCTGCTCGAAAAGCCGAGTTTCCGTAACGCCATCCGGCGCCGCCGCTGCCTCTTTCCAGCCGACGCATTCTACGAGTGGCAACGCCTCGGTCCGCGCAAAGGCGAGAGCCGGCCACATCTGCTGCGCCGTCGCGACAGTGCGCTTTTCGCCTTCGCTGGGCTTTACGAAACCTGGATCGGACCCAATGGCGAGGAGGTCGATACGGCTGCGATCATCACGACCGCGGCCAATGATGCAACGTCAGTTTTGCATCCTCGCTTGCCGGCGATGCTGGACGAAGCCGATTTCGAGCTATGGCTCGATGGCGATGAGAGGCACACCGACTCTGCCTTGGAGCTTTTGCGGCCCCCGCACAACGATGCGCTCGAGTTCTTCCCGATTGGCCCAGCGATCAACAAGGCCGACAATGACTCGGCAGAAGTGCAGCAGCCCGCCGTGATCCGGGAGGACGCAACACCTGCGCAAGGCAGCTTGTTTTAGGGCCGCTACAGCACTTTGCCCGGATTGAAAATGCCTTGCGGATCGAGCGTCGCTTTCAGCTGGCGCATGAGCGCGAGCGCGACGGGGTCCTTCACTTGCGGCAACAGCTCGCGCTTCAAACGCCCAATGCCATGTTCGGCCGAGATCGAGCCGCTATGCGCGATGACGATGCTATGCACGATCGCATTGACCTGATCCCATAGCGCCAGAAAAGCGGCTTTATCGGCGCCGGCCGGCTGCGAGACATTGCAATGAATATTGCCGTCGCCGAGATGTCCGAAAGCGACGAGCCGCGCGCCCGGCACGTCGCGCGTCACGGCGGCTTCGACTTCCTTCAGGAAAGACGGAACGTCCGAGATCGGCACCGACACGTCATGCTTGATCGAGCCGCCCTCGCGCGCTTGCACATCGGGAAGCGTTTCGCGCAGTCGCCAGAAGGCGAGGCGCTGATCGAGAGAGGCGGCGACGGCGGCGTCTTCGATGATCCCCTGTTCGGCCGCCGTCTCGAGAAGGCCAAGCATGCGTTCGGCGAGACCATCGTCCTGTGACGCGAGTTCGAGCAGCACATAACAATTGTGCCGCGAAGGCAGCGGATCGCGCACATTCTCGCCATGGCGGAAGACGAAATCGAGGCCGATGCGCGGCATCAGCTCGAAGGTTTTGACGTCGTCGCCGACGAGCGCACGGGCGACATCGAGAAGCCGCACCGCTTGCTGCGGATTGCTCAAGCCAACGAAAGCCGTCTGGACCGCGCGCGGCTGCGGATAAAGTTTGAGCACCGCCGCGGTGATAATGCCGAGCGTGCCCTCCGATCCAATGAAGAGATTCTTCAGATCATAGCCGGTGTTGTCTTTCTTCAGCTTGGAGAGTGCCGAAAGGACCCGGCCGTCGGCGAGCACGACTTCAAGCCCCATGCAGAGATCGCGCGCATTGCCATAGGCAATAACAGTTGTGCCGCCCGCATTGGTCGCGAGATTGCCGCCGATGGTGCAGCTGCCTTCCGAAGCGAGCGACAGCGGAAAATAACGTCCAGCATTTTCGGCGGCGGTCTGCGCTTCGAGCAGCGTCATGCCGGCTTCGACCGTCATCGTATTGGAGGAGGGATCGACCTCGCGCAGGCTCCTCATGCGGGTGAGCGACAGAATGATTTCGTCGCCACGCTCGGAAGGAATCTGGCCGCCGACGAGCCCCGTGTTGCCGCCTTGCGGCACGATCTTGGTGTTCGTTTTGGCGCAGAGCGCGACGAGCTCGGAAACCTCTTCCGTCGAACCGGGACGGGCGAGGCAGAGCGCGCGGCCATGGAAAAGATCGCGCGGCTCGCGCAGATGCGGCGCCAGATCCTGTGCCTCGGTGACAACGTTCTTTCCGCCGATGATCGCAGCTAGCCGGGCCAAGAAGGCGATCTGCGATAGGCTCATGGCTTCGGCTTTGGGACCCATGGCACTCGAAGCTCTCAGTTTCCGCTGCCGATAATCTATGCCGGTTCAGGATAGAAGTCGCCGGTTTCGGCGCGATTTTGTCCCGCCCTTCCGCAACACCCCTATAATCTCGACATGCGTCGAATAGCGGAACTGGTCGAAAGGCGTCACGCTCGCGAGTTCATAGCCTGCGGCTGTCAGCAGGCCGATGTCGCGGGCAAAACTCGCCGGATAGCAGGAGACGGCGACGATGAGCGGCACTGCTGACGCCGCGAGCGCTTTCGCCTGCGCCTCGGCGCCAGCGCGCGGCGGATCGAAGATCGCGGCATCATAAGTGTCGAGTTCGGTTCCGACCAAGGGGCGGCGGAAGAGATCGCGCACCTCTGTCGTGACGGGGCGCAGCTGCGGCGTGTTTTTGGCCGCGCGGGCAAGGGCCGCAAGTGCGGCGGCGTCGCTATCGACCGCATGGACATTTGCCGTCTCGGCAAGCCGCAGCGAAAAAGTCCCGACACCGGAAAAGAGATCGAGAATGCGGCGCTTGCCCGCCGTCGCTTCGCGTACGGTTTCGGCCAGCACGATTTCGCCGGCTTCGGTCGCCTGCAGAAACGTGCCGGGCGGCGCCGCGACATCGGCGCTGCCCATGTGCAGAAGCGGCGGACGCCGCTCGATGACGAGCAGGCCGTGGTTCGACAGACGCGCAAGGTCATGCACAGCGGCGACCGCGCTCAGAGTGTCCATCTGCTGTGGGTTCAGCGATCCATGACCTTTCACGTCGATATCGAGACCGGTCAACGTTGCGGTCGCCAAAATATCGAGCGGCTTGCCGCTGACTTTGAGCGCTTTGGCGATCGCGCGGGCGGCGGGCAGGGCGCCCGACATGTCAGGTGCGAGAATGGGGCAATCCTCGATCGCGACGATCTCGTGAGCGCGGGCCTTCATATAGCCGACGTCGACTTCGCCGGGCTTGCCGTAGCGGGCATGAAAGGTGGCACGGCGACGCCCGTCGCCGTGTGCATCGACCAAAGGGGCAACATCTGCCTCGACACGCGCGTGTTTGAGCATGGCGACGACGAGATCACGTTTCCAGGTAGCATAGGCGGACGCTTCGAGCGTCTGCACGGCGCAGCCGCCGCACGTGCCGTAATAGGGACAGATGGCGGCGATGCGATCGGGCGAAGGTGTGAGAATTTCGATGAGCTGGCCACGCTCGCCGTCGATCTCGGCCAGCACGGTCTCGCCGGCGAGCGCATAGGGCACAAAGACCGTCTTGCCCTCGGAGTGCGCGATGCCTTCGCCACGCTGGCCGAGCCGCTCGATTTGGAGTTCTTGCTGGAATTCTTGCACGTCCGTCATTGCGGCGCCTCGGCATTCGTCTTCGTCGCGTCCAATGTTGCCCCGATAAGAAATTCGCGATTGCCGTCCATGCCCTCGATCGGCGAGGAGATCAGACCGGTGATCTGCCAGCCGGCGGCGCGGATCAATGTCTCGATAGCGATGCAGGCCTCCTGACGCTTGGCTTCGTCCTTGACGATGCCTTTGACGACGGAAGCGGGGCCGACTTCGAATTGCGGCTTGATCAGCGCGATCAATTTCGCGCCCGGCGTTGTCAGCGGCAATACGTTCGGTAGAACGAGACGTAAGGAAATGAAGCTCACGTCGCAGGTGATGAAGGCAGGCGGCGCGGCGAAAATCTCCGGCGTGAGACTGCGCGCGTCGGTTGCTTCCATGCTTACGATGCGAGGGTCGTCACGGAGTTTCGCATCGAGCTGGCCGCGGCCGACGTCGACGGCATAGACCCGCGAGGCGCCCCTCGCGAGAAGGACGTCGGTGAAGCCGCCCGTCGAAGCGCCGATGTCGAGACACGGGCAGTTTTTGGGATCAAAACCGAAGGCATCGAGCGCCGCGGCGAGTTTCACGCCGCCACGCGACACCCAGGGATAGGGCTTCTCCGCCTCGATCGGGGTCGCGGCGTCGATCATGACGGAAGCTTTCGCCAGCACCTTGCCGTCGATGCGCACAAGTCCGAGCGCAATTGCTTCCTGCGCTTTGGCGCGGGTCGGAAAGAATCCGCGGTTCACGAGAACGAGATCGGCACGTTGGAGAGTCATGCGTTATCTGGAGTGGACGATAGCGTCAGTGCATTGCGCGCGCAGCACTGTTTAGCTTGCCGCGGAACGATAAAGCAAACTGCCCCTTTTGGTTAAGACTGCGGGGTGGTTAAGAACCGAATGGTTCCTGAAAAAAACCCTTCCTCATCTTTTTGTTAGAATAGGCCGCAAAGGGAACATTTTTCCTTCTGCGGCGTAAGTCTTTCACAGGCTTGGCCAGGGCGCGCGCTAAGGCGAAGATCGCTGAAGCGCAGTGACCGGCCGATAGCTTAGGAGGACGTTCGATCATGAACACGGTCATTAAGAAGAGAGCTGTGCCTCTTGCGCTTGCCGGCGCATTTGCTCTTGCGACGTCCGGCGCAGCCGTCGCGGCGCCTCTGTCCGCAACGAGCAAGGCATCTCTGTCGGGCACAGCGGCGTCGCCCGTCCAACATGTCTACTACCGCCACCATTACTACCATCACTACTATCGCAGGCACTACGGTAGTGCGGTCGGCGCGGCAGTCGCAGGGACGGCGCTCGGCCTGATCGGCGGCGCGATCGCGGCAGGGACATCGCCTTATTATTATGGCTATGGCCCGGGTTACTATTACGGCGGCCCCTATGCCTACGGCCCCGGCTACTACGGTTACGGACCGAGCTATTATGCCTGGTAAGGCTAGCTTTTACGCCTCGTAAGACTGTTGTGCTCTCGGCCGGTTGAGCCAGTCGAGGGCGCCCTGCAAAATGTAAGCGGCCGCCATCCGGTCGACGACGGCCGCTCTTTTTGCGCGCGACACGTCCTGTTCGATTAGTGAGCGCGTGACCGCGGCCGTCGAGAGGCGCTCATCCCAAAATAGAAAGGGCCGCGGCGTCAGCCCGCCCATATTGCGGACGAAGGCGCGCGTCGCCTGCGCACGTGGGCCTTCGCTGCCGTCCATATTAAGTGGCAGTCCGATGACGAAAGCCGCGACACCGAACTGATCCGCCTTCGCCAGCATTTGCGCGGAATCTGCCGAAAATTTGCTGCGCCTCAGCGTTTCGAGCGGGCTCGCGAGACGCCGCTCGACGTCGGAGAGCGCAAGCCCGATCGTCTTCGTTCCGAGATCGATTCCCATCAGGCGTGCGCCGCGCCCGAGTTGGGCGGCGAAATCGGCGAAGGCGCTAAGCTCCAGCGGGGTCATATGTCACGCTTAGCGCGATTGGCCGCGCTCTCCAAGCGCATCGTCGAAGAGCGGCGACTTTGGCCTTGCGGCGGTCCACATTCCTCGGCAATTTGCCGCCGGAATTTTCGCCAAAGTTTCCTTTGGAGCGCACCCATGAAGATCATCTGGCTCGGCCATTCCGCCTTTCGCATCGAGACCGGCAATGCGGTCATCGTCATCGATCCCTTTCTCTCGGGTAATCCGAAATTCAAAGGCAATGTCGCTGAGGCGACGGCAGGGGCCACGCATATCATCCTGACGCATGGCCATGACGATCATACCGGCGATACGCTCGACATCGCCAAGGCGACCGGTGCGCAGCTCATCTCGAATTTCGAGATCTGCATGTTTTTCGCCGCGCGTGGCCTTCAGAACATCAATCCGGGCAATACCGGCGGCACGATCGACTGCGGCGACTTCAAAGTGAGCTTCACTCAGGCGCTGCATTCCTCCGGCACGACGATCGATGGCCAATATGTCTATCTCGGCAATCCGATGGGCATCGTCATTACGCCGAAGGCCGGGCCGACCTTATATCATATGGGCGATACCGATGTTTTCCTGGACATGGAGCTGATCGAGGAACTGCATCATCCGAAGATCGGTATCGTACCCGTCGGCGACCGTTTCACCATGGGCGGCAAATCTGCGGCCTTCGCGGTGAAGCGCTTCTTTCAGTTCGATACCGTCATTCCCTGCCATTACGGGACGTTCGGCATGATCGCTCAGGACCCGAGCGAATTCGTCGCGGCGCTCGGCGGATCGCCGAAAGCGCATGTCCTGCAGATCGGCGAGGCTCTGTCGGTCTAGAGCCGATTCCGGCGAAAACACGCCAATATGTTGATCCGGAGCCGCTTCCTTTTGCCCAAGCCGGGCGGAAGCAGCTTCAAGGGCCTCGCATTGCCCCGGCAGTGGTCAGGATGTATAGGCTTCGTTCTTGCTCCCCCACTGCCTCAGTTGAGAGACGTCCGAAGGAATTGCCATGTCCGTCGATCAGGCGACCGTCCGCCGTATCGCCCATCTCGCCCGCATCAAGGTCACCGATGAGGAAGTGCCGCATCTCGCGCAAGAGCTGAACGCCATTCTCGCCTTCGTCGAGGAACTCGCCAGCGTCGATGTCGCGGGCGTCGAGCCGATGACGTCGGTCATGCCGATGCAAATGCGGCTGCGTCCGGATGTGGTGACGGAAGGCGAGCAAGCCGACAGCATTCTCGCCAATGCGCCGTCGTCCGAAGACCATTTTTTCGTCGTGCCGAAGGTCGTGGAATAGAGGCCGCACAGTACGATTTGAGACCCGAACACGCCGCCTGCGGGCCAGCCCCCTATATCTCTATATAAAGAGAGTGGATTGTGAGTGATCTGACCGATCTGAGCCTCGCCGCCGCACGCGACGCTCTCGTGAAAAAAGACATCTCCGCCGTCGAACTCGCGAAGGCGCAGATCGCCGCCATCGAGAAGGCGCGGGCGCTCAATTGTTTCATCGTCGAGACGCCGGAGAAGGCGCTCGAGATGGCGGCACTTTCCGATCAACGTCTGGCGAAGGGCGAGGCGCGGCCACTCGAAGGCATTCCGCTCGGCATCAAGGATCTCTATTGCACCAGGGGGGTGCAGACGACGGCAGCGAGCCATATTCTTGAAGGCTTCGTGCCAGCCTATGAATCGACTGTCTCGTCCAATCTCTGGCGCGACGGTGCAGTCATGCTCGGCAAGCTCAATCTCGATGAATTCGCGATGGGCTCGTCGAACGAGACATCATACTTCGGTCCCGTGACCTCGCCGTGGCGCAGGCCCGGCTCGAATATACAAATCGTGCCTGGCGGATCGTCGGGCGGTTCCGCTGCGGCGGTTGCGGCGCGGCTTTGTTTCGGTGCGACGGCCACCGATACGGGCGGCTCGATCCGTCAGCCTGCGGCCTTCACCGGAACTGTCGGCGTCAAGCCAACCTACGGCCGTTGCTCGCGTTGGGGCATTGTCGCCTTCGCGTCATCGCTCGATCAGGCAGGACCGATCGCGCGCGATGTCCGCGATGCCGCGATCCTGATGCGCTCGATGGCGGGCCATGATCCGAAGGATTCCACCTCCGTTGATCTGCCGGTGCCCGACTATGAGGCTGCGATCGGCACTTCGGTCAAAGGCAAGGTCATCGGCATTCCGAAGGAATATCGGCTCCCCGGCATGCCAGCCGAGATCGAGAAGCTCTGGGCGGAAGGCATCGCTTGGCTGAAAGCCGCGGGCGCCACCATCGTCGACATCACGCTGCCGCACACGCGTTACGCGTTGCCGGCTTATTATATTGTCGCGCCGGCGGAGGCGTCGTCCAATCTCGCGCGCTATGACGGCATCCGCTACGGACTGCGCGTGCCGGGCAAGGACATAGCGGATCTTTATGAGAACACCCGCGCCGCGGGCTTCGGCAAGGAAGTGCGCCGCCGCATCATGATTGGCACCTATGTGCTCTCGGCCGGCTATTACGATGCTTATTATGTAAGGGCGCAGAAGATCCGGACGCTGATCAAGCGCGATTTCGAGACCGCCTTCGGCGATGGGGTTGATGCGATCCTGACGCCGGCAACGCCGTCTGCCGCTTTCGGGCTCGGCGAGAAGGGCGCTGCCGATCCGGTCGAAATGTATCTGAACGACGTCTTCACCGTGACGGTGAATATGGCCGGTCTGCCGGGCATCGCCGTGCCTGCGGGCGTTTCCACGGAAGGCCTGCCGCTTGCCCTGCAATTGATCGGCCGCGCCTTCGAGGAAGAGACGCTCTTCTCGCTCGCATCTGTGATCGAAGAAGCGGCGCCGAAGATCGATCTGCCGCCGAAGTGGTGGGTGTGAGATCACAGCCTCGGCGGCGCCTATAAGCGCCATATATAAAGCAGAGCATCGAACACCAATTTCCAGCGACGAAGCGAAACCATGAACACCCACGCCAAACCCGGAAAACTCATCAAAGGCGCGACTGGCGATTGGGAGGTCGTGATCGGCATGGAAGTCCATGCGCAAGTCGTCTCCAAGGCGAAGCTGTTCTCCGGCGCTTCGGCCGAATTCGGCGGCGACCCTAACACGCATGTCTCACTCGTCGATGCGGCGATGCCGGGCATGCTGCCGGTGATCAACGAGGAATGCGTCGCCCAGGCGGTGCGCACGGGCCTCGGCCTCAAGGCGCAGATCAATCTGCGCTCGGTCTTCGATCGGAAGAATTATTTCTATCCCGATCTGCCGCAGGGCTATCAGATCTCTCAATACAAGAGCCCGATCGTCGGCGAAGGCCAGGTCATCGTCGATGTCTCGCCGACGGAACAAATCGAGGTCGGCATTGAGCGCCTGCATCTCGAACAGGATGCCGGCAAGTCGCTGCATGACCAGTCTGCAACAGAGTCCTTCGTCGATCTCAACCGCGCCGGTGTCGCTTTGATGGAGATCGTCTCCAAGCCCGACATGCGCTCGGCGGACGAGGCCAAAGCGTATGTCACCAAGCTCCGGACGATCCTGCGTTACCTCGGCACCTGCGATGGCAACATGGAGCAGGGGTCGCTGCGCGCCGACGTCAATGTCTCAGTGCGCCGGCCCGGCGAGCCTTTGGGTACGCGCTGCGAGATCAAGAACGTCAATTCAATCCGCTTTATCGGCCAGGCCATCGAGGTCGAAGCGCGGCGTCAGATCGGCATTCTCGAAGACGGCGGCAAGATCGATCAGGAGACGCGGCTGTTCGATCCGAACAAGGGCGAAACGCGCTCGATGCGGTCGAAGGAAGAGGCGCATGACTATCGCTACTTCCCCGATCCCGACCTGCTGCCGCTCGAATTCGACCAGGCCTATGTCGATGCGCTCGCGACCTATCTGCCGGAGCTGCCGGATGCGAAGAAGAACCGCTTCATAACCGAATACGGCCTGCCGGCCTATGATGCGGGCGTTCTCGTCGCTGACAAGGAGACCGCCGACTACTATGAGGCGACGGTCAACTTCGGCAGCAAGCGCCGCGACCCCAAAGCTGTCGCAAATTGGATCATGGGCGATGTCGCGGCCTATGCGAATTCGCTGGCGCTCGGCATCTCCGAGACGCATCTGCGGCCCGCGCAGATCGCCGGCCTTGTCGACCTCATCAGCGACGGCACGATCTCGGGCAAAATCGCCAAGGACCTGCTTGCGATCCTCATCAACGAGGAGAAGGACGGCGATCCCGCAGCCATCGTCGAGGCCCGCGGCATGAAGCAGGTAACGGATCTTGGCGCGATCGAAACGGCCGTCGATGAGATCATCGCGGCCAATCCCGACAAGGTCGCACAAGCCAAAGCCAAGCCTTCAATGCTAGGTTGGTTCGTCGGTCAGGTGATGAAACAGACGGGCGGCAAGGCCAATCCGCAGGCCGTCAACGAGCTCCTAAAGACCAAACTCGGCATCTGATCGAGGCTTCGAATCAGGCACGATTGTGCGTGATTCGCGCTTTGAGGTGCTTTCGAACCCTTCGCCGCGGTCAATCCGCGGCTTTTTTTTTGAGCCCCACAAAATTTTTTTCGACGGCTTCGAAGGTCCGCGTTAGCCGCTCATCGGCGGCCGTCAAAGCCGCGCGCAAGGCGCCGACGAAGCATGCCGCGACATCGATTTTCAACGCTTTCGCGCGCGCATGAGCGGCTGATGAAGCGATGCATTGAAGATGAGGCACGCTTCAGAAAATCTGCAGACGCTCTTGTTGCTAATTCCAGAGTCATAAGAAAAACAACGACTTTGTTTGATGAAGCGAACGCATCATCAAGCGCACGCTGCGCCTTTTCGAAACACGCGTGCGGGTTTTGCGATGATCATGCGCATCGTTTCGATGCGGCTTGCGAGCCTTGCTGGAAATCTTCATCAGCGGCATCGCAAGCATGTTCGGCGCGTTCGATTCGACGCTTCATTGCAAGCATCGAAACACGATTCTCGATCAAGAATCGCATGTTTATGCGCGTATCCCTCTTGCACGACTGATTAACCACGGTACGCTACTCACGCCTCTTGTCGGCATTTCAAACGCACGCCGACGAATTAGCAGAGGGGACTCGACATGGTGAAGGCTACCACCAAACGCAAACCCGCGAAGAAGACCGCGGCTAAGAAGTCGGCCAAGAAGGCCGTCAAGAAGACCGCCCGCAAAACGGCGGCTAAGAAGACTGTGAAGAAGAGCGCGGCCAAGAAGGCCGTGAAGAAGACCAGGACTGCGGCCAAGAAGGCGGTGAAGACGTCTGCCCGCAAGTCTCCGGCGAAGAAGGCTGCCAAGAAGTCCGCCAAGAAAACGCGGAAGTCTGCAGCTCGTAAGCCGAAGCCGGCTGCCGCTATGGCTCCGGAGACGGTCTAACTTCTCGGATGAGGAGAACGGAGACGGCCGGTGCGGCTTTGATGCTTATCGCAAGCTGATATCGGCCCGGTCGTCCCGTCTCCACCTCCTGCATCGGCCTCGATTTCTATCGGTGCCGATCAGCGCCAATGGAAACTGGGCCGAGTGCCCGGTCACCTTGGACCGGGCCGGGTCGGCTCTCAGCTTCATCTGCGTCGGACCTAATGTGATTGGGTCTGAGCGAGGCAGGTCTGTGCGAAGGCGAGCCACGTTTTGTCGGTCGCCGCGCCGGACGCTTTCATCTTTTGCCATTCGGCTCCGCATTTATGCATCTGCGCCCGCGACGCGGGCGGCAGCTCCTGCGGCATGTCCGGCGAGAAATTCGTCACCATTGGATCGGCACCTGGCGGAACGGGTGGTGCGAGCGGCTTTGTGTCGGCAGGTGGCGGCGGTGTGAGAAGTGCGGGCCGCGGTGGCGGTAGCGGCGTCTCTTGCGCCAATGCGATGCCGAGATGGCCGAGGATCATGAGGCCGCAAGCAGCAAGCGTCAGCTTCAGAACCATTCGCCGCGCCGGCGTGGAAGCGGCGATGCCGATCTCTCCGCGCGGGCAGGGCATGTCTTCGACCATTACAAACCTTCTTCTATGAAGCGGTCACAGCCTATGCCTCGCACGGCTATCCCAGCGACTCTTCTTCCCGACACGTCCAGCTAAGCTGCTTTTGCGGCGGAAACCCGGCATGTCCATGCTGATCCGATGGGCCAAGCGACAGATGCATCCGCAAATGAGATGCCGGTCGCGCCTGGCTTTCCGGGGTGGGTGATGCGACCGACGCCCCTCATGAACAGCGGCCGATATCTTCGCGGCTCTCTTATGAGATCAAACCAACATGCGCTCCAACCGGTCTCAAGACCGATTATCGCTGGATGCGCGCGCAGCGCTCTCGTTCCACCGCATGGCAGCGCCGGCCGTCTGGTTGACGGCGTCTAACCGGCTGATACAATTGATTTTTCTTGTGTACGGTCCGATATAGTTAATTCCGCCAATTGTGCGTGCGTGTGCGTATCGTTTTTAGCTTTTTCATATCCACAGGCGCGCTCGCTCAAGGAGGTGTCCCATGGATTCTTTTCTCAGACTTCGGACGCGCCGGCATCTTTTGAAATTGGCCGCCGCCATCGCTGCGGTTGTGCCCATAATTGCTTTTTCGTCAAACAAAGCGCAGGCGGGCGATGACAAAGGCGACAATGGTCCGCCCTCAAACAATGGGGCCGACTGCAAAAACGATGGAACGAAATGCACTTGCCTCTTGAAGGGGACGCATGTAGCGACTCCGATGGGCGAGACGCCCGTGGAGCAGCTGCAAATAGGGGACGAGGTCTGCACCCTCGACGGAGTCCGTAAGATCAAATGGATCGGCTACGACCGGGTCCGCTCCTCGGACAAAGTCGTCGAAGGCCTGACTCCCATCAAAGTGGCGCGCTTTGCCCTCGATGATGCGACCCCTGTCCGCGATCTCTATCTGTCGCCGCGCCATTGCCTCTACGCCGACGGCGTTCTGATCCCGGCGGAGTATCTGATCAATGGGACGAGTGTCTCGTATCACCTGTCGGCGCCGGACGAGTGGATCGAATATTATCATCTCGAATGCGATCATCATGAGATCATCTTCACCGAAGGCGTGACCGTCGAAAGCTATCGCGGCGCAGACCGCGAGACTTTCCAGAACATGGCGGAATATGAGCGCCTCTACGGCACCGACCACGGACAAAAGACGCCTTACGCGCCGGTCGCCGGATACCGCGGCGGCTTCGATGAGCTGAAGGGACTCGTCAGGTCGATCGTGTCCAACTTCGTCGACGTCCGTGACCCCATACAGATGTTCGGAGACCGGATCGACGAGAGATCGCGGATCCTCAAGATCTGGTGACCGCCACCGATCATGAGATATGACCTTCAGATCGGCCTCGTCTGGTTATCCAGGCGAGGCCGATCCCTTTGTTCATCTCACGCGCGTCAAGCGCAGCCGCTCAGAGCGCAGCTTCACCGGCTGCAAAGCATTGGCCAGAGAAAGAGGGAGAGAGCAGCCGGTGTGCCTTTCGCGGAACAATCAGCTTCGCAATACATTGAGTGCGATCACGATCTTTCCCTTTTCAGGAGGACTAGGATGCGTAGTCGCACAACGGCACTGCTCGGCGCCGCAGCTCTGATTGCAATAACGCCACTCGGCATGTCGACAGCCTTTGCTGCCAACGCGGGTGCCAACACATCGGTGGGCGCGACCGGTCCCAACGGCAGTGGTTCGTCGGAAGCTGAGACGCAAGGCTCCGCAAAGCACACCAAATCGCATGTCCATGCGCATGCGCGCGCGGGTGCACACGGTCCGACAGGATCGGGTTCGGCCGAAGCCGAGACCCAGGGCTCTGGGCCAAAGACCAAGGTCCATGGGGGTCATGCTGGTGGGGCCGTCACAAACCAGCCGCCGGCAACGGGATCGGCTGGCACGCGATAAGTCGGGTGAAGCATCGCGCTTCGATGCCGCGAAAGGTCGTCCGCACCTCTTACGCGGTGGCTTTCATTTCGGCCGAACCGCTCAATCAGCGTCGCTCATCGCAGGCGTCCGTTTCGATGCAAGATCGCGAAAGCGGTCCGGCCTCGAACGCTGCCGCGCGGCTTTTCCATTCAAAACGTCGACGCAGATCCGTCTGGCAAGCGTGCGTGCGCCATGAGACGGGCGCCCGCAGCGTATTCAAAGGCGCGCGTCGCGGCCATGCGGTTGTTCGGTTGCGCTTAAATGCTCAAGCGGGGCTGGCGGAGACGGAGGGATTCGAACCCTCGATAGGGCTTTACAACCCTATAACGGTTTAGCAAACCGCCGCCTTCAGCCTCTCGGCCACGTCTCCATTCCCCGATCTTGTCCGTCTTGCTTCATGCCGAAGCGGAGCGCGGCGGCTCGGGGAGCGCCGAGATATGCCCGAGGGCGGCTGTGATGGCAAGCAAAAGCGAGTTCGCGGTTTCCGATGTCCACGCTGCCCACGGGCCGGGCGGATGCGCGGTCTCGGCCTCGAATTGCGGCATAAACATGAACGAAGTTTAAGGTGCATCGATAACTGTAGTTTGTTGCGTTGTGGCCACATGCATCAAGGAAAGTCAGGTGCCTGCAAGCGCCGCCTTTTTCTCGGCTTATGTTACTGACTATCGTTTCGCTCGGGCTGCAAAATCTGTCCGCGCGAGTTCCGCTGGTACTTCAGTAAAGTGCGTTAAGCATTTGGGTTTGAAGGCGATATAGGATTGAAACCAGGCGCCGGACCTTCCACGTCATTCACCACGGTCTATGAGTCCTAGACTCGGAGCCGGAAGGGCAGGCGAGGGTGCGGGAATGCATAGCCGATCCTATATGGGCGTATCGGCGGAGAGTGACATGAGGCTCGGCCGGAGCTGGCTGGAGAGGCAGTTTTTTTTAGGGACCTCGCACGGAACGGCTCTCAAAAGCGCTCTTTTGGGAACGACACTACTTTGCGCCGCGATGGCCGGAGCTTCCGCCGATGAGGTCGCGCTAAATCAAATCACTCTTGGTCTGCCGCGCGCCACTGCGCCCGTCGGTTATGCCGGTGTCTGCAACATCTATGGCGAGGGGTTCTTCTATCTGCCGGGAACCGACAGCTGCCTGAAGATCGGCGGGCTGATCTATGGCGAGGTGCAGACGGCCGCGCCGAACTACAGCGTCAACGGCCAGACTTTCGAAGGCAATGGCACGCCGGCTGGCGGCGGCTATGTGCCGACCCGCAGCCAATATGCAACGGCCGGCCAGCGCAATGCCGTCGGCTATCTCAATCTGGGCCGGCTCGAACTCGATGCCCGTAAGGAGACGCCTTATGGCCTCGTGCGCGTCTTCGTCCGCGGCGATACGTTGTTCGGCACGCGCGACAACGGTCTTGCGTCCGGCGTTCCCGGCACCGTCTATTCGCCGAACATCCGCGACGCGACGGTTCTCAACAAGGCCTTCCTGCAATTCGATGGGCTGACCGCCGGCTTCGCCCAGTCCATGTTCGACTTCTATGCGGACGCCGACAATTGGGGCTATCTGCGCGGCTCCGACGCAACCGTGCCGCTGCTCGCCTATACGGCGACTTTCGGCAAAGGCTATTCGGCGACGCTTTCCCTCGAAGATGCGCGTTGGCGGCGGGCCGCGATCGGCAGCACCGTCGCCAAT
The DNA here is from genome assembly GCA_964644615.1 of uncultured Methylovirgula sp. Classification (GTDB taxonomy): domain Bacteria; phylum Pseudomonadota; class Alphaproteobacteria; order Rhizobiales; family Beijerinckiaceae; genus Methylovirgula. The sequence continues at coordinate 22,815 of CAZXXA010000010.1, read as the reverse complement.
TTCCAGGCCGCGCCGACGAGTTCGCAGGCGCCCGACATCGTCGGCAACATCAGGCTCGATCAGCCCTGGGGCGCCGTGCAGCTTTCCGGCGCCGCGCATCAAATTCACAGCAACCTCTATCCGATGCTGCCGAACGGCACGCTCGGCGCCTCCGCCAGTGCGAAGGGTGATTTCGGCATGGCGGTGCAGGGCGGTCTCGAGCTCAACACCGACATGATCTCACCCGGCGATAAACTTTGGCTGCAGGCGGCCTTCGAGAAGGGCGCGCCGAGCTACACCAACGGCAGCAATCTCTCGTCCAATTACACGCCGCCGAACGGGCCGACCTATTCCGGCACTGGTATCTCGACGCAGGACTATAATTTCGGTTGGGACCCGCAGCTGCCGATGGATTGCGTCTATACCGGTGTGAGCGCGCTGTCGGCGAACTGTGAAAAGCCATGGGGCTTCTCCTTCACCGGCGTCTTCAAGCACAATTGGACGCCGGAACTGAGCTCGTCGGTCTTCGGCTCCTATCTGTCGACGAATTTCGATCCGAATGCGCTGGCCGGCCTCGGCGGCGCGGTCGGCGTCGTCGATGCGCAGGAGACGCGGATCGGCGGCAGCCTCGTCTGGACTCCGGTCAAGGGCCTCGATATCGGCACCGAGTTCATGTACCTGCATCTCTCGCAGTCGAACCCCACCGGGCTCGCGCCGAACTATGGCTCGACGAGTCTCAGCGCCGCGGGCGTGCCGAGCTTCAAGGCCAACAACAACGAATATGAAGGGCGCATCAGGGTGCAGAAGGAGTTCTGAGCCAAGCTCGAACGCCGCTCTAGAGCCGATCCCGATCAAATGGAATTGCTTCGCGATCCGTTTAATCGGGTTAAATCGGCTCGATTCAGAACCTTGGAGCATGTCCTTTGTCGGAAAAGTCGATCAACTTTTCCGGGACATGCTCTAGCCCAGCGTGCTGTCTTCGACCTTGCGGACGAAATCAGCGATCTTCTCGATCGACAGCTCGTCATAGAGCAGGGGCGCATGGCCTTGGCCTTCGACGACATAGGTCTCGCAGTTCTTGTGGCGCTTCGCCATCTCGGCGAAGGTTTCGGGCGAGAGCAGGTCGGAATTCGCAGCGCGAATGGCGAGGAGCGGTATATCCGCGAGCGCTTCGAAGAGCGGCCAGGACGGTGGCAAGGGCTCGTTGAGATCGATCGCCTCGAAGGGCTTCACGAGATTCTGGTCGAAGGTGAGCCCGAAAGTGCCGTCCGGTTTCTGGAAGGTCGCGCGGGCATGCGCTGCGAAATCCGTGTCCGACAGTGCGGGAAACTGTGCGCTCATCGTTCGCTTGAGGTGATCGATACTGTCTATCATTGAGATCGGCGCCACGAGATGGCGCAGGTAGTGGCGGATTCGCGCCAGGCCTTTGGCCTCGATGACCGGTCCGATATCATTGAGCACAGCGCCGCGCAGAAACCGTGGCTGCTGGACCGCGAGCGCCATGACATGCAGGCCGCCGCGCGATGTTCCGACGAAGATCGCCTCGCTGATCTCGGCTGCCGTCAATATGGCGACGACATCGGAATTCTCCACCGCGATATCGTAATTGCGCCAATCGTGGTCCCGGTCCGAGGCGCCGCGACCGCGATAGTCGATGGCGACGACGCGCCGCTTGCGGCCTGAGTAGCCGCCGGCCAATGCCGCGGCGAGCGGGCCGAAATCAGCCGCGTTGCGCGACAGGCCGGGCAGGCAGACGACGGGCAGGCCCGGATCGAGTCGCGAGCCGTAATCCCGCATATGCAGCTTCAGCCCATCGGCCGAGGTGAAGAAACGGCTCGCATAAGAATTTGCTGAAAACATTTCGAAGCCCACCGGCGGCGATGCGGAGTCTGCTCTTATCGCGGAACGATGACGAAGAAAATCGGCACAGCCCGGAACCTATTGTGTGCCAAAACGGCAATTCAAAACCCGCATAAACCCTTAATTTACCAGCAAGATAGTTCAATGGAACTTATCTCAAATCTTACCGATTTGGCGGTCATGAGACAGACCTGCCCCCACGATTTCCGCCGTGTCCTCGTCGTCGAGGATGATGCTCTGGTGCGCGAGGTAAGCGCCGACATTCTGGCGGAGGCAGGTTTCCGGACGAGCGAGGCCACATGTGCTGCCGAAGCTCTGGAACTTTTGCAAAATCCCGAGTTCGCCGGTGAGATCGACGCGATCGTCACAGATGTCGATATGCCTGGCGATCTCGACGGTATCGGACTTGCGGCCCGCGTGCGCGAAGTCTGGCCACGCATCGGCGTAGTCATTACATCGGGTGCGCCGCGCGGGGCGGTGGCGGCATTGCGTCAGCCGGCCATGTTTCTAGCAAAGCCGTTTCGCGCCGAACGTCTCGTCGCCGCGGTCCAATCCGTGATGGATACGCATTACGCGTCGACCGAACGGCGCGCGTCCTGATCGCTTGCGCCGAGCGCGGATTTAAGCTGAGGCGATTTAAGTTCTGCCCGCGACTTAAAGCTTTGCGTTAATCTCGCGCAGCATCTTGCCGTGCGGCTCTTCGCCGAACCGCGCCTCATAGACGGTCAGATTTTCCATGACTCGCTGAACGTAATTTCTTGTTTCAGCAAACGGAATACGCTCCACCCAATCGATCGGATCGACATTGGGCGAGCGCGGATCGCCATAGGCCGTGATCCATTGCTTCACACGTCCGCCGCCGGCGTTATAGGCGGCGAAAACGAGGATCGGGCAGCCTTTCTCTTCGGCGAAGAGCGTTCCGAGATGCGCGGCGCCGAGTTTGGCGTTGAAGGCGGCGTCATCGGCAAGCTTCACTGGATCGAACGCCAAGCCGGCGCGCTCCGCGGTCCGCTTGGCGGTCGCCGCGATCATCTGCATCAGGCCTTTTGCGCCGGCCGATGAGGCGGCCCTTGCATCGAACGCGCTTTCCTGGCGGGCGATCGCATAGACGATGGCGGGCGAGGCCGAATTCTCGACCGGCTCGAAGGCCGGCACGCCATAGGTCGGGAAGGCTAGGCTGTCGATCGCGATGCGCCGATGCGACAGGATTTTGCCGACCGTCAACGAAATATGGGCATCGCGCTGCATGGCAAGGATCTTGGCAAGAGCGCCGAGCTGGGACTCGCTCGTCAGATAATGCGCATCGGCGATCGCCAGCGCATTGGCGGCTTCCCGTTCGCCAATCGTATAAAGCAGTTCGACGGCGCGCACGGCCTCGTCGCGCTCATTGCCTTTGGCGGCGCTCGGGACAGTGCGCAGGACGGTGGGTGTCTGCCCGAGACGTTCGCGCGCAAGCTGGCCGTAATAGGTCGACGATTGCTCAGCCGCGTCTTCGTAGAAGCTTTTGGCAAGGGCAGGATCGGCGTGCCGCCCGACGTCTGCGGCACGGGCCTGCCAGTATCGCGCCCGGGCGATCGAGATCGGCGTATCGGCATAGAGATAGGCGGTGGCGAAATGTTTCGCGGCGCGTTCCGGGTCGTTGAGGAAGCGTAGCGCGATCCAGCCGGCCTGGAATTCCGCCTCGACGTGGAATTCGTCGGTCACGGCCGTGTTCTCCGCACAGAGCCGGTAGGCGAGGGCGGCCTCATTCTCATCGAGGAGCTTGCGGGAAATCTTCCGTGCCTCGAACCACCATTCATCGCCATCGAGCAGGCGGCTGCGTTCATGCAGTGCGGCGAGCAGGACCATCGCAGCGTCCTTGAACTTGTTCGCATGCTGCAATTTCTGGATCTTGGCGAAGAGATAGCCGGGATCGCTCTGCAGCGGCTTGGCGATCGCCGAAAACATCTTGTCGCTCGAGGCATTATGGGCGGCGGCGATGCGCAGCTTGGTCAGCGCAACCTCAGGCGGACCCGCGACGCTCGCGGCCCGCAAGGCGGCTTCGAAATCGTCCTGATAGAGCAGATAGTCGGCCCGGATCTTGAAATCTTCTTTGTCGAGCTCGCCGGCGAATTCCGTTTTCAGTTTCGCTTCGATCGACGCGGGCAGCGCGGCCTTGTGCCAGACCTCTTTGATCAGGCGCTTTGAGTCCGCCGTATCGCCTTCGCTCTTATAGGCGCGGGCGAGCGCCAATTTGCCAAAGGCCGTCATCGGCGCGCCGCCGGCAAAGAAACGCTCGATCCGTTCGGCGCTCGAATTGCCGAGGAAGAGCATCTCTTCCATGTGATGTTCGATTGCGACCCGCGTTGGCCAGCCTGGATGCGCTTCCAAAAATTCCCGCATACGCTCGTAACCGCGATCACCCGGCTCGGAGCGCACCGCGATCCAGGCCAAAGTCGTGCGGACGAGCGGATCCTTGGCCGTCTCGGCAACCGCATCGCCGGTTTGGAGCTGTCCCGCCTTGTAGAGCGCCAGCGCCTCGCGCAAAGCGGTCGGATCGATCCCCAGCGCAGCGACCGGATCGAGCGTGGATTCGCTATAAGGACTGACCGTCGGCCGCGTCTCATGCGCCGTCTGCGACGGCGCTTTGCGGCCGATATGCAGCCATATTTCGACTTCTGTGGTCAGCTGATACAGCTTGCGCCCGAGCCAACCGCCGAAATGGGCTTGGCCGAAATGGGCTTGGCCGAAATGAACTTGGCCGAGACGCTGGGACTGGCGTGGCAGCTCGGCTCCGAGATAAAAGGCGAAGGCGGACGCCAGGCAGAGGCAAAGACCGAAGCCGGCCACCCGCTGGGTCGAATTGAACATGTGTCGCTTTAAAGCCATTGAATCATCCGGATATGGATCTGCGCTCGGCAGGGTGGCGCCCCCAGAGCCTCCCAATTCGACGTCGAAGTCTCGATCCTATGAGGCGAGACCTGACTAGACGCTTAATATTGCGTTGCGGCCCGTCCGCCCTGAAAAGCGGGCTTGGCGCTTTGAGCCTCGGCCGTTATGTCCTCTTGCGCCCAAGGCGCCGGCCGTCGAGAATCCGCTCAAGCCGTGAGCATTGCCTAGAATCCGCTGCAAAATAAGGCACAAGCTCGGAAATTCAGAAAGAAGGACTGCCGAAAATGGGGAAAAAGGCCGCTTTTAGAGGCTCCATCACCGCGCTGGTGACGCCGTTCAAAGCGGGCCAGTTCGATGAAGGGGCTTATCGCGCCTTGATCGATTGGCAGATCACGAGCGGGACGCACGGTCTCGCGCCCGTCGGCACAACAGGCGAGAGCGCGACCTTATCGCATGCGGAGCACTGCAAGGTCATCGACGCCTGCATCGCGGAAGCAAAGGGGCGCGTGCCGGTGATCGCCGGCGCCGGTTCGAACAACACCAAAGAGGCGATCGATCTCGCGACGCATGCCGAGAAGGCGGGAGCCGACGCGATTCTCGTCGTGACACCTTATTATAATAAGCCGTCGCAGGAGGGCATGTACCGGCACTTCAAGGCGATCAACGATGCCGTCGGGATTCCGATCTTCATCTACAACATCCCGCCGCGTTCGGTCGTCGATATGTCAATCGAGACGATGCAGCGCTTATTCGAATTGAAGAACATCGTCGGCGTCAAGGACGCGACCGCCAATCTCGCCCGTACGGCGTTGCAGCGTCATGTGCTGGGGCCGGATTTCATCCAGCTCTCCGGCGAGGACATGACAGCGCTCGCGCTGATGGCGCATGGCGGCGCCGGCTGCATCTCAGTGACCTCCAATGTCGCGCCGCGCATTTGCGCGGAGATGCAGAATGCCTGTCTCTCGGGTGATTATGCCACTGCCTTGAAAATCCAGGACCGGCTCACACCTTTGCATCAGGCGCTCTTCACCGATCCGAATCCCGCCGGCGCGAAATTCGCGCTGTCGCTGCTCGGCAAGATGAACGACGAGCTGCGCCTGCCGATGTTGCCGGCGGGCGAGGCGGCGCAAAGGGCGATCCGCGGCGCCATGGCCTATGCCGGCCTTCTGCCGGCCGAGCCGGTTTTGGCGTAAAGCGCCGACGATTTTAGGATGGAGCCGATAGCGAGGCACGGCCTCGCGTCGCGAGGATCAGCGCTTGGCCGCGAAAGACGAGAGCAATTTCAAGATCGCGGCGGAAAACCGCCGCGCGCGCTTCGATTATGAGATCGGCGAGACCTTCGAGGCCGGGCTGATGCTCACCGGCACGGAGGTGAAGTCGCTGCGCACCGGCAAGGCGACGATCGCGGAGAGCTATGCGGAAGTTGATCGGGCGGGTGAGGTCTTTCTGATCAACGCCAACATCCCTGAGTATCTGCAGGCGAACCGCTTCAACCACGCGCCGAAACGGCCGCGCAAGCTGCTGCTCAACGCACGCGAAATCGCCCGCATCGCCAAAGGGCTCGAACGCGAGGGCATGACGCTCGTGCCCCTGAAAATCTATTTCAATGCGCAGGGCCGCGCGAAGATTGCGCTCGCGCTGGCACGCGGCAAGAAACTTCACGATAAACGCGATACCGAGAAACAGCGCGACTGGAACCGCGAGAAGAGCCGACTGTTGCGTGCAAGAGGCTGATGAGCAACTGGCAGCGAGGGGAGTTGCGATGGGTCCGTTACGCCTGGACCACTGCGTCATCCATGTTTCGGATTGGGAGCGCTCCAATCGTTTCTATGCCGATGTGCTCGGTGCCGAGATCCTGCCGCGTCAAAAAGGCTTCACCTATAAGCTCGGCGACTTCCTGTTGAATTGTCACGGGCCGGGGATCGTCCCCAATCTCGTCGCCAAGAAGCCGGTCGAGGCGGGCAATAGCGATCTCTGCTTCGTCTGGCCGGAGACGATCGATGCTGCGGTCGCGCATCTTGAGAAATATGCTGTGGCGATCGAGAGGGGCCCCATCGCGACACGCGGCGCCAAGGGCGATGCGACGAGCGTCTATTTCCGCGACCCGGACGGCTCGCTGCTCGAATTCATGGTCTATCCGGCCGGCGCTTGAGCCTTCATATGCCGCATGATGTCGTCGAAGACGGCGCGAAACGTCTGTGGCGTCAGCACGCCCGTGTTCGTGTTGTAGCGCGAGCAGTGATAGCTGTCGAAAAGGCTGAAGCCTGAAGGCAGATCGTGCCGGCGCCCATGCGCGAAGGGCCAGTCGCCGATTTTGAGCTTTAACGCACGCAGCACCTGGTCATGGGCGATGCGGCCGAGCGCTAGGATTGCGGTCAGCTGCGGAAGGCCGGCAAGGGTGGCGGCGAAATAGGGACGGCAGTTCGCGATCTCGGCCGGCGTCGGCTTGTTTTGCGGCGGCACGCAACGCACCGCATTGGTGATCGCACAGGAAATCAGCGCCAGGCCGTCGTCGGCGCGCTGATCATAGACGCCTTCGGCCAAGCCGCAGGCGAGCAAAGTCTCGTAGAGAAGATCGCCAGCGTAATCGCCCGTGAAGGGCCGGCCGGTGCGGTTGGCACCGCGCAGACCCGGCGCTAGGCCGACGATCAGAAGACGCGGGTCTTTCGCCGAAAAGGTCGGGACGGGCGAATTGAACCAGTCCGGATGATCGCTGCGCGCCTCGTCGCGAAAGCTGACGAGGCGCGGACATGTATCGCAGTCGCGCGACGGCTCCGGCGGTGAAGGGGCTGTAGACGGGCTTTTCTCGCCGGCGTTCATGGTGGGAGCAGAGACGGCGGCAAGATTTCGCCTGCCGCGATCAGTCGTCGATCATATCGTGGTCGTAGCCGCCAACGCTGGCCGCCGGGCGCCGCTCGTATTTCTGCGTGCGTTCGCCGCGCTCGTTCGGATCGCGGCCGATCTTCTGGGCAAGATGCACGAGATCGATGAACTCGTCCGCCTGACGACGCAGTTCATCCGCGACCATCGCCGGCTGCGTCGCATTGGTCGAGACGACGGAGACGCGGACGCCCTTACGCTGGACCGCTTCGACGAGCGAACGGAAATCACCATCGCCGGAGAAGAGCACGATGTGGTCGAGATGTTCGGCCATCTCCATCGCATCGACAGCGAGCTCGATGTCCATATTGCCCTTCACCTTGCGGCGGCCGAGCGAGTCGATGAACTCTTTCGTCGGCTTGGTGACGACCGAATAGCCGTTGTAGTCGAGCCAATCGATCAGCGGACGAATGGAGGAGTATTCCTGATCTTCGACAAGAGCTGTGTAGTAGAATGCACGGATCAGCTTGCCGCGACTTTGGAATTCCTTCAACAGCCGCTTGTAATCAATATCGAAGCCAAGAGATTTTGCCGTCGCATACAGATTGGCACCATCGATAAAAAGCGCAATGCGTTCCAGATCAGCCATTAACGTTCTCTGAGGTTGTTTGTCAGTCCATGTGCCAGGCGGATTTGCCAAACGCAAATGGGCCGGCTGTGGGGTGTCGCTCCGTCGATCCGGCAAGATCACCCAATGCGGCGGCGTCAGTGTCGCCAGCAAAGTTCGTCACCAAGATGTGGAAGCTTCGCTGCATTTCTTTTGGTCGTTATGTGGCTTTAATCCCCATCGCGTCAAGGGCATGCCCTTGAAATCAAGATCAAAAATGAGCAAGTCTTCGGGAACGCGCGCGGCCGTAGAGAATGCCGCGCCTTAAGTTTGTCCCTTAAAACAAAGCGCTGCACGGCTCAATTCTGCTTATTCTTAACTTGAAGTCATGAGTCGTGCTGAGTAGAAGTCTTTATGAATCTTCGCCAATTCCCCTGAATTAACGAATAGGAGCTTTTGTCACATGGCTCGCGTGACCGTCGAAGACTGCATAGACAAAGTCGAGAATCGCTTCGATCTCGTTTTGATGGCTGCACATCGCGCTCGCATGATTTCCTCCGGCGCGCCGATCACTATTGATCGCGACAACGACAAGAATGCTGTCGTTGCGTTGCGCGAAATCGCTGAGACAACGTTGTCGCCTGAAGACCTTACCGAGGACTTTATCCACTCGCTGCAGAAACATGTCGAAGTGGACGAGCCCGAAGCGGAAGCTGTGCCGGCGCTGACGCCGACGATGGACAAGGCCGCCTCCGATGCGCTGGGCGACATTCAGTTCGATCGTATGACGGAAGAGGATCTGCTGCGCGGCCTCGAAGGTCTCGTGCCGCCGGTCGAAACCGACGACGAAGGCGACTGAAGCGCGACATTGTGTGCAAGCCGCGCGGATTTGGCGCGGCTTCTTGCGACCAATAGAATGTCCTTTGTAACCCGATGCGACTGTGGATCGCCGGCGGCGTTGCCGGCTTCCTTCTTGACGGCATGGCTGGTCTGAGCCCGGTGCAGGGTCACTAGGCCAAGCGCTGCGATAGCTTGCGACATGGAATGTCGGGTCCGCTCGTGACATTGTGAAGCCGATGGGCGCAGTCCGGGTTTGATCCGGCGCTCATGCGGGGACGACACCGGCGATGATGCGGCAATATGAGCTTGTCGAGCGGGTCAGGCGCTACAATCCCAACGTCGACGAAGATCTGCTCGACCGTGCCTATGTCTATGCGATGAAGGCGCATGGCGTGCAGAAGCGCGCCTCTGGCGATCCCTATTTCTCGCATCCGCTCGAAGTCGCCGCCATTCTGACCGATCTGCATCTTGACGATGCGACAATCGTCGCGGCGGTGCTGCACGATACGATCGAAGATACCGATTCAACCCGCGAAGAAATCGACCGGCTGTTCGGCCCCGATATCGGCCGGCTTGTCGACGGGCTCACCAAGCTGAAACGCCTCGATCTCGTCTCGAAGCGAGCAGTGCAGGCCGAGAATTTCCGCAAACTGCTGCTCGCCATCGCCGATGACGTGCGGGTACTGCTCGTGAAGCTCGCCGACCGGCTTCACAATATGCGCACGCTGCATTTCGTCCCGCTGGAGAAGCGCGCCCGCATCGCCGAAGAGACGCTCGACATCTATGCGCCGCTTGCCGGCCGCATGGGCATGCAGAACATTCGCGACGAGCTCGAAGAACTCGCCTTCCGCCATCTGATGCCGGAGGCGAGCGCGATGATCAAAGCCAAGCTCGACGAGCTGCGCGAGCGCTATGGCAAGATCATCTCTCGGGTCGAAAAGGAGCTGCGCGATGAGCTCTCCGCCCGCGGCATCCAGGCGACGGTCGAAGGGCGGCAGAAGCAGCCCTATTCGGTCTGGCGCAAGATGGAGCGCAAGTCGATCGCCTTCGAGCAATTGTCGGACATCTTCGGTTTCCGCGCCGTCGTGAATACGGTCGAAGATTGCTATCGCGCGATTGGCGTCGTCCATACCAAATGGCCGACCGTGCCGGGCCGTTTCAAGGATTATATCTCGACGCCAAAAGAGAATGACTATCGTTCGATCCATACCACCGTTGTCGGGCCGGGCGGCCAGCGCGTCGAGCTGCAGGTGCGTACAGTCGAGATGCAGGAAATTGCCCGCTACGGCATCGCCGCGCATGTTCTGTACAAAGACGGCCGCATTGCCGACCGCGAAGCGCTCAGCCGCGAGAGCCGCGCCTATCAATGGCTGCAGCGCACGATCGCGCTTTTAGGCGAGGGGGATTCACCGGAAGAATTCCTCGAACATACGAAGCTCGAGCTGTTCCGCGATCAGGTTTTCTGCTTCACGCCGAAAGGCGAGCTGATCGCGCTGCCGCGCGGCGCCACGCCGATCGACTTCGCCTATGCCGTCCATACCGACATCGGCAATTCGGCGGTGGGTGCCAAGATCAACGGCGGTCTGGCGCCGCTTGTCTCCGAATTGCAGAACGGCGATGAAGTCGAGATTATCCGTGCTAATGACCAGGTGCCGCCGGCGGCGTGGGAATCCGTTGTTGTGACCGGCAAGGCGCGGGCGGCGATCCGGCGCGCGACGCGCGATGCGGTGCGCGCCCAATATATGGGGCTTGGCCGGCAGATCGTGACGCGCGCCTTCGAGCGCACGGGTAAGGCCTATAGCGACGAAAAGCTCAAAGGTGCTCTGTCGCGCTTGGCGCGGACCGGCGTCGAAGATGTGCTGGCGGCGGTCGGCCGCGGCGAGATTTTTTCCGGCGATGTCGTCAAAGCCGTCTATCCCGAGGCGGCGGAAGAGCGCAAAGCGCCGGCACCGAAGACCGAAGCCGAGCCCGGTTGGTTCCCGCTCAGCAAGGCAGCGAGTCTCGTCTTCAAAGTGCCTGGTAGCGAGGGCGAAGCCGCGGATTCGATCCCCATCCGCGGTCTACGGGGCCTGCGCGGCGACCTGCCGGTCCGTTTCGCGCCGAACGGTGGTGCCGTGCCGGGTGACCGCATCGTCGGCATTCTGACGCCGGGCGAGGGCATCACGATTTATCCGATCCAATCGCCCGACCTCACCCAATTCGACGATCAGCCGCAGCGCTGGCTCGATGTCCGCTGGGACGTCGAAGAGGGCCGGCATGAGCTGTTCCCGGCGAAGATCCTGGTCACCGCCATCAATGAGCCGGGGACCTTGGGAATGATCGCCACGCTGATCGGTGATACGGGCGCCAATATCGACAATATCAGCATCCATGAGCTCTCCGCCGATTTCCGCGAGATGATCATCGATGTTGAGGTCACCGATCTTAAGCATCTCAACGGCATCATCTCGCAATTGCGGGGCAAGCCGGTTATCAGCAGGGTCGAAAGGGTGAATGGCTAAATGGTTCTGCCGCTTCGTCTGGGCGTGAACGTCGATCATGTCGCGACGCTGCGCAATGCGCGCGGCGGCAGCGTGCCGGATCCCGTGCGCGCGGCGTTGCTCGCAATCGCCGCGGGTGCCGACGGCATCACCGCGCATCTGCGCGAAGATCGCCGTCATATCCGCGATGACGACATGCGCCGGCTGAAGAGCGAAATTTCGAAACCGCTGAATTTCGAAATGGCGGCGACCGACGAAATGGTCGCCATCGCGCTCGATACGCGACCGCATGCCTGCTGTCTCGTCCCCGAGAAGCGCAGCGAGCGCACGACGGAGGGCGGTCTCGATGTCGTCACCGGCCACGATCATCTGCGCATTGTGACGGCCGAACTCGGCCGCGCCGGTGTGCGCGTCTCTCTCTTCATAGAGCCGTCGAGCGAAGCGATCGAAGCGGCGCGTTCGATCGGCGCACCTGTCGTCGAATTACACACGGGTGCCTGGTGTGATGCGCTGGCACATGGCGAGGCGTCGCGCGCCGCGCATGAATTCGCGCGGCTCACGGCAGCCGCACAGCTTGCCGCAGAACGGGGGATCGAGTGCCACGCCGGCCACGGGCTCGATTATGAGACGGCGCGGGAGATTTCGGCCCTGCCGCAGGTCGTCGAACTGAACATCGGCCATTTCATCGTCGCCGAGGCGATTTTCGATGGGCTCGAAGTCGCGATTAAAAAGATGCGCGCGGCGATGGATGCCGGCAGAGCCATGCTCAACAAGGCGTGAGGCTGTAAGGCGATGATCATCGGCTACGGCATCGATCTCTGCGATATCCGGCGCGTCGAGGCGTCGCTGGCCCGTTTCGGCGACCGTTTCGTCGCCCGCTGCTTTACCGAGGTCGAGAAAGCCCGTTCGGAGAGGCGGGCAGAGCGGGCAGCTTCCTACGCGAAGCGCTTTGCCGCCAAAGAGGCCTGTGCCAAGGCGCTCGGCACCGGGTTGTCCCAGGGCGTCTTCTGGCGCGACATGGGCGTCGTCAATCTGCCGTCCGGTCAGCCGACGATGAAACTGACGGGAGGAGCCGCGCTCAGGCTTGCCGATCTGACCCCGAGCGGCCACCGTGCGGTGATCCACCTCTCTTTGACGGATGAATATCCATTGGCCCAGGCGCATGTTCTTATCGAGGCGATTGCGCTGGAGGCCTGAGCGATCTGTCCTATATTTAATGTCCAGGTCAGCGGTGGCGGCGGCGCAACCGCTTTTCCGCCTCATTTCCGCATGTTAAGGAGCCGTTCCGGCTTATCCTCGCCGGAGTCCCAGGCAAGCCAAGCTGGTTCAGATTGAAGCCGCGCCCGCTTTCGGTGCTGCCCTCAAGGATAGAGTCGATATGTCAGACCCGATGAAGGTAGACGGAAAGAGCGTGGATTCAAAGAAAGACACCAAAGAGGCCGGCTTTATCGGCGAATTGATCAAGGTCATCATTCAGGCTTTGGCCATTGCGCTCATCGTGCGCACCTTGTTCTTCCAGCCATTCAACATTCCGTCAGGCTCGATGATCCCCACCTTGCTGGTCGGTGATTATCTGTTCGTTTCCAAATACGCCTACGGTTATTCCTATCATTCGCTGCCGTTCAGCCCGCCGCTCTTCCATGGCCGCATCTTCGCCTCGCAGCCGAAGCGCGGCGATGTCGTCGTATTCAAGCTGCCGCGTGACGGCCAGACCGACTATATCAAGCGCGTCATCGGCCTGCCGGGCGACAAGATCGAAATTCTGAATGGCCGTGTCTATATCAACGGCACGATGGTGCCGCGCGAGCCGATCAAGCCGCTGCGTGAGCCCGATCTCTACGGCAATTCCCACGACGTTCCGACCTATAAGGAGACGCTGCCCGGCGGCGTCACCCATACGATCATCGAGGTCGAGGGCGATCACGGTTTTTACGACGATATCCGCGACGCGTCGGGCCAGCCGAAAGTGTTCACTGTGCCGCCCGATCACTACTTCATGATGGGCGATAACCGCGACAACTCGACGGACAGCCGCGTTCCGGAAGACGCCGGCGGCGTCGGCTTCGTTCCTGCGGAGAATCTGGTCGGCCGTGCGGAGATGATCTTCTTCTCCGTCCGGGAAGGCGATCCCATATGGGAGTTCTGGAAGTGGCCGCAGGACATCCGCTGGCAACGCATTTTCAGGCACGTGAAATAAATGGGTGGCAAGAACTGCGACCTCGGGCCGCTTGAACGCAGCCTTGGATATAAATTCAAAGATGGCGCGCTTGCCACTATCGCGCTGACCCATGTCAGCGCTGCCAATATCCGCTGCGAAACCTATCAGCGTCTCGAATTTTTGGGCGACCGTGTGCTTGGCCTCGTGGTCGCCGAAATGCTCTACACGGCCTTTCCAAAAAGCGAGGAGGGTGAGCTGTCGCGCCGTCTCGCCGATCTCGTGCGACGCGAAAGCTGCGCCGAGGTCGCGCTCGAATGGGGCGTCGACGCTTGTCTGCGTCTCGGCGAAGGCGAGCGGCAATCGAGCGCCTGCAACAAGACCGCGATCTTCTCGGATGTATGTGAATCGCTGATCGGCGCGGTGTTTCTCGATGGCGGCTATGAGGCCGCGAAAACCGTTGTGACGAAGGCTTTCGAGCCGCGCATGCGCTCGCCGCGCCGGCCATTGCGCGATCCGAAAACCACCTTGCAGGAATGGGCGCAGGCGCGCGGCCTTGAAGCGCCGCTCTATAGCGAAATCGCCCGTTGTGGTCCGCATCATGCGCCTGAGTTCACAATGTCCGTCACCGTGACGGGCTTTCCGCCGGTCGAAGCCAAAGGCCAGTCGAAGCGCGGCGCTGAACAGGCGGCGGCGGCAGGTTTCATCGCCCGAGAAGGCATAGAGGCGGCCGGCGCCGAGACGCTGTGAGCGACGATACGCTTCCCCCTGACGGCAAAACGCGCTGCGGCTTCGTTGCGCTGATCGGCGCGCCAAATGCCGGCAAGTCGACTCTGCTCAATGCGCTCGTCGGCGCGAAAGTCTCGATCGTCTCGCGCAAGGTGCAGACGACACGCAATCTCGTGCGCGGCATCGCCATCGACGGCAAAGCGCAGATCATCTTCGTCGATACGCCCGGCATTTTCGCGCCGAAGCGGCGGCTCGATCGCGCCATGGTGAGTTCCGCCTGGGGCGGGGCGGGCGACGCCGATGCCATCGCGCTGCTGGTCGATGCGCGCAAAGGTGTCGATGCCGAGGTCGAAGCCATCCTCGCCAAGCTGAAGGAGATCGGCCGGCACAGGATCCTGGTGCTCAATAAGATCGATCTGATTGAGCGGTCGAAGCTGCTGGAGCTTGCCGCCAGGCTCAATGCGGAACTGCCTTTTGCCGAGACTTTCATGCTGTCGGCGCAGACGGGCGATGGCGTTGCTACTTTCAAGGCGCGGCTCGCGGCGCTGATGCCGCAAGGGCCATGGCTCTATCCCGAAGATCAGATTTCCGATGCGCCGATCCGTGCGCTCGCCGCCGAGATCACGCGCGAAAAAATCTTCGAGCGGCTGCACGACGAATTGCCGTATCAATCGACGGTCGAGACCGAGCTTTGGAAGGACATGCCGGATGGCTCGGCGCGGGTCGAGCAGACGATCTATGTCATGCGCGAAGGCCATAAGAAGATCGTCATCGGCGAGGGCGGCCGCACCATCAAGGCGATCGGCTCGGCTGCGCGCAAGGACATCTCCGAGGCGGCGGAACAGACCGTCCATCTCTTCCTGTTCGTGAAGGTGCGCGAGAATTGGGCGGACGATCCGGCCCGCTACCGTGAAATGGGGCTCGACTTCCCGAAAGAGTGACGGCCAGCGATGTCCATTCGTCATGACGCGATCGATCAGCGCCAGTAGGAGCGCTGAAGCGACGAAGGTCGGATGGATCAACGTCAGCCAGGGAAGTTCGTCGTTTGGCAGCGACTGGACTTCCATGGAGGCCTTGAGCAGCTGGATAGCGCAGATCGCGACGATCGAGCGGCGACTTTCAGTTTCAGCGTGCCGGCGTCGAGCTTGCCGAGCTAGGAAATGGCGGGTTCCTGCGGCCGCTCCTGGCTGTCGAGATAGGCGGCGAGGTCCCAGGCCTCTTCCTCGCTCAGAGCCGCCGAGACCGAGCGGCATATTGGCTTTGAGGAAGGCTGCTCTGCCTATATCACCGGTTGCAGGCTGCCGGCGCGCTGAATAAATTGCGCGAACCCTTCCGCCCACGAGGATCAACATGAGTCTTGATCACAATCCGCGCAAGCAATTCGAAGCGGCTGTCCAATATGCCGTTCAAATCGCCGAAGGCTATCTGCGAATCTGGAAGGATGCCTCGATCAATCTTGCCGGCATGAAGCTGCTCGAATTAGGACCGGGCGCCGATTTCGCTCCGCAGTTGGTTCTCGCGAGCAGCGGAGCCCGGGTGACGCTGGCCGACAAATATCTGGCGTCATGGGATGCGGACTTTCATCCGGGGTTCTACGCGGCGTTTTTGGAGCAATGGACGGGTGCGGCTGACGCGGTGCGCGCCGCCGTCAAGAGGCAAGGCTATGACGGGATCTTGCAGGCCGCGGCGGAACCTGCCGAGCACATGCCTTCTTTGCCGACCGCGAGCTTCGATCTCGTGCAATCCAACGCGGTCCTTGAGCACGTTTCGGATTTTCGGAAAGTGGCGCGCGAGCTGGCGCGTGTCACCAAGGCCGGGGGCGTTCACGCGCATCAAATCGACTTCCGCGATCATCGGGACTTCGACAGACCGTTAGAGTATCTGCGCCTCGACCAGAAGGGCTATGCGGCTTTGCGCCAGGAGAGAGGCGGCGTGTCCGGCACGGCGAAGCGGCTCCCAGAGCTGTTGGACGCTTTCTCGCGCTATTTCTGGATCTGGAAGGTCAATGTGAACGGCAGCGCGTCACGGGACTATGTTGCGTCTGTTGCCGAAGGGCTGCCGGCGGACAGCCCTTATGCGAAATGGCCGCGCGAGATGCTACGGGATATTGGGGCACATGTGTGGCTCGTGCGTAAAGAGAATCGCGTCGGGTTGTTCGGTCGTTAATCCGGTGCGCGGCCCTCCTTATTTCGTTAGCTCAAGCTCGCGCGTTTGCCGCATCGTCGATCGACGCCATGCCGGCTCGCAGCGAAGGCATCCGGCTCCGGTTAAGCTTAGCGCTGCGACAGCCGCCCGCGCCGCGAATGCGATGGCGCGCATTCTGTTCCTCCCGGAGATTTTTCCATCAGCAAAGGCGCGCCCGATGGAAATAAACGGCCCCGGCGATCTGGCAAAGTCGTTAGACGAGAGGATCAACTAGCGAATTGTATACTGGCGATCTGCAACGGTTTTTCGTTGGAGCATTATTAGTAACGATTTGGATCGCACTTCTTCATGCATTCATAAAAACATATAGGCGGGTACGATTTTCGGTCTTGAGGGCAAGGCATGGTGTGATGCCAACAATATCTCTCGTCCTCTCTTGTACATTGGACCTTCGTCGACGCTGTCGGTGGTATCAGGCGTTGGTTTGTGACGGCGTAAATTTCCGCGGATGCCAGCCCGGTACCTGACGCCATGACGGCGGCGCCAATAACCACTGCGAAAAATATGCGCCCGAAGAAAATGTGAAACCGAGGGTTTGGCATGTGGGGCTCCATGTTGATGTGGCGGGGGTACTCTACCGAGTCAACATTCGCGCGCTGAAGACAGGCAGACCATTACTCTCTTTAACCGGCAAACACGCGCTCCAGCAGCGCCTGGCCCATGTCGTCGGCAATCTGCCGCACGAATTTGTTGCGCGACTCCAGGCCGACACCGCCCGCATCGAATTCCGACTGCAATCCGTCACGCAGGCCCCAATTGGCGGCGAGGACCGGGAAACCTTGGTCTTCGATCTGCTTTAGAGCGGTGGTGATCTGTTTCTCCGAGCGGCCGGTTTTCGACAGAATGAGGGTGAGCTTGCCGTCGGCACCTTGTTTGGAGAGTTTGCGCGCCAGCGCCAGCGTCGGGCGCAGATCGTCGCTCGACGTGCCGGTCGGCAGAAAGACGACGGTGCTTTCCTCCGCCACTTCTTTCGTCAATTCGTCGGCAAGGCCGCGCGTATCGGCCACAATGAGGTCGAAGTTTTCCTCCGTCCGGCGCAATTTCTTCAAGCTCTTGAACGGCCGCACATCGATCTCGGGTTCGAGACTATGACGCAGCCGGACAGCATTCCATTCGAGGCAGGTGAGCTGTTCGAGGTCGAAATCGGCGAGCAGGACTTTGCGGCCGGCGCGCGCAGCACCGACGGAGAGAAGGCGCGCCAGCGCACTTTTGCCGACGCCGCCCTTTTGTCCGACGAAGGAGACGAGGCTGAGAGAATGTTTCATGATCGCTCCGAAGGCGGCTCCGCGATCAGGGCCGGCAGTGATTGTGGGTTCAATACGCCTGGGTGCAAGCGATTTTGGGACGGAAAACACAACTTCCTGAACGTGCCGCACGGTTGCGAAGGTCCTATGAAATCAATTGCCCTTCCGCCACGCGGCGCTTTAAGACAAGCGATGATTCGGTATTGGAGGCAATATGGCCATGTTGCGGGTGATCGGGCTGATGAGTGGCACGTCGATGGACGGTGTCGATGTCGCGCTCATTGAGACGGATGGCGAGGCGCGGCTCGCGCCGGGTGCCGTGCGCTCCTTTGCCTATACGCCCGATGACCGCATGTTGCTGCGCGATGCGCTCGCCGATGCGGCAACGTTGACCGATCGCGACGCACGCCCCGGCAAACTGGCCGAAGCGGAAGCGATCGTGACAGAGCGCCACGCCGAAGCGGTTGACGCTTTTCTCGCGGCCGAAGGCATTGCACGTGAGACGGTGGATGCGGTCGGCTTTCACGGCCAGACCGTGCTGCATCGGCCGGACGACGGGCTGACCGTGCAGATCGGTGACGGTGCCGCTTTGGCGCGGCGCCTCGGTCTGACGGTTGTGCATGACTTTCGCGCGGCCGACGTAGCAGCCGGCGGGCAGGGTGCGCCGCTCGTGCCGATCTATCACAAGGCACTGGCCGTGGCCGCAGGCATGAGCGAACCGACGGTCGTTCTCAATGTCGGCGGCGTCGCCAATCTCACCTTTCTGCATGGCGACAATGATCCGATCGCCTTCGACACGGGGCCGGGCAATGCGTTGATCGATGATCTGATGCTGCGCCGGGAAGGCGTCGCGATGGACGAAGGGGGTCTCGTCGCCGGCCAAGGCAAGATCGACTATCTGGCGCTCATCGAGCTTCTGAAACATCCCTATTTCGCGAAGGCGCCGCCGAAGTCGCTCGACCGCAATGAGTTTTCCTCGGCGCGCGTCGAAAATATGAAGCTGGAAGATGCGGCGGCGACGCTCACTGCTTTCACCGCGCAGAGCATCGTCAGCGCCCTCGATTTTCTGCCCGAACCGCCGAAGCTGGCGGTGCTCTGCGGCGGCGGCACGCATAATCTCGCGCTGCGCTGGGAGCTGATGAACCGTCTGCCGTGCGGGCTCGTGCTTGCCGATATGCTCGGCTGGTCCGCCGATGGGATGGAGGCGCAGGCCTTCGCCTATCTCGCCGCCCGGCGACTCAAGGACCTTCCGCTGACCTTTCCGACGACGACCGGCGTCAAGGCGCCATTGCCGGGCGGACTCGTCGCGACGCCGGGCTGAGACCCTGTTTCAGGCCCTCCGCAATGGCGCGGTGAGCTCCTTCCAGGCGAAGAGCCTGCGGAACAGCGCGGCATAGGCGCCAAAGCCGGGGAAGCGATGGACATTGCCCATCAGCTGCGCGTCGGTGCCGACGAGATAGCGCAGATGTGGCTTCTCGACCGCCAACACCTGCAAAACGCAATCGGCCACCTTTTGCGGGTCGCCGGCGAATTTCGCGACCTTTTGTCGATGGTCGCCTCGATCTTCGGGCATGACCGCCGCATAGGGCGAGCTGGGGTCGAGGGCATGCGCGGCGACCCGGCGGTTCGTTTCTAAGATCTCTGTCTTGAAAGCGCCGGGCTCGATGCGCCAGGGACAAACTAACCGCGTTCAGCCGGTTCGGCCCGCGTCGGCGTCGGCAGTTTCGGTGGATTGCCGAGACGGCGGTCGAGATAGACACCGACTTCTTCGATCAGCGCATCGACGCAATTTTCAAAGAAATGATTGGCTCCCTGAATCACCGCATGTTCGATGGTGATGCCTTTTTGCGTCTTCAATTTCTCGATGAGGCCGGTGACTTCCTTCAAAGGCGCGACGCGGTCCTGATCGCCATGCACGAAGAGGCCGGACGACGGGCAGGGCGCAAGGAAGGAGAAGTCGAAACGGTTGGCGGGCGGCGCGACCGAGATGAAGCCTTCAACCTCGGGCCGGCGCATCAGCAGCTGCATGCCGATCCAGGCACCGAAGGAGACACCGGCGATCCAGCAGGCGCGCGCATCGGGATTGATCGTCTGCACCCAGTCCAGCGCGGCGGCGGCGTCCGACAATTCGCCCTGGCCGTGATCGAACGCGCCCTGGCTGCGGCCGACGCCGCGGAAGTTGAAGCGCAGCACCGAGAAGCCGCGTTCGGCAAAAGCGTAATAGAGATTGTAGACGATCTGATTGTTCATCGTCCCGCCGAACTGCGGGTGCGGATGCAAGATCACGGCGATCGGGGCACCACGCTGCGTCGAAGGATGAAAGCGCCCCTCGAGGCGGCCGGCGGGACCGTTAAAGATGATCTCTGGCATGTTTGTACTGGCTTCCTATCGTCTCTTGGTACTGCAACGCTTCCATTGCAGCGCTTGGCGCATGCGCCGCTGGCGCTTCGCCGGACGGGCGCGCAATTGCACCCTTCATGTGGTTTTATGTGATGCGGTTAAAAAGGCGGGCAGGTCTCGTTTGCTTGACTTAACTAGGCGTCCGCGCCACAATAAAATTAGAACGATTCCAGCCGGACTCGGGTCGGTCGACGCGCGCTTTCGCGGCGCCGCGAAGCGGGTGCGCCATCTAGCACTGTCGCCCCATGGCAAGGCAAGCTTTTTGATGTCCGCTCCGTAACTTCGCGTAGGTCGCGGCGCCTCGTGCGGCCATGGCGGTTGCCCCCGAACCGAGAGCGAAGGACAGGCTGTGAGCCAGCCCCGGGCCTATCTTGATCATAACGCGACGACGCCGCTTCGCCCCGAAGCGCGGGCGGCGATAGTGGTTGGCCTCGACCTTCTCGGCAACGCGTCCTCCATCCATGCCGAAGGCCGCGCGGCCCGGACGCAGATCGAGGCGGCGCGCGATGACATCGCCGCACTGGTCGGCACCTCGACGAAAAACGTCATCTTCACCTCCGGCGCGACGGAAGCGCTCAATCTGGCGCTGACGCCCGATCTCGACCTCCGCGGTCGGACGGCGCCGTTCGACCGGCTGCTGATCGGCGGCGGCGAGCATTCCTGTGTCCTCGCCGGTCACCGTTTCGCTCCCGACGCGGTCGAAATCCTGCCGCTGACGGCTGACGGCACACTCGATCTGGTCGCGCTCGGCAAGGCTCTGGCCAAGGGCGGACGGGTGCTTTTGGCCGTACAGGCGGCCAACAATGAGACGGGCGTTATCCAGCCCGTCACCGAAGCGGCGGCTCTGGTGCACGCGGCGGGCGGCGCCGTTATCTGCGATGCGGCGCAAGCTGCCGGCAGGATGGCCTGCGACTTTACCGCCCTTCCGGCCGATGCGCTGGCGCTTTCGGCGCATAAATTTGGCGGCCCGCAGGGCGTCGGCGCCCTTTGTTTTGCCCCTGGCGCATATCACATAAAGAGCATGATGCTGCGTGGCGGCGGGCAAGAGCGCGGGCTGCGCGCGGGGACAGAAAACGTCGCCGGTATCATGGGTTTAGCTGCGGCGCTAAAGGCCGCGGTTAGGGACATGTCAAGCCTCTCCCTCAAGCTCGCCGAATGGCGCGATGCGCTGGAGCGAAGACTGGCCGAGATCGTTCCGGAATTGACCGTTTTCGGCGCGGCGGCACCGCGTTTGCCCAATACCAGTAATGTCGCTGTGCCGTTGATCGAGGCTCAGGTCTTGCTTATGTCATTGGATATGGATGGGGTGGCCATTTCGTCCGGCTCCGCCTGTTCCTCGGGCAAGGTCAAGCGCTCGCATGTGTTAGAGGCTATGAGGGTTCCCGACGCGCTGGCGCGGGGGGCGATCCGCATCAGCCTTGGTTGGAATTCCGGGCCGCAGGATCTGGCCCAGTTCGAACAGGCTTTCGCCAAGTCCGTCCGGACAATCAAAGCGCGGCAGGTTCAACCTGCGGCGTGAGCAGCCGGGAAGCCGGCTTAAAAAGTCTGAACCAGCGGTCCTTGAAACCGCCAAGGTGAGGAGAATGGTATGGCTGCGGTGCAAGAGACGATCGACCGCGTCAAGTCGGTCGATGTCAGCGAATATAAATATGGCTTCTACTCCGAGATCGAAGCCGAGAAGGCGCCCAAAGGTCTCAACGAAGACATTGTTCGCTTCATTTCCGCGAAGAAGAATGAACCTGAGTGGCTGACCGAATGGCGCCTCGAAGCCTATCGGCGCTGGCTCACCATGCGCACGCCCGATTGGGCCCGGGTCGAATATCCGCCGATCGATTATCAGGAGCTCCATTATTATTCGGCGCCGAAATCGGCGGCCGGTCCGAGATCGCTTGCCGAAGTCGATCCGGAACTGCTGCGCGTCTATGAGAAGCTCGGCATTCCGCTGAAGGAGCAGGCGATCCTCGCCGGCGTTCAGCAGCTGGTCCAGATCGACGGCGAGAGCGAAGCGGTCAGCGACCGGCGGATCGCGGTCGATGCCGTCTTCGACTCCGTTTCCGTTGTCACGACCTTCAAGGAAGAGTTGGCCAAGGCGGGCGTCATCTTCTGCCCGATCTCGGAAGCGGTGCATTCGCATCCTGAGCTGGTGAAGAAATATCTCGGCTCGGTCGTGCCGATCACCGACAATTTCTACGCGACGCTCAACAGCGCGGTCTTTTCCGATGGCTCCTTCGTCTATGTGCCGCCGGGCGTCCGATGCCCGATGGAGCTCTCGACCTATTTCCGCATTAATGAGCAGAACACCGGCCAGTTCGAGCGCACGCTGATCATCGCCGACAAAGGCGCTTACGTCTCTTATCTCGAAGGCTGCACGGCGCCGAAGCGCGACGAAAACCAGCTGCATGCGGCGGTCGTCGAGCTTGTTGCTCTCGAAGGTGCCGAGATCAAATATTCGACGGTACAGAACTGGTATCCGGGCGACGCGGAAGGCAAGGGCGGCATCTACAATTTTGTCACCAAGCGTGGCGACTGCCGCGAAGCCAATTCGAAGATTTCCTGGACGCAGGTCGAGACCGGCTCCGCCGTGACCTGGAAATATCCGTCTTGCATTTTGCGCGGCGACAATTC